>CANQVA010000023.1 GCA_947627175.1 uncultured Ruminococcus sp.
CCAAAGGACTTCAACTTTTATTATTCCATATCTATCAAAATTTTTCTTTTTGGGTCATATCTATTGACAACGCAGATTCAGGAAAAAAATTTCAGACAATTTATTCGTGAAAAATTCCTCCGAGTCGGTATTTTTGTTTGTGGTAAACTTATTATACCATATCTCGGTTGGAATTTCTCTTTTTTTGGGTTCATATCATTTTAACACACATATACCGATAAAAAAATAGTTGAAAAAGGCTTGACTAACTTGTGAAAATAGGGTATTATATAATTGTGTGTAATTTAAATGAACGGACTCACTCCGGAACAGGAGGATAATATTTACAATGCCTGAAAAAAGAAAAATCATATGTGCCTTACTGGGTGCATTTATGACGGGAATTTCTGCCATAACGGCGTGTTATTTTTCGTCTGTTGAATTGAATAAATCAAAATATCCGGTATGGGGAATTGATGTTTCAAATTATCAGGGACTTATAGACTGGCAAAAAATGGATAAACAGAATGTTTCATTTGCTTTTATAAAGGCAACTGAAGGTAGTGGTCATGTTGACGAATCTGCACGGCGTAATCTTGAAAATGCCGCAGAGACTGATATAAAAATATCTGCTTATCATTTTTTCAGTTTCGACAGTGCAGGCGAAACTCAAGCGGCTAATTTTATTTCGGTTGTCGGTGCAGATGAAATTGATATGCCCCCCGTTGTGGATATTGAATATTATGCAGATAAAAAACTTCATAAGCCTGATAAAGAAGATGCCGAAAAAATATTACGTCCGCTTCTTGAACAGCTTGAAGAATATTACGGCGTAAAACCTATAATTTATACAACACTGCCCGTTTATTTAAGGTATGTAAAAGAAAATTTCAGTGATTATCCGTTATGGATTAGAAATGTAAATATTGAACCCGATTTAATGGACTGGAAATTCTGGCAATATTGCGATAAGGGAGAACTTTACGGTTATAAAGGTGAAGAAAAATATATTGACCTTAATGTATATAACGGCACATCTGAACAGTTTCTTGCGGAATTTTCGTAATATTATTATAAAATTATAATATATAATTATAATGTATATTAGTCTGTCTTTAAGACAGAAAAATAAATAAATAAACATAAGGAGTGTATTTTTTTTATGAAATACTACATCGGAATTGACCTCGGTGGTACAAACATCGTTGCAGGTGTTGTTGACGAAGAATACAACATCGTCGCCAAGGCAAACACAAAGACAAACTGTCCACGCCCTGAAAAGGAAATTGCCGACGATATGGCAAAAATGGCACTTCAGGCTGTAAAGAACGCAAAACTCAGCATTGACCAGATTGAATGGGTCGGAATCGGTACTCCCGGCATCGCAAACAGTTCAACAGGTATTATTGAATACTCGAATAATCTCGGTTTCAAGAATACACCTATGGTCAAGTACATTCAGGAAACTATTGACAAACCCGTTTTCATTGAAAACGACGCAAACGCCGCCGCTTACGGTGAATACGTTGCAGGAGCTGCAAAGGGTGCAAAGAATGCTGTTTGTATTACTCTCGGTACAGGCGTAGGCGGAGGAATTATTATTGACGGAAAAATTTATTCCGGTTCAAATTTCGCCGGTGCTGAAATAGGTCATACTGTTATACAAGTTGACGGGGCTCAATGTTCTTGCGGAAGAAAAGGCTGTTTTGAGGCTTATTCATCTGCAACGGGTCTTATAAGAATGACTAAAGAAGCAATGGCTGAATGCCCTGATAGCATTATGAACAAAATCGCTGAAGAAAAAGGCAAAGTAACAGCACGTACTTCTTTTGATGCTATGAGGAAAGGCGACAATCCTGCTAAAGTAGTAGTTGACAAATACATAAAGTATCTTGCAGCAGGAATTACAAATACTATAAATATTTTCCAACCCGATGTACTTTGCATTGGTGGCGGTGTGTGCAATGAGGGTGACCCTCTTCTCCTCCCTGTAAAGGAACTTGTAAAGAAAGAAATATATACACGTAATTCCGAAAAGAATACAGAAATTGTAATTGCAAAACTCGGCAACGATGCGGGAATTATCGGTGCGGCATTCCTCGGACGTGCCAACGCCTGATTATTAAGTAACATCAGATAACATAATAATATTATTCGGCTGTATGTACAGTTTTTACTGTGGAAATTTGTGCATATAGCCGATTTTTTTGTTTTTATGCAACATATTCATATTTTTTTGACACTAATATATGAAACGTTTCAAAAGGGGGTGAACATATGAAAAATTTTTCCGAAGATGTCAGACTTGCAAAAAAAGGTAGTACAGAGGCTTTTTCAAGGCTTTATGCAGAAGTATATAAAGACTTATATCATATTGCACTTTACAGTCTGAAAAATCCACACGATGCAAGCGATGTTGTAAGTGATACAGTTCTTGATGCATACTGTTCAATAAATAATTTGAGAGAACCCGAAAAATTCAAAAGTTGGATTATGCAAATATTATCCGCAAAGATAAAACGCAGGCAGAAAGAATATTATACGGCGGAAGAACTTAATGACGACTTCCCCGAAATAGATAACTTTGATTATGATTCAGTAGAATTGAAAGATGCTTTAAACCGTCTTGACAGTGAATCAAGTCTTATTCTTTCAATGTCCGTACTCGGCGGATATACAAGTGAAGAAATTTCAAGAATCTGTGATATAAAATCAGGAACAGTGCGTTCAAAACTTTCAAGGATAAAGGAAAAACTCCGCCTTGAACTTACGCCCGAAATTTAGAAAGGAGAATTTTTTATGAAAAGTAATGATGAAAAAGTGAAAAAGGCTCTTGAAAATGAGGAAATACCAAAAGAACTTGAACCCGAAAATATAAAGAAAATGCTCGATGAAAAAGCACCATCAAAAAAGCGTAAAAAGATAAGCGTTGCAGGCAGACTTGTTGCATTGTCGGCGGCTTGTGCGGTAATAGTCGGAAGTACCGCAATATACATGAAGAATACGTCAACAAAACAAATGTGTAAATCTGATTCTGAAAATTGTGCTGAAAAAATTGACGAATCAAGTCAGAGTGATACGTCTCTTTCAGAAAGTGATGATACTGAAAAGACGGCTGATACAGGCAGTTATATGGCAGGTGCAGATGACTATGAACAGATTTACACCATGTTTAAAAAAGTTTCTGAAAACACAAAAAATTACGGCATAGAAACTTTCGGTGCACAGTCTGTTGATGCAGTAGCAGAAGATGCGGAAGAAAGTAGTGTAGACGATGATGCAGCATACAGCGATTCAGCACCGGCAATAAACAGTGTTCAGGGTGTTGAAAACGGAATGCCCGTCCCAGCTGCGGGGGAATCGGAATATGGAGCAGGTGAGGAAAGTTCATTGTATATTCCTGAAATTTCAGAAGATGAAAGTTCAGAAACAGAAGAGAGTTCAGAAGAAGAGAGTTCAGAAGCTGAAGAGACTTCAGAAGAAGAGAGTTCAGAAACAGAAGAGAATTCAGATGATGAGGAACACTCCGAAACTTATAATCAGGAAGAAAATGTCCTTGAGGCAGATATTGTTAAAACAAACGGAAAAAATATATATTACGTCTGCAATGATTATGATAATATGAATTATCCGACAGTGAATTATGCATCTGTAGATAACGGAAAATTTACAAATTCGGGAGAAATAGAACTGAATGACGTTGTTTCAGGCTATTTCAGTGAAGAATACAGAACAGATTCATATGTACATGATATGTATTTATATAATGATATGCTTGCAGTATTGGGTACAGTGAACGGTTATAATGAAGAAACATATGAAAAACGTTATTGGTATGACTGGGAGGACGTTTGTTTTGTGGCTTTTTACACAACAGACGAAACACCACAACTTATTGATGTATACTATCAGGACGGAAATTACAACGATGTAAGAATAAGCCCTGACGGATATATGTATCTTATAACAGACTATACAATAAATAATTTTTCATATATTGACGAACCGTCACAAATTGAAGAATATATTCCGTCATGCGGTATTTCTGAAAATATAGAATGTCTTCCGGCTGAAGATGTATTACTACCCGTGGAAAGCCCTGAAAATACAGGTTATTCTGTTGTAGGAAGTATTGACCTCACACAGTCAGGAACATTCACGCCGGTTGAAACAAAGGCACTTGCAGGATATACAGGTAATATTTATTGTTCAGGTTCAAATCTCTATACTACTTTCGGTTGGAGTGATACAGAAATAACACGTATTTCAATAGACAGCGGAATAATTACCCCTCAGGCATCAGGAAAAGTTGAAGGACGTGTAAACGACCAGTTTTCAATGAGTGAATACAACGGATATTTCAGAATTGCCGTTTCAAATGATGAGTATGAAGAAACTTATCACAGCTATGATGGCGACGATGAAGAAACCGCATGGGACATACTTAAAAATAAAATAACAGGCGAAGAAAGCGGTTATTATTCAAGTGAACTTGTCAAGAGAGATAACAGGGTCTATGTTCTTGACATGGATTTGAATATAGTCGGAAGTGTTTCAGATTTCGGAATCAACGAAACAATAAAGTCCGTTAAATTCAGCGGTGATATGGCATATGTTGTGACTTATGAACAGACTGACCCGTTATTTGCGATAGATTTAAGCGACCCGACAAACCCGACTATTCTCGACGAATTTAAAATACTCGGCTACAGCACATATATGCAGGAATGGGGCGACGGGCTTTTACTCGGATTCGGTGTAAATGCCAATGAAAACGGCATTGAAACAGGTATAAAGCTGACTATGTTCGACAATTCAGACCCATATAATTTAAATGCACTCGCAACTTATACAATTGACAAAACAGACGATAAATGGCTATATTCAGAAGCGGTATGGGATAGAAAATGCCTGCTTATAGCTCCCGAAAAAAATCTTATAGGCATACCTGTTACAATTGAGAATTATATAGATTATGACAGTGAGAGCGAATTAAGCTGTGAATCAAAATATATGTTTTTCTCTTATGATAACAATGAATTTACATTAAAGGGAGAAATAAGCTATATTGAAAATAATGCATGGGTTGCTAACGTATTCAACCGTGCTGTTTATATAGGTGACTACGTTTACGCACTCTCTGCCGACAAATTTATTTCTGCCGATATTGAAAGCATTACAGAATGTGATTCAGTTTACTTTGAATAATAACAAAAAAAGACCGGTGACATTATACCGGTCTTTTCGGATTTATGCATTTTTTTGTGCTTCATAAGCCTCACGGACGGCAACGCACAATTGGTCAGCACATGAAGTCGGACGCATACCGCAAGTATTTCCTTTGATTTTTTCTTCAATCTGTTCAACTGTCCAGCCGTCAAGGATTTTTGAAATAGCTTTGAGATTTCCATTACAGCCACCAACAAACGATATATTTGTAATTACATTGTCGTTGATGTCAAAACTTATTTCTTTTGAACAGACAATTTTTGTCTTATAAGTATAACGCATTTTTTTCAACCTCCTTTATTATTATATTATTTTACTACTGAAAAAGCCTGTTTCAGTGTTGATGCGGGAATAATATTTATTGAATATTTTTCGGGATTTATTGAATTTGCCGACTGTCGGGGAATTATGCAGGTAGTAAAGCCCATTCTTTCGGCTTCACGTATACGCTGTTCTATGTGCGAAACAGAACGTATTTCACCGCCAAGACCTATTTCGCCAAAAGCAATAAGACCTTCGTCAATTTGTTTGTCCATAATACCCGAATAGAGAGCCATAGCAACCGGCAAATCTCCTGCCGGTTCGTCAAGTCTGAATCCGCCGACTATATTAAGATAAACATCAAGTGAACCCATATATATTCCAAGTCTTTTTTCAAGGACGGCAATAATTATATTAAGCCTGTTGAAGTCAAAACCCGTTGCCATACGTCGAGGTGCGGAATAGCTTGTTTTAGAGGCGAGAGCCTGAACTTCCGCAAGAATTGGGCGTGTACCTTCCATAACGCACGCAACACACGTCCCCGAAACATTCAGCGGTCTGCCCGAAAGCAACATCTGAGAGGGATTTTCCACTTCACGCAGTCCTTTATCAATCATTTCAAATACGCCTATTTCATTAGTAGAACCGAAACGGTTTTTAACTGCTCTCAAAAGTCTGTAACTTTGATGACGTTCGCCCTCAAAGTACAAAACAGCATCAACTATATGTTCCATGACTTTAGGCCCTGCAATAGCACCGTCTTTATTTACATGACCTACTATTATAATGGGGATTTCCTGATTTTTTGCAGTATGCATGAAAAGATTAGTACATTCACGTACTTGTGTTATACTTCCCGGACTGGAAGCTATTTTATCTATGCTTACAGTCTGAATTGAGTCTATAATAGCTATATCGGGAGTACATGAAGATATTGTTTCCGCAATTGCCTCCGCATCTGTTGAAGTGAGAATATACAAGTTTTCCGTATCAACATCAAGACGTTTTGCACGCAATTTTATTTGTCTTGCTGATTCTTCCCCCGAAACGTACAGTACAGAATGTTCATTTCCTAAAAACTGACATATCTGTAATAATATTGTACTTTTTCCTATGCCCGGTTCACCGCCGAGAAGTACGAGAGAACCTTTTACAAGTCCTCCGCCAAGTACACGGTTAAGTTCTCCTATGCCTGTATCATAGCGGACATCACTGTCAACGCCTATTTGTTCAAGTTCAAGAATTTGTTCTGATAGGTCGGGGGCAGATTGTGATGAAGAACGCCCTGTTTTTTTAGACGGTTGGGAAATTTCTTCTTCAAAACTATTCCACGCACCGCAAGACGGGCATTTTCCGTTCCATTTTGAACTTTCATATCCGCATTGATTACAAGTGTAAATATATTTCGATTTAGCCATATCATTAACGCATTGAAACGTTTACAGACTCTTCAGTCAAGATATATCTGCGACCGCATTCCATATGACTTCTTGATACGTTGAATTTGGAAATATCATTGTTTGTAAGTGACCAGCATAAATTTCCCGACGGTGAACCCGTTACATAAAATACAAGCTGTTCATTGTCAAATGAAAATTTTCCCTTATATCCGTAAGTTCCGTCAAGTTCAAGTAATGTGTCGCTTGAAATATAGTAAATTTTACAGCCGTCAGTGTCCTCTGTGCCCTCTGATACAACAAGTTCGGGGACATCATCGTTATTAAGGTCGCAAAACTCAAACGCCGCATCTTTGCCTGTTTCAAGTGCCTGATTAAGATTTATCATAAGTTGTTCTTTATATATTTCTTTTTCTTTAGGAGTGAGAACAGCTCCCCAACTTTCAGAACAATGAAGTGCATAATCTACCGATGCAGAACCGAAAGTATATTTTCTTCCCAAAGAAATAGTTTTTGCGTTTTTGTACATTTCCATAGCCTCGTCATATTCAGGCAGTGTCAATTCCTTGCCGTCAATTTCATGCTTTATTTCAGCACCCTTTGAAGCTGAACCTCTGTTGTCACTGTATGTCATTGCATCAGTAAATACATTGCCGTTTAAACTGATGAATTTTCCCACAACAAAACCATCGCCCGAATATTCATTATTTATCAGCTTGAAATCGGGATAGTATGTGAAAGAACCATATTCTCCTATTTCGCCTATACTGATTACTTCACCATTTGACACGGTAAAGACTTCACACGTTGTTGTGTGGTTATTATTTGCGGAAATAATAAGTTCAGGTGTGCCGTCGTCGTTAAGGTCGCAAAGGTCAAATCTCGATTCTTCCGTACCATTGGCAGCAGTTTCTGAAAATTTATCTGAACTTGTAAATTCGTTCAACTTCTGTTCATATAATGGTTGCCACTCAAAAGTAATATTTCTTGGGGAAACATTTATTAAATCAGAATTATCGCTTTCGGATTCTGATTTTTTTTCTGAACAACCGGAAACAACGGCAGTTACAGCCAGTGCAATAAATAAAGAAGAAAGCTGTTTTAATTTCAATTGAAAATCCTCCTGAAAAATTTTTTTAGTACAATATATTTTATCACGTCTGACATAATATGTCAATAAATAAATAATTACGAAAGTAATACAAAAAATACAAATTGAAATCCGGAGAAAGAATATTCTCCGGATAATCGGAAATTTTGTTAAAAAATGTCATCAATAATATCTTCATAGATGCTTGTATCCATAATATCTTCAATATCATATCTAATATCATCAATGGCTTCGTCATCAACCATGACTTTCCAGCCCTCACCCTTGATATTTACTGAATAGAGATTCATTTTTATATCTTCGTCATCTTCTCTTCCTTTAACTCTCAATTCAATTTTTACTTTATACGCATTTTTTATTTCAACGTCATAATCTTCAAGGTTATACAATCTTTCAATATTTTTAATTTCTCTTTTCTTTGCGTCTTTTTTGCTGATGAATTTTACAGAAAACTTTACATTTTTTCCGTAATCGTCTT
The DNA here is from genome assembly GCA_947627175.1 of uncultured Ruminococcus sp. Taxonomy (GTDB): domain Bacteria; phylum Bacillota; class Clostridia; order Oscillospirales; family Ruminococcaceae; genus Ruminococcus. The sequence goes on from CANQVA010000023.1 coordinate 8,456, forward strand.
CAAGATATTCTTTCATTTCTTCCATAGCCTCTTCGCTGTCATCAAAAAAGTCTTCTCGGCTTTCGTCTTTGTCCATGTCTTCAATTTCGTCCATAAAATCGTCCATCATATCGTCAGTAAGTAATTGTTCAAGAATAAGTTCGGCATTATTTTTGTTTATGCCTCTTATCAGCTTGTTAAACGGCTTTTTGTAAGCGTTTCCCAAAATTAAAGCAAAAACTATAATAAAAAGTATAGCCAGCAATACACCTGCCGATATAATCATAATATTTGTTGTCTTTTTTTTATTGGGTTCAACCGGAATATCTCCTGCATTGTAATTTTGATTATTCGGTTCAAATTGCGTATTAAATCCGCTGTTCATATTGTTGAATTGGTTCAACTGTTGGTTCTGACAGTTGCACACTTCGCCCTCTGTAAGCTGTCTGCCACAGAATTTGCAAAATGCCATAGAAAAGTACCTCCATTCGATTTCCTTATTTTTTAACAGGGAATAATTTTATAGAATCATTATACTTCTTTTATAAAAAAATGTCAATATATTTTTATCTGTTTTCACGGCATTTTCAAATAATATTATTTAGAATTGATAAAGCTGTTTATACCTGCAAATATAGTAAATGCAACTTTATTCTGATATTCTTCGGTTGTAAGCAGAGATGCTTCTTCAGGATTGGAAAGAAAACCACATTCAACCATTACAGTCGGATTTTTACTGTAATAGCACAGAAAAAGTTCTTTTCCGCACTGTTTTATTTCACGTGTATTGTCGGGCTGTAAAAATTCAACAAATTTATTCTGTATGGAACGGGCAAGATTTTCATTTTGGCGGTTACTGTCGGAATAAAACATTTGTGCCCCGTGATATTTAGGATCTGTAAATTGGTTCTGATGAATTGATATACATATAGCATTATCATTTTTATTGAAAAGTTCAAGTCTATTGTCCATATCTGAACTTTTCTGATTTGCTATACCTTCAACGCCTTTGTCATGTATGGAAATATCAGTATCTCTTGTGACTTCTACTTCATAGCCTGAAACCGTCAATAAATCCCTGAGCATCAGAAGTATATTAAGATTTATGCCTTTTTCGGGTGTGCCGTCTACAGCAGTACAACCGCCATCTATTCCGCCATGACCTGCGTCAAGAATAATAATCGGCTTTTCGTCCTGATATGACATCATTGAAACAGGCATTGAAACATCGTCTGATTTACTGCTTATATGGGTAAGTGCTGTAAGTGCAAAAACTGCACAGCCAAAAACAACCGTTCCGCCTATGATTTTTCGTGTTATTTTATTCATATAAAATTGCTCCTTATCTTTTTTCTAAAGGATATGCAGAATTGATGCAAGCTATTCCCATAACATGAAATATGTAAAGTTTTTTGTTTTTCAGAATTTGCTTGACATATATATATTTTTTTGTTATACTGATTATAATTATAAATGTTATAAATATAATTAACGGAGGGTAATTTTTATGATGAATATTGCGGTGGCACAATCGGGAGGGCCTACTTGTGCTATAAATGCGTCGTTGGTAGGCGTTTTCAAGGAATCCCTGAAAGAACCGTCAATTGATGCTATATTTGGTTCTATCAACGGAATTGAGGGAATTATAGAAAATCATCTTGTTGATTTGAAATCAATGATTCTTACAAATGATGATATTGAACTTCTTAAACAGACACCGTCTACTGTTTTGGGTTCATGCAGATATAAACTCCCTGACTGGCGTGAAGATGAAGAAATCTATAAAAAAATTGTAAATACACTTAAACAACGTAATATAGGTGCATTTTTATATATAGGCGGAAATGATTCAATGGATACTGTAAATAAACTTTCAGAATATTTCAGTACGATTGACTTTGATATTAAGATTATCGGAATACCAAAGACTATTGACAATGACCTTTGTGTTACAGACCATACACCCGGATTTGGTTCGGCTGCTAAATATGTTGCCTGTACTATGCACGAAATAACAAGAGACAGCACTGTTTACAGTATACCATCTGTAACTATTGTTGAAGTAATGGGTAGGCACGCAGGTTGGCTTACTGCTTCAAGTGCAGTTTTGCACGCTATGGGTGAAACTGCACCACATCTTGTTTATGTTCCGGAAGCAGAATTTTCACTTGAAAATTTCCTGAGTGATGTCAGACAGGAAATGTCAAAACATAAAGCTGTAATAGTAGCCGTTTCGGAGGGAATAGAAGTTCCGGAGGGCGTACAGTCGGGCGTTGTTGATAATTTCGGTCATAAATATTTATCGGGTATCGGAAAGTATCTTGAAGATATTGTAAGAAAAGAAATAGGCTGTAAAGTACGTTCTGTTGAACTTAATGTCATGCAGAGATGTTCTTCACACCTTGCCTCAAAGACTGATATTGAAGAGGCTGAGTGCATAGGTGCAGAGGGCGTAAAATGTGCTTTAAGCGGTAAAACGGGAAAAGTCATGGTTTTCCGCAGAATTTCCGATATGCCTTATGCGGTTGTAATTGAAACGGCTGATGCCTATGAAGTCGCAAACAATGAAAAATATCTTCCCGAAGAATATATAAACTCCGCCGGTAACAATATAAGAGATTGTGCCCTTCCTTATTTTCTTCCGTTGATAAGCGGAGAAATCAGCCCCATAATGTCGCAGGGTATACCGAAACATTTCGCTATCCATGAATCAGTACTTAAATAGCAGTGAAAAACATTGCCTTAAATATTATATAGGTGATGTTTCGGGAAATAATTCTTTCTGGAGTGAACCGAAAGCATATCTTGTACTTAATTCGCTGTTCTATGACGGCATAGAAACGGAAAAAGCACGTACCGCCGAGGGAAAATTTCTTAATCCGATAATACTTGACGATATAAACAGACTGCTTGATTTTTATGATAATATGTTTTCGGCTTTTAAAAAATGCCGTGCGGAAAGAGATTTTATTACATACCGTGTTGAAAGATACAGCGATTTTTTGCCTATATTTAATAAAAATCATACTGTTTCATTTACATCAACTTCAACAGACGGATTTCTTGACAATTACCGTGACAGAAAAGAAATTACCCTTATAAAATTTTTTATTCCTGAAAGTGTTTCCTGTATAAATATTGCAGAAGTGTTAGACTTTTACGCAAAACCCGACGAGGCAGAAATATTATTACCGCCGTTTATGCACCTTGAAATTATACAGACTGTTCCGACGGAAAAGGAAATGAAAATAACCGATTCAGACGGAAAAAGCCCGAAAAATGCCTGCATAGCCGTGTGCAGTTATCGAAACGATTCAGATATAAAAGAACGTTCTGAAAGTCTTTCAACAGACGGTTCAAAAGCGGGTCAGCGTGTATATGATGCATTGAATAACGGAAAAATTCCTGTTGCGGAGGACGTTAATATTTATACTGAATGGAAAAGAGAATTTCGACGGATATATAAATTATTATAATATAAAAAATTGCTGTACGTGAAAATACAGCAATTTTTTTCATTCTGAAAGGTCTTTGATTATTTTGTCAAGTATGGGAAAATCTCTGTCATAAGTTTTCTGCATATCTTCCATATCAGAATACAAAAGATTTCGGGGTTTTCTTATTCCTATATACAAATCATTTGTAATATATTCGGGGTCTATGCCTATACGTTCCGCAAAGTCGGTATTTTTCAGGAAAAATCCGTAACTTCTCACTTGAATATTGTCGGGATAAATTTCAGAGAGGTCAACAAGAGTGTTTTCAGGGTCAAGAACGGGGTTTATATTTGAACCGCCTACAACTATAACAGCGTCGGCAGACTGCATTTCAGTAGTAAGTTTAGTTTCATTTCCTGTCTGATAATTACTGTATGAGTTGTCAGAATAGGGGATATAATAAGTTGAAACACTGATTTCACCATTTTCGTTGAAGTCCTCGGCAAAACTTTCAAGATACGTTTCAAATTGTGCTGAATTTCCGATAGCCTCATTATCACAAAGAACAAGAACAATCATGTCAGGGTTAGGACGCATAACCAAAGTATAAGCAAGATATACCGCAATTGACACAAATAATATTGCAAGAAAAAGCCACCATTTATTATGATAGAAAAAATTTGTAATTTTTTTCCAGACAGAAAGCTTTATTTCCTGCGGTTGTTCTTCACGGATAGTTTCACTTTCTTCAATAACGCCCTGTTTAAGACGTATAAGTTCTATACGTTCTTCACGGATTTTTCTGTCATAATCCTCCTGTTGCTGACGTTTATTCATTTCTATCTGTTTCCGCATTTCAATCTGTTGTCGTTCAAGTTCGGCTTTCCGCTGTTCCTGAAATTCACGAGCCGACTGAAAAACACTTTTACTTATGTCAAGTTTTTCTTCGTCATCATGTCCGGAAATATTTTCATTATCTTTTTTCATATACCCTCCGTCAACATATAAACGCAAGGGCGGATTTTTTTATCCGCCCTATGTTTTTTTATTCTTCTTCCGTAACCGTTCTGCCACTGTTTGCAGGAATTGGTTTCATAGTCGGGAAAAGCAGTACATCTCTTATTGAGGCACTGTCTGTAAGGAGCATAACAAGCCTGTCAAGACCGAATCCAAGACCGCCCGTCGGTGGTAGTCCGTATTCAAGAGCGGTAACAAAATCTTCATCAACTTCCGCATTAGCACCTTGTGCTTTCTTTGCCTCAACCTGTTTAATAAAGCGTTCTCTCTGGTCAATCGGGTCATTGAGTTCTGAAAATGCGTTACCCATTTCACGGCAATAAATGAAATATTCAAAACGTTCCGTAAATGCAGGGTCAGACGGTTTTCTTTTTGCAAGAGGTGAATTTTCAACGGGATAATCATATATGATAGTCGGCTGAACGAGTTTATCCTCAACGAATGCATCAAAAAATGCAATAAGAACATGACCTTTTGTGGCGTTTTCGCCCTCTTCAACTTCAACGCCCTTTTCTTTCGCACAGTTTCGTGCTGATTCGTCATCCGTCCATTCATTGTAATCAACGCCGGCATACTTCTTTACAGCCTCAATCATAGTAAGACGTTCCCACGGTTTACCGAGGTCAATCTCAATGCCCTGATAAGTAATTTTTGAAGTTCCGCAGACTTTTTCAGCAATTGTTCTGTACATATTTTCAATCAAATCCATCATGCCGATATAGTCGGTATAAGCCTGATACATTTCAACAGTTGTAAATTCAGGGTTATGAGAAGTATCCATACCTTCATTACGGAAAATACGTCCAACTTCATAGACTTTTTCAAAACCGCCTACAATAAGTCTTTTAAGATATAGTTCTGTTTCTATTCTTAAATACATCTCAATATCAAGGGCATTGTGATGTGTTTTAAAAGGTCTTGCTGCCGCACCGATTTCGAGTGTATGAAGAACAGGAGTATCAACTTCTATATATCCCAGATTGTCAAGATAATTGCGGACTTCACGTATAATCATACTTCTTTTTACAAAAGTATCTTTAACATCAGGATTTACAATAAGGTCAACATAACGCTGTCTGTATCTCATATCCTGGTCTTTTAAACCGTGCCATTTTTCAGGGAGGGGAAGCAGGGATTTTGAAAGAAGTGTTACTTTGTGTGCATGGATAGAAATTTCACCCATACGTGTTCTGAAAACAAATCCTTCAACACCTATTATATCGCCTATATCCCATTTTTTAAATTCAGCAAATTCTTCTTTGCCGATATCATTCTGACGTACATAAACCTGTATTCTGTCTGAGCCGTCACGTATATCAATAAAATTAGCTTTACCCATATTCCGCCAACTCATTATACGTCCTGCAAGACGGAAATCAACTGATTTAAGAGATTCAAGACCCTCTTTTACTTTTTCTTCATCGCCGTTTGCATCACTTATAATTCGTGATTCGTCGGCTTCATACTTTGCCTTTATTTCAGCAGCCTTTGCGTTTACATCGTACTTTGTAACCGTGAACGGGTCGGCGTTGCGGTTTTTAAGTTCAGCAAGCTTTTCAAGCCTTACTTTCTTTAGAACGTTTATATCCTGCTCTTCTGTCTGAGCAGAATTTGCCTGATTTTGATTCATTATAAAAATAATTTCCTTTCTGCCTTTATATTACTTTGATATTTCTACAACTTCAAAGCGGAGTTCTCCTGCCGGAGCGTCCACAATAAACACTTCTCCTACTTTTTTCTTCATAGCGGCTTTACCTATAGGGGATTCATCGGAAATTTTTCCCTCTTTTACGTTTGCATGATTAGTTCCGACAATAGTAAAAGTTTCTATTTTTCCGGTGTCAAGGCGTTTAATCGTAATTTTTGAACTCATGCCGATTTCATCTACAGATATATTTGAATCTTCAATAATTTCGGCGTTATCTATAGTGTATTGAAGTTCTGCAATCTGTGCTTCAAGAATAGCCTGTTCATTTTTTGCTTCATCATATTCAGCGTTTTCGGAAAGGTCTCCGTATGAACGAGCGACTTTCAGCCTTTCAGCAACTTCTTTACGTTTATTGATTTTAAGGTCGTCAAGCTCTGCAACAAGTTTGTTGTAGCTTTCACGGGACATTTTTTTTACAGCCATGTTATGCACTCCTTAATAAAATATATTTTGTTTACTATCCGCAAATGCGTTACTTACTATTATAATATATAAGTGCAGAATTGTCAAGCAAGTTTTTCATAAACAAAATTCATAATTTATAAATGAAATGAACGATAGCAGAGCGAAAATTATAAATAAATTTGTTAAAAATAAAAAATATTCCAGTTGTAAAACTTTTGAACATCTGAAATGATATAATGTATTTGCTAAAGGAGGAATATAATATGAAAAATTCAAAAAAAATAATAGCAATAAGTATTTTTGCTGCAATGGCTTGTTCTATGTTTTTCACAGCGTGCGGAAATGAGGCAGGCTCAAATGCTTCTGATACAGCCGAAAAAGCTGAATCCGAAACAGAGACAGAAACAGAAACAGAAACCACAACTGAAACTACTACCGAAGTTCCGACAGAGGAACCTACAAAAAACCCTGTTGATTCATTGCTTGATTATGAAAGAGATTTATATGAAGCTCTGCTTGAATTATCAAATGGATTTAAAAATCCGAGTTCAATAAGGCTGGTTACAAAAGTAAGAGATTTTGGTACTATATTAAATTATAAAATTTCAGGTGAAAACGGTTTCGGTGCTACTGTGACTGAATGGTATGATTATAACTCAGATGAAAAAACACTTACACCAAGTGTATTTGATTATGATTCTATGAATTTTGAATTATATGTCACTGATGATATACCTCGAATAAATAGAGCACTTGAATATCATTTTCAGCAAGTCGGATATTGACAAAAAGTTCCTCTGTTTATGCAGAGGAATTTTTTTTTATTTTTTTTCAAAAAAACTCTTGACAAATGAAAAAATATGTGTTATACTACTTATAAACCAAAAGTTAATAACTAAATATTACTATCAATGGAGTGATGAAATGTATTCAATAGAAAATTTTGAAAGACCGTCTGTTGCGGCGGACTGCGTTGTTTTCGGAATAGACAGCACAGAGCCCGATTCTCCGAGAAGTTTGAAACAGCGTAAACTTAAAATACTTCTTGTAAAAAGAGGTGAAGAGCCTTTTCTGAACCACTATTCATTAGCAGGCGGATTTCTGCGAAAAGGCGAAACAATTGAAGAAACAGCTATACGTGAATTGAAAGAAGAAGCAGGAGTTTATGACCCAAAAATAATAAATATCGGTGTTTACAGTAAAGCGGAACGTGACCCGAGAGGTTGGATTATTTCATGTGCTTTTCTTGCACTTACACGTACTGTCACACTTTCGACTGCTGAAGAATCCGATGCTTTTGAAGCGTACTGGTTTAATTTTGAGTATGATAATTCCGACGGCGAAAAAATTACTCTCTCTTACAATGATGACGAAATTGTTATCCGTTACAATGACGGACTGCCCGAAAAAAATCCGCTTGCATTTGACCATGCAAAAATTATTTATGATGCTTTTATAAGGTTGCGTGATGAAGTGACAAATCATGACATAATATTTGACCTTATGCCCCCGCTTTTTGCGATTTCAGACCTTCAACAGCCTTATGAAATAATAACAGGGAAAAAAACTTCTCCACAGAATTTCCGAAAAAAAATGGCTTCAAAAATCCGTGAAACAGAATTTTATGACGAAAGAAAAGCACACAGGACATCACGTCTTTATGAAAAATATGAATCTTGAATTTATTTATTTTGATGATAATACAGCTGAAAATCTTATGGAAACTTTCAGACTGTACGGAAGCAAAAACAGATATGAACAAAAAAATCCATGGATTATATACGGAATTACAGATAAAGAAAGAAATTTGTTTTTTACAAGAGGCTTTTTCAGGCATAATTCGGGAGAACAAGAATATCAAGAATATATTTTTACATACAAAAATTTTTCAGGACAAGTAAACTGCAATATCAGCATTAAAAGTGAAAAGAAAAATGACAGGTGGATACATATTGTCGAAAGTTTGGAAATTCTTGAAATAAAGGGAAATACAATGCTTGACAAATCTCAGTTGAAAGAAATTATCCGTTTCTATGAGGAAACATATGCTTTTGAATTTCAACAGCAACTGTGCAGAAAACTTAATTTAAAAAGTCATTTATTGAGCAGTTTTAACATTATACGTCAGCATAAAATAATGTTAAAAAACAGCCAAAAATGGCAGGATATGGGTGAATTACTTGCAGAGGATTTTATTTTTAAACCCCTTTGTGAAAACGACAGAATACAATTTATTGACTGTATAGAAAAACATAGTATTGATTACAGATATTTCAAAAATGCAAATTTTGACTACTATATGACGGATATAAACCACAATTTCAAGATGATTCAGTGTGCATATATTTCTGATGGAATTAAACGCTGTGATGAACCTGATGACCATGAATATGCAATTATTACGGAAAATACAAGCGGTACTGTTCTTGTGTGGAATTGCAATGATTTCAGGAGTATGAACGGAGAAATTCCTTTTCAAGGCAAAAAATTAGTAGATATTATCAGTTTTTACCATAGATTTTATTACTCATTTACAGATATGCTTAAAAATAATAAAGCCTGTGATTTGCAGTAAATTTTTATGGTTATGCAAGATAAAGTCAAAAGTCTACAGCACCTATTTTTATTATATCACATTTTTTATGAAAGGAGATTATTTAAATGAAAGTATTGATAGTTATTGATATGCAGAATGACTTCACAACAGGTGTTCTTGGTAATCCTGAAACATTGTCTGTTGTGGAAAAAGTAACGGAGTATATAAAAAAATTCCGTGAAACTGAAAAGGACGGAAAAATAATTGCAACTCTTGATACACACGACGAAAATTATATGAATACACAAGAGGGTCATTTTCTGCCTGTACCGCACTGCATAAGAGGAACAGACGGCTGGAAGATTGTTCCCGAAATTGACAACGTTCTCGGGGAGTGCATAAAGCTTGAAAAAATAACTTTCGGAGCGTCTGATTTGCCGTTTGCTGTGGGACGTGACGAAAAAATTGATGAAATTCAGCTTATAGGCGTATGTACGGATATATGCGTAATTTCAAATGCTATGATTGTTAAATCCGCATTTCCCGAAGTTCCTGTAAAAGTCATTGCTGACTGTTGTGCAGGTGTTACGCCTGAAAGCCATAAAACAGCACTTGAAGCTATGAAAGCCTGTCAGATTATTATTGTAGGTGGGTGAAATTATGATTTCAATAAAATATAAAAAATTCTTTATGCCTGAAGTGAATAAATTTCCCGATGGCACTTTCAGGATAAACATACCCGAAATAATGATAACAGATAATTCACCTATTGAAATAATATGGACTTACAGGGAAATATCCGATTTGACGCTTTTAGTCTATATAGCTGAATATCTGAAAGAAAATTACAATAACCCGATAAACTTGTATATGCCTTATATACCTGATGCACGTATGGACAGAGTAAATGACAAAAGCGAAGTTTTTACTCTTAAATATTTTTGCAGAATTATAAACTTTCTTGATTTCAGTAAAGTAACAGTTCTTGACGCACATTCGGCTGTTTCAGTTGCATTGCTGAATCACTGTGAAAACATTTCACCTGAAAAATATATAAATTCTGCTGTTGAAATGTCTGCAATTGATAAAGACAATGATTATATATTTTTTCCCGATGAGGGAAGCTGTAAGCGTTATTCCGCTATGTTCAGGGATTTTCATAATATCGGTTTCGGAATAAAAAAGCGTAACCGGAGTGACGGAAAAATTTTAAGGCTTGATATTAACGGAGATTCTCCCTGTAATAAAAAGGTATTACTCATTGATGATATATGTTCATACGGCGGAACGGCTTATTATTCCGCACTTAAACTGAAAGAGCTTGGCTGTAAAGAGATATACTTATATTTTACTCATTGTGAAAATTCAATAGCAAAAGGCGAACTCTTGAAAGGCAATTTGATAGAACATATATATACTACTAATTCATTATTAAGCATTGAACCTGACAATAAGATTACTGTTATTGATTGCCTATGATAGAATTTACAGATGATTTAATGAAAAAAAGCCTTGAAACTTTCGGTGAAAATTATAAATATCCTGTTTATGCATCTATAAATTGTGAAACGGGAATTTTCGCAAGGCGATATAAAACAGACGTTGGCTTTATGGCACTGACAGACAGCGGAAAAATTATCATTGCAGAGTATTCAGCTTTCGGAATATTGAAAAAGAAATTTGTTTTTTCCGAACAACAACTGAAAAAATTTAGAATCAAAAAAGTTGCGTTGTTGCCTGTTTATCGTATAAAAGCGGTTTTCATGGCAGACGGTAAAAAATTCCGGCTTTATATGAATATTGCGATGCAGGTAACAAACGGCAATTTTGCAGAGCAGGAAGAAAATGCCGTTAATCTTATGGAAATACTTGAAAAATGGAATATGAGGTGATTTATTTTGTATGATTATATAAACCCTATGCTTATGTGCGATTTTTATAAAACAGTACATAGCGATATGATTAACCCGAAAATGACAAAATCCGTGTCATACTACACACCACGAATGAGCCGTATAAACCGCTGGGACAGCGTGGTAAACTTTGGTTTGCAGATGTTTATAAAAACATATCTGACAGACTTTTTCAACAAGAATTTTTTTGAACGTTCAGAAAATGAAGTTGTCAATGAATTTAAGCGTGTACTTGATTTCACTCTCGGAAAAGGTATATATAATTCGGAAAAAATACGTAAACTGCACCGTCTGGGTTATTTGCCTGTTGAAATTGATGCATTGGCGGAGGGGGAAAAAGTACCCGTACACGTTCCTATGTTCAGCATAAGCAATACACACAAAGATTTTGCATGGTTGCCACAAGCACTTGAAAGTCTTATAAGTGCGGAAATATGGTATCCGCAGATTACTGCAACAGTTGGTGCGACTTATCGTGAAATAGTAAACAGATACTATAATATTACTTGTGATGACAATATAAGCCGTTCAAAGGCTTTAGGTTCATTTGATTTCAGGGGGGATACGTGCCTTGATTCTGCATTGAAAGCCGCTGCCGGCTGGTGTTTATCGTTTGAGAATACAGCAACAGTTCCGGCAATTCCTTATCTTGAAAAGATATTCAACTGTGACTGTACAAAAGAATCGGTTGCATTCGGCACTGTAAGTACGGAACATTTTGTTATGTGTTCAAATTATGCCTGTGACGGCGATGAAATAACTTTTCTCCGAAAATTACTGAATGAACTCTACCCGAATACAAGTTTTTCGGCGGTGCTTGATTCTTACAATTATTGGAATGTCATTGACAATATACTCCCGCAACTTCACGACGATATTATGAATCACAACGGCTGTATGCTTATGAGAGGTGACTCGGGCGACTGCGTTGAAGTTGTTACAAAAACAGTCTTTAAACTATGGGAACAGTTCGGCGGTACTGTAAACAGTAAGGGCTATAAAGTTCTTGACCCACACGTAAAAGCTATTTACGGCGACAGTATAACAGTACAGCGTTGTGAAGAAATTTATAAGATACTGCTGGAAAATGGTTTTGCCTGTTCAAATGTTGCTTTGGGTGTAGGTTCGTTTTCAATGCACTGCATAGAGGAGGACGGAATGTTAAAGCCGTTTACAAGGGATACTTTCGGTTGTGCCATAAAGGCTTGTTATGCTGAAATTGACGGCAGAGAATACCCTGTTTTCAAAAATCCTGTTGGTAGTGACTTTAAAAAAAGTCAGAAAGGTCTTTGTTATGTTTACCGTGATGAAAACGGCAAATTAAATTATAAAGATAATTTTACAGCAAGCACTATTCCCGACGGAAATCTTCTTGTGCCTGTTTTCAGGGACGGAAAACTTCTGAAAGAATATACACTCGACGAAATACGTCAGACTTTGAATAATGGAAATTTTTAGCTTGACAAAATATTTAAATTATATTATAATAGAAAAAAAACGGAGGTAATTTTATGGAAAAATTTAACGCTAAACAGGCAGTTGAAAATGTTACTGCATGGATAAAAAAGTACTTTGAGGAAAACGCCTCTCCTGATACTAAGGCAGTTGTAGGCATTTCAGGCGGTAAAGACAGTTCAGTTGCGGCGGCACTCTGTGTTAAAGCACTGGGAAAAGACAGGGTTATCGGTGTACTTATGCCGCAAGGTGAACAAGCTGACATAGAGTTCAGCAAACTATTGGTAAAAACTCTTGACATAAATCACTACATAATCAATATCGGCGAAACTGTAAAGTCTTTCATGACTGAAATAAAAAGCCACATTGAACCGTCAGGTCAGGCAATCGTCAACACTCCTGCACGCATAAGAATGACTACTTTATACGCTGTTGCGGCAACGGTTGGCGGACGTGTTGTAAATACCTGCAATTTGTCTGAAGACTGGGTTGGCTATTCTACAAAGTTTGGCGATGCAGCAGGTGACTTTTCCCCGCTTTCTGATTTTACGGTTACTGAAATTCTTCAGATAGGCGACGAGCTGGGACTTCCTTATGAACTTGTACACAAAGTCCCGATTGACGGACTATGCGGAAAGACAGATGAAGAAAACCTTGGTTTTACATATGCTGAACTTGATACATACATAAGAGGTATAACAGACCTTTCCGACAAGCCTGAACTCAAAGAAAAAATAGACCGTATGCATAAAAATAATCTTCATAAATTACAGCTTATGCCCACATTCAGACAGTAAGCAAAAAACCGCACATATTTAAATTGTGCGGTTTTTTCTGTTTTTTGCCAAAATCACGTTATTTAAGGATTATTCCCGTACACCTGCTTTTTTCGTCAAAAATCAGAATAAGAATATTTTCATTAAAAGACACTTCAAAGGCACTTACATCTTTATTTTCGCCATTTTCAGCCTCATAAACGCAAATAATATTTCCATTTTCAAGTATGCTGTGTGCAAGTTCATTAAGTTCTTTCATTACTTTATCCTTTCATTATGTAACATCGTTTACTTTCTTACGAGAAGTTCACGATATGACATTTTCAGTGATGTTGCAATAACTATCAGTGTACTTTCCTTTGGGATAAACTTTCCGTTTTCTATTCTTGAGATATATCCCTGTGAGAGTTTTGAAATTTCCGCAAGTTCAGGCTGAGTAAGTCCGAGTTCTTCACGCCTGTTTTTAATTTTTCTGCCAATCAAAAAAATCATTCCTTTCTGTTTACTTTTTTATTTAGTTGTGATAAAATATTATAAGCATAACTATGTCTTGAAATATTCATCACGAATATTATAAATCCAAAATTAGAATTTGTCAATGCTTTTTTAATACTAAATCAGTAATTTTGTATGGTTGCATAATTCTAATTTTAGAATTTTGTGTGAGGTGTACAATTTATGGCAAAAAAATTAAAACCGTCAGAAGAGTATGATGAAATATTCAACCGCATATTAGAACAGTGCGATATTAAAAATACAACTGTTTCAGAACTGATTGATATATGCGGATTGAGTAGGAGTGTAATGACAGCATGGAAAAAAGGAAATATAAACCCTAAAGCACTCAGTGTCATAAGCAAGCAACTTGACGTTTCAATTGAATTTCTGATTAACGGAGAAGATGATTTCGCCGATTTTCCCGAAAGCAATGATATAATGCTTACAAACGCAAGGGAAAATGAACTGCTTAGACTTTTCAGAATGATTCCGAAAGAAGAACAGCTTAAAATAATAGGACGGCTTGAATTGCTTTCAGAAATCGCTAATACAGAAGAAAGAGCCGTATGAAAATAAAAATACTGAATAATGCGTAATTGTTTAAACTTCACAGCAAATTTTAATTATGAATTTTGTTTATGAAAACTGTATACGTTAAAATGAGATGAACCAATAAAAAAGAGAAATTCCGATTGAGATATGGTATAATAATTTTACCGCAAACAAAATACCGACTCGGAGGAATTTCTCACGCAGATTTTAAACTATTTTTTTATCGGTATAAGCTTATTGACTTTAAAAAAATAATATGATATAATCATTAAAATAAATTACGGGGGGAAAATTATTGAAATGTCAAAAAATAAGATTAAAAATAATAAAAATAATAAATTATCTAAAACAGAAATTGTTGTTGCATTGTGGGTAATAGTATTTACAGCATTGTTTTTTATATCGGGCATATTTTATGATAAAATGACAGGTGCAGAGGGTTTGAAAAATATCATAATTGCAACCGTTTTAAAGACTATTTTAGCAATTATTTGCATTGTACCCATAATGATTTACGGTATTAAAATAATTAAAATAACTAAAACAGAAACATCAATTGTTTTTGTCGGAAATATATTTCTGACAGTTATTATACAAATAATTGTTTTCTTACTTATTACACAATCATTCACAAATGAACAACAACGAATAAAAGACAGACAGGCTTTCACCGATTGGAATATATCATGTCAATGTATATCAGACCTTATTTCAGATGATTATGAAACATTCACCGCAAATGACATCAGCATAGATAAATATAATCGTAATCTGCGAGTACATGGCAGTTCAAGGCATAACTATGAATATACAGCAACATTCTATAATGGTAAAACAAAAGTTGCAGAAATGCAGATAGGTTCTGATGATGAAGAATATTTAAAAAATTTGCCATATTGTTTTGATACGGAAATTACAGTTTATAAAAAGTCAGGCTTTCTCAGGAGCGTTAAACCGTCTGTTGATTTTGGCAGAAACGAAAGCTATGAACATTTCTTTACTATATCAATGAATGATAACCGTATTACATATGAAAAAAATATTGATGTAAATATAGAAAATCTCACATGGTCGGGTTTTCATGAAAATCAAAATTATGATATCCATAACTCACTCTTCGGAATAAATGCAGAAGGAGAAGAAAATTATCTTGATGTTAGTTATATGGATAATCTTTGCGATGAAATATGTCTGTACGGCATAATCGACGGAAAATATCGGCGTCTGAGTAATATAATCGTAAAGAAATAAAAAGCCGTGCGGGAGAAGATTTGAATTTTTCCGCACGGTATGTTTTTTTATGCCTTTTCAAACTTTTTTCGCAGTTCTTTAGTATTTTTCCAACATATTTCCCGAATAATTCTGTATGTTATTATCTATAAACTTTTTGTCAAAAATGAAAAATTTGCATTCTGTATCCGAATTGAAATTACAGTTGACATAATTTTCAAATTATGTTATAATAATCACAGTTGAAATTTTGCACATAATTAACAGGAGGATTTTTTTATGTTTTGTAGAAATTGCGGAGCACCAAGAATACCGACACCGATGAATAATTATAATGCGGTATCATCACAAGCCGGTAATATGTATAATCAACCGGCGGAGGCTTTCAACCCGGTTCAAGAAACTCAGAAATGGGAAGATAAAGTTTTTGTATCTCCTGAAGAAAAAACAGTTGCTGTTCTCGGCGGAGGATATTTGAATAATTTCCTTAAAACAGGAAGCCTTAATAAAGGATTCTGTGTAGTATCTCAAAAAAATGTCTACTTCAAGGGCAGATGCTACTCCATGGGAAATAAGTCAATATCCAAATTTCTGGAAGAAAGCATGGTTGACCTGAAAGACGTTACCGGCACAGGATTCATGCAGAGAAATCCTATATTGCTTTTGATTATCGGAATTATAGCTTTGTTAGTGGCAGCAATATTTTTGTTTAAGTCATTTAGTGATAGTGATAATTTATCATCTATGACAACAATCGGATTTATAGGTTTTGTATTCCTGATTTTATATAACTTCCTGAAAGTCAAAGTATTTGAAATCTCATATGCAGGCGGAAATATCGTTTTCGATGCTAATGACTTTTCGTATGCGGAAATCGTTGAGTTTCAGAAGAAACTCAGAATTGCCATTGACAACAGGAATGAAGAAATATATCAGACTATACGTAAGACAATTCACAGCTAAATACAGCTTGACATTATACACGATATGCAGGGCGTAAGTCTGCTTTTGTACGCCTGAAATCTCGAAATACAGGCGATTATACGCCGATACGCCATTTTTTGAAATTGATATAAACATCAATTTTTATAATCAGGAATATTTGAAAAAATACAGCAAATAATATTCTCATAATCCAAATAAAATTATGTATGTAAGAGCGGCCAACTCAATGACATCATTGACACCCAATTACAGATTCTGCAATGCCATAAGAGATATCGCCGAAAGATTACATATAAAGACATAAAATCAGCCGTGCAGTTTTGAAATGCTGCCCGGCTTTTTCTATTGCTCATGTTTCAAAATAAAGTGTTCTCTTGTCAATCAGTTCATATTCTTCTGTGTTTTCAAACGCAAATCCACCCGTGCAGACAAATCCCACGCCCGAAACGGAAATACCTCTAATACTGTCAAGCTGTTCCTTTTCCTGATGGCATTCTGCAATGGTCATCGGTCTGTCAAAATACTTGTATTCATAGAAATCATACTGATTTCCCCGACGTATCACACAGTCAAATTCGCCGTTGGTTTTCGTGGCAGGGTCATCATACCAATAACTGCCAAAATCGTCCATATCGGGATATTTACCGAGCAGGGCGGTTATGTTCAGTATCATTACAGCACTTCTTTGGATAATGCACAGGTTTACAATTTATACTGTATTTTTCATAAGAAGTCAATATCTGTTTGATTTTCACAAGGGATATTGCCAATTATCACTTTTTATTATACCATATCTGCCTTAAAAATACAACTCTTTTTCTGAAAAATCCAGTGTGAGAACAGCAATTTCACCGCCATATTGAAAATATTTTCTCTGAATATTTTTTCAATTTATAATATTCAAAAAAGCCGTGCATCATACACGGCTTGTTTTTTCATTTAATCCTGCTTTCTAAAAACAACTCGATATTTTCAGGAAGTAGGATTGCTGACTTTTTCAATGAACACATAACCTGTCACTTCTCCGTTATACATTACTGTAACAGGATTATCCGCAGTTCCATATTCAACAAATTCCTCATCGTATTCATCAATAAATTCTTCAACAATTTCTTTTGTTCGCTGCTCCGCTTCTTCATATGTGGGATACAATGCTAATAACTGCATTTCCGGATTCTGATTTTCCGGAAACTGTATCAAATAAATTACTCCATACATATTCTTTAACTCCTTCATCGTAGATTTTTTGCTATTTCAAACCTCTGTCATGTCAAATTGACATTCATGTTGTTTTGTTTTCTTGTCGTAGTTAATCCCCAAAAAAAGCACTTTCCCGTGGTAATCTTTAAGTGACTTGATATAATTTTTCTCTTTGATTTGATTCAGGGCAATGCCAGCGTTCTGATTCCATTTGAGTTCTATAATCATTGCAGGATTTGGGTTCCCTGTTCGGGGAATCAGCACAATATCCGCAAGACCTTCCCCTCCGTGCAGTTCCCTGTAAATGGCATAACTGTCCTGTGCGGAATAATATGCCAATGTCAGAACGCAAGCAAGGGAATTTTCATCGTTATATTGAATTAAAGATGTGTTTTCAGAATGCACTTCACTAAGCATTTCAGCGACTTTTTCGGCATTCTGTTCAAGTGTATATTTTAATAAAGTATCAGAACGTTTCAGTGCATTGCTGACATAAGTCCAGTGCATAGCTTTCACTGTACCGACAAATTGTTGTCTAATTTCATGATTGGGAATAGACACTTTTCCGGTTGAATAGTCATACATCAAGTAGCCCAGATGAATCAACAAAGTTAAAATATCATCTCGTGTGCTGAATGTCACCATGTCATTTACAAAAGTAGTGGTATCAATTTCAATTTGTTCTCCGGCAATTAGCCGTATGACTGTTTCTTTAAGACCATCAAAATCTTTTTCAATATACTCCCGTAATGCCTCATAAGTTTCCGTTTGCGTCCAGTAACTGTCAAAAACACGTTCAGTCATCGCCTCTACAACAGATTTCGGGTTATAAATAGAAATGCCGTTGACATTGTAACCGTCATACCACTGTTTTGTTTCCTCAAAAGACATTTGATATTTTTCACAAAGTGATTTCACTTCTGCTTCTGTAAAGCCCGTAAATTCAGCAAGCCGTTTCTGATTGGTCATGGAATATTCCTTGAACATATTCAGTGCTGAATGTTCGCCGTATTTTTTAATCGGCAAAATGCCTGTCATGTAAACTAAAGCCACAAAAGGCTGATTTTTCAGCAAATCATGGAGAAAATCCAGATAACTTTTCTGTGATTCCTGATCATCTTTATAGACACGGAAAATACAGTCCCATTCATCAATAATGAAAATAAATTTTTCATGAATTTCCCCGTATAAGTCTTCCAAAGCAGTAATTAGACTGCATTCTTCCGAATCAACAGACGGAAAAGTGCGTTTCAGTTCTTTCAGCACTCGTTTTTGCAGAAATTCCAGCATTTCCTGAATGCTTTTTGTTCTCCCAAGAAATTTTTGAATATCCACATGAATCACGTTATACTGATTCAGATGTTGCTCAAAGTCTGGTGTTTCAGCGATTTTGAATTTTGCAAACAGTTCTTTCGAGTCACAGCCTTTGCTGTAGTACGCTGCCAGCATATTTTCAGCGATAGACTTTCCGAATCTCCTTGGACGGCTTACACAAATTTCTTTCTGTGTAGTTCCAAGAACATGATTGGTAAAATCAATCAGCATTGTTTTGTCTACATAAATTTCGGAACGAGTTGTCTCATTGAACAAATCATTCCCCGGATTTAAATAAATTCCCATAGTCAAGCACCTCTCTTTATTATTAGTATACCATAATCGTTGAAAAAAAGCAAGGGATTAACAAAAAGTGTTTTTATACTATAAGTAGAAATATATGCTTTTCAGTACAAAATGGAAACATATTGTTAATAAACAAATGTTTTTTGATATACTTATTTTACTTTTCAGCATATTTGTGCATTATTCACAAATGTTTTTTTTTTTTTTTTTTGTTTATTTATACAAAATACACACAAACTGCTTGACAAAATAAGAATGTCGTGCTATAATTTGAATCAAGAATGAGGGCAACTCATAAATTTGAAATTATACACAAAGGAGAAAAACTATGACCGAAAAAGAGTTGCGTCATTTGAAACGTGCTGAATTGTTGGAAATTCTGTTCTATTTGCAGAAGGAAAATGAATCGTTGAAAGCTGAACTTGAAACGCTGAAACAAGGTTCAACAGAAAATGTTTTTACTCCCGAAGTTTTAGAGCAATTGAAAACCACAATCCGTGAAACTATACAGGAAATCAATGGTGAACAGCCATGATTGATAAAAATAATTTACCGACGGCGGAGCAGTACTCAAAAGAGTTACAGCGTATCCGTTACAGAAAAGATTACCGAAAAATGCTTGCAAATACGGTTTCTTCTCTGATTGTTGTTGCGGCAATTGTAGTGTTGATTTCAATGTTGTTTTTGCCCGTTTTGCGTGTTACAGGTACAAGTATGACACCGACACTGATGAATGACGAACTTGTCATTTGCAGTAAGCGGAGCAACTTCAAAAGTGGCGATGTTGTGGCGTTTTACTTCAATAACAAGATTTTGTTAAAAAGAGTAATCGGCACGGCAGGAGATGTGATTGACATCACGGAGGACGGTTTTGTGTACGTCAACGGCGAAATGCTTGATGAGCCGTATGTTTCCGAACACGCTTTCGGTGAGTGTGACATTGAGTTGCCGTATCAAGTACCCGAAAACAGAATTTTTGT
>CANQVA010000024.1 GCA_947627175.1 uncultured Ruminococcus sp.
GTGACGAGCCATATTATCCGGTCAATGATGAGAAAAATTCTGTTCTGTATGCAGAGTATAAAAAGCTTGCCGAAGCAGAAAATAATGTTATCTTCGGCGGTCGTCTCGGCGAATATAAGTATTATGATATGGATGCTGTTATTGCCTCTTCGCTTGATCTTTGTAAGAAAGAATTGAAATAATAGTAAAGCCCATGAAGCAAATGAATTTGACCCCAAAAAGTTAGACAAACTTTTAAAAGAAAATTTATGCAAAGCGACTAAGAAAAATCTTGGTCGTTTTTGTTATGCAACATTGAGCCTGTACGCAATAAGTGACAAACCATCAAGTTTAAGTTTGATGCGTTTTGTGTTTTACCATTCAATTTTTACTATCTTTACCTTAAACTCCAGTGTGTATCTCTTGCTGTGCTTACCTTTAGACATAAAAATGTCCCCTTTCGTTAGATTTGATTTTGGCATACCTATTATATCACATTGTCTAACAAAAGGGGAGCATTTCATTTGGAAGGGCTGCGTTGTTTTTATTTATTTGTGCGTCCGTATTCATAGGCATCCTTGAGGGCGGCTTGCAGTCCCCAAATCGGAACTTCAATAAAATCCTCGTTGTCGTTGTGGCGGGTTTCAAGGTCGCCCCGTTCCTGCACCTCAATCAGGTGCTTGGCGGCAATCTCGTAGATTTTCTTGTCCGTGCCTTCCAGCGGATGCTCTGCTCTGAAAATCTCCCGCTCGGTTTTGGCAATCGCCGTGTTTGTGTTTGCGAGTGCCTTTGCTCGGCTGATGCCGAAAAGTTCAAAGCAGTCCGTTTCGGTCATCTGTTCAATTGCTGTCTTGCTGTTTTGCAGTGTTTTCAGTTTGTTTACTGCGGTTTCCATTTTCTGATTTGTCATTGTCTTGTCCTCCGTTTGGGTTGTATTTCGGCGGGCTTTCTGCCCTTCCGTTATACCAATATTACCATAACTTTTTCAGAATAGCAAGTGTGAGTAATGACAATCATTTCAGCGATATTTCGGGCAGTATTGTGTATTTTACAGTTTTTAATTATGTTTGATTCTGTCCATAACTTCTGCACACTTTCATAATTTCACCTCACAAAACGAGTAAATCACGTTCGTTGTAAATGCTTCCCCCGGCATCGCCGTTACCGCACCGAATAGCCCTGTCTAAAGCCATAATTAAAGCCACTGCACCATCAATTTTTTCCGTAGATTTTTCTTTATCGGGTTTGATGTTGCCGGCGGGGTCACGGCGAATGAAAATATTGTCTATGTTCCAACGGAGAACAGGGTGTCCGTTATGGGCGAGTTTTCGCTCCAGAACGAGTTTCATAAGTTCTTTTGTCGGTGGGGACATATCCCGAAAGCCTTGCCCGAATTGCACCAATGTAAAACCCAATTCTTCAAGGTTCTGCGACATCTGTACCGCACCCCAGCGGTCAAAGGCAATTTCTTTTATGTTAAATTTCTGACTGAGTTCATAAATAAAATTTTCAATAAATCCATAATGCACCACGTTGCCCTCGGTGGTCTGCAAAAATCCCTGTTTTTCCCAAACGTCATACGGCACATGGTCACGCCGGACACGCAAACACAGCGTTTCTTCTGGCAGCCAGAAATATGGAAGAATGTAATATTTGTCATCATCGCTGATTGGCGGAAAAACAAGCACAAATGCCGTAATATCCGTAGTGCTTGAAAGGTCAAGACCGCCGTAACAGACACGACCTTCAAGAAAAGATTCATCAAAATCGACTTTGCACAAATCCCACTTTTCCATCGGCATCCAGCGAACAGACTGCTTCACCCATTGGTTCAGTCGTAGTTGCCGGAAAGCATTTTCTTCGGCGGGATTCTGACGTGCAGAGTCGCAAGCAGTCTGAACTTTATCAATTCCGATAGTTTCGCCAAGTGACGGATTTGCTTTTTGTAAATCATCAAGTTTTTCAAATTCTGTTTTTTTGGTAATTACGTTATCACTGATATTAAAAGTTTAAAGACACTTGACAAAGAAATTCTTTTTTGATATTATTAAATTAGTACAAAAACAAGTACTAACAACTTGAAAAGTTAAGATATGCGGTTTTACAATCGAATCGTATTGTATGTAAAATCTTAGGCGTAAAAAGTTGTTTTCGCCCTCTCACAGAGGGCGTGGATTGAAATCATAGTGAAACAGATTCTGTTTGTTTGTTCACATGCCATAAGTGTTGAACCGCTTCCGCCAAACAGGTCAAGAATAATACCATTTTCTTGTGAGGACATTTTTATCGGATAAGCTATCAGCGGCAGAGGTTTCATTGTCGGATGCAGTTTGGATTGTTTGGGTCTGTCAAATTCCCAGACTGTAGTTTGCTTGCGGTCACCATAAAATTTATGTTTTGCAGTATCTTTGAAAGCGTAAATCACCGGTTCATGACGCATCTGAAAATCCATTCTTCCGATTACGAGTGTATCTTTTACCCAGATACAAGTTGTGGAATAATGGAAACCGGAATTGATTGTTGCATTGAAAAAATTACATTTTTCTGCATCAGAATGAAAACAATAAAAAGCTGCACCGTCTGCAAGATTTTCATAAGCATTTTTGAAAGCGGCAAGGAGAAACTGATAGAATTTCTCGCTGTCACTCCAATGGTCATTCATGATAGTCATTCCGGTTCCGCCGGAATAAGAGCAATTGTAAGGCGGGTCAGTAATGCAGGCATTTGCCTTTTTCCCGTCCATCAATCGGGAAATATCTTCATTTTTTGTGGAATCACCGCAAACAAGCCGATGTCTGCCAAGCAGCCATAGATCACCTTGCTGTACAAATGCTTTAGCTTCCAGTGCTTTATCTACGTCAAAATCATCTTGTTTTGCTGTTTCATCAGTGGAAAATAAATCAGCAATCTCTTTTTCATCAAAACCGGTTAAGCCTAAATCAAAACCGATATTCTGCAATTCTTCCATTTCAATTGAAAGAAGTTCATCGTCCCAGCCTGCATCAAGTGCCATACGGTTATCGGCAAGAATGTAGGCTTTTTTCTGTGCTTCCGTGAGATAATCTACATACACGCACGGAATTTCTTTCATTCCTTCTTCTTTAGCAGCTAAAAGTCTGCCATGACCTGCAATGACGTTATATTTTTTATCAATAATAATCGGATTGATAAAACCAAATTCCCGAATGGAAGAACGTAATTTTGCGATTTGTTCTTTGCTGTGGGTACGGGCATTGTTAATATATGGTATCAGCTTGTCTGTCGGGACAAGCTGAAAATTTGTTGTTGTTGTTTTCATTGACATTTTTCTCCGTTTGTGTAATTATTTCAGCCGGTTCAATTTCTGACGGTTCTGTTTCAGCAGTCTGAAAATCGTCGTCATATGGTATTAAATCGACTGTTTCGAGTTCAACGTCAAAGATTTCTTCCAACGGCTAAACACCTTTTCTGTTCCGGACACTAAGTAATAATTCCATAGTGTCGTCCATTGGTGTGTGCGAATAGTCACCGGCAGAATTTTCTTTGACGATTTGAAAAATCTGATACCAGATTTGTTGTGCCTGTTTTGCGTATGTCTGCGAAATATTTATGTAAGGTGATGCAATAGCTCCGCCTGTTGTCGGGTGTTTGGCGAGAAAACCCGTCGCCGAAATGATTTCTTCAGCCTGAATCCATCGTGCCATATTCATGGCATATTGTTCTATGAGTTGCGAATATACGGCTTTTTCGCAACCATGTGCTTTCAGCCACTGATAAGTTTTTATGAAGATTTCTTCAGCTACGAGGTCTTTTCCTTTCGCTTGCGGGGCTTTCATGAACTCACGGACGGGCGGAATGTCTGCACCTTCGAGTTCAGTTGGAACAGTCACCTTTGCGGACTTTCCCTCATTGATTTTGTCGGTCAGCGACTTGGGTTTGCGACCTGCACCAATTCTTGCACCGCCTCTGTTTGTGCCGTCCTTAGCCATTATATCACCTCATTTCCGTTTGATTTTGGTCAGGAGGGGTTAATACCCCGTTTGAAAAGTGCTTTTTGTTTGTGTGCCTCCCCGCCGGTCTACTTAAAAAAACATTGCAGAGATTTTGATACCCCCACCGGCTAATAAGTATATTCCGGGCTGATATCTTTTGTCAGGGTCTTGCGGTCATGGCATGGTTTACATAATGCCTGATAATTATTTTCATTCCACATCAATTCAGGCTTGCCCCGATGCGGAACAATGTGGTCAACAACAGTTGCAGTCACAAAATGTCCTTCTTGCAGACATTTCACGCAAAGGGGATGCTTACGGAGATAGGCTTTGCTGACTTTCCGCCATTTGTAGCCATAACCACGGCTTTCTGCTGACGGTCGCTGTACTTCCGGATGCAGAGGCAGATGTTCAGGACAATACAACTGCCCGACTTCTATCAGTGCGGGACAGTTTGGATGTCGGCACGGACATTTACTCTTCCTCGGCATAAAAATCGTCCTCATCATCACAAGAACATTCAATGTGAATCTTTTTCAGAGCTTTTCGGTGCTGGTCTTTTACCCATTCAGTGGTATCAAATCCGAAATAGTCAGCAATGCAATCCCACGACAGACCGTCAAAATATCGCTGCCGGAGAATTTCTCTCTGGTCGCTGTCGTTGTTTTCCATGATGATATCTTCCAGATTCTTTTTCGTGCGGATCAGTTCTCGGATTTCGGATTCCTTATTTTCCAGAATATCTTCCAAAATGTTCTCAAGTGTCAGGGAATAGCCCACTTCATCATACAGCTTTTTCCAGTTTCGATGCTGGGCGATTTGTTCGGAAATGCGGCTGTCAATATCAATTCCGGTTTTCAATATTTTTTTCGCAAGCATAATCTTCCTCCTGTTTTGGGCATAAAGAAAGCCTTCACGGAAATCCGCAAAGGCTCTCTATCCTATTTCTCTATTTTACATTATAGCACACTTTGCTATTGTTTGCAAGTGTTTTTTACTGCAATTAACTGCAAACTTTTTCAAGGAGTTTTTCCATAGCTTTTTCGTGCAGATTGTAAACCGTCCTGATACTGACAAACATTTCAGCTGCAACAGTTTTCCACGGCTTAAATTCAACGTATCGCTTGGTGAGAAGGTCACGGGCATCGGCATCTTCTATCTGCTGAATGCAACTTTGCATTTCCGCAATAATGGCATCAAATTCTTCCTGCGTTTCCTTGATTTCCTGTTCCAGCGTGACAATTTCACAGACAGCGTTTCCGATTCTATCGTGTTCGGGGGAGGCAGTTCTTGAATCGGAATCTGTTTCACCGCAGGACATTCCCTCAGCTCTTTGCCGGAGAATGTAAATTTCATGAATTTTCCGGTTGATTCTTTTACGAAGCTGTTCGACTTTACGCCAGTATTCTTTTATGGTCATGATCATTCTCCTTTTCAAATTTTCTGAAATTCCGGTTCTGTTCCACGGACGCACATCATTCCCACACGGTCACCGTTGGAATTTTCCATTGCCAAATGATATTTGTCATCAGTCTGCAAAATATCAGAGCCGGTGATTTCCATTGCGAGAATCAGAAAATTCACATTTATAGCGGCATAATGCTGTTCACCGTTTCGGGTAAGCGGCAAGGCGTAACCGAGAGAAAAGGGGATTCTTTGTTTCTTCGTGCTTTTTCTCCACGCTTTCAATTGTGCAATCGTGTACGGAATTTTGTAAGCCGTTCTGTTGGTGTCAAAACGATTTGCAATATTGTCATAAAGGCGATCAATTTCTTGTGCGGACTCTTCCGGACAATTTTCCTGTGCGAAAGTCAAGCCGTCAGGATGATTCGATAAGTAAAAAATGTACGCTGTACTGGCGAAAAACTGCCCATTTCGTTCATGTGCCACGGAAAAGAACGGTTTGAAGAATTGCGATTCTTTTTCGCACATCGTCATAAAGCGTTTTACGGCGGAATAATTTTTTCTGCCGTGAAGTTTTGCCTGTTCTGCGTGCATATCGCTTTCAAGGTCAAGTTTCAGGGCATACAGAATTGTTGCCGTGTCCTCCGGAAAAATAACGGATTTCCGGACAGATTTTCCGGTGCAGTTTTCTTTGCTGAGGTAATTTTGCCAATATTCCGCTGCTTTCGTGTCTTTCAGCGTGGAAATGGCGGTCAGAATTTCCGCATAAATTTCTTGTTTTGTCATCAGTTTTCTCCTTTCATTTTTTCAAGCAGTTTTTTTCCGTCCAAATCGCAAAGCACATTAAACCACGAGGATTTCAGGAAATGTTCAATTTCTTTTATGGTCTGCCATGAAAATTCCACGTCAAATTTCTTTTGAATGTTCTTTTTCGCACGGCGATAATCTAACAATGCTTGTTCAATAATCGCTGCTGCGAGTGATTCATATTGTTCCATTTTCTTCCTCCAGTTCCGCTTTTACCGCAGCAAGAAGTGCGGATTGTGTTTCATTTTTTTCTCGTAATGCTGCCAAAATTCGTTCATCGACTGTATTTTTGGTGATGATGTGCTGAATAATGACCGTTTCAGATTTTTGTCCTTGCCGCCAAAGTCTGGCATTTGTTTGCTGATATAATTCTAAACTCCATGTTAAACCGAACCAGACAAGGGTATTTCCTCCAGATTGCAGATTCAAGCCGTGTCCTGCTGACATCGGGTGAATTAAACCG
Source organism: uncultured Ruminococcus sp. (assembly GCA_947627175.1). Classification (GTDB taxonomy): domain Bacteria; phylum Bacillota; class Clostridia; order Oscillospirales; family Ruminococcaceae; genus Ruminococcus. Next base: position 6,625 of record CANQVA010000024.1, read on the forward strand.
ACCGGAATTTTCCCATTGTTCCAGCGTTTCAGGCTTTCGGAAGTATTGATTTCCGAAAAGGGAATTTTCAGCTTTTCAAGCCGTTCTGTGATTCTTTTCAAATCATGTTTGAACCAGTACGCAACAAGCAGTGGTTTTCCATTCTGGGCTTCAATCAAATCTTCTAAGGCATCGAGTTTTCTGTCATGGATTTTTACGATTTCATGCGTATCATCGTAAATTGCCCCGTTTGCCATTTGGGAAAGTTTATTGCTTAAACTCGCTGCATTGGCGGCAGTAATTTCACACTTAGGCAAGTCTAAAACCAGTTCTTTCTTGAATTTTCGGTAATGTTTAATTTCTTCCTGCGATAAATTCACGGAATATTCTGATAAAATCAATTCAGGCATTTTCAGAAAATCAGTAGATTTCATCGAAATGGTAATGTCGGAAATTCTGCTGTAAATCTGCTGTTCTGCATTCGGAATAGGCTTGTAGGAATAAATAATCATGCCGTTGCGCTTATCTGGTGTAAAATATTCCGTCCGAAAATTCCCGATAAATCGACCTAAACGCTGTCCCATATCCAGTAAGCGAAATTCCGCATACAAATCCATTAAACCATTGCTTGACGGCGTTCCGGTCAGACCGACAATTCTTTCCACTTTCGGACGGACTTTCATCAAACTTCTGAACCGTTTCGCCTGATGATTCTTAAAACTTGACAATTCATCAATTACCAACATCTGGAAATCAAAAACAATTCCACTTTCTTCAATCAGCCACGGCACATTTTCACGATTGATGATGTAAATGTCTGCTTGTCGCTGTAAAGCCTTTTTTCGTTCCTCCGCTGTGCCTACGGCAACACTGTAAGTTAAATTCCGGAGATGTTCCCATTTTTCGATTTCTGCACTCCATGTATCACGGGCAACTCGCAAAGGTGCGATAATCAGCACTTTTCTGACTTCAAAGTAATCAAAAATCAGATTTTGGATTGCCGTCAGTGTGATGACCGTTTTTCCAAGTCCGCAGTCAAGGAAAATCGCCGAAATCGGGTTTTCTTCAATGAATTTTATCGCAAATTTCTGATATTCGTGCGGATTGAATTTCAAGAAGAATCCCCCCGTTCTATTTCGTCAATTATTTTTTCGATTTGCTTTTCGTCGTCCAGAATGAAAACCTGAAAACCACGTTTCCGCAAAATTCTATGCCTTGAAATTTGCAAGTTTCTCGGCTTTTTGCCGTTTGCCTTGACTTCCACAAAAGCCATTTTCCCTTTCGGCAGAAGAATAATTCTGTCCGGCATTCTGTCAAATCCGGGGGAAACAAATTTCAGGGCAAGACCGCCTTTCCGCCGGACAGCCTTGACGAGTTTCTGTTCAATTATTTTTTCACGCAAGCGACATACTCCTTCCAACTTTCTTCGAATGCAGCGAGTGTTTCATCATCATCAAAATGGCATTCCAGATAGCTGCGAATTAGACGATGCCAGCCGTCGAATTTACCTCTGCCATTTTTCGGAAATCTTTCTTTGCTGATTTTCATGCTTTCAGCAAGCCTGCCCTTTGGTGTGTCACCCTCGTGAAGGTGTGTCCTCATCATAAATGTGTAAAAAGTCACGATATATCCTCCTTTTTTCATCATGTGTGTATGTCGTGCAAGTCGCTGACAAAACTCTTCTATATACTATTTTTTTGTCTAAAATTTCAGCCCTAAAGGGGGTTTTATACAAGACCTGCACGAGTTACACACTTTAACGGTTTTTGCCTATATTACGTCATTTTCTGTAAAGTCATCATTACACTTCATTTTTAAGCCTCTGATATAATTACCATCACGTTTTCTGACTCTGATAAATCCACGCTTTTCAAGTTCGGCGTAAAAATCTGTTGTACTTCGGGTATACTCGCCCGTTCTCAGACAGAAGGCACGGTATTCCTGATAGAGTTCTCCGGATTTGGTATCATGACCGCTTTGAATTTCGCAGCATTCCTCCATAAAATGGGCGAACCAGTCATTTGCTGAACGGTAAGCCTTGACAGCATCCTGCACACATTGCGGCGTAACAATTCGGAAATTGTCGTTGATGATTTTTTCCGCACCCTCAATCAGCCATTTGGTAATATATTGACCCGCATTTTCTACCAGATAATCAGCATAATTTTTGATGTCTTTCTTCGGTTGAATTTTTGCATTGAATGGAATGACAATCAACCTCCGCCAGATTCCATCGTCTGTCGCACCGATTTTTGGCAGGTGATTTGTGTACAATAACAACGTATGCGTCGGTGTGAAATTGAACGGGTCTTTGTATTTTTTCTCCGCCTCGATTTCGTCAGTGGAACAAAGCTGTTTCACAATGCTGGTATTCAGGCGCATTCCCTCTTCCAATTCGGCAGCAATCAGGATTCTTTTTCCCTTTGCTTCGGCGAGTTCCGGCTTGACATTTCGCTTACAGCCAACCGTCAGGGCATCGGCAGAAATCACGCCGCCGTACTTGCCAAGGGACTTCAAAATCGCATTGCCGAACGTGGATTTTCCGTTTCCGCCCTCGCCGTACAGAATCAACAATGCCTCAATGAACACTTTCCCTAAAATGCTTAAGCCCATCATTTTCTGCACATAATCAATCAGTTCTGTATCTTTACAGAAAAATTCATCGAGAGCATCAAGCCATAACTCTTTGCCTTTGTCGGACGGGTCAAAAGCAGTCACTTTGGTAATTTTATGACTTGCATCGTGGTCGAGTGCACCCATCATGCCAAAGCGGACATCATACGTTGCGGAAGGCGTGTTCAGCAAAAACGGGTCGCTGTCGAGTTCCGAAACGGGACAGTCAATCATCGGCTTCAATGCCTGCATTGCCGAAAGAATATATTTCATATCCCGGCGTTTCATGACGAAAGCTAAATATGCTTTTTTGCTGAGAAACAGGGAATACAGCTTTGTCTGTTCTTCGTCAAGACTTTCTGCAAATTTCTTTCCGCCGGACAAAATTTCATTTTCTTTCACGCCTGTTTTCACAAGATTTTGCAGACTTTCGGCATATTGATGCTGTGCATCGGCAAGCTGCAAATCAAGAAATTCAATCACCGCACCAACAGCTTTTTGTCGGGATTCTTCCCAGAAAATGCCATTATATCGCAGAATATCTGTTGCAGATGTGTGCATGAGTTCGTCACCATATTCCCTCGCAATCACACGAGCCTGCCCAATATCGGAATAATCATCAGGCTTAAGAGTTTGGTTCAGTTCTTCATACTTTTCAGGCGGAATATATCCCTCCTGCGACTGTACTTTTTTAGCGAAACGGCACGCACTTTCCCAGATTTTTCCCAATTCTTCATCACTCAAAGGCGGTTCACATTTTTCCGCCTCACGCTGGAAAACTTCAAAGGCTTTTTCCGTTGCACCGAAACGTTTCACGGCTCGTCCTGCAAATCTTGACAGCGTGGAATTTCGCTGTCCCTGCTGAATTTTCGGGGCATTGTCCTGCATGAAAAACAGGTAATCTTCAATCGACATTTCGCCCTCATGCCAGAGAATTTCTTCCGTTTCGCAGCCAAAATAGAACCTTGCCGCATCGAGTGCGTTGCCGTCAAAAAACGGAAATTCGCTGTAAATCTGCTTTTTTAAGGCAGAATAATTTCCGGCATCATCGTATGTAGAAATCGGAAAAAATACATGGAAACGTGGTCTTGCGGATTTTTTGCCCTTGAGTTTCATATTGTGACGGCTGCCGACAATGACGAAATTTACATCACTCAGAAGTTCTTCCAGTTTTTTGGGAGTAATCCATTCTTCCGGATTTTCGGCATCATTGTCGCATTCCAAAGAAACAACGTCCGCACAGAGAAAATTATCATTTGCACGGCGGCTGTTTTTGTATTTCGCACAGACATGGTCAAAAGCAACAGCTTTTTTCATGTCATCGGCAGAAATAATTTCCGTTTTATTCGGGTAAACGGTATTCTGCGGTTTTCCGGTGTAATCGGACGTATACAAAGTAAATTTCATGTGGTTTCCTCCAAATTTTCAGTAAAATAGCGGATTTTCATGCGTCTGTATCGGGCTTTTCTGATTTCCTGTTTCATACCTGCGGAAATTTTGTCGCCGAACACCCAGAGTTCCGCACAATGTCCGAGCATAATCAGATTCATGAACATCGCAAGTTGGCGTTCTTTGGGATTGTTATCGTCCATAAACTGCGGAAAAAGCAGATGTGGAGCGAACGGAATTGTGTGCTTTTCCAGAGCGAAACGGCAGTATTTCCTTGCGTTTATTTTGTTTTCGTGTTCCTTTCCGGAAAACGGGGAGCAGATGTAGACTATCGGACGATAGCGGGCTTCACGTTCTTCCTGTTCGATTCGGTTCAGAGCTTCGAACGCTGTCGGGTCGGCATAGCCCTCGTTGTTGAATTTTTTCGCCATAGTAACCTCCTTTTTTCACCGCCCACGAATCATTAAATATTGTCCGTGGACGGTGAACAGTTTTAATTCAGCCAATACTTTCTGTATAAATTTATTTCACTGCACAAGGATGAAATATTTGTCCTGTTAAATGTTTTTCGCTGACATTTCACGCAGAATCGCCGTGAAAATTTCTTTCAGCTTTTTGTCGTCACTGACAATATCCAAAGTCGATACGGCTTCAATTGCCTTTTTCGTTGCCCCGTTTTCCGCCATACGAGCCTTTTTGTTGCGGACACGGGCATTCAAATCAGCCCCTGCACGGTCTTCCAGCAAGGCGTAACTTTGCTGATAAAGTTCGTGAATCATGCTGTAATCACCGCAAATTTTCTGCGACAGCTTGCCGATTGCAATGCGGGTTTCCTTTTTCCAATTTTCCGGCTGTAACAGAAATGTATCCTGAATGGCATCGACTTTGTTTTGCACTTCATCAAGTTTTTTCTGCTGTTCCTGCATCATGCGTTCGTGCTGAATCAATACCTGCAATTCCGGTGTCAGGGTTGTGTCAATGCCGTAACCGCCTGTTTTGCGGATTGAGGGAAGTACCTCGGAAGTCACCCAATGCTTGAATTTTTTCGCCGTAGGGAGTTTACTGCCGAAAATCAGAGCATAAACGCCACTTTCGTTGATTACAGTTACATTTCTGTTCTGGCTGCCGTCGTGAATTGCGACGGTAGCTTTATCCTCAACATCAACGTGTTTTGCGAGAGCATCTCTTGTATTGCTGTAGCCAAGAACTTCTGCTATGTCTTTGCCTACAAAGTAGATTTTACCCTCAATTTCAACAGTGCGGACAGTACTGTCCTCATAATTCCAAATCTTCAAATGATTCATATCAATTATCCTTTCATTTATTGCAAATCATTATTGTTCAGTGCATAATATAATTCACACCATTTGATTGCTGTAAGAGTATGCTCACGGCTTTCAGTAAACCAGCTGTTGGCATTCATCATTCTGCAAATTTTACGGGGAATGCAATACAGATTTTTTTCGCTGAAATTAGAATAATCAGCATTCAGAAACACAACAATATGCCCGTCAGGAATTTTACAGCCGTGATATTTTTCCCATAATAGCCTGTGCTTTGCGATATAATCCTGACTTCTTATTCCTGTATCACAAACTTTCACATAAGCGTATCCGTTGGAATGTACCATTTCATAGCCGACAGGCATTTTATTCCATGTCTGATTTCCTTTTTTGAATGCCTGTCTTCCGGATTTCAGTTTCAGATATCTTACACAATGGCTCTGGATCCCTCTCGAATTTTTATCTGTATAAAACCGCATATTGAAAGCCTCTGCCACTTCTTCATAATTAGTATACTTCAAACAATTTTCTTTCAGCCATGTATCCTGCTCCGAAGTGAAAGGAGAATGTGTTCCGGTGAGTTTTAATCTCCGGCATTTGTCCTTGATGCTCGTTCCGTCTACATGGCATGAAAATGTATAACTGAACCTGACAGCAAGGTCTGCATATGTTCCGGTTCCATAATTCTCACAAATCCATTGTTCTTCTTCAGTTGTATATTTATGTTTCGTCATTACCGTTCACCAGTTTTTCAATATGGGAGTGCTGCAATTTTCCTTCTGCAACCAGTTTGTCAGTCCTGAGAATGACATCTGCATTGTTGATCATCTGCTTTGCAAGCAAAGAAATCCCCTGAGAGATTTCGGATTCCTTTTTGCGGTCTTCCAGACTGCGGGTGCTGTCATTTGCAATGCGAATTCTCTCACCGAGAATTTCCTGTAATTCAAGTAAGTTCATACGATTACCTCCAAAATTATGCTTTCATATAAAAATTGCATTCATAGCCATCAGCTCGAAGCTATAAGCCTTCTGCCCAATCCGGAACTTTTGCCATTTTCTCACAAATTTCCTGAACGGTAATGCTCCTGTCGCATTCAATAATCAGTTCATCATGCACATGGGCGACAATCCGGTAATCTGACAGCGTTTTCATGGAGTGCAAAAGTAAATCACGGGCAATGCTCTGAATACCATTTTCTACCAATTTGCCGCCAAAAGTCTCCAGTCTGCTCCATTTCTTAGCAGTGTTCAACCCCATGTAAGTGAGACTTTCACCGCCGAAACGGTTCATTCTGATTTCTGGCTGAATGTAGGCAAGTTTCCGCCCCGAAGGCAGTTTCATGAACAAGATTCCAGACTGATATTGAAATGCAATGCCGTGTGTTTCCGCCGTACCTTTTGTCTGAATTGCCTTCATTGCGGCATTTTCCATGTCATACCAGAAACGGACAATATGCGGATTCGCCTGCCGCCATGCATCGACCAGCGGTTTCAATTCTGATTCTTTCATGCCTTGTTCCAATGCGCCCATTGCAATCAATGCTCCTGTTGAGCCTCCATAGGAGCAACTCAGAGAAGCCTGTTTTCCACGCTGCCGAAGATGCCCATTGACACCGTTTTTGACCACCGGAACACCAAACATCTGCGATGCTGTTTCGCAATAAATGTCACCGCCATGCGCAAATGTATCCGTCACCCATTGTTCTCCGGCATAAAAAGCTGACAAGCGCATTTCAATGCTGCTGTAATCGCAAACAATGAATTTATATCCTTTTTTCGGGATAAATGCTGTTCTGATCAGCTGTGAAAGCGTGTCAGGAACATCATCATAAAACATCTCGACTTCATCATAATCGCCATACTTTACGGTTTCACGGGCTTCTGTCAGGTCGGAAATATGATTCTGCGGAAGATTTTGTAATTGTATGATTTTGCCTGAAAATCGCCCTGAACGACTTGCCCCATAAAAGCTGAACATTCCTCTTGCACGGCTGTCAGAACAAACCGCTGTCTGCATTGCCTGATATTTCTTCACGGAAGATTTCGCTAATTTCTGGCGGATTTCCAGAACCGACTTGACCGGGTCTTTGGCAGTTCGTAGTAATTTGATGACATTTTCTTTTGCGAGAGAATCCGCCTGATAGCCTTGTTTTTCCAGCCAGTCAAGCAGTTGATAAACTGAATTTGGGTTTTCGACACCTGTCAATTTCCGCATTTCTGCTGTGAGTTTTGCCTTCGCCTGTGCATCAAGATTCAGGGCAGCTTCCACAAATTCCCTGTCAATTTCAATGCCCCTGTCGTTAATTTCCTGATCAAGATAAAATTCCTGCCACAGAAATTTCGGCACGGGAAAACGAGAAAGTTTGCGATCAATCGCCATTTCCGCCTCAACATCACGCTGATTGTAAGACTTGAAAATTTCCCATTTTTCAGGATAATCTTCCGGATGATGAAATTGCGGAATGTCGTTTTCTATTGCAAAAGGCACACAGAAAAATTTAATCAGATTTTTTCCTTCGGTCATTTTTTGCTGTTCAATGTGCAGAATTTTTCCGGATTCCTCAAGTGATGAGGGAAGGCTTAAATATCGGCAGTGAATCATCGTGCAATGCCAGCTGACAGGCTTCAAAAAACCGTTCTCTGTGCAGGATTTTCTGAACATTTTCGGGTAATTTTTACGCAGATATTTTGACAGGCATACTCTTTCAAAATTCACATTAAACGCCTGTTTTATCACATTTTCATCGACAAGGGCATTCAGAACTTTTTCCGGAATTTTCTCACCGTTCGCAAGGTCAACTGTTTGCACTTTTTCACTGTCAATCGAATAGCTGAACAGCGTAATTTCAAAATACGGTGAATCCGCATAGGCATACACGCCGCATTTTGTCAAATCTTTGTCGCTCCTGCATTCAATATCAATCGTAATCTTCATCACAGTACACCTTTATCTGCTTGTATATTGACTCCTGAAAATTTTTCACTCGTTCTCTGGCAATCGCTAAAGCCCTCTCCATAATTTCATCGGGGCTGTTCCACGATTCTTCAGCAGCAATGAAATATTGACGGAATTTTTTGCCCATCTCAGTGCGCTGAATTATGCATAATTCTTTTGCCATAGAAATTGTGAGTATGTGATTGGTTTGCTTGTAATTACGGTTTCTTTTATCTGAAAGCACATACTCATTTTTGAGTACATAGTCTTTTCCCTCTGTAAAGCCATATTTACACATTCTTTTAAACCAAATTGTATACGGCGTTTTTACTTGTAATGCCTTGTGAAGTTCACGACCGGAAACAGTCCGGCATTCTGTATCTTTGTCATGTATTTGAATCAATTCATCCATAACATTATCCTTTCAAATTTCAAAACCCACCCTCGGCAATAGCCGCAAACGTCCGCCCGTTTAATTACTGATTTACTTAGTCCAGAAAATCGTCATCTTCATCATCAAATTCCGCAAAGTCGTCTTCAGCACGGGATTTTCCGCCGAGTGGTTCACCGTCACGGATTTTCTGCAAATTGTTCAAACCACAGGCGATGCCCTTATTTCCGTTGACGTTGAAAGCGTAAAAATTGAGAGAAACTCTGCCATAGCAGCCGCTGTAAACTTCACTCTGGTCAAGAATCGGCTGGCAGTCCGCATCGACAATTCCGGGCTTAGTTACGCTGTTTGCCGTCAGAAAATAGCTATCGGCATAGACTTCATCGTCCGGATGTTCTTCATCGCCGTCACGCAAAGGCGTTTTGATTGCGGAGAGTTTCGGCACGCTTTTTCCGTTGCCTTTCAGCTTGCCTTGTCCTTCTTCATACGCTGCCTGAGTGGCTGCCTGAATTTTCTGAATAGTCTTTGTATCGCTTTTCGGGATAATCACAGAAAGGCTGTATTTCGGCGTTTGCCCTTCATTCTGTGCTTTTGACTGCCACACTGTGACATAACTCCAGCGGCATACGCCTGTGATTACTTTTGTCGGGTTAGTAGATTTTTTTGCCATTTAATTTTCCTCCTTGAAATCGTTTTGTGCCGTGTTCCACTCTGGACGTTTGTCCGATTTCGGCACAAGTGTGGGTTTGCCTTGCGGTTTCTCCACCAGAGAACCGAGCAATTCTTCAAAATGTTTCTTTCCGCCGAGCAGTTTTGTCATTTCGGTAATGCCGAGCAATTTTGGCTCACCATAGGGATTTTTTCCGATAGCCTGCACTGTTTCAGCGACTTTGCTTTCATCAATGTACTTCCGAATGGAACGCCCCTCGACAAGTTTCCAGCCTGTCCAGCATTTTCCGGAAAGTGCCTGATTCAGGGCGTATTCTTTGATGTCATTCGCCCAAGATGTCAGAGAATCCAATCTTTCTAAAATGACCTCAATTTAGTCATCCTGTAAATTTTCCGAAAGGGCAAAGTAATATTTTGCCAATAGCAGGCTATATTCTGCACGTTTCCGGCAGCAAATTCGCCATCTCTTTTTTCGGCAAGCTGTGCCGTTGGTTTGAGAACATTTTCCGCCCAATCAAGCAATTCTGAAACAGAAATTTCTGATTCACTGAAATTGTTCATTCGGGGCTGGAAGATGACCATTTTCACGGTTTCAATGTCATACAAAATGATCAAACAAATCCAGTGCGCCGAGAGCGTAAAGCATCATTTACGGATTGTGCTCTGCATCTACTGCCACGCCTTTCCCGTGTTTGTAGTCAATCACGGTAAACACTTCATCAGTGACAATCACACAATCGCCTGTGCCGAATCCGTCCGGAACATATTTACTGAAATCAAGCCTTTGCTCTACCATGACAACAGAGTCAGCATAACGGCTGATTTCTTCGAAAATGTACTGCACATAGCTGTCAGTGCATTCGTCCATTTCTGCATCGAAGAAATCTAAATTTTCCGTGGGGTCACGCACCTTGTGACCGAGAAGGCGATTCACCTTATATTCCGCAAGTTCATGCGCACAAGTGCCTTTTCTGGCAAAATCGGAAACTGTGTCAGGAAGTTCAGCATTCAGTTTTGCGGAAGGCGGGCAGATAAGCCATCTGTGGCTTGATGAAGCGGATAATCTTGCATGGGAACGGTTTTCATGCCAATTTTCTCACCTTCTTTCAACAGTGCAGCGTATTCTTCCTCCTTAATTTCGGAAAGCCTGTCCGCACCGTGTTTTTTCAGCAAAGTCCTGACTTCTTTTTTAAAGCCCGCACGGTTTTTACTGCTGAGAACACTCCTGACTTCCTCGAGCGTTACCGCTTTTGGCGGTTCTTCTTCCGGTTGTTCCTTCAGTTCCGGTGGCGTGTAGATTTCCTCGAATGTTCCCATTTCGGTCTTGAGTTCTTCTGCTGCCACTTCCTGCAATGCCACTATAACGGCATTCAGAGCATTAATCAGCTTCATGATTGGGGTCATTGTCATCATCCTTTCTTTCAAAGATTGCTCTGAGTAAACGTTCACTTCCAAGTTCCACTTCCTTGCTTTTGAGTTCGTTGAGTACGTCACAGCAGCAAAATGTTGTTTCACAAAGAAACTTTGCAGCCTTCATCAAAAGCTCTGCTGTCCATGAATCCATGTCCAGTTTTTTGGATACTGCTAACATAAGTGATGCTACTTTCATGTTTTCATATTCATCAACTCTGGTTTGATAGAGTTCACTTTTAACCATGCTTTTTCTCCTTTCTGATTGATTTTGAAGTGAGTTGTTCTACCCTCCTCACTAAGTACCGAAAAAAGAGGCAAAAATATATACATTTTTCAAGGTAAAATTAAAAATTCAGCGAATTGCACAATTATGAAATGTGAAAATTGTTAGAATTGTCTGATTCAATAATATGTTTAAGGTTAGAAAGCGCACGCTTAAGATGAATGGAAACAACAGGCTGAGAAATATTTAATACTTTTGCAATCTGTTCCTGTTTCATACATCCAAAAAATTTAAGCATTACTACTTTGCGTTGAACTGATGATAATTTCATTAACGCTTTGTACAGATTTTCATTTTTTTCATCCAGACACTCCAATTCTTCTTTTATTTGTATAAAACATGGGGTCATAAGAAGACTGTTCCAGTCATTTTTGCTTACATTAATAGAAAACGCTCTATGATAGTTTTCTCTTTTTTTCAAATTTGCTTCCCATTGTATTTCTCCGATATAAGCCAACGTTGCAAAGAAAGGTTTATCCAGAAGTTCTTCTTCCGGAATATTCTTAATATCAGTAAACAATAGCTGATTACGTTCATAATCAATATATTGAAAATCAATATGAAGTACACAAGTGTAGCCGTGTTTTTTATATGTATAGAATCGGTTTTTATAAACAGTAAGCGTTACGTTATCTTTTAATATGGTACAGAAAATCATTTCCGGATGTTTTTCGAACCAGTTTGCTTCGTAAGTGTCACTGCTTTCGGTTGAGTTAAGTGTTGAACGGAGCTGCCGAAGAGTCATAGATTGAATATCCACAAAGGTGTCGCCTGTAGAAACAGAATCTTTGGAAATATCCATAATTTTAATGTCAACAAATTTCATCATTTTTTCCTTTCCTCCGGAAAGCTGCAGAATGGCAACAGTAAAGAAATATTTTTAGAAAATACAATTGAAAATGAATCCAATTAAATTATCTTATCACCTGAATGATTTTTCCGTAATTAGCGTTTTCTGTTTTATGGCAAAAATTAACAGCTTAAAATTTTTCTGATGATGAAAGAGTAATTTTCTTTTTCAATAAGCACCGAAAGAAGGGAGGAAAATATATACATTTTGAGGCGTAAAAACTTATTTTTGTATGAATATACAAATTTTTATGTTTGTTTTTATGAAATTTGTTTAATATTCATTCTTAGTAGGAAATAAAAAAAGCCTGTACCTAAACAGGTACAGGCGGGATATGTAATTTATAAATAAAAAAAGCCCATGAAGTGATTTTACTTCATGGGCATATGTATGATGATATAAAAGTAAGTATCAAATAAATTACATCTGTAATTCAAAAATAGTGTGTGCCGAAGATAAATCCAGCCCCGGCATATTTTTATCATATTCTATTATTCGATAAAATACAATAATATCTCTTTTTTCTTCAACAAAATTCTATGTGATAATAAAAATAGGAAGAAATTTCCTTTTCATTTTATTCACTGGAGGATATATTTATGGTATTACTTGAAGAAAAGAGCATTCCCAAAGCCACATATGTATTGCTGGCATCCGCACTCAAGGCACACGGCTATCATACGGTCGTATCTGATGACGGACTGAAGGTTGGAAATTTTTGTTTTGTGATTACAGATTCTGTAAACTGCATCCATTTTTCCGGAGATACAATTTTTCTGCCTGCTGCGGAATCACAGGATACCCTGAAAGGGATGATTATCAGGAGCGTGTCTCCCGATTTTTCACCTGATTCTGCAATAGTCAATTTTGTCAGGAAAATGGGCATCCGGACGAATCTGAAAGGCTATCATTTTCTGATTACTGCAATCACGCTTGCTGTTCAGAATCCTGAATTGCTGAAGAATATGACATCTGCACTTTATCCCGCTGTTGCAGAATTACATCATGTTGATCAACATTGTGTAGAGCGAAATATCCGTAATGCCATCGATTCTGCTTATCGAAATGACCCCATGCAGATCTGTCAATTTTTTCACAATGGCTTATCCAAACCCTATCCGTCAGAAATTATTTTCTTTGCTGTCGATTCTATTCTTAACAATATACCCTTGTAATCAGAAAAATCATATATGCCAGGTATTACTTAATCGACGTCGGTCAGTCTTTTGTTTTACAAAGTTTGACACAATGAAAGTCTTATCTCCATAGAGTATTTCACTTAAGTCTATTTATCAGTTTCTCTCGCCAGTCTATATGATCAACATACCACCGGATTGTCTTTTGTATCCCGTCCTCAAACTTTACTTTCGGCTGCCAGCCGAGTGTTTTTGGGTATTTTCTGTTCTCCAAATTTTTATATGCGAAATGAACGGCACAAAGAAAATCATGTGCCGTTCAATTTTACAGATTTATAGCTCTTTCTTGCAGAGGTCAAGCGCAGATGCAATAACAGCATCCATGTCATAATACTTGTATTCACCCAGTCTACCACCGAAGATAACATTATTTTCTGCTTCGGCAAGTTTTTTATACTCTGCATATAAAGCAGAATTTTTCTCATCATTGACCGGATAATATGGTTCGTCAACTGGCTCCTTTACATTTTTAGGTTGATAAAATCAACAAGTGTTTCATCATTGTGGATTTTCTTTTGTGTTCGGCAGTCATTACGAAAAGTATATAAAAACATCTTGTAAATTTCAGTTATATAGGACAAATGTTTGTAAGGCAAGGTAAAGTTCATTCCTTCTTGTCATTAATCAAGTCATTTGGAATCATTTAATGTGCATACTTGAGCCATTGTAAGTGTTCATACTTTTCCAGTTTCAGTACTGCTAAACAATAGATCAGACACAAAATTATCGTTATAATGAACAGGATATATGAAGATACAGTGTCATTGAATTGCCACCATTCTATGAGCTTTCGAATAATGGGCAATAAGGAACCATGCAAAGCATAAATCATAATACTACATGCACGAAGTGTTTTTGCAGATGAAACATTTTGAATTGGGAATTGCATCAAGAGCAGAAAAATGCTGGAGCATACAGGAATTAGCATTAAGTAGCAATCGTTCTCACGTGCAAATTGAAAATGCATGATAATCGCTCTTTCTGCATATAATAGCATGAGCGAGAACAGAAGAATCCATTTGACATTTTTATTGTATGCACTGAAATTGTGTTCAGCAAAAATTTTTCCAATTTGAATCCATAGTATTGACACAAAAAAGCTCGCATACGCAGAGGGAAAAATAATTTCAAATTGATCCATCGCAGATTGAAATGCAGTAATGTTGTAAAATAGATAATAATAATTAGATGCGATACAACCGACCATATAGGATACCACTCCAATACCGGTGATTACCCATGAATTTAGCTTTCTGGAAAGAAAGAATACCGTCGCCGTACCGATCATTGAGGCTACAATGTACCACGATGCGACAAAAGTGCTTCCAAACAGCAATGACCTGAGGAACATCATAATGCTCATTGCACCATAGACGTACCACTTCCGTTTCATAATAGTGATTGGCAGTGTCAAAATGAAATAGAATAGATACAGCTTCCCATTACGAAGTAGGTACTGTTTGAGCATACCATTCTGTTCTGTTTCAGTCTCAGCCATTTTGACTTTTGAAAAGAATAGGTATGATGAGATAATAAAAAACAGTGGAACTGCCATTCGCAAAATAGGATAGCATATATCTGGCAGAAGCTCCGTGTGGATACATACAATCAAGATTGAAAGTATGATCTTCGTGACATCCAAAATATCATAATTTTTCCTTGTCAGCATATGAAACTCCTTTCTCAATCCACAGCCTATCATTTTTTGGAAACGAATGCTTTAATTTTATCTAAATATCGGAACAACATATCATCCTTTATAAGATAAAAGTAACCCACAATTAGAGTACAGTAAATCGTAGCACCAACAATCAATTCAATTCCAAATGTCTTGATGGTTGCAGGCATATGTATACTAATTAGGTAAGTAGGGATGAACATGATAATCCCGATTGGCAGATAAGCTGCAAGATCTTTGACATACTTCAAGATGGGGAGTTCTTTTCTGACTGAAATGGTCTGGAACATACAAACGGTGATCTCTGCAGCAATTGTGCCAATTGTGGCACCGAACGACTGCCATATAGGAATCAATAGAAAATTGATTACTAAATTGACAACAGCACCTATTACGACAGAGATTGTGTATTTCTTATCTTCCTGATTCGGGATTAAATATTGTGTTCTAATGACATTTGCAAATGAGATGAATGGCACTGTGACCGAAAGCCCCATGATGAGCTGCCCAGAAGCTACGAAGTCTTTTCCCCAAAACATTGATGCAAATGTTTTTCCGACGGCAGCCATCCCGAAAGCCATTGCAAAGGCAAGGCACATAACATATTTCATAGATATGCGCATATAGTAGAGTTTTTTTTCTTTATCCTTCTTGGCTTCAAGATTCGACATTTTAGGCAACATTACTGTGCCAAAAGAACTGATAATTGTAAGTGGGATTGTGTTCACCTTTTCAGCATTTTCATAAAAACCAAGCTGTTCTTTTGAACTCAGCAGACGAATCATGATTTTATCCATATATTTATAAAGACTAACTGAAATTGCTGGGATAAACAGAATGAGCATCGGTTTCACATGTTTCTTCATCGAACTCCATTCAATTTTAGTAAAATGCACATATTTTCTTACCGAAAACCAAAGCATAAGTTGACTAATCAGCATACCAAGCGACATGATTAGACAGTATTTCCAAAGATCAGCTGCCTGCTTGACAAACATGAACACACAAACGACATTTAAAATCTTGATGATAATGTTTCTTGTGACGGTCAGTTTGAATTTCTCGATTCCAAAAAAAAACCAGCTGATATCGAAGAGGCCGCTCAGAACGAACGCAAATTGAATCCACGCAAACAGTCGATCTTCCTTTAATTGGATGCAATAGATGATATAAATTAACACACAAACAGCTGATGTCAGAAAATGGAGAACATAAATCTCTGTGAAAGTTTGATTTAGAAATTCTTGATTCTCTCTAATTCTTGCAATACTTCGATTACCATAATTTTTGAGACCTAACATTGAAAAGAGTACAAAATAATAGGCAACAGAATAGGTATATGAATATGTACCTAAGCCCTCTGCTCCAATTACTCTTGCGATATATGGTGAAGTGACAAAAGGTAATATGATGACCAGCAACTCATATATCATCTGATACAGAAAATTTTTTTTAATGCTTGACTTTGCCATAGTCACCCTCCTTAATTACAATTTTACACTTCCTTCTTAACAAAGTAATTGGTATTATGTGTATATCAAACTTTTTTCTCGCAATATAGCCCATCATGAATATAAGAGAAAGATTATTATAGATGCCGAGCGTATACGATTCTGAAAAACCAGTAATCAGAAAAAACAACACATATATAACAAGTTCTATACGCTTTTCATCCAATGCCCTTTTTATGATGTAGATATACATTACTATGAACAAGCCAAGAAATACAACACCCATCACAACACTCAATCGGATATAGGCAGAATCTAGAATCATTGCTTTTTTTCCTATTTCTACTGCTTCTCTTGTAGAAACAGTCTCTATCTTTTGACCAAATAACGAAAAACCATATCTGGTCAAGTAAAAAAAACCGGAACTGAAACGACTTGTAATGATTTCATCGAGTTTTACGACAAACTGAACTTTTTTTCCATAAAGATATACCAAAATATAGGAAACACACATCAAAATGAGTGGTGTCAATGGTAAGATTGCCTTACTGAATTTACAAAACAAAAGATTAGGAAACAATTTGACAATCATGCTAACTGAAAAAATAAAAACATAAGCATATGTTGTAGTTCTTGAGCCACCAAGTGCATTGATCAGAAATATGCACATAACTTGTAAGACAAAATCTTTAATATTCCATTTCTGCCATCGAACATAGAGCCATTCTAACAAAATGACATAGGCTATCATACAGAATGTGTTTGGGTGTACGAAACCATATGCATGTTTTGTAACTTCATTTATAACGGCCGTATAATTCGGAATTAACCCTATTAGCGACAAAGAAACAGTGCTGAAAAACAGGATGATTCTCATAACAAAATCATATCGGATGATTTTGTCAAAATCCGCCAACTGTCCAAGCATCATTAGAGACGCAATTGTTACATAGCCATACGATCGAGTGAATATTGTGATCAAAGTCATTAAGACCATCACTCCAACAATGGCTAATCCTTTATTGATCGTTATACGTCTTTTCAGGAAGACGCCCATCACAGAAAGTACCATCACGCATAATTGAAGCAGCATAGAGATTTTATCAAAACTCAAAAAAAATTTAAGCTCTGTTGAACCTAGGAAGGAGCTGACAGAATATAAAGTCCATACAATACAGAACAAAAAATTAATTCTGTTTTGACGACATGTCCATATGCTAAAAGATAATTTCAACTCTTTCACTCCTCACACAATATAACAGACATACCGTTATTTTGCTCTACCAAAGATTTCGTCCAACTGCTTATGATAAACACACTCCATGTTTTTAATCATATCTCGATAGTCATCATATAGAGGTGCGTATTTCTCATAATCCTGCATCAAGAGCGCAATTTTAAGTTCAATTTCATCAATCGGCATATGCACATCAAGCTTGAACTGCGCTGGTACCATAACGTCCAAATCATTACAAGCTGTATTCCGCTTCCCAACAATGATATTTACACCATTATATACGGTTTCCTTTGGCAAACGCTCAGGTCCTGGAAACTGACCAAAGTCAATGTAAACCTTACTGGTTCGAAAACATTCAATCATCTGTTCTACTGTCATACCTTGGATTGGGATAAACTGAAAGTTACCTCTATCCAAAAGCTGACAGACGATTTTAGAAGGCTTTTTTGGATTATACAGAACCACGTCTCTACGATTTGCAGTGTCTGTATACATGCCTTTTGCTAAAAAATCGACCCCAATAGGATGAATCAAAAGCACAGATTCCACATGATAATGATTTGTAAGTATTTCCTTAACATGATGATAACCTGCAATATTGAGTGCCTGATTGATTGGATACCGCAACCGTTGGTATTTAATCAACCTAATCACAGATTTGACCAAATATCTTGCAACATCACCTATGATTTTGACCTGATATCGAAACATCTCTGGTCTATTCTCAATTCTACACTTTCCATCATAATATCGGGAGGAGAGCCACCAGATTACTTTTTGAACGTTATTGTATCTAAATAAAAAGGTAGTTGTTGTTTCTGGAACGATAAGGCAATTTTGGGAATCATCAACAATATCTTCTGGAAGACAGCGATCTTCCTTAGAACGAATATATTTGTGAAATTTTTTTGGGAGTGGCGTATCGTATACCGTACGATTCTTGCAGACTATCCGACAATGATATCCAAGATTTTCAAGATCTATTCGAAGTTGAAATAATGCTTCGCCTCCACCAGTACGAGAACCTTTATCATAAATATATATGATCGACTCTTTATCTAAATTTAATTTTTTCATTGATCACTCGCCTCACAAAATAACTTCTTGTAATTGTTCTATGGCACACACCTTAAGCGTTTTTCATGCTTTTCTCTTTTCATCTTGCTCGATTAATTTTTTGAAGATTTGCAAGGATACTAGAACTTTGTCGCATTTCTTTATCATTTTATTATAATAAGTGCCTGCCACTGCATCTGTTGCAACATCTTCATGATGAAAGATTTGCAAATCGGAATCATAAATCTGAATAAGATGATCACGATGGCATTCATAGTCTAAAATCTGTGCTTCGCAGTAAAACTCTGTTTCTGGATATAGTGCATAGTTTCTTGCTTCGATGAACAGATTGGAAAAAATAAGACACGCACCATGCAATGCGCAGCCTTTCAGCACTGTATGCTTTTCATCATCTTTATCCTTTTGCCCTTTTTTATGTTTTTTATAAAGCTGATAGAAGAACTTATTCCTGCGAAGAAGTCCTTTCATCTTAAGCTTGAAAGTGCCCTGCCTGATTTTCTTGACTTGCTTGATATGTTCCTCCACATCATTCATGCTTCGAATGATACTCTTTTCGGGATTTTGATGAATACAGGCAGAAGTTGAATAGATATCTGGACCAAGCACATGGAAATGGGTCTCATTATAAATTTTGCTGATTCGAGATAAAAAATCCTCCTGCTTGATTTCAATGTCATTGTTCATGCAAATCACAAAATCTGGCGAATACTGCGCTAATGCATAATCATAGCCAAAATTAATCCCTTTGGCATAGCCTGCATTGGATGTATTTTGAATGATATCCACATTTGAATGTTTCTGATACCGATTATTGAGCTGAGCAAATGATTGATTCGGTGAACAATTATCTACCACGATAACCTTATAATTACCAGCGACTAAATTTATAATCGAATCAACTGTGTGAATTGTTTCCTCGGTAACTATGTAATGCAAAATCACAAAGCAGAACATATGATTATTCATATTCAGCTATCCTTTCAATTATTGTATTTATCATATTTACTACTTCTGATTGCTTAAATTGAATATTAAGCACCTTTTTCAAAGGAAATACACTTCGCATCTCTTTAAGCCTTTTATCATATTGCTGCAAAAATTGTTTTAGTTTTTCATCGGACATAGAGTCCATTGCTGAATCATGCCTGTTCCGATTTTGGATATTTTCATAAGTATCCTCTATAGAAATATCAATATTGACTGAAAGAATGTCATCAAATTGACTGCACACATTGCGTATGACTTCCGCCGCCTTCTCTCCACTATTTGTATGAACAGCAATCGCACTGAATGTTTGCACAAAACCCTCGTCGACAATCACTATTTTGTTCTGGCATCTGTAGGTTTGTAATAAGTAGACCAGATATGCAACCACAATCATTTTTTCATATCTCGATTGATATGGAATTTCGCTGCGGTTTATCTGCAATAGTTTCCTGCACTGAGACCAGAAACTAAAATTGTTAAAAAAAAACGGTGCCATAATTCTGTATGCTTTAATTATGTGCTTTTTGAGCTTCGAACTTCCAACACCACGAAATTCGTCAACGCCAGCAGTGAGTATATCTCTGCCATGCATCGACTGCGCAAGTTGCTTTTTCAGCAAGGTTTTTCCGGATCCAGGCAATCCATTAAATTCAATTATCATTTTTTTACCCAATCAAATATATGTAAAAGCATCTGTCGTTACTTCTGCACCAACTTTTTGAAAACAGTCTCGATATGTTTCACCATAGTCAGAACAGAATATACCTCTTGCTTTTTTTGATACCCATTCTTTCCAAATTTTTTTCGTTTATCCGAATCGTACAGGAGTTCAAGAATTTTTGCAGCCATGTCATCTGCACTGTGATAATCAACAAGGTAGCCATTCTTTTCATTATCAATAATCTCAACAGGACCGCCATGTGCTGTTGCGATGACTGGGAGTTTATGCTCCATCGCCTCAATCAGTACAAGTCCAAACGGCTCAGGTTGAATTGAAGGCAAAACGAAAATATCCAGGAGATCATAGAAAGCATCCATATCATTAACCTGTCCAAGAAGTTTTACCTTTTCTTCCAATCCCTTTTCCTTGATTTGTGCCTTCAAATTATCAATCAAATACTCATCTCCGCTGTAGGCATCGCCGGCTATCAGAAATCTGACCTTTTCATATCTCTTACTGACTTTCTCAGCCGCCTCGATAAAGAGTTTTTGTCCTTTCCAACGATTGATTCTTCCAGCCATACCGACTGTGAGGACATCTGAGGTTATCCTCGGTGCTGATGCACTACGCTTGGATTCAATAGCATTGTAAACAACAATGATTTTTTTCTGTGATACCTTCAGCGAAGCAGAAGTAGATTTGCTATTTGCGATGATTATATCACTGTATCGGTTCATCATGAAAGAAATTACATAATTTTCAAATTTGTTGCTGATGATCTCCCTGATATGCCATACACTTGCTACTTTGCATTGCTTTGCTGCAATCGCACCAGAAAACACAACCGATGTATTGGTGTCCACAATATCAATATTATTCTTATTAATGTAAATTTTGATATAGGCGATTGCCTTTCTGAGCTGACACAGATATTCTGCGACGCCCTTTAGAGAAAGGTTCTTGCGCCTGAGAACTGCGATGTCAAAAATATTTACCTTCACATCACCGAGATTACGCATTTCATCCGCCAATGGACCTTCACATGGCAAAAATACATGAATCTGAAATTGCGAACGATCCAGCATCTTCACGATATTCAACAGTGATCGATCCGAACCATAGAGTTCTGCGCTCGAATGAACGAACAATACATTACATTTCAAATGAACACCTCCAAGTATCTATCACAGATGAACTTCCATGAATAGAACTTCTTGATACGTTCTGTTGAACATTGTCCCAGTGCCTCAATCTGCTCTGTCGACATACTATCCACTTTATCAATCAAAGAAGCCATATCTCCTTCTTTCTTACTCCAATATAAAGCGGAATCTTCCGCAACTTCCCGATTGAAGCCAACATCAAGCAACAAATTCAAATCTGTTGAACCCAATGCCTCGAGCAA
>CANQVA010000025.1 GCA_947627175.1 uncultured Ruminococcus sp.
TATGGTAAACTTATTATACCATATCTCGGTTGGAATTTCTATTTTTTTGGGTTCATATCATTTTAACACATACAAATTGTCTGAAATTTTTTTCCTGAAACGCTTGACAAATGCTGAATAATGTGATACAATATATTTACCTCGTTTGGGGCTTATTTTTTTGTCCCGTCCGAGGGAGGCAATAAAACCTATTTCCGCTAAGCCGGAATAAACTAATTCAGGAGGTGCCGATTATGAGAGTAAAAGTTACTTTGGCTTGTACTGAATGCAAGCAGAGAAACTATGTTTCCAAGAAGAACAAGAAAAATGACCCTGACAGACTTGAAATGAACAAGCATTGCAAGTTCTGCCGCAAGCATACTCTTCACAAAGAAACAAAGTAAGCAGGAGGAGTATTTTTTATGGCTAAAGAAAAGGAAAATACCACTCCTAAAAAGAAAGCTGAAGAAGAAAAGTCAAGCAAAAAGACTGCTGATTCTAAGGCTGAAAAAAAATCCGGCAAAAAGGACTCCGGAAAAAAAGAACAGGGTAAAGTTAAAAAATGGTTCCATGACTTGAAAGTCGAATTTAAAAAAGTAGTATGGCCGACAAAGAAAACAGTTGTAACAAATACTTCTGTTGTTGTTGCAGTAATTGCTCTGTCAGCCGTATTTATAGGACTGCTTGACGAGGGATTCCTTGCTTTACTCAGACTTATCTACGGTTGAATCTGAAAGAAAAACCGTAAAGTTACAACACAAAATGCAGACAAAATATTTAAGACAGATGCGGATATTGTGACAGTGAAAATAAATCCGAGGTAATTAACAAAAGACGAAAGGAAAAAGCTACCTGAGAAATTTATACCGTGTAAAAAAGTATACAGACTGAAACGGAAATTTTCTCAATATGGGTATATTTATCCATATGTTTGAGTAGCAGGATTTGTTATGTCAGAAGCAGCCAAATGGTACGTTATTCACACTTATTCCGGCTACGAGAATAAGGTTGCACAGAATATCGAAAAGGTTGTTGAAAATCGAAAACTTCATGAACTTATTCAGGAAGTTAGAGTTCCTACTGAAAAGGTGACAGAAATCACCGACGGAAAAACTAAAGAGGTAGAACGCAAAACATACCCCGGTTATGTCCTTGTAAAAATGGTTGTTACTGACGATTCATGGTATATCGTAAGAAATACCAGAGGCTGTACAGGCTTTGTAGGTCCTGCTTCAGAACCTACTCCACTTTCCGAAGAAGAAGTGCAAAAACTTTTTGGTATTGATATTTCCTCTGTTGAAGTTAATTTCAAAGTCGGAGATAATGTACGTATTTCGGGAACTGCTATGGACGGCTTTGTAGGTGTCGTTCAGAACATCAATCTTGACGACCGTTCGGTTGACTTGCTTGTTTCAATGTTCGGTCGTGAAACCCTCACTACACTGCCAATCAATCAGGTAGTCGCAATTGAGGAATAGTTCAGGTCAAAAAGAAATCTGAAAAGATTTCAGTGGGAGAGGTAAAATAATTATTGCCTCGCCATTTACCACATTTATGGAGGTGCGAATTACATGGCACAGAAAGTAGTTGGCTACATTAAGCTTCAAATCGCAGCAGGAAAGGCTACTCCTGCACCGCCTGTTGGTCCGGCTCTCGGTCAGCACGGCGTTAACATCATGGCATTCACAAAGGAATTTAATGAGAGAACAAAGAACGATATAGGCATGATTATCCCCGTTGTTATTACAGTTTACGCTGACCGTTCATTCTCATTTATAACAAAAACTCCCCCCGCTGCTGTCCTTATCAAAAAGGCTTGCAATATCAACAGCGGTTCAGGAGTTCCCAACAAGACAAAAGTCGCTAACATCACTAAAGAACAAGTTCAGAAAATCGCTGAACAAAAAATGCCTGACCTTAATGCAGGTTCTCTCGAAGCAGCTATGAGCATGATTGCCGGTACGGCTCGCTCTATGGGCGTTGTAGTTGTTGACTAATCAATTTTTGAATGACGAAAGGGAAAGTATAATTTCCCGTTCCGACTTCTAAACGGTGGGAGGAAAATTCCGCTAACCGTATCGCTATAGGCGGTGCGGTATCACCACTTAAACAGGAGGAAATATAATGAAACACGGCAAAAGATATGTTGACAGTGCAAAGACTGTCGATTATACAAAGCTTTATGAGTCCACAGAGGCTCTTGACTTAGTATGCCAGAATGCAAAGGCTAAGTTTGATGAAACTATTGAAGCACATATTCGTCTTGGCGTTGACTCAAGACACGCTGACCAGCAGGTAAGAGGTGCTGTTGTTCTTCCTAACGGAACAGGTAAGAATGTAAGAGTTCTTGTATTCTGCAAAGAAGATAAATATGAAGCCGCAAAAGCAGCAGGTGCTGACTATGTAGGCGGTATGGATTTCGTTGAAAAGATTCAGAAAGAAAACTGGATGGATTTTGACGTTGTTGTTGCTTCTCCCGATATGATGGGTCTTGTTGGTCGTCTTGGTAAAATCCTCGGCCCCCGTGGTCTTATGCCAAACCCAAAGGCAGGCACTGTAACTCCTGACGTTGCAAAGGCTGTTACAGAAGCTAAAGCAGGTAAAATTGAGTACCGTCTTGACAAGACAAATATCATTCACTGCCCTATTGGTAAGGCTTCATTCGGTGCTGCAAAGCTCGAAGAAAATTTCTCAGTTCTTATGGACGCTATCGTAAAGGCAAAACCGGCTGCTGCAAAGGGTACTTATCTTAAGTCCTGCACAGTAGCTTCAACAATGGGACCCGGCGTTCCCGTTGCTACACTTAAATACGGCGTTTGATTTAAAAAGGCGGTTCTTTGAACCGTCTTTTTTTATGCCTGTAATTATGTTAAATTTATAAATTATTTTAATTTCATAAAAAAAGGGACACCGGAGTGTCCCTTATATTTATAGATTTAAATTACTTAGATAAAGCGTCAAGTTCTGCTGATGTCATTGGGAATGCCTCATTAGTGATTGTCTTAATTTCAACATACTGAATAGCAAGAGCATCAACGTTTGTGAGACCGTTTCCGTTATCAACAACATCACCGTTGAGCTTGCCCTGTGGTTCAATTGTAAATTCATCAGGATTTGCGATTGACTGCATGATAAGAACAGCATCAGAAATATTTACGTCTTTGTCGAGGTTAGTATCGCCCCAAAGAATGTCTTTATCATCGCCGCCTGTAGATGGCTTTGTAGGATCTGTTGTAGGTTTAGTAGGTTTGCTTGTTCCTTCGCCTGTTGCATTAGCAGCGTTGTCATACATGAATGTAGACATCCAAACGAGAGGAGCATTCCAGTTAATTGTAACTTCGTTTACAGACCAAGCTTCTGCGTTGTCAACGTAGCACTTCTGGTTAGCAAGAGTACCTCTCTTGTAGCCGAGACCACCGATATAAGGATCCTGCATACCTGCACCGGGACCACCTGAAAGAACGCCTGAAGGAGCCATTGGGAATTCAGGGTCAACGCCGTTAGCCCAGAATCTGTGGTGCGGCCACTTCATAGTTGAACCGCTTTCAACGTCGCCATAGCCTGATACATAAGAGAAGTCAAGACCGTTACGTCCGTAGATGTAGTCGAGAGCTTCAGCAGCACCGTTCATATAATCCTTTGAACCTGTAACATCATAAGCATAAGCGAGAACCATAGCGTTATTTATAACGAATGAGTTTGAACCCCACTCATAACCTGTAACCTTGATGCCGGCACCGATATTTACGCCGTCTTCAAAAGTAGCTTCTCTGTAAGGAATACCCATTCCCTGCTTGCTCATTTCTGCGATATATTCGTCAGCAGCACTTGTAATTGAAGATTCAATCTTTGCCTTGTCATCTGCACTTACTTTATCACTGAGATAGAGTGAAAGTGTTCCAAGACCTGATGTACAGCCCCAGTTGAATGAGCTGAATGAACCGTTGTTTTCACCGCCGCCGAGGTTTGTTGTCAAGCTGAATGCCTTATCCTTGCCTGTGCTGTCGTTCGGGTTTACATACTGGCTGAGAATATCATAGTATTCCTGTTCGCCTGTTGTAGCATAAAGTTCACAAGCTGCCCAGTACTGGTCATCCTTAACGTATGAGTCACCGTAAGCACCGCCACCGATAGCCTGGTCAAGAGGTCCATAGAGTGATGTCGGATTATCGTTTTCTCCGCTCTTATAATCATAGAAATTATCGTTAGCAGCCTTGAATGCTTTCTTAGCAGCGTCAAGACACTCTTTAGCGAATGCATCGTCATAACCTTCCCAGAGACGTGCAGCCTGAGCAGCAGTAGCAGCGAGGTTATAAGAAGCGGCAAACGTCGGAGGCTTTACAATACGTACACAGTTTTTAAAGCCTTCATACTTCCATGCGTGAATAGCAAGACCTGTCCACTTGTGGTCATGGAGTTTGTGGTAAACCATGCCTTCATACTTGCCCCAGTACGGGTCATCGCTCTTAACCATCATCTTGAGCATCCACTCAAGTTCTACTCTTGCTTCATCGAGGATATCAGGGTTCTTATCTCCGTTTTCAGGAATAGCAACTGTTCCGTCTGTCCACTTAGCATCAGTTCCGTTTTTCTTTGAAACTTCATAAGCGTTCTGGAGTGTCCATACAGAGATACCACCGTTTACAACGTATTTACCGTGGTCACCTGCATCGTACCAACCGCCTGTACCGTCAATCTGATATGATGTATCGCCATCGAACTCTGAAGAATATGCTTTCTGCCATTTTGACTGAACATAAGCATCATCAGGATTATGACCGTATTCTGTGTGTGAAAGTGTAGATGTATCACCTGATGTGATATACTTTGCCTCTATCGGAACACCTGAACGGTTCTGATAGTAGTAGTTAAGAGAATCCTTGATAAGCTGAGTATCATAGATATTCTCATCAATGCGGAACTGATGGCTTACATTCATGTTGTATTTCTTACCTGTTACCCAGTTTTCCCATACAACTTTATCGCCCTCAATTGTTGTATCGTATGCACCTTCTTTAAGACCTGAACGTGTACCGGATACGCCTGTTGTATCTTTAACTACGATAGTATAAACGCCGGGAGTTGTGAAGTCTGAGAAGTCAAGAATATGTACATTAGCACCTGTATCCTTATACTTTGTTACTTTTTCATCACCGACTGTAACTTCAGTAGTTTCGCCTGTACCTGAATCAGGGTCTGCACCGATATTTGTAGATGTACCTGTATAAACAGTGTTGCCTGAAACGTCAAGAATATCAAATTCAAGAGGTTCAGAAGCATCTGTTACATAAGAAGCTTTTTTGTCAAGATTCGGATAATAACCAATCTGATTAAGACGTACATTTGTCTTAGGTCTGATTACGCCGAATTCGTTAGTCTTATCGAAGTCGTTTTCATCGCTCGTTGTATCTTCAAGTGTGAGGTTATCGAACTTAAGAACTGTATTGTTCGGGAAACAGTCTACAGGCTGGTGTTCGCCCTTACCGCCGTAGTGGAAAGCCCATTCAGCAACGTTTATGTCTTTTTCAGCAGTAAATTCAGCATCAAATGAGTTTTTACCTGCATTTATCTTAACGCAGTCCCATGACTGGTTGAAGTCCTTGCCATTGCTGCCCATGTCGTTATGCCAAACTTCGTTGTCACCTGAATAGTCACCAATCTTTGTATAGAGCTGTCCTGCTACTGAAGCATCTACTTCCCAGTGAATCTTATATGTATGACCTGATACAATTTTAAGTCCTCTGTGACGAAGCTGAAGATCCCATCTTGATTCAGGACCATCATTATTTACGATTGTAACATTGTAAGTACCGTCTGAGATGTCAAATGTCTGCTTAGCGGGGTTAGTTTCGCAAGTATGCCACGGAAGACCTACACCGTCGTCAAATGTAGACTGTCCGAGCTGGTCACCTGCAAATGCTCCCATAGGAGCCATTACAGCTGTAGCTGCTGAAGCTGCCATAGCTGCTGCCATAAGTCCGCCGGCAACTTTTTTACCAAATGTCTTATGCATTTTTAGCACCCTCCCTGAAAAATATAGATTTAATTATAACGCAGTGCCAGTGCAAACACCACGATTATATCGAATATAACAGTAAGCGGTTGTTCTGAAAGAACCTGCACCAAACCTATTTACTTACCGATTCTATTATATTATATCCCGGGAAAAAAGTAAATAGTTTTTTAAAATTTCGTTTATTTTGCTAATGGTGCATTATATTTTTTGTGCATTTGCTACAAAATACCAAAAAAATAAAAGGGAGGCGAACTCCCTTTTAAAAATATTCTGTTAATAAGTTATATTATTATTTTATTATTGATTTATTCAATGTCAAAACCCTTCGCAACGGGCAGGTCAGATTCGCTAAGAGTTTTAATTTCAACGTACTGAATAATAAGAGCGTCATTATTTGTTATACCGTCGCCGTTATTATAGACATCGCCGTTAATACGTCCCTGTTCAGAGAGTTCAAACTCATCGGGGTTTGCGATAGACTGCATTATAAGAACTGCATCTGAAATATTTACTGCTCCGTCCAGATTTGTATCGCCGAACTTAGTTTTTCCGCTGTCTGATGACGGCTGTGAAGTATCGGTGTTATCCGGCTTTGTAGGTGTAGTTGCTTCGGGCTTAGTGCCGTCCGGTTCAGTACCCCACACAAGAACGTCATCAACATACATAGTAATATGTTCATTAAGTGCAGCCTGATATTTCAGTTCATTCGGAGCGTCCTCTACACCCTCATATGACCAGTCATTCGACGGGTCCCATGCACCTGTTGTCGGCTTTCCGTCAACAGCGTCGGGAATTGAAATTCTGAATTGCACTTCATCTCTGTGTTCGCTCTGACCTGTAGGCATAATTGCCCTGCCGTCCTCGAATACGATTTCAGCATAATAAGTGTTTCCCGAAGGGTCGCCCTCATATTTTATAGGCTTGCCTGTAGTAGTTGCGTGTCCCTGCTGTCCTTCCTGATATTGCTGTGAACCGATGCTTACAGTAATATCATCAACAGAAAGACCTGCCGCAAGAACTTCCGAAACGTCAAAATAGTATCTGTACTTGACATTTTTTGCTACTCTTGCCGGCCATGCAGTATGATTCATTGCCCATGTCTTTATTTCTGAATAGCTGTTGCCTTTACCGTTGAGAGATGCGGCAACCTGCCATTCTGACCACTTAGGAGTTTCAGGCTGTGGGAAATCAGCAAGTTTCTCCCCGCCGTAATCGTCAAGGAATGCACACAATGCGGCTGTATATCCTGCATTATAGTCAATGGCAACTTCTGTATTTGTATATGAGCCGTTATCGTCTTTGAATGTACCGTCCTGATTAGGGCCGCCCTCTAATGCACCATAAAGAACGTGTGCATATTCTCTCTGCCAACCGTCATCTTCTTCCGGTGCAGGTGTGCCGAGTTCGTTCCAGTGGTCGTCATGTATACCCGATGCCCCTCTGTGATGTATATTTACAGGGTTATTTTCTCCCATTCCGACAACATAACAAAGTCCGAGGTCATTATCACCGAAAGCATAATCCATCATTTCCTTTGCCCATGAATTATACTTTTCGGAAAGCTGTGCATTATCTTTAAAAATAGTATCACTTGCCAGCTTTGCAAGCCAACCCGTTGATTCTGCATATCTGAGAACGCCCCAACTCTGAAGAACGGGCATTCCGTCGGGTGTATTCGGAATTGACTTTCCATTATATCCGCTTATCCAATAATCAAGATGATGTGCAACATGGTCAATCCATTCTTTTTTGCCTGTATTTATAGCATAGAGAAGTGCCGCACCCTGTGTTGTATCGTCCCAGCAGAAACCCCATGTATATTTCATGTCTGTAGATTGGCTTTCCTTTGGAAACAGCGGAATATATTCCTTTTCACATTTGTCAAGATATGACTGTTCACCTGTAGCCATATACATCCAGTTAGCCGCATACATAAGTTCATCAATAAAATTGTCTGTACCCTGATTATTTATTGTATTATAATATTTTCCCTGAATACCTTGGTCTTTGTTTGCATCAGCACCGTTTTCAGCCCATACGTCATTTGCAAGCTTGAAAAGACTTTCAGCGTGTTCGAGGTAAGTTTTTGCAGCTTCGGGGTCTTCGTCTTTAAATACAATATATCCGCCTGCCATAGCTGCTGCCATTTCTGCTATTGTGGTACAGTTTGTTATAGTATCGTAAGGTCTTTCCTCTGTTTCATTTTTGAGATTGAACTTTCTGATATATACTTCGGGGCTTCCATACCATACATGGTCAAATCCGTCCTCACCGATAGTACCTATAACTTTATCGCCCAAATCACAAGCGGCAACATAGTCAAGTCCCCATTTGAGATTTTTCAGATACAAGTCATACAAACCTGCTTTTTTTACTGCGTCCTTATATTCAATAAGACCCCATGAAAGAACAGATGCAGTATATGCATTTGTAAGAGTAAATTTAAGGTGGTCACCTGCATCAAACCAACCGCCGTCAATAATGTCTGACGGTGTGCCGTCCTCTTTAATCATAGAATCAGCACGCCATGAAACATCATTCCATTCAGGCAAAATGCCTGCCTGCTGTACTTCATAGAAAAACATTGATTTCTGTAATGCCTCTGCATAGTTGACATCAACATTTTCGGCATTTGCTTTAATGTTTACGCCATTATTCACAGGCATATAAGCTGCCATGCCTGCTGAAAGTGCAACAGCCGAAATTGTCGCAGCGATTTTTTTAAAAATCATATTTATTAACCCCTCTCCGTTAATATTGAGTATAATTTAAATATACAATATTTATTTTGTTTTGTCAATAATAATTTGAAAAAATTATGAATTATTTTGAAACGATTTCTGAAACAAAAGAGACTGCACGTCTGCACAGTCTCTTAATAGTACGATTATTCAGCATCGTCAACGTTGGCGTTATCTTCAAGTAAAGCCCTCATAGAAATGCTGACTCTGTTTTCTTCTTCATCAATTTTGATAATCTTAACATCAACTTCCTGACCTACTGAAAGAACGTCCTTTACGTTTTCAACCTTTCTGTTTGCAATCTGAGAAATATGAATAAGACCCTCAACACCGTCAACAATTTCAGCGAATGCACCGAAAGAAGTAATGGAAACGATAGTAGCCTTTACAACGTCGCCTACATGATAATTATTCACGAAAACCTGCCACGGATTATCTTCAGCCTTTTTAAAGCCGAGAGAAATTCTGTTGTTTTCCTTGTCTAAATCCTTTATATAAACTTCAAGAATATCGCCGACATTTACAACTTCGCTTGGGTGTTTAAGTCTCTTCCATGAAAGTTCGGAAATATGAACCATTCCGTCAATACCGCCCAAATCAACGAATGCACCAAAGTTTGTAAGTGACTTAACTTTTCCGGTGAAAGTATCGCCTATCTTAGCAGTTTCCCAGAATTTAGCCCTTGCTTCTGCCTTACGTGCAGCCTGTACGGCTCTGATTGAACCAACAGCTCTCTTTCTGCCTTCAGTAACTTCAATAACCATAAATTCAACTTTCTTTTTAAGAAGTTGTTCAAGTTCTGCACCTCTTGGCAAACCTGTCTGTGATGCAGGAATGAATATTCTCACGCCGAGTACATTAAGTGTAACACCCTTATTTACAACGTGCTGTACAACGCCCTCAAGAATAGTGCCTTCTTCTTTAGCCTTAACGATAGTTTCATAGCCTGCCTGTTCGTCAACCTTTCTTTTTGAAAGAGTTGCAGTACCTTCACCGTCATTGACTTTAATTACAACAAGTTCTATTTCGTCGCCTACGCTTACGATATCTTCAGGCTTCTTTGTAGCGTCGTCTGTAAGGTCATCAAGAGCAACATAGCCTGTATGCTTTGTGCCGAGGTCAACAATAGCTTCTGTATTGTTGACAGCAATAACTGTGCCTTTAACTTTCTCTCCTGTATGTATTTTTTTGAATGACTGGTCGAGTAATTCCTCAAAACTCTCCTCATTCTGAATTGTTTCCTTTTCAATCTCTGCCATTTTGGTTTGTACCTCCTTAATTATATAAGCCGGAGTGGACGCTCCGGCAGTAATGCCGATATTTTCAGCACTGGGTAGCTTTAAAGTACGAAGTTCTTCCGAATTTTCTATATGATACGTTTTGCAGTAGCGGCTACACACTTCATAGAGTTTGACAGTATTGGAACTGTGCCGTCCGCCGACGACGAGCATAATGTCAGACTTCTGAGCAAGTTCACGTGCGTCTGTCTGTCTTGCATCGGTGGCATTACAGATTGTATCGAATATAACGATATCGGGTGCGTTCTGCGGAATCTCCTTTAAACACTTCTCCCATACTAATATATTATACGTCGTTTGAGCGACAAAAGCAAGAGTTTTTTTGAAATTTTTGTGTTGATTTTGAAAAAAGTCTTTTAGCTCAAAATTATCTTTAAAAACAAGGCAATTTTCGTCACAATGACCAACGATTCCCTGCACTTCAGGGTGACTTGCATCACCTGCTATGAGAATAAAACAGCCCTCTCTTGTTTTTTCTGCAACGATTTTATGAATTTTTGAAACAAAAGGACAAGTGGCATCAAGCATTCTGTTACCCTTCTGACTGATTTTTTCGTACACGTCCCTGCCCACACCGTGAGAACGTATTACAACTGTTTCATCGGGTTCAAGTTCGTCAACAGAATTTACAATTCTTGCACCACGTTTTTCCATATCATTCACAACATCTTGATTATGTATAATGGGACCCAGTGTTGCTACTTTAGTACCCTTTTCAAGTTCATTATATACCATTTGGACGGCTCTGTCAACACCAAAACAGAAACCTGCTGATTTTGCAACCGTGACTTTACTCATCAGAAGCGGACTCCCCTTTCATTTTTTCGGGTTCACCCTCAACAAGTGCCTTTATATCAGCCATATAACGATTTTTAAGTTTTACAAGCTGTCGTGGATTTGGTGTATCACATATTTCACAGTAATCTGCCGGATTTATCGGTGTGCCGTAAATAACTTTTACTTTTGTACGGAATTTCAGTTTTTCACCGAAAACAATTCCTACCGGAATTATCTGTTTTCCTGAACGTGCCGCAATTAAAGCCGCTCCTGTATGACCTTTCTGAACTTTGCCGTCTTTTGAGCGTGTACCTTCGGGAAAAATCATAAGACTTCTGCCATTTTCAAGAGCCTCAACAGATTTGTCAATAACACTTGTATCGCCTTTGCCCCTTGAAACGGGAAACGCTCCGAGAAAACGTATAAGTCCGCCGAACAGCTTATTTTCAAAAAGTTCTTCCTTAGCCATGAAAGCGTGTTTTCCGGGCGTTGCACAGCCTGCAAGAGGGGGGTCGGCGTTAGTACGGTGATTTGAAACATATATAACAGCCGTACCTTTAGGAATATTTTTTCTTCCCTCATAGTGAAGATTAAAAGCTATACTCAGAAAAAATTTTACAATAGCCTTTATAACAGCATACAACATAGCATCACCTCTTAGTCTTTTCTGTAATTATTTTTATAATTTTGTCTGCTGACTGTTCAAGCGTCAGATTTGTAGTATCAACAAGAACAGCGTCGTCTGCTTGTTTAAGAGGTGCAACAGGACGATTCATGTCGTTTTTGTCACGTTCGATAATATCGCTTAAAATCTCCTCATAACAAGGACAATTCGGCTTGTCCGCAAGTTCTTTATACCGTCTGACTGCACGTTCTTCTGCCGATGCTGTAAGAAAAATTTTTACATCAGCATCAGGAAGTACAACCGTTCCGATGTCCCTGCCGTCCATTATGACATTATTTTCCCTTGCTATTTTCTGCTGAGTACCGAAAAGATATTCACGCACTGACGGTATTGCGGAAGTTCTTGAAGCCTCCATAGATATTTCAGGAGTTCTTATAATATCGGAAACATCTCTGTCCCCTAAAAATACTCTCTGTCTGCCGTCAATGAATTTAATTGAAACGTCTGCATTTTTCAGCGATGACGGAATATTTTCGTCAGTGATATTATTTTCCTTTATATACAGGGCAATTGCTCTGTATAATGCTCCCGTGTCCACATATATATATCCGAGTTGTGCAGACACTATTCTTGCTATCGTGCTTTTACCTGCTCCCGCAGGGCCGTCAATTGCAATATTTATACTCATATTTATTTCTCCTTTTTACATATATAATGATGCTGAATAAGCTGTAGAAAAAGCTATCTGCAAATTGAATCCGCCTGTATATGCATCAACATCTATAACTTCCCCTGCAAAGAAAAGACCCTTTATAATTTTTGACTCCATTGTTTTCGGGTTTATCTCTTTAACGGAAATACCTCCGCTTGTTATTATTGCCTCATCAACGGGACGAAAGCCCGAAATCCTTACCGGAAATGCTTTTATAAGTTCTCCGAATTTATGGCGTTGTTCTCTTGTTATGCCGTTCACTTTCTGTTCAGGTGAAATTCCCGAAAGCCTTATAATTACCGGTATGATTTTTGAAGGCAACAATTTTCTTATGCCGTTTTCAAAGTCACGATTCAGATTTTCCGCAAAATCACGCTGTATTCTTGCATCAAGCTGTTCTGTGGAAAGTGCCGGTTTAAGGTCAATTAAAATTTTGTACCTGTCAGGCGACATTTCCCTTATATGTGAACTTGCACTAAGCACAAGAGGCCCTGAAACTCC
Source organism: uncultured Ruminococcus sp. (assembly GCA_947627175.1). Classification (GTDB taxonomy): domain Bacteria; phylum Bacillota; class Clostridia; order Oscillospirales; family Ruminococcaceae; genus Ruminococcus. The sequence goes on from CANQVA010000025.1 coordinate 12,650, forward strand.
GAAATGAGTAAAAAGCATTTCACCAAATTCGGAATATATAATTTTCTCACGGTCATAGAGATTCAATGTTACATTACGCAAGGAAAGCCCCATAATTTCAGAACAATAACTGTCCGACGAAACAAGCGGTACAAGGCTTGGTTTTATCTCTGTAACTGTATGACCGACACTTTCAGCAAGTGAATAGCCGTCACCCGTCGAACCTGTATTTGAGTAAGATTTTCCACCGCAAGCTATAAGAACAGATTTTGCATAATATTTTTCACCTCCTGCAATTACTCCCTTACATACATTATTTTCTGTTATCAGTTCAGTAACACGTCTTTTTATTACCCTGACACCGTTTTTATTCATCTCATGTACAAGAGCGTCGGCAATGTCGTCCGCCTTGTCACTTAACGGAAACACACGGTTTCCCCTCTCTGTCTTTAAGGGAACGCCTATTTCTTCAAAAAAATTCATAGTGTCGTATGCATCGAAAGCAGAAAACGCACTGTACATAAATCTTGAATTTACAGGAATATTTTTCATATGCTCCTGAATATCAGAATTATTTGTAACATTACATCTGCCTTTTCCCGTAATTCTCAGCTTTCGCCCGAGTTTGTCGTTTTTCTCAAAAAGCAGTACGTTTTTCCCACGGCGAGCCGAATGAACAGCCGCAAAACAGCCTGCCGCCCCTCCGCCTATTATAATTATATCAGTCATTTTTTCATCAGCCTTTTCATCATTTCACGAATGTCCGCACGTCTTTTTTCAGTTCCGCATACGTCAACAATCCATATGCCGTTATTTTCCGCAAGAACATCACCCTCACGGGCATTTTGCGGAATTTTTGAACGTTCTACTTCAACAATTCCGCCGTCCGTTTCAAGAACGGCAATATCATTTTCAAATCGGTCAATAACTGTCATTATCCGTTCCTTTCCGTCTTGACGGTCAGTTCCCTGCCGTCCGACTCAAAAACAATTGTTCCGCATAAATCAGTACGGTAAATATTATCAGTGAATTTGCTTAAATTTTCAATAGTTATATCATTCGGATGACCGTAGGAATTTCCCTCACCGCATGAAATAACCGCATAATCAGGTTTTATGACATTAAGAAAATCTTCCGAAGATGAAGTATCACTGCCATGATGACCTGCTTTATAAACGTCTATATCCTCAAGTAAGCCTTTTTCAAGCATTTCATCTTCCGCTAACTTTTCAGCATCACCTGTAAAAATAAAACTGTTTTCACCGTGATGCATTATGAAACCTACAGAATAATTATTGACATTGCTGTAATCGTCACTATTTGGGGCAATAATTTCAAGTTCTGCATCTCCTAATTCTATTTTTCTACCAAGTTTTGCTGTTGTAATTGAAAGACCTTTTTCCGCACAGGCGGTAAGAAACTTTTCAAAATATTTAGTTGTGGGAGTGTCGCTGTCGTCTATATTCGGTATAATCATTTCACCTATGTCAAAATATTCAACAATTTTGCTCATACCTCCCATGTGGTCGGAATGTGGGTGTGTGCCTACAACATAATCAATTTTTGAAACGCCCATATTTTCAAGATATGAAATAACTCTATCTGTTTCGCCCGATTCTCCGCAATCTATAAGCATACCTTCACCGCCCGATGTTATGTATATACTGTCACCTTGTCCGACATCTATATAATGTACGGAAAGTTTTTCAATATCTGTTTCTACACCGCTGAAACCGAAAAAATGCCACACAATAAAGCCGATTATAAATATAATTACAACAGGAATTGCTTTTTTTATGGTTTTCTTTTTCTGCTCCGGACTTTGCCCATCATATTTCTGTTTTGCCTTTTTTGCATACTTTCCGATTGTTTTTTTCTGTTCATTTGTGAGTTTGAGGTCTGACAACTTTTAACACCTGCCTTTCCGTTATTTCTCTTTATATCTTCAACAAGACATTTCGGCGATTTGCCTATAAGGTCATTCCGTCCGGCTTTATGCAGAGCCTTTAAAATTATTTCCCTGTTCTGTGGTTTGAAATACTGCAATAAAGCCCTCTGTTCCGCTTTTTCTTCGGGAGTTTTCGGAACATATACCTTTTCCATCGTGTAGGGGTCAAGTCCCGTGTAAAACATAGCGGTTGAAATAGTTCCGGGTGTTGGGTAAAAGTCCTGTACTTGCTCCGGACGTATTTTATTTTCTTTCAGAAAAACAGCAAGGTCAATTGCCTCGTTCAATGTACTCCCGGGGTGTGATGACATGAGATACGGCACTAAATATTGTTCTTTGCCTATTCCCTTTGTGATTTCGTAAAATCTTTTCTGAAAAGCCTTATACGCTTCAATATGTGGTTTGCCCATTTTGTCAAGAACAACAGCCGAACAGTGTTCAGGTGCAACTTTCAACTGTCCGCTTACATGGTATTTTATAAGTTCACGCATAAATTCGTCGTTTTTGTCCTCCATGAGATAGTCATAACGTATGCCCGAACGTATGAAAACTCTTTTGATACCCTTTATTTTACGGATTTTCCGCAGAATTGCAAGATATTCACTGTGGTCTACCTTTAAAGCGGGGCATGGTTTCGGTGCAAGACATTTTTTTCCCATGCATAAGCCTTTGCTTAATTGTTTTTCACATGATGTACTTCTGAAATTAGCCGTAGGTCCTCCCACGTCGTGTATATATCCCTTAAAATCGGGCATGTGCGTTATTCTTTCAGCTTCTTCAAGTATTGATTTTTCACTTCTGCAAGTTACACGCCGTCCCTGATGAAGTGCAATTGAACAGAAATTACAGTATCCGAAACACCCTCTGTTATGCGTTATTGAAAAACGCACTTCTTCAATTCCCGGAACTCCCCCGAGTGATTCATAAGACGGATGATAAGTTCTCATATATGGCAATGAATATATATGGTCAAGTTCTTCTGTTGTAAGACTGTAAGACGGCGGATTCTGTACAAGCATCATTTTCCCGTGACGCTGTATTATAGTTTTTCCATAAACTTCATCTTGCCAATCATACTGAATTTTAGTTGCCTTTGCGTATTCGGCTTTATTGTCACGTACCTGCTCAAATGACGGACACTGTGCCGAACCTAACGGCGTATTGACGGGTTCTGTCAGATAACAAGTTCCCCTGATATTGTGAATATCCCTGATATTCTCACCATTTGCAAGACGTTTGCATAATTCCTCTATCTGATGTTCACCCATGCCGTACATAAGCAAATCTGCACCACTGTCAACAAGAACAGACGGACGGACGGCATCGTCCCAGTAATCATAGTGTGCGAAACGACGCAAAGAAGCTTCAAGTCCACCTATTGCAATTGGTATGTCACCGAAATATTCACGAATTTTCTGACAATATACTATAACAGCACGGTCAGGGCGTTTTCCTGCAATTCCTCCTGCTGTATAGGCATCATCGGAACGTTTTCTTTTGGCGGCAGTGTAATGTGCAACCATTGAATCTATATTCCCGGCAGTCACAAGAAAAGCATATTTCGGTGAACCGAATTTTCTGAAATCCCTGTCTGTGTGCCAGTCGGGCTGTGAAATAATTCCCACGGTAAAACCCAAAGATTCAATAAGCCTTGTAACGATAGCCGCACCAAAACTCGGGTGGTCAACGTAAGCATCACCTGTAACATATATAAAATCAAACTGACTGATACCCAGTTCTTCCATTTCTTTTTTAGTTATAGGCAAAAAACCCTTATACAAATAATATCACCTCCTGAATTTATAATTAAAATTTAATTTCCCTGCTGTTTTCTTAATTTTCTTTCGTCATACTGCATTTTAGACATAAGAACCTTACGGGGTTTCGCTCCCTCACTTGCACCTATAACACCAAGTTCTTCAAGTTCGTCCATAATTCTTGCGGCTCTTGCATAGCCGAGTTTCAACTTTCTCTGTAACATTGAAGTGGAAAGCTGACCATTATTTACAGCAACTTCAATAGCCTTTTCAACAAAGTCCTCATCTGTCATTGCAGAAGGTGAAATGCCGTAATCATCATTATTGCCTGAACCCTTTGTCTGCGGTACAAAACTTTCGACTGCCTGAATAATATCGTCGTCATATTCTCCCTGAACTTGTTTTCTAATATAGTCAAGAGTTGAATTTATATCTTTTGAGGACGCAAAACAACCTTGAATACGTACAGGTTTTGTTGTACCTATAGGCATATAAAGCATATCACCATTGCCGAGCAGTTTGTCCGCACCTGCTATATCAATAATAGTACGTGAATCAACTTGTGACATTACTGAAAGTGCGATACGGCTTGGAATATTTGCCTTAATAAGACCCGTTATAACGTCTGTTGTCGGTCGTTGTGTTGCAATAACAAGATGTATCCCTGCGGCACGTCCCATTTGTGCAAGTCGGCATATATAGTCCTCAACTTCTTTTCCTGCAACAAGCATCATGTCGGCAAGTTCATCAATAAATACTACAATCTGCGACATTGTCTGAATATCGTCATTTTGTTTTGCATATGAATTATATGATTTGAGGTCATTCGCACCTGCGTCCGCAAAAATCTTATAACGACGCATCATTTCATTTACAGCCCAGTTTAAAGCACCTGCTGCTTTCTTACAGTCTGTGACAATCGGTATCAGCAAATGAGGTATACCCTCAAATAATTTAAATTCAACTATTTTCGGGTCAATGAGAATAAGTCTTACTTCGTCGGGCGTTGCATTGTAAAGTATGCTCATTATTATTGAACGTGTACAGACGGATTTTCCCGAACCTGTAGTACCTGCTATTATAACATGGGGCATTTTTGCAATGTCACCTATTATAATATTGCCTGCAATGTCTTTTCCGACAGCAAAAGCGAGTTTACTTTTCGCATTGCGAAATTCAGGTGAAGAAAGCGTTTCCCTTATTGTTACAACATCCTTGTTTTCATTCGGTACTTCAATTCCTACAACTGATTTTCCGGGAACAGGTGCTTCTATTCTTACACCTTGTGCCGCAAGATTGAGTGCAATATCGTCCTCAAGGCTTTTTATTTTCTTTACCTGCACGCCGACACCCGGTTGAACTTCATATCTTGTTATTGATGGCCCTCTCAATATATCACGTATAATTACTTCAACTTTAAAGCTTTTCAAAGTATTAACAATAATATCGGCTTTTTCTCGCATCTCTGCGGCGGCTTCCTCACTGTTTGAATAATTTTTAGGAAATGTAAGCAAATCAAGAGGCGGTAATTTATACGGTCGTTGTTCATTGTCCGCATCATTATTATTTACAACATCATTGTAAGAAGAATCTTTCTTTTTCTTCTCATTTGCCGCACGTATAATAAGTTCATCAAGATTTTTTTCGGCAATGTCATTCTGTGGCATTTTATCAGTATTTTTTTCCTTTTTATTTTTCGGTTCAGGCTGAACTTCTTCATGCTCTTTTTGTATAAGTTTATCAGATTCAAGAGGAACATCAAACCAAAATTCCGGTTCGGGTTCATTTTTCAAAGGAACTGTAACAGAAAAAAATTCAGGCTGTCCGGGCTGTTCTGTACGGTTATTTACAATATTTATAGCCTCCAAATCCTTGTCAAAAGATTTTTTTTCAATATCGTCGTTCAAGTCGTCATCTTCAAAAACTTCGTTGAAATCTCCGCCCATAAGCATACTGTAAAGCCCTTGTACAACTCTTCCGAAATTACGAAAAGGTCTTGTAATCCATTCAAGAAACTCTAACAGGCTCTTATGTGTAAGAAGCATCATAGCAACAAAGAAAAATATAATTGTTATTATTTTCGCACCCGTTCCCCCAAAAATTTTAAGCAAAGGCCCTGCAATTAAATAACTTGCAACACCTCCGCCGTCAAGTTTTACACCGTCCTTGTAAAGTTCTTCTATATGCCCTGAAAACTCCTCTCCCGGCAAATCACCGACGGCAAAAATCTGTATTGATGCACTTGTAAGAAGTGCAAGAACAATTCCCCATATTGCACGGTCTGCAACGCATTTCTGACTTTTTTCCATTCCTATCTGAATTGATGTATATATCAGAATTGCCGGCACGAAAATCACGGAAAAACCAAAAGTTCCGAGTAAAAGATTATGTATTGCCTGCCAGCCTGCCGAACCTTTGACAAATGTCATAAAAAGTATCAGTATTCCCAGTGCAAACAATACTATTGACCAGAAATGATTTTTGTCATTTACAGGTGCTGTAAATTTAAACGGTTCTTTTTTGGCGGACTCTGACTTTTTCCCCGATGATTTTTTTTTCTTGGATTCTGCCATTATTTACCCTCCGCATAAGTAATTTTACGGGCGAACAATGTCCGCCCTGACAAATTTATAAATATCTCTTTTCTGTATTTTCAATTATGTTATAAAGACACTCCAATGCATCGCTCAAACCTCCGAGTTCATCAATAAGACCAAATTCAACAGCTTTTTTTCCTTCAAGAACACTGCCGACATCAAGCACAAGTTCCTGTGTATTCATCATAAGATTTCGGAAATTTTCTTCACTTATGCTACTGTTTGAAGTTACAAAATTTATAATTCTGTCCTGCATCTTATCAAAATATGAAAGTGTCTGCGGAACGCCGAGAACAGTCCCATTCATTCGCACGGGGTGAATTGTCATTGAGGCAGACGGAACAATAAATGAATGTTTTGCACTTACGGCAAGGGGTACGCCTATTGAATGACCTCCGCCGACTACAAGTGAAACTGTAGGTGTTTTCATTCCTGCAATAAGTTCAGCTATAGCAAGACCTGCTTCAACATCTCCGCCTACTGTATTCAGTATTATTAAAAGTCCCTCAACGCTTCTGTCCTGTTCAATAGCTACGAGTGCCGGAATTATATGTTCATATTTTGTTGTCTTGTTCTGTTCTGCAAGAACATAATGTCCCTCAATCTGTCCTATTACTGAAAGACAATGAATAAGGTGTTTTGAATTTTGAGAAATACTCTGTCCTGTTTCCTCTATAAGTTTTGATTCATCAATTTTTTCTTCTGTAACGCTTTTTTCGTCATCTTTTTTTATTTCCAAAATATACGCCCTCTTTCAATATATTTTAATTATTATATGAAGTTTTTTACGAGCTATACATGAAAATAAATTTGTACGCTTTATTATATCATATTTAATGTAATTTGTCAATCTATACATCAGATACAATTTTCCTGATATAGCTCAATTTTGTCTGCCCGAATCATTGAAATTATTGATTATATAAGAATAAATTTTTTAATATAATCATTATTAAAAATATACTTTTAGTAATTGTTAATAGATAATATACACAAGTTATGTATAAACTATAGATTTTCATTCAATAATCACATTTTGTTAATAGTTTGTTAACAAATTACTGTAAATAATATGCTATAATCTCATTATACAAAAGATTTTTACGTTTACCAAAATATTTTTAGAGAGGATTGATTTTCAATGAAAAAGCAAAACATTTCAAGACGTTTCAAGGCTTCTGTTATGAGCCTTGTTATGGCTGCTTCATGTGTACCTGCTGCAATGGTTTCAGTTCCGGCAGGTGCTGTTGTTGTTCCGTCAATAGACGTTACTACTAATAAAAAAGCTGCCACTGCTGTTGCTGTAGGTGATAAATATGAAGGCTTTACTGCTGATGTTGCAGCCAGCGGTCTTAAAACAATCAACATAACATTCACTCCCGATTTCACAGGCAACTTCTCCTGCGGTTTCGGTATTGGAGTTAAAGATGCTCCTTATTGGCTTGAATATGACGCTAAAAAAGGCTTTGTTGATTCAAAGGACGGAACTGTTGATATTGCCGCTACTCAGGTAGCCTGCACAGCCGGTACTCCTGTAACTTTATCATTCGATGTTTCAAAGCTTGACCTTTCATACAATCCCTCATCAGACAAATATCCCGGAAAGTTTGAATTCAGAAACTACTATGCAGGCGAAGATGAAGGCTCAATTACTATTGATAAAATTGAAGCAAACGGTAAAGTCGTAACACCTCCTACACCTTCCGAAAATCCTGATAACCCCGACAAGCCTGTTAATGATGTACCGCATAACAACAAGACAACAAGCGGTGACAACTGGTCATTCAAGGACAATGGCGACGGTACTGCTACTATTTCTTCAACTGTTGCAAGACAAGTTGAATTTGGCGAAAATCCAATTATACTCACTCAAGGCTATGATGAAGATACTTATGCTGCCGAGGGCATAACTCCCGGAGAAGATGACCCGATTAACAGCCATAAATTCAAATATTCCGATTTCGGTATAAGCGATATGAACGGCGTTACTATCGAATCACTTACAGCTATCATTGAATCAGATGAAGAAGTTGATACATTCATGTATGGCGGTGGACTTAATGTAAAAGAGGCTTCTCCCGCTGATACAGAGTATGCAAAGAGAGTTGCAGGTGTTGAAGGCAAAGAATCCGCCGGTTACTGGTATAATGACTGCGGTGAAGAACAGTTAAAGGAATTTGAAGAAGCAGGCGTTGAGTTTGAAATAAAACCGTCAGGCGGTGCTACAATGACAGGTGCAGGCACTTACATTGAAGCATATTGGGAAGTTCCCGCAGAAGTTCAGCCATATACAGGCACAAAACCTGAAGATGAAATTTCATTCCAGTATTGGTACGGCACTAAGGCTGAACAACCTGAAGATGCAGTTGAGCCTGAAAAGGTTGATACAGTTAAACTTACAGGTGCAGTTCTCACATATACAAAAGAAGTTACAGTTCCTTATACGGGTTCAATCTCAAAGAAAGTAAATGAAATGCTTGAACACGGTAACGAAGAAAAGAACGCTCTCCATGTAAAATATGAAGACCTCGGCATTGATGAAGATATGGACGTTTATGCTATCCGTTTCGACATTTCCGCTAAGTCAAAAGTAGGAAAACTTGTTTACAATACAGGAACAAGCGTTACTGAAGATGCAACTACAGAACAGGAATACTGGTTCCAAGAAAATGGCGACTACTGCGTACTTGATGCAGGCGAAAAAACTGAAATTATGTGGATTATTCCTATAGCCGCAGCAGGAACAAGCAGCAAGACAAATTTTGTTGCACCTGACGGAGAAGTTTATTTCGGTTACTATTACGGTGCTGAAGATGCTATATCTATAGATAATATTGAAGTTTACTATGATGTACCGACAACAACTACAACTACAACAAAAACAACAACTTCTACTACAACTACTACAACTACTACAACAACTACATCTACTTCAAAATCAACAACTTCCAAAACTACAACTTCCGCTACAACTACATCAACAAGCACAACAACTACTACAACAACTGTTCCTTCAAAACCTGAAGTTACTTTGTGGGGCGACACTAACGTTGACGGAAAAGTAAATATTTCTGATGCTGTTCTTATCATGCAGTCAATAGCAAATCCCGATGAATTTAGCGTTGAAGAACAAGGCAAACTCAATGGCGACGTTGTAGACAACGGAAACGGTCTTACAAACGTTGATGCTCTTGCTATTCAGTATGTTGAAATAAAGACAATTACAAATGAATCATTCCCGATGACATCAGCAGAACTTGATGCTTTAGCTAAATAATTTATAAAACAAGAAGGGACACTTCGGTGTCCCTTTTTTATATTTGTCTCACATTTATTATAAAAATATCATATAATAAAGTGTATCACAAATATACTGTATCGTGCAGGCTGATGTCAGGAGTGATACTTTTGAAAACCTGTATTGCGGCTATGCCCTCATACACCTATGTTCTTAAAGGCGAAAAACTCCTAAAGGCAAGAGGGTATCCATGTGAAATCAGAAGAAATGAAAAAATTTCAAAAAACGGCTGCGGTTATTCTCTTTATATTTACAATGACTGCAAAAAAGCCGTTGAAATTCTTGAAAAATATTCAGTTCCGTATACTATAAGTGAATACGGAGGTGTATGATGATTATAAATTTTGACAACGCCGCCACAACTTATCCCAAACCCGAAAGTGTTAAAAAAACCGCTCTGAATGCTATAGAGAAATTTGGCGGAAATGCAGGACGGGGCGGTCACGCTCTGTCTATGAAAACTTCAGAAGCAGTATATTCCGCAAGGGAAACAATTTCGGAATTTTTTGACGCACAGCCTGAAAATGTTGTATTTACACTTAACTGCACCCATGCTTTGAATATGGCGATACAGGGAATAATGTCCGGCGGAGGTCATTTAATAATAAGCGGTATGGAGCATAATTCCTCTTCCCGTCCGGCTGCGGAACTTGCAAGAAATAAAAAAATCACATTGTCAATAGCACAGGTTTATCCCGATGACCGCCGTACCGTTGAAAGCTTTCGTTCACTTATTCATAACGATACAAAAGCTGTTGTATGTACACTTGCAAGCAATGTCACGGGACAAATTCTCCCATACCGTGAAATAGCTGAAATATGCCGTAAAAAAAATATATGCTTTATTGCAGACGGGGCACAGGCTTGCGGAATTATTGATGTGAAAATGAGCGATGGCATAAATATATTATGTACGGCAGGTCATAAGGGACTTTATGGAATTACAGGGACGGGACTTCTCATTACCGACGGAAAATATAAAATAAAGCCGATTATTCAGGGAGGTACGGGCAGTTCGTCGTCAAGTCTTTATCAGCCGGAATTTCTTCCGGACAGTCTTGAAAGCGGTACTCTTAATATTACAGGTGCAATGACAATAAAAGCAGGTATTGAATTTATAAACAAAATCGGAAGGGAAAAAATATTCTCACATGAAGACAAAATATGTCGTATTTTTATAAACTCTCTCAGTAAAAACAAGGATATTATTATATACAGAAATCCCGAATCTTCTTATGTTCCGATAGTGTCCTTTAATATAAAGGGAGTAATGCCTGAAAAAACGGCTTCAATACTTGCACAGAAAGGTTATTGTCTGCGTGCAGGATACCACTGTTCTGCACTTGCCCATATGCAACTCGGAACGGAAAACGGCACAGTGAGATTTGCTCCGTCAGTATTCAGCAATGAAAATGATGCGTTAAAACTTGCCGAATTTGTAAAAAATGTGACAGTTTCAGAAAAATCAAAAAAAAGTATTGAAATTATCTGAATTTGTGGTACAATAATAATATAGGTTATGCACATACAGAAATGAGGGCTTTGCCCTCTTTACATAATTATAAACAGAGGTGAGAACGTGTCCTTACATGATATAAAAGATGCTTTTTTCAGTATTCTTAGCACACTTGAATTTATTGACCTGATTGACGTTATTATTCTTTCCTACATAATTTATATTGCTTTGAAACTCATACGTGAAACAAGAGCCGGTCAGCTTGTAAAGGGCATACTACTCCTTGTTGCAGGTTATTTTTTAAGCAAGTTTTTTCAGCTCAAAATCATGGAGTATCTGCTGGGACAGGCACTTGACATAGGACTTATAGCAATGATTATACTGTTTCAGCCTGAACTCCGACGTGCTTTAGAAAAATTCGGACGTACAAAATTCGGTATACGTACATTGGGATTCGGGCAAAATTCAGACACAATCGCTAAAAAATGGGAACGTGCTATTGATGCAATATGCGATTCATGTGTTGAACTTTCCGCAACGTGTACAGGTGCTTTGATAGTTGTTGAAAGACAGGTAAAACTCGGCGAACAGATTGAAACAGGAACAATAATGAATGCAGTACCAAGTAAAGAAGTTTTCGGAAATATCTTTTACCCGAAAACACCGCTTCATGACGGTGCTGTAATTATGCGTGACGGCATTATACTTGCGGCGGCGTGTTTCCTCCCGAAACCGCAGAAAGATGCTTTAATAAATAAAAAACTCGGCTCACGCCACAGAGCCGCTATCGGCATGAGTGAAAATTCAGATGCTGTTATTATCGTAGTTTCTGAAGAAACAGGACAAATTTCTGTTGCTATGAATGGTGTTCTTACCCGTGATTATACACACGAAAAACTGAAACAACTGCTGTACAAGGAAATTACAGACGAAAAACAGGACAACAAGAATTTATCTGACACAAAAAGTGAAAGGAGAAAAAAGGAAAATGAAAATTCCTGAATCTATACGTGATATATTCCGTCGGAAAAGTCAGACTAATTTTTCACTTGCCTTGTATTCTGTAATTATAGCCGTGCTTGTATGGTTTGCAGTTTCATTGACTCTTTATCCATCTGTACCAAAAACAATTGAAAACGTCAACCTTGATGTGAATATAGGGGGTACAGTTTCTTCCGACAGTATGCTAAATATAATATCATGTGATGTAAAACAAGTTAAAGTAAAAGTTATAGGTAGCCGTACACAGATAGCCAGCATAGATAATGACACACTCGTTGCATACGTTGATACAGACGGTGTGAATACAGTAGGCAAAAAAAATCTGCCTATAAAAGTAAGAAGTACAAACGGCATTGAATTTGAAGTTGATTCTGTTACACCGTCAACTGCATCTATCGAATTTGATAAATACGAATCAATGCAGTTTCCTGTTTCTCCGAAAATTCCAAATGTAAGTTTTGAAAGCAGTAAAACAATAGATGCAAGTGAATTTACTTGTGAACCTGATGTAGTGACAATTACAGGCCCTTCCGCACAATTAAGTAAAATAAATACAGTTAATGCTGTATCAAACAGGAAAATGACTCTCGATTCATCTCACGCCCTCAGCAGTGACGAAATACAGCTTTTATCTGATGACGGTACAATATTAGACGATACAAATCTTACATTCAATACTACAAATTTTCTTATAAATATACCCGTCCTCACTACTAAAACAGTCGGAATGTATGTACAGATTGTAAATGCACCTTCAGACTTCAATCAGGACTGTTTGAATTTCAAGATGTACGCCGATTCAAAAGAAATAGATTCAATAACAATTGCCTCAAAAAACAGTCAGGCGGAAATTCCTGACACACTTGAAATAGGAAAAATTGTACTAAGCGATATAGTCCCCGACTATTCACGTACATTTGACCTCAGCACCGTACTTGAAACACAGAACTGCATAAATATGTCAGGAATTACAAGCATAACTGTAACTCTTGAATCTGATGAAACCGACGAATCGGGCGAATACGACGAATCAAAAAAGATTACAACAAAAAGTATTTATATTGACCAAAGCCGTATAAATATAAGCAATAAGCCGGACAATAATTATGACTATTCAGTTCTTACACATAATCTTACACTTGATATTGCAGGCCCTGCTGACGTTCTGTCTGAAGTTACTGCAAATGACATAATAGCTGATGTAAACTTACTGAATGCAAATATAACAGAAGACCAATTCACTTATGATGTAATGTTCTCATGTCCGAAATATGACAATATATGGGCAATTACAAACTGTAAAGTTTCAATACAGAGAACGCCAAAAGAAACAACAACTTCCGTTTCTTCGCAGACTGAATCGACAAGTACAACAACAGCCTCACAATAATAAAAAATAAAAGACAAATAAAAAGAAAGGATACTAAACCTATATGAACAAAAAAACTTTATGTGCATTTTTAACGGCATTACTCGCCATAACCGCAGTATCATGCGGAAATTCAGACGAATCTGCTGAAAAATCGGAAAATTCTGTTACAGAGGCTGAAACGTCCCCTGAAACAGAAATTCAAACTGAAACAGAAACATCTGAACCCGAAACAGAAACAGAAACTTCTGAACCCGAAACAGAAACAGAAACTTCTGAACCCGAAAATTCAGGCGAAAACGCTTACGGCACAACTGCCGATATAACAAAATATACTACAGATTCAGAAGTTATTCCCCCTCTGTGGAAAGTAACAGACCCCGAAACAAACAACGAACTTTATATAATGGGTACTATCCATGTTTTACCCGGTAATTTCACGGAGTTTCCCGACTATATCATGGATATATACGAAAACAGTGACGGCATTGCGGTTGAATATGATACATCAAAGCTTACAAATGATATACGTGTATTATATGCATTTCAGAATATGTTACTCTACGATGACGGAACAACTATTAAAGACCATATTTCAGCCGAAACTTATCAGAAAGCAAAATCTTATTTTGAGGGAATAGATGCCTACACCGACCAATTAGACCTGTTTTCGGCGGGTTTCTGGTATAATCAGCTTTCAAATGTTATGGTACTGCGTCTTGAAAATTTAAACACAGATGGCGTTGATGCAACTTTTATAGAAAACGCAAACAACGACGGAAAAGAAGTAGTAAACATTGAAACACTCGATATTCAGGCAAATGCTATAAACGGCTACAGCGATGAACTTGTTGATTACTTAATATCAGAGGCAATTGACGAAATGGACAAAATAGACGATTATGCAGAAAGTTTAGGAGAACTCTATAATTCATGGGCAAAGGGTGATGTTGAAACAATGCTTGAAGAAGACCTTGAAGAAGTTGATGAACTCCCAGATGAACTTAAAGATGACTATGACGACTATATGGACATAATGCTATACAACCGAAATAAAGGCATGGCAGACAAAGCGTCCGAATTTCTTAAAGAGGGAAAAAATTATTTTTTCATGGTAGGTTCTGCACACTATGCAGGTGATAAAGGCGTTGATGACTTGCTTGAAGAAATGGGATATAAAGTAGAAAAAATCGAATAAAAATAAGGACTGCTTATATAAGGCAGTCCTTTATATTTATCAGTGATAATATGAATCTATTCCAAGATATTCTTCAAGAGTGAGTCCGCTTTTATATACTTCTGTCGCTTTTTCAACACCAAGATAACGTATGTGCCAAGGTTCATATTGATAGCCTGTTATACTCTCTTTTCCTTTCGGATAACGTATAATAAAACCGTATTCATGAGCATGATTTTCAAGCCATATTGCCTCGGGAGTACCTGCAAACGAATCATCAATAGTATTTACATCTACTGCTAAACCCGTCTGATGTTCCGAATGTCCGGGACGTGCGGAAAATGTATCTGCTTCTTCTTTTCCGTACCATGAAATATAATTATTGTAAATTGTTTCTTGCTGTGAATATGAACGATATCCCGATGAAAAATATATATTCAGACCCTCATTTTCAGCGGCTTTTGAAAGAAGGTTAAATTGCTGAATAGTAGTTGCATCCATTTCAGGGGCATATGACGGCGGAAGAGAATAACTCTTATTTACAATAAGTATTCCGTCAATATATGTAAGACCGTTTACCTGCTGAAAATTATGCGTCTGTTCCTGTTTTACAGTCACTTTTATTTCTGCTTTTACGGTTGGGTTGTTTGCACTTGTAACTGTTACTGTACAAGTACCTGCCGAAACTCCTGTTACATAACCGTACTCATCAACTGT
>CANQVA010000026.1 GCA_947627175.1 uncultured Ruminococcus sp.
AAACGTATTTTTTCAAGATTTTTCCGCTTTTCGTCCGACGGTTTTATTATTATATCATCATTTTTGTATTTTGTCAATACCTCATACATCACAAACATAAAAGCAATTTCAGAATGAATTATATGCAAATTAAACAAAATCATGAAAAAACCAATGTCATGCAATATTCCTCTTCCGTTTCACGCATAGTGACAGAAATCTGTTTATCGCTCGTATAGCCCGATTCAAGGACAATATCAAACATTCGTTGTTCGTCAACATACTCCTTTTTAAAAGATTCGTATGCATCGGCATCAGCAAATTTCAAATCAATTTTTGTGTTTCCGTCGGCAATTTCACGTCTTATAATTTCGTCCGCTTCTTTCGGATTATTGGCAAAAAGTCCGTTTTTCACATAATAGTTGTTTTCAGTGGCAGTACATTCAAATGCCTGAAAATAGGCATTTTCGGCAATATGAGTTTTACTGAATGTTTCGTCATTGCAAAGAAAATAAACTTTTCTTGTACCTTCAGGAACGTCCATATCGTCCCATGTAACATCAATATTATACCATTCCCCGCCAATTTTTACCTGATTCCACGCATGATTTTCGCCTTTATCGGTTTTTCCCGTAATAAGGACAGAAACAAGTCCCATTCTTCCGGCAAGATAGCTGAAAGCCTTTGCATATCCTTCACAATTCGCTATTCCGTCAACAAGACAGCCATATGCCGTTGAGCTGTACTTAAAGTCCTCACCCACGTTATACTCACATATATTTATAAGATAGTCATGAATATACAGGGCTTTTTCGTAGTCGTCCGCAACAGGAGCATTAAGCAGTGCCTTTTCTGCTGACTGTTCAAATTCAGCTGTTTTTTGGTTTATTCCGTCAATATCTTCTCTGAAAACTATCTGTGCATTGCGGACTTTTTCAGCCGTATAATATGTGGAATCTATATAAAAAAAGCTTCCCTCCTGCTTTTCAAAAATACAGTAAATTCTTGAATATGCATCGCCTGACATTTCATACGGGAGCGGAATTTCAGTCTTTTTTTCGGAAATACCTTTATATAAGGCAGAATATACAGCTTGTTCTTTACGGTCAAGAAATTCATATACAGGTCTTGAAACAGTCTGTTCAGATGTGAGGTATTCTGCATCGGGATAAGGTTCAAAAACTCCCGAGTCTTTTACATATTTTCCCCCTACTATCAAAAATGTAATGCTCATCATAAACATAAAGACAATTAAAAGTTTTTTCGCCAAGTCCGTCCCCTCCGGAATTTATTTATCACATATCATAACTGTATTATTTTTTATTTTAAAATATGGCAGATTTTCAACGAAACGGCTGAATTTTGAATAACCGTAAGTTTTTACGTTAAAATCGGGCATTTTTAAACATAGCTGTTTTTTCAGTTCACCGAGATTATAGCCTTTGTTGCCGTTACTGCGAACAATTGCGGAAAGTACTTCTTCAATCTGCTGTAATTCCGTTTTGTCCGATTTTTGGGAAACAAGTATACTACTTCCCGACTGACGGAAACTAAGACAGTCAAAATCTTTCAAAAATTGTGAAAACTTTGAATAGCCGTAATTTCTCACGTCAAAATCAGGATAACGCCCTTGAAGTCTGCTACCGAGTTCACCTATATTTATTTCTTCCTGCAAATTGGCATTATCGGCAATTATGCGAATTATTGCCGATTCAAGAGTTTTAAGGGCAACTGTTTCATTGTCGGCAGTGCCTTGTAATTCTTCTTCAGCAAGGACTTCAAGATACTTGAAAGCATTGCAGGCTGTGCTGAAAGGTTTCGGTGTTTTCTGTTCGCCCATTCCGATGACGTGCATTCCCGATTCTCTCAGACGTATTGCAAGACGTGTGAAATCGCTGTCACTTGAAACTATGCAAAAACCGTCAACATTATTTGAATACAGAATGTCCATTGCGTCAATAATCATGGCGGAATCAGTAGCATTTTTTCCCGTTGTATAGCTGTACTGCTGAACCGGTGTAATAGCATTGTCAAGAGCCATATTTTTCCATGATGCAAGATTAGTTTTTGTCCAGTCACCATAAACACGTTTATAAGTGACAACACCGTAATTTGACAATTCGTCAAGTATGTATTTTGTATATTTTGATGCTACATTATCGGCATCAATAAGAACGGCATAACGCATTTCCCTGTTCATAAAACACCTCATTTCAGAAATTATTTATAATTATATTGAAAATCCAAATTATATAGAAAAAAAATCCCGAAACTATTGCTTCGGGATTGTCTTAATACCGGGATTATTACCCCGATACTATGGAGCGGATTACGAGGCTCGAACTCGCTACCTTCACCTTGGCAAGGTGACGCTCTACCAGATGAGCTAAATCCGCATTTTTAAGAGTACGGGGAAAAACAAAACCGTCGTGCCACGCACCCTTTATGGTGCTTCCGGTCGGAATCGAACCAACGACACGGGGATTTTCAGTCCCCTGCTCTACCGACTGAGCTACAGAAGCAGATAAGAAAGCGACCTGGAAGAGACTCGAACTCTCGACCTCTGCCGTGACAGGGCAGCGTTCTAACCAACTGAACTACCAGGCCATTTATGGTGGGGACTACAGGGCTCGAACCTGTGACCCTCTGCTTGTAAGGCAGATGCTCTCCCAGCTGAGCTAACTCCCCGTTGCTTTCTTAGCGTTTTATCGTCTTGTCCCTGACGACGTATATTATTATAGCACAACTTTTTTGATTTGTCAAGCCTTTTTTTGAAAAAATTTCAGATTTTTTTTAAAAAGTTTGAAAACCACGGTATTTCGCAAAAAATCATCTGTATTTTTTTGTTGTATTATAATTATCCGATTATATCTTTATCAAAAAGTCTTATAACATCCATTTTAAGAGAAGTATTACATGGTTTTTCAAGTAATGGGTCATCTTCAATAATTTCCGTCGCACATTCCCGTGCCATGTTCATAAGTTCATTACTGCATGATATATCTGCTATTTTCATTGGCGGAAGTCCGTGCTGTGCGTTTCCGAAAAAATCCCCCGGTCCTCTCATTTTCAAATCTTCTTCGGATATTTTGAAACCGTCGTTTGTTGATGATATTATTTTCATTCTTTGCAGACACTCTTCATTTTTACTGCTTGCTATCAATATACACGTACTTTCAAATTGTCCACGTCCGACACGTCCCCTTAGCTGATGAATCTGCGAAAGCCCGAAACGTTCAGCGTTTTCTATAACTATAACTGCCGCATTCGGAACATCAACACCGACTTCAACAACAGTCGTACAAATAAGAACATCAATTTTTCCCTCACGGAAATCTTGCATAACTTTGTCTTTTTCAGCAGGTTTCATTTTACCGTGTAAGAGTTCTGTTGTACAACCTTTAAGGTCTTTTTTCACAGCATTTTCCGCATATGATTTTACTGCGAACAATTCGCTTTCGCTTTCCTCAATCATAGGACATACAACATAAGCCTGCCTTCCCTCTTTAATACGTTCACGCACGAAATTAAAAGCCCGTACACGCATTTTATCACCATAAACGGCATATGTCAGAACAGGCTTTCTGCCCTTTGGCAATTGTGCAATAATGGAAATATCTAAATCACCATAAATAATAAGGGCGAGAGTTCTTGGTATAGGAGTAGCCGACATTACCAGTTTATGGGGAGTATTTCCCTTTTCTGCGAGTGCAGCCCTTTGTGCAACGCCGAAACGGTGTTGTTCGTCTGTTATAACAAGACCGAGTGATTTATATTCAACATCTTTCTGTATAATGGCATGAGTTCCGACAATAACATCATATTCACCGTCTGCAATTTTCCTGTAAAGTTCAATTTTTTCCTTATGTGAAACAGAACCCGTGAGCAGGCAGACTTTAATTCCGAACGGTTCAAGAAAACTGCTTAAAGTTTTGTAATGCTGAACAGCGAGTATTTCAGTAGGAGCCATAAGAGCAGACTGAACACCGTTTCTTGCTGAGAAACAACAGGCAATTGCCGCAACAGCTGTTTTTCCGCTTCCTACATCGCCCTGCAAAAGTCTGTTCATAGGAACATCACGGCAAAGGTCTTTTATTATTTCAAAAGATGCTTTTTTCTGGTCGTTTGTAAGTTCAAAAGGCAACCCCCTGACAAAATCAGAAATTTTAACTGATTCATCCATTTTAAAAGCAGTATGGGCTTTTGCACGTTTTTTCATAATAAGCATACCAAGCTGTAATTCAAGCAATTCATCAAAAGCAAGACGGCGTTTTGCCTCTTCGGCAGAAATTTCACTTTCAGGAAAATGAATATTTTCAAAAGACCACATAAGTGGACGGAGATTATATTTATGCCTGATATTTTCGGACAGAGTTTCAAACGGTTCATTTTTCATGATTGAAAGAGCCTGCTTTACATCTTTACGCAATATATTTACAGTAAGTCCCTGAGTAAGTTTATAAATAGGCTGTATGAAATTTTTTTCACCGGCATCTATATATACGGGAGAAATTATTTCTTTGCCGAAAAGATTTTCCGTAACTTTTCCATACATATAATATACATGACCTACTTTCAGACAGCGGAAAGAATATTCACTATTGAATATAGTTATAGTTATATCATCAATTCCATCTGTAGCGACAGATTTATATATCATGTTATTATTTCTTGTCACCTGCGGTACGGACTTACTTTTTATTTTAAGCCTGAAACAGTTATATTCATTTACTACAGCATCACATACAGGTACATTGCAGTGGAAATTAAGATAATTTTTAGGAAAATGGCATATAAGTCCGTAAACTGACTTTACACCGAGTTTTTCATATTTTTCAGCTTTTGCCGAACCAACGCCTTTTAAAGTTTTTATTCCGCTGAAAAGCATTTCAGGCATAATTTACACTCCATTCAAATTCTTATGCTATAAAAAGTATTAAAAATCTGAAAACATATTCAAATTTTTATTAAAAAAGCTTTTCTTTATTGTTCAACAGGCTTATGCCATGCTTACTACAATTGGATGTAGCACACACCCTCTATCCCATTTGATTGGGAATGCTTTCTTCAGTATTTGATATGCCCCATTCAAATCTGCATTTTTGGTCTAACAGACGAAGAATTTGCTGTGCGGACTGTGCCATCGGCATATTCCTGTAATCCGGGTATTCCACATCTGATTTCAAAATTTTATCTAATTCTGCATAACGAATCCATTTTTCTTCTGTTGTAAAAGCCTGACGAATCAAAAAGTTTGCATGATTGTACAGATTTTTTGATTTGTGACAAAAATCAAAAAGCATAGGGAAAAAGCTATCAGATGCTTTGATGATATGCTTTTCAATTCTGGTTTTCGTTTCGTTCGTCATCATTCAGCACCTCTTTTACCTTTTGAATTTTCCTTTTGCTGTATTATATCATATTTTTAATATAATTTCAATAGATATTTTAATATTTTTAATATTTTTGTCTTCCATATAAAATCAGGGACGAACAAAGTCCGTCCCCTGAAAGCAGATTACAACTTTTAACTTATCTCTGTTCGCAAATGAGTTTGATAGCGGTTCTTTCTTCGCCGTCAATCTGAATATTAGCGAATGCGGGAATACAAATGAGGTCAATGCCAATCGGTGCGAGATAGCCTCTTGCGATTGCTATTGCTTTTACAGCCTGATTTGCTGCACCTGCTCCTACTGCCTGAACCTCAACAGCTTTCTGCTCTCTGATAACTCCGGCAATTGCTCCGGCTACAGAATTTGGTGATGAGTGTGATGAAACTTTTAAAACTTCCATTTTATAATGACCTCCTGCCATTCAATTTTAATGTGCCTTTGAGGCACAAAATATCTTAACAGACATATTGTAACACATAAAAATTGATTTGTCAATTACAAAAATGAAAAATCCTCTGAATATAACTAATTTTTGTGAATTATCTAATAATTAAGCGTTGAATTTTGTGCGATTTGCCTAATTTTTCATCAAAGGAAACAACCACACCACACATAAAACACTTTCCCTCCGCTTCTTTGAAACGTACCGGCATATGAAATCTGAATCTGTCAACAGCAGGTTTTATTTCCACTCCGAGACATGATTTTTCAACACCCGTCATTCCGGCATCTGTAATATAGGCGGTGTGACCGTCAATAATAGTTTCGTCGGCTGTCTGTACATGGGTATGCGTCCCGAAAACACCCGTTACCTTTCCGGCAAGATAATAACCCATAGCTTTTTTTTCGGAAGTAGCCTCTGCGTGAAAATCTACAAAAATATTTCTTGTATCAATCTCTGTAAGAATACTGTCAATTTTTGTAAACGGATTGTCAAGCGGTTCAAGATAAGCCGTTCCCATAAGATTAACGACTGCGACGGAATAAGCCCCCATGTCAAGAACGCATATACCTTTTCCCACACAGCCACCCTCCGGATAATTTGCAGGTCTTATAATATAATCCTTATAATATATGTCAAGTTCGTCCTTACGTCTGAAAGCGTGATTTCCTGTAGTTATGACATCTGCACCCGCTTTTATAACCGATTCAGCCGACGAAAATGTAACGCCGTTTCCCTGAGCGGAATTTTCTGCATTCACAACGGTTATATCAATATTATACTGTCGTTTTATCTGTGGTAACTTTGCGGAAAGAAAATCACAACCGGCTTTCCCTACAACGTCACCTATAAAAAGTAAATTCTTCATCATTTTTTCCTTTATATTTATTCATCAATCATCATATTTTCTTTTCTGTAATATTCCCTCAGCGTCTGCACGTATTTTAAAGAACGTCTGAAATATTTCGCCCTCATTTTCAATATTATCTTTCATGGATAACAAACGTCTTTTACCTGTCCGACGGTCAAGAAGTGCGAATATTCGGACAATTGCATTTTCACTGAAAAGGCTTTTTTCTATTGACTGATTGTCAAATTCATCAAAAGCCCTGTAAAAGCATCTCTGGTCAAACTGTCCGAATTGTAAAGCTATATCGTCCATAATAGGAAATTCCCATGCTGAAACCCTTATTTTGAAGTTTTCGTCTTTGGGAATCAAGTGTGCCTTGCTCCAATGTTCATAATAACTTCCTTCTATTATTTCCCTTCCGTCAAGCAAAATTGCAGCTCTGCCCTCATGGTCGGGACATTTGCTGTAACTCGTCGCAAAGTACCTGATATGACCTTTCAATGAATCGGCAAGATATTCTTTTTCAAGTTTATGCCTTACCGCAGACCACCTATGCATATAATCACATCCTTTTATTTTGTACAGATAATTATATCACAAAAATACTGACAAAGCAATATTTTTATAAAAAAGAAACTTCTGCCACATAAGACGGAATTGTACAAAAATCATTTGTGTAAAACGCTGTAATAGCCTGTCGGAATATTGTATAAAATAACAGAAATTGTTGTAATTACATAATTTTTTTCAATTTTCTCTTGACTGTAACGAAAAAATAGTATATAATAGCCATAGTGTTAAATAATATTTAGTTATTTACACTCGTTTTGTTGTCTCCTTTCTTTTGTTCTACACATATTTATTTGAACTTATTTTGAGTAAGGCAGGGTAAAATATACCCCGCCTGTTTTTTTTGACTGTCAGAATATATAATATATTATTCCGTAAAGAACCGCCGCCGCAAGTCCGTAAAGTATAACAGGCCCTGCAATAGTGAATATTTTAGTGCCGACACCGAGTATATATCCCTCTGATTTTGATTCTATAGCAGAAGAACTTATTGCATTTGAAAAACCCGTTATTGGTACAAGAGTACCTGCTCCGGCGTGCTTTGCAAGTTTTTCGTACCAGCCAAAACCCGTACATATTGCACTTGCAACAACAAGTATTATTGAAGTCCACGCACTCGCAGACGTTCTGTCAAGTCCGTAATTTTCAAAAATTGTCATTAAAATTTGTCCTATTACACATATTCCCCCACCAACTACAAAGGCAATACTTACATTTACCTTTGAGTTGGATTTAGGGGAGGCTTTTTCTGTCATTTCACTATACATTTCAGGTGTTATGTTCATATTTTTATTCCGCCTCCTTTAAACAATTGTGTGCGGAATATTTTATTTTATTCACATTTTACATTGTAATAACAAAGCATATGCTTTTTCCCTCTTCATTTTCAACGTTTATCTTGAATTTATGTTTTTCAATTATTGATTTTGCTATTGCAAGCCCCAAACCATAACCGCCTGTTGTCTGTCGTGTGCGTGAATCATCGCTCCTGTAAAACCTTTCAAAAATCTTGTCTTTTTCTTCTTCCTTTACTCCCGACCCCGTGTTATATATGGAGAGTATTTTTTTATCGCCCTGTTTTTTTAAATTTACACGAACTATACCGCCATCATTTGAATATTTAAGGGCATTGTCAATAAATATAGCTACCATTTGTTTAATATGTTGTTCACTGCCGTTTATTGTTATTCCGTCCTCAATATCAACTATAAACTTCTTGTTTGTTTCAAAAGCCCTGCACTCAAAAGGCAATGCCGTATTTGTAACAGCCTGACTTAAATTGAAATCTGTGCATATGAAATTTGAAGTATTATTTTCAAGGCGTGTGAGATTAAGCAAATCATTTACAAGAAGATTCATTCTTTCTGTCTGTGACTTTATATATTTAAGCCATTTATTTTCGCCTATCTCTTCATACAAAACATCTGCATTTGCTGAAATAACAGTAAGAGGTGTTTTCAATTCATGGCTTGCATCGGAAATAAATTGTTTCTGTTTTTCAAAAGCCGATTTTATGGGTTCTATGCTTTTCTTGCTCAGAAAATAACCCGCAAACGAAAGCAATACAAGCGTTATCGCACCTATGATAATAGTTGTCCTGATAAACTGTTTAAGGACTTTTTTTTCATCGCTTTTATCTGTAAAAGCAATAAGTGTCCCGTTATTTTTTTCGGTATTATAGAATTGATATGAATTAAGCATACCTGTGTTTTCTTTTTTATTAAGTATTTTATCTATATATGACTGTGCTGTTTCATCGTCTATATCATCATTATTTAGGACAGCAATATATTTTCCGTTTTTGTCTGCCATAAGAACGAAAAAATCTATAGAACCAAAAGTTTTAGGTACAGGCTCGTTTTCTTTTTTCATATCGTCCATAAACGGCTGTTTTTCGGGAATGTCGGGCGGTTTAGTTCCTGAAACGACGGAAAGAGGAGATGCAATATTTTCTGAATATTCATATGACTGCGGAGAAATTCCCTGACCGCCCTGCTCATCTGAATAATTATAATAATTATCATAATTATTATAATCATTATAATTCCGCCATTGACCGAAATCATAATTTTCATTATGCTGAAAATCTTCGGGACGGCGTTCATCATTCGGCGGAGGGTCAAAATATTCACCGCCTCCGCCGTGCCATTCTTCAAAAGGTCTTTGAAAATCGCCGTTATTTTCGGGCGGATTCTGAAAGTCTGTGGAATTATTGGTACTTTCTTCGGGACGAAAACCGGGTTCACTCGTTTCTTCTGTCTGAATTTCTGTTTCTGTTTCCTGCTCGGAAAATTCCGTTTTTTCTTCTGTTGTTTTCAATTCTGTTTTTTCGGGAATAGCTGTTGTTTCTTCAGGTGCTTTCGTTGTTTTTTCTGTCGTTTCGGTCAATATTTTTTCCGTTGTTTTCTCTGTCGGTTCTGTCGGCTGTAAAGCATTATTTTCATTTTTGCTTTCATACTTTTTCGGCGGTTCTTCACGACGGCGATTAAAATCATCGGGGGGTGTGAATGTAAATGTCTGTGTATTTTCGTTGTATTCTGTTCCTGCTGCTATCTGTTCAAGAACTTCTCTCGACTCTCTTTGAATAAATGTTCCCGTTAAAATATTTATAGAACTTAAAACGGCAATGAAAATTGCAAGCAGTATACTTGTAATTATTGCAAATAATTTTAACTGTGCTTTTCTGAACATCCAAATCCCCCTATTCCAGTGAATAACCTATACCACGTGCAGTTTTTATTTGTACAGGTGCAGAGAGAACGCTTATTTTCTTTCTTATAAAAGATATGTACACTTCAATATTATTGTATTCAACGTCGCTTTCATATCCCCATACTTTTTCAATAATACGTTCTTTCGGGAGAATCTGATGTGGATTTGATATAAGAAGTTCCATAATGTGATACTCTTTCAGACTTAACTTGACATCATTTCCCTTATATACAATAGAGCAAGTATTTTTATTAAGTTCAAGACCGTTGTATTCAAGTTTGTTTTCGTCCATTATTTCGCCCTTACGCCTTGTCATTGCACGCACTCTCGCAAGAAGTTCACCTGTTACAAAAGGTTTTGTCAGATAATCATCAGCACCGCAGTCAAGACCTTTTATTTTGTCTTCTACTTCACTTCTTGCTGTAAGAAGAAGTACAGGCGTTGAAATTTTTTCTTTTCTTATATTTTGAAGTATCTCTATGCCGTTCATTCCGGGTAACATTATGTCAAGTATAATTCCGTCATAAATGCCTGTAAGAGCGTTGTCAAGACCGTCAATTCCGTTATAAACAGTATCGACGTTATACATATTTCTTTTAAGAATTTCTGTTAAAGCATCTGCTAATTGCATTTCGTCCTCAACTATAAGTAATTTCATATAAATTTCTCCTTCCGTCTGCATGAATATATTATATATCATTATTATTAAAATAATCTTAAAAAATAATCCTGAAAAATTTTAAGCAAAAAGTTCCCGAAAAAACGGGAACTTTTATATTACAGCTTTGATTTGAACTTCCTTATTGTATATCCCTCTTTAACTTTCATAACCCCACGGTCAATAACAAGAGCATAGTCGGGAATATCCTTTGTAACGGTAGTGCCGGCTGCTGTATATACAGCTTTTCCGAGTTTCAAGGGGGCGATAAGATTAGTATTACAGCCTATAAAGCATTTATCACCTACAACGCATCGGCTTTTTGCTATGCCGTCATAATTTACCGTAACAGTTCCTGCACCTATATTTACTTTTTTTCCTATGTCGCTGTCACCTATATAGACAAGATGTGCAACAGCTGTCTTTTCGCCTATTACTGAATTTTTTATCTCTACGAAATCCCCGATTTTCGCACCCTTTTTTATAATGCTGTTCGGTCTTATATGTACAAAAGGCCCTATTTCAACACCGCTTTCAATTTCCGAATCATAAACATGAGATGTATTTATTATTATGTTGTCGCCTGCTTTACAGTTTTCGGCAATAACGTCAGGGCCTATTTTGCAATTTTTTCCGATTTGTGTTCCCCTGCGTAATATAGTACCCGGCATAATTTCCGTGCCGGTGCCTATTTCAACATTTCTTTCAATTATAATACCGTCCGTACAGGTAAATTCAACTCCGTTCAGCAAGTGTTTTTCAATCACTGCCATTCTTGCGTATGTATTAAGATTAAGCAAGTCTTTTCTGTCATTTGCACCTTTTATTATATCGGGATTTTCAGACTTGTAAGCCCCTGCGTTTTTTCCCTCTGAAATCGCTATTGAAACAGTATCAGTAAGATAATATTCTTTCTGTACATTTTCACAGGTGATTTTGTCAAGTAATTTTATAAGGTCTGCTGTTCTGAACCAGTACGCACCCGAATTTACTTCACATATCTTTTTCTGCTCTTCTGAAGCATCTTTCTGTTCAACAATACCGCTTATTCCTTTTTCAGTGCGGATAATTCTACCGTAACCATACGGATTTTCAAGTTCTGCTGTTATGACTGTTACCGCATTGTTATTTGAACAATGATATTCAAGTGAATTTTTTATAGTACTTTCATCAATGAATGGTGCATCACCGCAAAGTACAAGTGTATTTCCGTTTTCGTCCTCTTTAAGAAATGGTACTGCCTGCATAACAGCGTGACCCGTTCCGAGGCGTTCAGCCTGTAAAACAGTTCTATACCGTCCACCGAGATATTCGTCTATCATTTCACCCATAAATCCCTTTACAATACATATATCACTTACTCCGGCATTTTCACACGCCGAAATTACCCATTCAAGCATAGGTTCACCGAGAACTTTAAAAAGCGGTTTCGGAATATCAGCTTTCATACGCTTTCCCTGTCCGCCTGCAAGTATTACTGCTTTATTCATTTTTCAGCCCCTCCATATTGTTTTATTTTTTTACTCAAAACATATTATATATGATTTGCCTGTTTTGATTTTACGCCTACCTTATATTATTACAAACATTAACCATAATTGCAAGTATTTTTTCTTATTTTTATTTCTTTTCACAAATTTTTGTATAATATGCTACAAAACAGACGCAGAATTTTTACTATTAAGTATATGGTAATTTTTTCTGAAATGTGTTATAATAATTGTAAGTCGGAAAGGCGTTTGTATTTAACCCTTTTCGGTAAAGTTTAAAACTGGAGGTATATACCAATGGCAAATAAGTATTGTTACCTTTTCTCAGAGGGTAATGCTAACATGAGAGAACTTCTCGGCGGTAAGGGTGCTAACCTTGCTGAAATGACAAACATCGGTCTCCCTGTTCCGCAGGGCTTCACAATCACTACAGAGGCTTGCACTCAGTATTATGAAGACGGCGGCATCAGTGATGAGATTATGGCTGAAATCAACGAATATATCGTAAAAATGGAAGAAATCACCGGAAAGAAATTCGGCGACAAGGAAAATCCGCTTCTTGTTTCTGTTCGTTCAGGTGCAAGAGCTTCAATGCCGGGTATGATGGACACAATCCTTAACCTTGGTCTTAACGAAACTGTTGTAAACACAATAGCTGAAAAATCCAACAATCCGAGATGGGCTTGGGACTGCTACAGAAGATTTATTCAGATGTACTCAGACGTTGTTATGGAAGTTGGTAAAAAGTACTTTGAACAGCTTATTGACGCTATGAAAGAAAACAGAGGCGTTAAGCAGGACGTTGAACTTACAGCTGATGACCTTAAAGAACTCGCTAATCAGTTCAAAGCTGAATACAAATCAAAAATCGGCAGTGATTTCCCAGACGACCCGAAAGAACAGCTTATCGGTGCTATAAAGGCTGTATTCCGTTCATGGGACAACCCGAGAGCAAATGTTTATAGACGTGACAATGATATTCCTTTCTCATGGGGTACTGCTGTAAACGTACAGTCAATGGCTTTCGGTAACATGGGCGATGACTGCGGTACAGGTGTTGCATTTACACGTGACCCGGCTACAGGCGAAAAGAAACTTATGGGCGAATTTCTTACAAATGCACAGGGCGAAGACGTTGTTGCAGGCGTAAGAACTCCTATGCCTATTCAGGAAATGGAACAGAAATTCCCGGAGGCTTATGCAGATTTCGTAAAGGTTTGTCAGATTCTTGAAGACCGTTATCACGATATGCAGGATATGGAATTTACTGTTGAAAACGGCAAACTCTATATGCTTCAGTGCCGTAACGGTAAGAGAACAGCACAGGCTGCACTTAAAATCGCTTGTGACCTTGTTGACGAGGGTATGAAGACAGAACAGGAAGCTGTTGCTATGATTGACCCGAGAAACCTTGATACACTTCTTCACCCGCAGTTCGATGCTGCTGCTCTTAAGGCTGCTACTCCTATGGGTAAAGGTCTTGGTGCATCACCCGGTGCTGCTTGCGGTAAAGTTGTATTTACAGCTGACGATGCTGAAGAATGGGCTGCAAAGGGCGAAAAGGTTATACTTGTTCGTCTTGAAACATCACCTGAAGATATTACAGGCATGAAAGCTGCTCAGGGTATCCTTACAGTTCGTGGCGGTATGACTTCACACGCTGCTGTTGTTGCTCGTGGTATGGGCGAATGCTGTGTATCAGGCTGTGGCGAAATCAAAATGGACGAAGCTAACAAGAAATTTGAACTCGGCGGAAAGACTTTCGTTGAAGGAGATTACATTTCTATCGACGGAACAACAGGTAATATCTATGACGGTGTTATTCCTACTGTTGACGCTAAAATTGCAGGCGAATTTGACAGAATTATGCAGTGGGCTGACAAGTACAGAGTTCTTAAAGTAAGAACAAATGCTGATACACCTACAGATGCTAAAAAGGCTCGTGAACTCGGTGCTGAAGGTATCGGTCTTTGCCGTACTGAGCATATGTTCTTTGACCCTGAAAGAATTGCTGCATTCCGTGAGATGATTTGCTCCGATACAGCTGAAGAAAGAGAAGCTGCTCTTGCTAAAATTGAACCTATGCAGCAGGCAGACTTTGAGGCACTCTATGAGGCTCTTGAAGGAAATCCTGTTACAATCAGATTCCTTGACCCACCTCTTCACGAATTTGTTCCTACAGAAGAAGATGACATTAAGGCTCTCGCTGAGGCACAGGGCAAATCTGTTGAAACAATCAAGAATATTATCGCAGGACTTCACGAATTTAACCCTATGATGGGTCACAGAGGTTGCCGTCTTGCTGTAACATATCCTGAAATTGCTAAGATGCAGACAAATGCTATCATAAAGGCTGCTATCAACGTTAAGGAAAAACACCCCGACTGGACTGTAAAGCCTGAAATCATGATTCCGCTTGTTGGAGATGTTAAGGAATTTAAGTTCGTTAAGAAAGTTGTTGTTGAGGCTGCTGACGCTATCATCAAGGAAAAAGGCATTGAACTTGAATATGAAGTTGGTACAATGATTGAAATTCCTCGTGCTGCTCTTACAGCTGACGAAATTGCTGCAAACGCTGACTTCTTCTGCTTCGGCACAAATGACCTTACTCAGATGACATACGGATTCTCACGTGACGATGCAGGTAAATTCCTCGGTGCTTACTACGACAAGAAGATTTTTGAAAATGACCCGTTCGCTAAACTTGACCAGACAGGCGTTGGAAAACTCATGGACATGGCTCTTAAACTCGGTAAACCCGTAAACGAAAAGCTCCATTGCGGTATCTGCGGTGAACACGGTGGCGACCCGACATCTGTTGAGTTCTGCCACAAGATTGGTCTTGACTATGTTTCATGCTCACCTTTCCGTGTGCCGATTGCAAGACTTGCTGCTGCTCAGGCTGCTATCGCTGACAAAAAGTAATACGAAAACCACATAGCATAACATAAAACCAAAAAGCCGTTATCTGTAGTTTCGGGTAACGGCTTTTATTATAATAAAAAACGAAAGCGGTGAATTTTTATGGGTTGTTTTAACGTTACAACGGTTATGCGTAACCGTGAAAATCTGAACAGAGAAGATTTTATTAAATTATATTGCGAAAAAATGCAGGAAATGGGCTATGTTCAGACAGATAAGGAAAATGCCGGATTTTTCCGTGCGTTTGCTTTTACTGACAAGTGGATTACTTTAATATCAGATGCCCCGAATATGGCAAAACGCCTTAATATGGACTGTATACGTGTTGAAGAAGTAGACAGCGATTTTGTGACATTTGATATGTATTCCGACGGCAAAAAAATTGAATCATTTTTAATCGGTGTTCCGTATTGGGAAGAAGAAGAAAACGAACAAATGGGCTACTCTCAACCGACAGAATCAGTGTGGGGCGATTTTTTGGAGAACGGTTACAGCTGGGATAAATTCGTTGAAGCATCTGATGATTCAGTTTACGAAATTGCTGAAATGCTCGGTATGAATAAAAATCATATATTTCTATCTGAAGAACATATTGAGGAAGAATACAAATATTTTAAAGATGACAATATATTTTTCCTGTATTTTAAGAAATAAGAAAATCCTACTCGTTTCAGGAATCAAAGCATAATAAAAGGGCGGATTTTTCCGTCCTTTTGTTTATTTTATACAAATCAGAAGTGTTGAATTTGTGATATGCTCTTATTGACAAAATTGGAATATTATGTTAAAATGTGATTAGCACAAGAAATATACAGATTGTATTCATTGTGTAAAATAATTTTGATTGGAGGAGATCATTATGAGGTTAAGAAAAAAAGTCTTGTCATTTCTCCTTTCAGGAGCAATGACGGCTACGGCATTCAGTGCAATGCCTGCATCAGCGGCGACTACTCCTGACCCAAACGGTGACGGGGTAATCGATATTTCAGATGCTGTGTATATTATGCAGTATCTTGTTGGTTTGTTTGAACCGACTGACCTTAGCAAATTGGATGTTGACGGAAACGGACTTATAAGTCAAATGGATGCAACTTACGCTGGACTCTATGAAATCGGTATATTACCTGAGAAGGGATGAGTATGATGAAAACAAATATTTTCAGTTTAAAGAAAACTACTGCTGTGGTAATCGCTTTTTTGATGATGATTTTATCTGTTTCATATTCAGATGTTCAAACAGATGCTGCAAATACTGATAGAGACTATAGGATTTTTAATTCTAAAACTTTTGAAGCTTTAGGAGAGTATACCCTCAAAAAAATTGACAGTGTTTATAATACTCGTTTGGTTATTGGAACTGATGACAGAGTTATAGACTGGACTAAATCAGGTGTTGTAAAAATAATTACTGCCAGGGGTTCATTTGGTACCGGTTTTGTAGTCTCTGACCATGTTATAGCAACTGCTGCACATTGTGTTGAAGAAAAATTAGATAAGATTTTATTATTTGACAACAATGGAAAGGTTACAATGGAAGCAACACCTGTACAAACACACGTTCCTTGTATTCATCAAGGCAATGGTTCAGCTGTATATGATTATGCTTTAGTTACTGTAAAAGA
Organism: uncultured Ruminococcus sp.; assembly: GCA_947627175.1. Lineage (GTDB taxonomy): Bacteria > Bacillota > Clostridia > Oscillospirales > Ruminococcaceae > Ruminococcus. The sequence goes on from CANQVA010000026.1 coordinate 16,639, forward strand.
AGATGTAAGTTCATATGCTTGCTTTGGATTCGGTGTTCCGTTAGATTCCTTCCCTGATAGCAATCCAAGATTAACTATAACAGGTTTTCCGACAAAGTTTGGAGAACCCGGTTCAGAAGTAATTGTAAATACTGCTACTAAACATATGATGTATTCCGGAAATGGCAGATTACTTAGTCAAGGTTCTGATCGTATGTATTATGATACAGATGCAACAGATGGTAATAGTGGTTCACCTGTCTACATTACTGAATCAGCATATGGGCACACATATTTTACGGTTGTTTCTATTTTTGCACATCAAGATAATACAGGAAATCCAAGAAATAATGGTGTGCGTGTAACTACAGATTTGATACATTTTTACAGTGCTAACAATGAAAATATTAAATGGGAATGAGGTGTTTTTATGAATAAGAAAATTAAGAGAATGTTATCTGCTGTTTCAGCTATGACTGTATGTGCAGTTTCACTTGTTTCGGTTAATGCAGGAGCAGCTTATTATCCGAGTGACAGAAAAGTTACTATTGACACTACCTCTTTTGTTTCCCCTGCTTATGGTGTAACTGCGACATATGAATATTCTAAGGAAATAACAGATTATTTCGGAGATAAATATATAAGGGTTTTCGTTTCCGAGCCACTTATATATGAAGATTATCATAATATATCTTTTTATGCAAGTTCTCTTGGCAGAGAATATAGACAGTGTATGATATTTCATTATGAAGATCAACAACATATTATTACAGGGCTAAGTACTGTCAATTTAGGCGGTTTTGAACTTTATAATGATGAAATGTCAAAACTTGAAAAATATCTGCAAGAAAACAATATCGGATATTACATTGAACCCGGTAGTGGACGTTACATGGACGATGAAAACAGCAGTACTCTTTATCTTTCAGATATGTTTGAACCGGATGAAAACGGTATGTATATTCCTCTTGAAATGCGTGTGTACGATGCAATGCCGATGTTAATGAAGATAAAAGAAGATACGGGATATATTTGTCAATATATCACTAATTTAAGTTCAACGTCTGCTACAGACATTGTAAACGCTCTGCCGGAAGTAACCCTTTCAGGAGATGCAAACTGTGACGGTGAAGTAACAATATCAGATGCAGTTTTAATCATGCAGAATATCGCAAACCCCGACGAATTTGAAATGACAGTACAAGGACAAGTGAATGCTGATGTAACAGGTGACGGCGACGGCGTAACCCTCAACGACGCACTTGAAATACAGCAGATGAGCTTGTATAATTAACTCTTAACAATAAGGGACGTACTTTTAAGTGCGTCCTTTTTTTATCGAAAAAATCAAATCCCCCTTTTTACAGGGGGATTCATTATTTTTATACTTCGGGAAATTCTGTCACGGGCAAATCTGTCTGACTGAGGGTTTGTATTTCAACGTACTGAATAACAAGAGCGTCATTGTTTGTGATTCCGTCGCCGTTATTATAAACGTCTGCATTTATTTTGCCCTGCTCCGTAATTTTAAATTCATCGGGATTTGCTATTGATTGCATTATGAGAACAGCATCAGAAATATTTACTTCTTTGTCCACGTTTGTATCGCCCCACATAGTCGCTTTGGGGTCTGTGGGATTTGTAGGTTTCGTCGGGTCAGTAGGCTTTGTCGGGTCTGTAGAAGTCTTTCCTGAAATTTCACCGTATACAATACCACAGCCGACTGTTGACATATAAACTTTTCCGAACTCGTTCATATCACCGACAAGGAAGTTGCCGTTTCCTGTACCGCCATATAGATGGTCTGTGTTTATGCATTTCCATGTTTTACCGCCGTCTGTTGAACGATAAATGCCCTCTGTGTCGTCCTCATCGGGTTTACCGTACATGAAAAGTGTATTTACACCGCCTTCTTTTTCAGGTGCTCCATAACCTACAGTTTTAGCATAGAAAACGTCAGATTTTTCGACATTGTTTCCGCCGTCTGTGATTATATACATACCATTCCAGCCAACAGCCATAGCAATTGTATCATCAGTAATATATGCAAGGTCGCCTGTGTGGTCGCATTCGTCATACTTACATACAACAGTCTTTTTGAAAGTTGCACCGTAGTCTGTGCTTATATAGAAATCATACTGTGCGTCATCAAGAGTAGGTTCTTTTTTAGTTGTATCAGATGACCAATATGAATTATATTTGATTCCTGAACCATAGACAATAGCCGGGTTATTCGGGTCAACAAGCGGATATGTTGTCTTTGAACCCTCAAGACCTGTTGAATTTTCCCATGTTTCGCCGAAATCGTCTGTATAACTTATAGCAGCGTTGTCACTGCTTGCTTTAATAAATCTGTAAGTTTTTTCATCAAGCTGAGTTATAGCCATTTTTCCGCCACCGTTGGGAACTTTTAAATCTTTCCATGTTTTACCGCCGTCAAGACTGTAAAAACCTTTTGCTTCATTTTCGCCCACACGTGCCATAACCTGCGGATTTGACGGACAATATGCTATAGCGGAAGTAGAACCGATATTCGGCTTATACTGTTCGGGAATATCAACGGCATTTTCATGGATAAAACCGTCATAGTCACCTATTGCCGAATAAGCATCACCGCCGGGGACACTCACCATATCAAGAGCAACAACTTCTTCAACGCCGTCAGGCTGGAAATAGAATTGCACGCCTTTTTCTTCCCATACATTGTCACAAGCGAAAACGCCGTTACCTGAAGTCATAAGGATTCTGTCGGAATTTCTCGGGTCTATGAGAATACCGCTTCCCCAGTGGCAAGCTTTTCCATAAATCCAGTCATAGCCGTTTGTGTCCATAGGGAGGGAAACAAACTCTTTGTGCGAGCCGTTTTCGTCGTAAATATCTTTACCTGCACCCGGTGTAATATCTTGCCATGTTTCACCGCCGTCTGTTGAGCGGAAGAAATGGTCACCCCATGCAATACTACTTTCATTTTCAGGTGTGTTGGGGTCGTCTTCTGTCCATTCTTCTTCATACCACTGGTCAGCCCACATACCGCAAGTTCTTGCAACCATTTTTTTCGGGTCTTTTTTGTCAACTGTAATCATGCCGACCGCACTGTCAGTTACGGAAAGTTTTTTCACTTCACCGCTTTTAACGTTGTACTCATAAGCACCGCCTGCTGAACCTGAAAAAGCAAGTCCTGCAATATAAGTAAAGAAAAGGTTACCGTTTTTATCGCTTGTTATTGAAACGGGGTAATTAGCATCGGGCAAATCTGCCGAAAGTTCTGTAAATTCATCTTTATCAACATCAGCAACATGAATATTTGCCTGACCTGTAACAGAAGTACCTACATAAACTTTACCGTCTTCAATATAGATAGTGCCGATACCGTTCTGTTGGTTATATTCTTTTGATTCAGTACCCCTTACCATATGTTCAGTCCACATAGGGTATTTAAGAGACTCACCGAAAAGTCCGAGTTTATCGTAACCCTTTACGGCATTCCATGTTTTACCGCCGTCTGTTGACTTTATAAGTGCGGATTCACCTGCGGTAACGTCACCGCCTGCATAAATAGTATCAGGGTTATCAGGGTCAATTGCAATAGGTTCACTGCATTCACGTCCGTCGCCGTTTCCGTGTACCTGAATAAGGTCGGTAACGTCAGATTCAGTGAAAGTTTCTCCGCCGTCAGTAGTCTTGTAAATAACGGTTCTTGCATCTGAAAAATATGCACAACCGCAAAGGAAATAAACCGTGTTATCGTCGGTCGGGTCTATTGCCATACCCTTAACACTTAAAAGTCCCCTCTGTGATTCATTCAGGAAGTCAAAAAGCTGTACCCACCTGTTTTCTTCATAGTCGTACTTGTAAGCACCGCCGACATCTGTGCGGAGGTACATTTCTTTCTGTCCTGTAGATATACCTGAAACAAATCCGCCGCCGCCGATTTTAAGAGTATCCCATTCCATAGTATCAGCGATACTTTCAGAAACGGCATTTACAGATACAGAACTGTTTGCATATGGTATACATGAAATTGTCATGCAGGCTGTAAAGATGCCCGCCATAGCTTTTTTAAATAAATTCATAATTATTCATCACTCCCAATTAAGCGTATTATGAACGCCTTGTTATATATATTTTATCATAACAGATATAATATGTCAATAGAAAAAATTAAAATCAGAAAAGAGAATCAGATTTTCTGTACATGAAATCAAGCACTTTTCCGGCGATAATTTCATCGTCAATAGGTGCCGGCTGAAAATTATTTATATCGCCCGTAAAAACATAAAACGGAATAATATTTTCCTGTTTGCCTACAATTCTTTTCAAATCCTTGTCAAATGAAAAAGTTTCCTGATAAATGACTGTTCTGTTTTCGGGATATGTATTACCGCCGAAACAGAAATTTCCTATTGAATAAACTATATGTACGCCCCTGTACGTTTCAAGAGGCTGTAAAACATGAGGATGTGCCCCTACAATAAGGTCAGCACCTGCTTTTACGAGTTCGTGGCAAGCCTGCACTTTCCAGTATTCTTCCGTATGGTATGCTTCTTCACCGCCATGAAAATAGACTACTTGTATATCAGTTGTTTTTTCAAGCCTTTCAATTCTGTCAATTATTTTATCGACTTCCCAATCGCCCCACATTGTATCACATATAAGACCGATTTTCACATCATCTTTTTCAAGAATAACATCTTTGTCTGTTCCTCCCCATTCAAGACCGTCTACAGATTCAATTGCTTTTATTGTATCGTTCATTCCTGCTTCGTTATAATCAAAAGTATGATTATTTGCGACTGTTACGACTTCAACATCTCCTGCCGGATATATTTCGGCGTTTTTGCTTGGTGAACGGAACCAGAAAGCCGGATAATAGCCTTTATAAGTTTCGGGAAGTGCATAATCTGTAAAAACATTTTCGCAGTTTGCAATTGTAAAATCATCTTTTGAAGTATACGGATAGACCTTTTCAAAAAAATATTCTTTGTCATAGTTTTCCGCATACCAGTTGAAACTTCCTTCGTAATCGTCGCCAAGTTGTGTAGCAAGAGTGCAGTCGCCCATGAATGTAAGTTTTATTTCGGTAACGGGGTTATATGGTTCTATTTCCCTTACACTCAAAGATACAGGCGGTCTCACGGGACAAGATAATTCTTTTCTTTCGTTTTTACTGCCACAGCTGAAAAAAAGAAAAGCTGAAAATACAAGTGAAGTCATTTTTAAAAAATTATTCATAAAAAAATCACCCTGTTATATAAAATGTCACATAAATTATATCACAAATATTTCCGAAAATCAAGGAAAAATTTTCAATTCTTATTCTGTTTTTCTGTTTTTGTAAATTATTTCAACAGTTTCTTTCATCATGTCAAACGGTTTTGATTTAGGGGAAATTTTTACCGAAATATACGATTTTCCCGAACCGTTGAAAGTTATACTGCCCTTATATTTTTTTGACAATTCCGCTATTTGTTGTGTTTCCATATATTCGGTATAGAAATACATTGAACCGTTTTTCTGTGATATTTCAGTAATTCCGAGATGTGCGGCTTTATTCCTCAACAGTGAAACTTCAATAAGACCGAGAACAGATTCAGGCGGTTCACCGTAACGGTCAATAAGTTCGTCAATAAGGTCTGTTTTGTCCTCATCGTTATTTATAAGCATAATCTTTTTATATATGTCAATACGCTGATTCAGGCTTGAAATATAATTTTCGGGAATATGTGCATCAATCTGTATATCAACAAGACATTCGGGGACTTTTTCGGGCTTTTCGCCTTTTTCCTCTGCTACAGCCTCCGAAAGAAGTTTCAGATACATATCATAGCCGACTGCTTCCATATGACCGTGTTGTTTACCGCCGAGAATACTTCCTGCCCCTCTTATTTCAAGGTCACGCAATGCTATTCTGAACCCGCTCCCGAATTGTGTGAACTCTCTCATTGCATTAAGACGTTTTGCGGCTATTTCAGTAAGCACTTTATCTTTTCTATATGTAAAATATGCATATCCACGCCTGTTTGAACGTCCTACACGTCCACGGAGCTGATAAAGCTGTGAAAGTCCGAAACAGTCGGCATCATCAATAATAAGTGTGTTTACATTAGGAACGTCAACGCCTGTTTCTATGATAGTGGTACATACAAGTATATCAATTTCATGTTCAACAAGTTTCTCCCATATATCAGACATTTTGTCTTCGCTCATTTGTCCGTGTGCATATGCGATACGTGCATCGGGTAGCCTTTCCTGCAAATCTGCTGTACATGACTGAATTGTTTCTATTCTGTTATGAATGTAATATACTTGTCCTCCACGCCTTAATTCACGGATTATAGCCTGAATTATTGTACTTACGTTGTATTCTATTACATAAGTCTGTACGGGGTATCTGTCTTGCGGTGGTTCTTCAAGTACGGACATATCACGCATTCCGCTCATCGCCATATTCAGAGTTCGGGGAATGGGTGTAGCTGAAAGCATAAGAACATCAACACCGCTGAAACTCTCTTTGAATTTCTCCTTGTGTGCAACTCCGAAACGCTGTTCTTCATCTATTATTGCAAGCCCTAAATCCTTGAATACAACACTTTTCTGTATTATCTTGTGAGTACCTATTATAAGGTCAATTCTACCCTGTTTCAGTTTTTTTGTTATTTCCGCCTGTTGTTTCGGTGTACGGTATCTTGAAAGAAGTTCTATATTTACGGGAAATTGTTCAAAACGCCTTAAAGCCGTCTGATAGTGCTGATATGCAAGAACAGTTGTTGGTGCAAGTATTGCACACTGTTTTCCCGAAAGAATGCATTTCATAGCCGCACGGAATGCGACTTCCGTCTTTCCGAAACCCACATCTCCGCACAACAGTCTTTCCATAGGTTTTTCGCTTTCCATATCGGCTTTTATTTCAGATATTGATTGTAACTGGTCATCTGTTTCGATATATGGGAAACGCTCTTCAAAATCATGTTGTATTTCGTCATCGGGAAAAAACGCAAAGCCCTTACTTTGTTCACGCTTTGCATAAAGTTCAATCAGTTCATGTGCCATATCTTTAACTGCACGCTTGACATTACTTCTTGTTTTCTGCCATTCATTAGACGATAATTTGTTGAGTTTTACACCGCTGTCATCACGGGGGGCTATATATTTTGAAACCATGTCAAGCTGTGTAACAGGTATATATAATTTATCTGTCCCTGCATACTGTATAGTAATGTAATCTTTTGTCACTCCGTCAAATTCAAGTTTTCTGATTCCTACAAAACGACCTATTCCATGACCCGAATGAACAACTAAATCGCCTTCGGCTATATCATTAAGACTGCGTATTTCTTCGGCTTTATTTTTATTTTTATGCCTTTTCCGCTGTTTGCTGTCCATTGAGCGACCTTGTGTTATTAAAACTGTCTTATTTTCGGGATATTCAAAACCACTGCTGAAACTTCCCGACATGAGATATACACGACTTTCCGATAGAATTGTATCTTCATTGCACAAATCGCACATAATGCCTTTTTCCTGCAAATCTTCCTGAATAATTGGCAGAGTCTTTTCACTTCCGGCACATAGAATTATTCTGTATTTTCTTTTTATAAATCCCTCTAAATCTTCTGTAAGCTGTTTCATTTCACCGCCCCACACGGCAGTCTGCATTGCCTCAAAACTCACAAGACGGCGGAAATCTATTCTTTCACCGCTCTGCATAAAATTGCTTAAATAAAGACAAACATATTTTTCAGCTATATTCTGTATCTGAGGGAGTTCAATAATATGACCGTCAAGCCCTCTGCAAAGCTGTCCGTCTTCCATTAAAATTTTTACATCTTCATTATGACGTGAAATTATTCCGCCTGCATTATCCATAACGCCCGAATAGTCGCTGAAAATAACAATGCCGTCGATATAGTCAAATACGGTTGATATTTTATCATACACAAGAGGGTAATATTTCTGACCATGTGCAAGAATTTCACCTGCACGCAGTCTGTGAACGTCCGCACCGAGATTTTCACGCACTGAATCAATTCTTTTTCCCCTTACTTTTGATATAAGTTTTTCTATTTTACAAGCAAGTTCTTCATTATCGTAAAGTATTTCACTTGCTGGCGGAATTTCAACTTTTTCAATACTTTCTGTACGTCGTTGTGTATCCGTTTCAAATTCTGAAATACTGTCTATTTCGTCGCCCCATAATTCAAAACGTACAGGGCGTTCAGCCTGAACGGGGTATATGTCAATTATTGAACCTCTTATTGAAAATTGTGATGCCCCCTCTACTTTTTCGCACCTCTGATAACCATTTTCAGTAAGAAGTTTTGAAAATTCCGAAATATCAATCTCTTGACCCTTACTTATTGTGATAATCGAAGAAATAAGTTTTTCAGGCGGAATAACCGGTTGCATTACTGCCTCTATCCCTGCACATATTACACTGCATTTTCCGTTTATGGCTTTTGTAAGTGCGGAAAGTCTTATATATTCATATTCACAGTTTGCCGTATCAACAGATGTGAAAATAAGTTCCTTTGACGGAAAAAGAACAGCCGTTTCTTTTCCTGACATCATATTTATATCGTCGCATATTTTTCTTGCCTCTGCTTCTGTGCCTGTTATCAATATATTTACTTTTTCATCTGAAAGTGCATAAATAAGATTCGCCCTATGTATATTGGAAAGACCCGTGACGGAAACGGGGGAAATCTTTCTTTTGACCGCATCACATATACTTTTGTAGCCTGAAAGCTCACTGAAAAGATTTTTAAAAAAATTCATAATGTTATCTCCAATTCTATCTGATGAGAATTTTATTATAATTATTTAATTATATTTATTCATTGCCTCATCTGTTTTTCCCTGAACCATAAGTTTTATACTTTCGCAGGCATTTTCAGCGGAAATTTTCATTTTTTCCGTATCTTCTCTGCTGAACTTTCCGAGTACCCATTTCGCAAGGTCATAATCGGGGTGCGGTTTTTTTCCTACACCTAATTTTATACGCTGAAAATCATCCCTCCCCGTAAGGTCAATAATATTTCTCAGACCGTTATGACCGCCGTGACTGCCTTTTCTTCTTATGCGGATTTTTCCGCAGTCAAGGGAAATATCATCACATATTACAATCAGTTTTGTAACGTCAATTTTATAAAATTCAAGTGCCTGTACTATTGATTCACCACTGTTATTCATGTAAGTCATAGGTTTAAGAAGTAAACAGCGAACGCCCTCTATATTTGTTTCAGCAGTATCACCCTTGAAACGGAGTCTTTTTATTTCCGTGTCATACTGTGATGCAAGCAAATCAACAGCAAAAAAGCCTGCATTATGGCGTGTGTTGTCATACTGCATACCGGGATTTCCCAGACCTGCTATTATATATTCTATTTTACCCGATGATAAAGACGAATTTTGTGAAATTCTGTCGAACACATCAAAAATACTCATTTCAATATTCTCCTTATATAAATCTATATCTGAATTATAACACCTTTTTCAAATAATTTCAACTCTAAAATAATTATTACAGAATAGTTACAAAAAATCCTTGACAAACAGGTGCTTTTGTGTTATAATCAGTTTAGTATTAAAGTATTGTTCTCTTTCAGTGGAGCGTTAATAATAGATATGAAAAAAATAATTTATTCAGTATTGATTTTATCTGCATTTTTATCCGCTTATTCTTGTTCATCAAATATAGTGGGACAACTTCCCCTGAATATACCTGTTGAATGTTCAGACCCTAATGCTGTTACTTTCGATGACGGTGATTTTTCTTTTGCCTCGGTTATAAACGATGACAGCGAATCAGCCTGCGGAGAAATCAGCGTTGTTGAAGTAGTGGGAAACAAAATGCTTAAATTTACAGATGATATGACAATACCGCTTGACGGAAAAGTTCAGAAAATATGTATCAATGCCGTAAAACTCATAGGTGCTGAAAAACTTCCGAAAGTGAGAAGTATTGAATTTGATGTATATGCAGATGCAATTTCAGACGGATATATAAATCAGGACGGTGAAAATATAATTGCTCCCGGTACAATATCTTGTGGCGGTGGTACAGTCGTAAGTCTGACCGATAAGAACGGTAAAGGAAAATGGTACGATTTTGAAGGATTTGAAGGCGGAGAATATAATTTGAGTATGTCGGGAGCAGTTCACGGAAAATTTAAATTTCTTCTTGCTGAAAGCGGTTTCTGCTGGTCTGAAAAAATGGACGATGCCAATTTTCTTATAATGCGTTGGGGAAGTGAAAATCAGTCTGATTTATATATTGACAATATCGTATTTTTCGACGAAAACGGCGTTTCTATACCGCTTGACAAAAAATAATGATTAAAAAAAGTTTGTCTTATATGGAAGACAAAAATATTAAAAATATTAAAATATCTATTGAAATTATATTAAAAATATGATATAATACAGCAAAAGGAAAATTCAAAAGGTAAAAGAGGTGCTGAATGATGACGAACGAAACGAAAACCAGAATTGAAAAGCATATCATCAAAGCATCTGATAGCTTTTTCCCTATGCTTTTTGATTTTTGTCACAAATCAAAAAATCTGTACAATCATGCAAATTATATTGTACGTCATGCGTTTACAAAAGAGAAAAAACGGATTCGTTATGCAGAACTTGACAA
>CANQVA010000027.1 GCA_947627175.1 uncultured Ruminococcus sp.
CATCCGCAATCGCTGCCCTCTCGCTCGCTGCCTGCGTAGCAGTCCCGATGTCCGCTACCGTTTTCACGGCAAGTGCGGCAGATACGACAATCACAATCACAACTGGAGATGCTGTAAATCATACTTACGGTGCTTGGCAGATTTTCAAAGCTGGTGAAGGTGGTTCTGTAACCAAAGATGACGATGATAATTTTGTAATCACCAATGTTGAATGGGGCGATGGCATCGATCAGAGCAAACTTACTGGCGGTGTTTTAGACAAAATAAAAGCAATAGATGGCACTACAAATGATAAACCTTTTGCAGGTGTAGAATCTGCTGCTGATGTTGCCAAAGTGCTTGGTAAGTACACTGATGAAGATAATACAGTTGCACAAGCATTTGCAGATATAATTGTAGGTGCACTTACAAGTGAAGCTACTGCTACGTCTACGGCATCTTCGGAAACTGCTACAATAACTATAGGGGACGGAAAAGAAGGTTATTACCTTGTTCAGGATACCGTTGAAATTAGTGGTGAGGGTGCAAAAACAAGGTATATTCTTCAGGTTGCTGGCGGAGAAACACTCACTCCAACAGCTAAAAGCTCAATTCCGAGTGTTAAGAAAAAGGTTAAGGAAAATACAAATGTAGATGATTATACATATACCTATGGTTCTGATAAAACTTCTGTAACTGAAACAGATTATAACGATGTAGCCGACTATAATATCGGTGACAAAGTTCCTTTCAGAATTTACGGTACACTTCCGGATAGGTATGATGAATACACTACCTATTTCTACGAGTTCAACGATACGCTTGACTCGCAGTTTACGGCACCTGTTCAGACTGATATAAAGGTATATCTGAATACGGTCGATGGCGGTAAGGAAATTACATCAAACTTTACAGTAAGTGTTGATGGCAACAGTATAAAGGTTACATGTAATAACCTTAAAGAAATTAAAGATGTTGATAAAGACTCCGTTATCATTGTTGACTACTCGGCTACACTTAGCAGTAATGCAATAATTGGTCTTAATGGTCAGATGAACGCAGTTGATTTGACGTACTCCAACAATCCTAATTACAAGGGAGAGGGTGGCTCAGAAACTGATGAACATGGTAAAACTCCCCAAGATAAGGTAATTGTTTTTACCTATGAGATTGATTCTACTAAGGTTGCTGACAATGAAGAAACTGGAGCGGCTCTTAAAGATGCTAAGTTCAGACTCTACAGAAAAACCGGTCCTGAAGGTTCTACTACTGAATATGCTAAATTAACAGACAATTCAAATGGCACATGGACAGTAAATGGATGGTCTTCATCAGAATCTGAGGCAACAGAAATGACAACTCCAGAAAGTGGTAAGTTCAATGTAAAGGGTCTTGATGATGGAACTTATTACATTGAGGAAACAGAAGCACCTTCCAGCTATAATAAGCTGAATGACCCTATTGAGGTAGTTATTACTGCTGGAACTGAAAACGGACAGACTTGGGATGATTTTGAACCTTCAAATGCTTTAAAAACGTTTACAGGTACTTATGGTACAAAAACTGATAGTAGTGCAAGTGTAGATAATGGTACAGTTTCAGGAAAAGTTGTCAACGAAAAGGGTGCATCTCTCCCCAGCACCGGCGGTATCGGTACGACACTGTTCTATCTCGGCGGTGGTGCGTTGGTTGCAGTCGCAGGCGTGATGCTCATCACTAAAAAGAGAATGACAAAAGAATAATTCGCAGATGACTATGAATGAAGAAACGTAAGTTCTCGTTTTCGACATTTATTTTAACAATCATCCTGATGGTGGGGTTGGGCATTATGCTTTACCCCACTGTCAGCGATTGGTGGAACTCCCACACGCAGAGCCGTGCGGTGGCAAGCTATGACAAAGTTGTTGCTGAACTCGATGACGGCAAAGCGGAGGAACTTTTGGCGGAGGCACACGACTACAACGCAAAATTAGCGGAAGTCTATGCACCGCTGTCAAACCCCGACGAAGTCCCGAATTACGACAAAATCCTTGATATCACCGGCACGGGAATTATGGGCTACATCACGATTCCCGTGATTCAGGTGGAGTTGCCGATATATCACGGCACGAGCGAGGGCGTTCTCAATATCGCCGCCGGACACCTGAAAGGAAGTTCTTTTCCCGTAGGCGGCGAAAATACGCACGCTGTTATTTCCGCACACAGGGGGTTGCCTTCCGCAAGGCTTTTCACGGACTTAGACCAACTTGTAACGGGTGACGTGTTCACGGTGACGGTGCTTGACCAGATTTTCACTTATGAAGTGGAAGAAATTTTAATCGTTCTGCCGGAGGAAGTCGACAAATTGGCGATAGTTCCGCAAAAAGACTACGTCACGCTGATGACCTGCACGCCCTACGGCATCAACACACACAGGCTTTTAATCAGAGCACACCGAATTGAGACTATTTACGCCCGCACGGTGCTTGTTTCGGCAGATGCCATTCAGCTTGACCCGATGCTTGTCGTGCCCGTGATCGCCGCACCGCTTGTGATAGGACTTATAGCGTTCTGGTTTGCATCAGGCGGCAAAAAATCCCGCAATATTCCGTATGATGACCCGCTGTCCGTGCTACGCAAAAGGGAAGAACAGCCGTTACGTTAATTCAAAGTTTTTACAAAAATACTCTCCATGCAAAAATTTTAACTGCATGGGGAGTTTTTTATAATGGAGTTGATATATATACACTGTTTCAGAAACGAATACGCCTGACAATACACCCTGCAATACGCCATTTTTTCCGAAATATAGCAGAGAATACGCCAAGACGCCATTTTTTCGGGTTGCTATATAAATATATTCTTAAAAAAATAAATATGATGATTTGATGAAAATTATGAAAATCTGATGAAATATTTTTTTTATTCAATGGTTTTCCGTTGAAAAAAGCCGTTTTTTGCCCCCTTTATAGAAGGAGGTTTTTTTATGACTATTTTTGAAGAAGTAAAGGAACTTGTAAGCGTTCCGGCAGTAGCACGTTACTATGGCATTGATGTCCGCAGGGGAAATATGTGTCTTTGCCCGTTTCACAATGAGCGTACACCTTCCATGAAACTTTACGAAAAGAATTATTATTGTTTCGGCTGTAAGGCACATGGCGATGTAATCAATCTGGTGCAGGAGATTTTCAGAATGTCGGCTATCAGAGCGGTAAAACGAATCAACAACGATTTTTCTCTCGGTCTTGATATTGACAAACCGCCTGAACGTGAAGATATTGAACGCATCAACAGGCAGAGACAGGAACTTGAAGAGTATCAGCAATGGGAAAAACACTCATACAAGGTATTGAATGATTATTTATGGCTTATGCGTGACTATGCTGAAAAGTACGCTCTGCACAATCCCGATGATATACCGGACAAACGTTTTATTTACAGTCAGAATCACATTAGTTATGCTGAATATCTTGCAAATGAATTTCTGCTTGCGGATAAGGAAACAAAATTATCAATGAAAGGAGAAATAGAACAGATTGAACAGGAAATGCTTAGAATCAAATGAAAATAAAAGGGAGTTCGCCAAAAAAGGTGATACTCCCGCATGGCTTATTGATTCACGTACAGTCAATGAGCCTGAATTTTGCCGATGTTTCGTAGAAAATCACCCCTTGAAATGTATTCACGGGCGTTTCTATGATTACAGCGGAATTGTTGATGAGGATTTACTCGGCAATGAGATTTACAGAATGTTGTTGCAGGGCGTGAAGTCGGGAATTGCCCGAAAAACAGCACAAATTACAGACACACTCCGTCACTATTGCTACAGCGACCCGCCAAAGCCTGACGAAAATTTTATTTACCTGAAAAACGGTAAAATTGACCTGAACGGAAATTTCTATACTGGTGAGGAATTTTGCCTGAATAGGCTGAATATAGCCTATAATCCCGAAATACGCAAAAGCGTTTACTATCCCGAAAAATTTCTTACATTTCTTTTAGAATTGCTTTCGCCTGAAGATGTGAATACCTTGCAGGAATATCTCGGATATCTTATGATACCGTCAACAAAGGGACAGAAAATGATGTTCATAATCGGTCAGGGCGGAGAGGGGAAGTCAAGAATTGCCATTGTTCTGCGTGAGATTTTCGGGGATAATATGATTACGGGGAACTTCCAAAGAATAGAGAGTGACAGATTTTTTCGCTATAATTTGCGTGGTAAATTGCTTATGGTTGACGATGATATGCAGATGTCCGCATTACCCTCAACAGGTTATATCAAGAACCTTGTGACCGCCGAAATTCCTGTGGACATTGAGGCCAAGGGCAAACAGTCCGAACAGTCTTTATTATACACAAGACTGCTCTGTTTCGGGAACGGTTCGCCAAAAGCACTGTATGACAAGTCCAAAGGCTTTGAACGTCGTATGATTATCTTAACAACACTGAATCCGCCCGAAAATCGCCGAAATGACCCGAATATAGCCGATAAATTTATTGACGAAAAAGAAAAAATTTTCTGTTGGATGTATGACGGTTTACAGCGTCTTATTCAAAATAATTACAAATTCACGATTTCAGAAAAAGCAAAGGCAAACGTCAAGGAAACAATGCAGGACAGTTGCAATATCCCCGAATTTCTGGCGGATTCTGACCGTGTGCAGTTCGGGGAAAAGTTCTGCATCACATCATCAAAACTGTATAATGCTTATATTGAGTGGTGCGATGATAACGCCCTCACGGCTTTGAAACGGGAAACTTTTATTTCATGGATAAAACAGAATGAAAATTACTATCATATTAAATATGATTTCAATATCAGAAGTAATAACCGCCATGTCAGAGGATTCAATGGTATTGCATTAACATTACGTATATAATACAAACTCGGGAAAACGGCGTGTAGGCGTGTATTTCTCTATATATAGCCAAAAAAGGCGTGTTATAAAGACGTGTAAATTTAAAAAACACGTGTATTTTACACGCTATACAAATTATTACACGCCACTGTTACACGCTTAAAATCCCGAAATATAGCCGTTTACACGGGCACACGCCATTTTTTGAAATTGATATATAAACATCAATTTTTATAATCAGGAATATTTGAAAAAATACGGCAAATAATATTCTCATAATCCAAATAAAATTATGGAGGATATTATATATGAAAGCTACCGGAATTGTCAGAAGAATTGACGACCTCGGTCGTGTTGTGATTCCAAAGGAAATAAGACGCACTATGCGTATACGTGAGGGCGACCCCTCACTGACATCATTGACACCCGATTACAGATTCTGCAACGCCATAAGAGACATCGCCGAAAGATTACATATAAAGGCATAAAATCAGCCGTGCAGTTTTGAAACACTGCACGGCACGCTTTTCTACTATTTCATTGATTATTGCGAATCAGGAAAACGACTGTTCAAATGCAGTTAAGGTAAAAGGTAATACGAGTGTGCATTCATTGGTATTGGGTGATTTCCTTGCTTCTCCATGCAACAATAAATTTGTTCTTTACTGATATTACCTGATAGCCTTTGCTGAAGAGTTTTTCAAGTTGTTACTATACCGACACTGAAAGTTTGACAACTGGATAATTCTTGCTGTTATATTTAGCAAAAAGATAACAGCCATCCAGATATAATAGCTATTTTTAACAAAATCAAGAACGACCTCCTTGTGTGAGCTGCATAAGTATCTCATTCGATTCATGATATAGTGTCATATCACAGCTGACCAGATGCCAAATATTATCATAGTTCAGCGCACAGCTTGTCCTTGGAATGATAAAGTCTATTATGTAATGTTAGCTATGAGCAGATACAAGAGCAAACAGACAGCTTTTGATTAAGAGAAAAAAATGACGTGTTGCTATGGAGATTTGATACCATAACTTTCACTCACCTCATCGCTGATACGTTCACTATGGAAAGTAAGAATTTCCACATCAATTACATCAGGTATCATCTTAATTATTTTGACAGAAAATATCCCAGCTGGCTTTTTAGATTCATCATCAAAGATAAAATTATTGAGTACCTTGATAATCTTGAACTAAAAGTAAATAAAACTATCGCTCATCTGGTGGAGTATTGGAAGAAGTCCGATAAAGAATGTCAGGCTATCGTCATAGTTTCAATACCTAAGAGCAAATCGAACTTGAAAATTTCTTTTCAGTATGTCAAGAAAAGTAATATTTGAGTGTACGATTTATTTTTGAATTCAGAGAGTTGTACCTTCGGATGTAGTTTTTTATTTAACTATGAATAATATTTCAATATATGGAGTATACTAAGAGTGTAGTAACGTCAGCGTAGCGAGATGATATGCATTCAATTTACTGGGAATAGGTCGTTTATCCAGTAAATAACGACCAGCAAGGGCAGGACTTGCACGTTACTATTTTTTTGAATTTTTGTCTTTAGCCCTTTCAATTAGAAGGGGCTTCTTTGCTTTAGGAAAAAAATTACTTTCCAGTCTGTCTATGTTCTGGCGTGTGTCATTACGTGTAATAAGCCCATGACGAACAATGCAATGTAAAAGATACGAAAATACTTTTTCGTTACAATTTTTCTGTAAAGCCAATGCAGATGATACAAATTCATTTGAATCTTGTATTTGCTCCACAAACATTAGATGTTCTAATTGATAAGTTGGGTTTTCTCTATAGTCGAAGAATTCAACGCTGTTCAAAAATTGTACAGTGTTTTTTCCGGAAGCATTCAAAACGGGAATATAATAAAGATTCAATAGTAAATCCATTGAATACAGTGCAAATGATGACCTCACTTTTAGATCAATGTCACTTTCCCTCATTTGAGGTTTTTTTGTTGTAAAGTAGGGATGTGTTTTCAATTCTTTTATGATGTCTTCATAGTGTTCCTCAATAAAGTTGCACCAAAACATAAATATCCTGTTTGGTAGTGTATATAATAAACAAATCAGTTCTCTCTTTTCATCTTTTTTCAAAAGATGTTCAAAGCAAGGAAGGGATTTTGCGATAATTTGGAGCAAAGACATCATTCGGAATAATTTATTATTATTCTCATCAATAACAGAGTCTTCCCAATCATACAAATCCCTTATTGTGAAGTCTTTTACCATTGATTCCTCTACTGTTTCTTCTGATCTTTCAATTTGCTTCTTTTCTTCTTTTTTATTTATTGATTTTGTATTAACAGATAACTGATTGGAATTTTTAATGAACAGAGGAACATTATCAGGTATACTGAATTGTTCCCATGATATATCGTCAACTATTGTTCTCTTGATAAAAGACATTATTTGATTTAAGATTAAAGTATCATCCGTCAAATATATAATGAATAAAAGGATATCTGTGCAAATGTTGATGCAAGCCTTGTTTATTACATTTTCCAAGTCCGAAACATCTTTTCTTGCAACAATCTCTTTTGCAACAAAATATGCCAAAATACTTTTGTTTCTGAATCTGTATGATTCCCGACTTTCTTCAGTATCTGCTATGATTTTTGCAGTTTTTGCGATGCTGATGATATCTTCGGTTTCAAGATTATTACCATATTCATCATTGTATTCCTTAATAATTTTTTCAATCTCACATCTTTTTACAGGATATGCTTTGTGAAAATGAATGTAATAGGCTATTTTTCTTAGTATTAAATACATGAGATCAACTGTAATATTCCTGTTTTTAGTATTAGTTTTTAATGCTTCATCAATCTTATTAGTAAGATTTGCTTCAAAAACTTTACTGAAAGCATTGGTGCTTTTATAAATTGCTTCACCCACATGATTCATGAAATTTTCTGCCATTTGGATAATGTAGTATGGTTCCGGTGGAATGATGTCAAGTTGTGTTTTAATAATACGATCCACTTGCCTAACAATATTCTCAATATTTTGTTCCGATTTGTCATCTGCTTTATCTGATACTACAGCTCTTATTATTTCTCTGCGCTTATGACCTACAGGTGCCTTAATTTCAAATTTTGCTATAGTTTCTTTTTCGTCAATGTTGATAATAGATGTGTCAAAATCAATTATACGAGTGTTAGTAATAATAATTGTACCAAATCTACTACTTAATAGTTTGAAAAAATTGCTAATATTTATGCCATCGATTTGTTCAAAGTCATCAAGCATAAATATACATTCAGTTGTGTCGGACTGTTCAAACGCCTGCCATTTACTTTCGTTTTTACCGTATATATCTTCAAATAACGCTTTGATTAGTTTATCAATATTTTGTCTTCTATGTTTACTCTTTTCAAGAAGTTTTTCGGGACTCGCATAAAGAACATAATGCTCTTTTGCAAAAGAAGAAAAAAGATTTTTTAATAGTGTAGTTTTTCCAACATTTCCAGCTCCAACAATAATAGAATATCTGTGCTTTTTTAATTCTTCCTCAAAGCAACCGGAGTTTTCGATTAAAAAATTCTCGGTAGACTTTTGACCATGATAAATAATTGAAGGAAAAACATAATACTTTTCCTCATTGCCATCATGAATAAACTCCTGAAAGTCTTCTGCTATTTTCAAATCGGGCTTGTGTGGCTTGATTTGCACCTTTTTTCCACTATCGTGTTCGTATTGTTTAGCACTTCTATTCCATGTATACTTATAATATTCATATTCCAAAGATTCGGTATCCAGTAATCCTATAAAATATGAACTATCATCCCAATTTCCATTATTACATAAACAGCCGCCGGATTGAATGACAGTACAATCTGAACCATTAAATGAAGTCTGTCTACTATAATTGTAGTGTTCGTGACCATGGAAGAGTATATTGCTATTCTTCACAATAGTATCTTCTATTCGATTTTTTATATCATCTCTGTAATAATCCGGTGCATGGTGCATTATTGAAATAACAAAATCTGCATCTTCTCTATCTGAAAGTTGATCAATACAATAATCAGGCAAATACAGAAGTCCCTTGTACTCATCGCAAGTTGAAAAAATCCCATTGTTAATCAGATTTACTTTGATTTTGCAGTTGCTAAATGTAAGCATACGTATGTCAAAGTACATTTCCGAATGCTCAAAACATTTATTGAATCGAGCAAAATTATAAAATGAATTAAGCTTACTATATTCTTCTGTTTCATATTCTGAATAATTCTTTTCTTTAAGACAGGTTACACTCAATGGTGAACCGGCATGATTAACATCATGATTTCCGGGAACAGCTAACACTGTATACCTACATTTGAAGGCATTATTAAGTTTGATTATTAGACTTCCCATTAGTTTTTTTGCATTTGAAAACTGTAAAGCATTGCCGGAATATGTAATATCACCGGAGAGAATGATAATGATATTTTCAATTCTAATGGACTTATAGCTTTTTAGTGAATCAACTATCTTTTTAATGTGTTCATCACTTATATCTTTTTTTTTATCAATGTGTATGTCACTCAGGTGAAGAAAAACGATAGTTTCTTTATCTTTCATAAGCACTCCTGTATCTATCCATAATTTTGGGTGATTATCTCCACATACAATTAAGTGTAATAATATTTGTGAGCACGCCTAAAAGCTGAATATTAAATTTCAGCAAAGGCTCAACGACAGTCGTGGAATCATGTATCCTTTTAAAGGACAGCGACAAGCCGTTGTGTTCAGATACATTTCTGCCATACTCTTGGATTTGGGTTTGAAACACTGTGAGCAGTACAGACTTTGTTCATTTCCTTAATAAAAGCTTAACTATCAAGAAATATACGCTGTTTCTTTCTTCAACATATCATGCTAAGCTACTTTTTCTTCTTTGAGTAACTGCAATCTTGTAAATATTGATTGGCTTAATGATATTTCAATAGCTTTTATCACATGGCTGACCATTTTGCTCCGAAATCAATCCGCTGGTTAAACTGTGCGTTTTATTGAATTTTGGCTTAAATTAACATGATTTTCAACAATAGTTTGGCTTACCCTGCACTCCGGCAATTCTCGCCAATCAAAATTAACCCCCGGATGTATATTCGGTTTTTCGTATTTGTCAGTATGTGCTGTTTTGAAAATAACTTAATCACATATTTGCTTATCTTACATACCATTCTTGAGATGTATATCAACACCTAATTTTTCGAGTACTTTTCGCAAAAAAACATGAATAGAAAAATCTGGGTCTTGGTAGTAATAATCGGTATTATTGAATTTAATTTTACTTTCTTCGGTTTTGCTGTTGCGGATACGCTCGGCGTTAAGAATAGCAGTTTTGACATCGTCAAGAGTTATCTGTTTAAGAATTTTTTCTATTACATCCTTGCTTTTTATATTATCTTCTCTTGACAAGCCATATAATTTCCGAACATCATTAACATATTCTTGTGGACTTGTTGCAGGTCGACTGATAAATTTTTTATGCAATACCAACCACAAATCGAAACAAATACTACTGTAAGCATGGTCTACTACAGCCTCGTTCTTTTTTTGACGGCTATTGAGTTGTAAGCAAGTCTTCAAATTGTTTTCAAATTCAATTTGATTAAAGTCGTGGTCAAACAAGCAAACCTTGTCATAGTCGAAAGGCGACTTCTTTAACTCACCTGCATTGCCTATTTTTATATTAAATTTGACAGTACGCCTGGGAAAATCATTCAAAAGAGAAGATACATATTTCAAATACATCTCCTCCTGCTGACCTTCAACAACGCAAAAATAGTTTAATCTTATCATTCTTCTGCCGCCTCCTTTTTAAGAAGTACTGAGAAGTCAATATATGGCATTGAACTGTATTTGCCTTTGAAGTAGTTGATAATATAATTCTCGTCATTGCGAACCTCTTCAGAACCAAAATCAGCAAGAGTATAGAGTGCACTACGATAGCTTTCAGGATCTTTTTCAATGATTATGATTTGGTCTCTGCGAAAGAGTTTATTATTAAGATAAATAGGATTGTGCGTGTTGAATATTATTTGTGCACCATTTTTGTTGAGTTCCCGGTCGCTAAACAGCGAAATTATGCCTTTGACGATCTCGGGGTGCAACGAATTATCAAATTCGTCCATTACCAGCGTCCCGCCTTCTTCAAAGCACTTTTGAAAAAGCATCGCAAAATCGATCATTTTGATTGTACCAAGCGATTCCATAAGATACGCAGGAATAAAAGCACTGGCGTTTTTATCAATTTTATAGCACGAATATAGGTGAAGTTCATTGTCGTCACGGTCATCGTGCCTGTAACACAACTTTTGAGGTCCAAAATCGGCTGCTTTAACAAATATGTCAAGTACGTTGTTCCACACCGCAATGTCATTAGAGATATCGTTGCCCTTAATTTCCAATGACGATTTTCCACGTGAAAAATTATTGATAATCATCAACTTTTCAGCAAAGAAATCCATGATATTATCAACGATTTCTCCGTTTATAATATTTTTGAAACCACCTGTAAGAAATAATGTGTTACCATCAATGTTGGCATTAAGATTTTCGGAGATATTTTCTATAAATGATTTCTTAATGTTCATAGCAGAAAGAGCCTGTTTCGTAGAAGAAATATTTACTTCATTCTCATTGCGTGTAAACAGAGTTATCTCCGAACCGTTTTTCGTGACAAGCGACAAGCTTTCGAAAACAATTTTTCTGATTCCACGTGAAAATTTCTCGACCATAATGTCAAGCACATACTTAAAATGTTTGTCCCTGTTAATAAAGTCAATGCCAAAGTGTATAGGGTTGCGGTCGTTGTCATGAGCAAAAGGATAAAGTTCCAAATCAGGGACGTTATCCGGACGAAGATTTCCGCAAAGTACTATATTACGGAAACAAGCTAACGCAAGTAAAACATTTGATTTACCGCTTGCATTGGCTCCGTAAATAACCACGGAGGGCAGAATACGTTTATTCTCTGCACGTATAAGACGATCATTAAAGGTTGTCTGAGTCCCGGCTTTCATTGTAAGTGTTGTTTTGTCCTTAAACGAACGAAAATTGGAAAATTCAAAACTCAATAGCATTTGAGATCACTCCTTTGAGTATATTATGCTCAACTATATGTATTATATACCGATTTGATAAGTTTGTCAACAGCAGATTGAGATTTTTTCTCAATAATAAAGATATTGATGAATAATTTATGACACACGAAAAAATTAAGGCACAGTTTTTACGGTTTTTGCCTCAACGATTTATACAATTCATTTGCCATAACGTCCTGCACTTTTTGATAGAATTCCGGGTCGTTGAAGAGTTTTTGGAATGATTCATTATTATCAATAAAGCATTGTGTAACAATTTCCTTGAATTTATCAGGGAACAAGGAATTGACAAACATTTCCGTGCTGTTGTCGCCGGCATATTTTCGGAATTTTTTAACATCTTTATCGTTCATGAACATACGGTAGATGCCTTCAATAATAATACAGTCTGCGTCGGTGAATTGTCCGTCAAATCGTTCGTTGACCTTATCTATAATACTTTGCAGAGTGTCTTTTTTCTTGGTGGGTTTTTTGGGAGCAGTTTCTCCGCCGGGTATCCATACTACTTTCTTTTCATCAAGCATAATCGCACCTTTATGTGATTCTTTCAGGCCGGCATATTCCAACTTTACTTTATCCTCAATATCAACAATATCTTTGCCCGATTTCGGAAGAAACCTCAAAAGACTCGATGTATACAGATATTCATCAAATAATTCTTTGTCATTTATTCTGACAATCTGTGTGATATATGCATAAGTCCTTGTAAATTTGCGGAGATAGTCACGGACGGTATACTGTTCATCTTCTGAAAGTTCCCTGTACCTGTCAATGACCGGACGCAATATTCCCGCAAGTCTGCCAATTGTCGCCGCACTCTGTCCTTTTCCTGTTTTTTTGCCATAAAGCTGTTGAATTTCTCGACATCATCATAATTGAACAGCATATATTCTTTCAGATTGTTTCGGAGGTCATATACAAAATTCGGGTCTGTTGTTCCCTCCATAGATGCACCTTCATAAAACGGTTGAAAAGCTTTTTTGATGTCTTCTTCCGTGTTTTCAAAATCAAGAACAAATGTGCTTTCTTTCCCGAAACAGGTACGGTTCAGGCGTGAGAGTGTCTGCACTGCCGCAACGCCTCTCAATTTCTTATCAACATACATGGAGTGGAGCAGGGGTTCATCAAATCCCGTCTGATATTTATTTGCCACAACAAGAATATTATACAGACTGCTGTGAAATACTTTTCGGAATTTCTTGTCAGTCGTGATGTACTTGCCGTTTTCGTCAAGGTTCATGGAACTTTCTGTAAATGGTTTTTCCGTGGGCATTTCGTCAAGAATTACTTCTCCCGAAAAAGCAATCATAACATCACACCCTGCCGATTCCTGCGGATGGTCTTTTAAATACTGTTTGATAGCAAGATAATATCTAACTGCATTTGCTCTGCTGTCGGCAACAACCATTGCTTTTCCCTTACCGTTTATTTGAAATCTGCCGTTTGCAAGATCATTTCTGTTTTCTGTGTAATCGTGTAGCCGTGTTTTTTGTAATATCTGAATAATGCTTTAGATGCCGCACCTTCTATCAGTTCGGGGTTATCCTCGGAAATTCTAACAAGCCTGAACGCCTTACGAATTGTTGTATAATTTCGCAGAACATCAAGAATAAATCCCTTTTCAATTGCCTATTTCATGGAGTATATATGAAAAGGTTCCGTAATTGGATTTTGCTTGCCGTCTTTGTCCGTCGTAAATTTTCCCGTAGGTGTTCCGAATACTTCAAGAGTTGTGCCTTTCGGTGTTGCGGTAAATGCGAAAAAAGACTGGTTTTCGTGTCTGCCCTGACCGATTACACTTTTAATAAATTTATCGGTAATATCAACTTCTTCTTCATCAATTCCATGTTCCTCCGCATATTCTTTTACAGCAACGTCGAAATCAATTAAACTGCCTCGGAGCATTCTTGAACTTTCTCCGCTCTGTCCCTGATGTGCTTCATCAATAATAATAGCAAAGTTTTTTCCCTTGTATTTTTCCATATCTTTATAGCTGAACAGAAATTTCTGCACGGTGCTGATTATTATTTTTTTCCCGTTGTTGATTGCCTCCGCAAGGCTGTGGGAATTTTTGCTGTTGTCGATAGCCTCAACAAGTCCTACTTTATGTTCAAAGCTGTTTATTGTATCTTGTAATTGTCCGTCAAGCACAACACGATTTGTAACAACTATAACAGAATCGAAAATTCCTTTATTATCGGCATTATGAAGAGATGCAAGGCGATATGCCGCCCATGCAATGGAATTTGACTTTCCCGAGCCTGCACTGTGTTGTATAAGGTAACTTTTTCCTGCTCCGTTTTCCCTGACGTCGTAAATAATTTTCCGTACTACGTCATATTGATGATAACGGGGAAACAGCAATTTTTCTTTTATTCTGCCGGTGTCCTCGTCTTTTTCTTTCACGTGGGAAACGAATCTGTAAAGAATATCCATAAGCGAATCACGCTGTAATACTTCTTCCCAGAGATAGTGTGTCACATAGCCGTCAGGGTAGTCGGGATTTCCTTTTCCACCGCTTACGCCTGCACCGTTTGAACCCTGATTGAACGGCATAAAGTATGTGTCGCTGTCTTTGAGTTGTGTTGTCATGTACACTTCAAATAAATCCACTGCAAAATACACCAGAAAACGGTGGTCAAGGCGGAAACAGAATTCCTTGCTGCTGCGGTCGTTCTCGTACTGTCTTATCGCACATTGACAATCCTGCCCTGTGAACTGATTTTTCAACTCTATCGCAACAACCGGTATACCGTTCACGGAAAGCACCATATCAATAGTATTTCTGTTGTGTGGGGAATAGCGGAATTGTCTTGTACAGCTGAGGATATTCGCATTATAATTTTTCACATCTTTTTCGTTCAGAGAAGTTTCGGGCTTGAAATAGCACACTTTCAGTTTTATTCCCAAATCTTCTATATCGTGGCGGAGAACGTGTATAAGCCCCTGTTCGTTTATGCATTTTTCAAGGCGTAAATACAGCTTTTCCTGTGCGTTTTCGCCGTAATATCGGGTATATTTTTCCCATGCTTTCGGCTGTGTCTTTGCGATAAAACTGCACAGCGTGTCCATGTCCATGCATTTATTTACATCGAATTGATTGCTTTTCAGTGAAACATATCCGCCTTTATCGGAGAGAAAAAATGTTTCAATATCCTGTTCAAAGCGTTTTTCCGTTCTGTCCATAATTATATCTCCTTTTTGCCTGTGACATATTCATAAATCAGTGATTTTTTATACTGCTGTAATTTCTCAATCTTTTTTTGTTTAATTTCAATTAAATTGGTTATAACTTTAATCTTTTTCTGAATGTATTTTGCTAATTTGTGTTGATCTTCCTTAGTAGACGGAATAGAAATGATAAACGGCTTTATCTTGTCAAATGGAGGTATATTTTTCATAGCAGACCCATTACTATCTATTAGTAAAATAGTTTTAATTACATATTCAAACAGATATGTAAAAAACAACGTATCCATATTTTGATTAAGCCTTACATACATAAGAGCTTGGTTAATGATTCCTTTTTCGGCATCAGCTGGAATCTCATAACATTCTCCAATTGTACCTGCACAACTAATTATTATATCATTTGGATATATTTCAAACGATTTTAACTCATTGAATTTTTCTTCAGATATATAGTAGTATCCAAGTGTAGCGTTTTTATAAATTGCATTTTTCTGTTCATAGACTTTATATGTTTTTTCTCCTTTTGGTACAAACATAGATTTTTTTAGAGAACTGCCAAATGGACCTTTTTTATATGTACCAATACTTCCCATTTTTGTTTTTGTATATTGTTCACTGGATATTCCGGTTATATTTGCTCCTTCGGATAGTGTTTCTCGTAATACCGCATCTTTTAAGGCTTTCAGCCTTTCTATCTGCTTTTGGGCGTTGGCAATAAGGGCATCGATTTGGGAACATCTGCGGTCAAGGTAAGAGGCGATTTTTTGTTGTTCGGGGAGTGGGATTTCTGACACATAAAGATTTCCATACTCTGAAAAATAAATATGTGGGATAGTAGTTTTATCAATATTGTCACCAAGCCTTAAACCCATTATTGCATATTTAAGCCAGTCAATATCAATTGATTCATTTGGAACAATATATGTCAATGTTCCAAGCAATGATGAAAATGCAGGGTATTTATTGATTCTGCCAACTCCTGCCCCGTCTTTGATAATCCCGAGATATGGGCATTCAGAATGATAAGTTTCCAAAAATCCCATTATTCCCGATGCACCAAAAACAGGATACTTTCCTGTATCAGAAAGTTGACTGCGAGCCAAAGAAGTTGAAAAAGAAGTGCAGATATATTTTAGTTTTACTTTACGCATTCCCGAACAACTCCTTCATAAGTGTGGTTTCTTCCTCTTCCAGAGCCTTGATTTCCGCAAAAATATCCTCAGAGGACTGCGGGGCGGTAAACTTGTAAAAAAGCCTTGTAAAGGGAATTTCATAGCCGATTTTGTCTTTTTTACGGTCAGCGAATGCAAGCGGATTGTACGGCAGAACGTTCTTTCCGATATATTCGTCAATATCCTCCGAAAGCGGAATGATTTCGCTGTCACTTGACCCTTTGACAGCCTGCGGTTTGCCTTTTTTCAGAATGGGGTTTCCGTCGTCGTCCGCCTGTGCTGTCTCGATAGTAACTTTTGTAAAGCCGAAAAAAGCATTCTCAAAAATCTTTGATTCAACAACAAGTTCACCGTCAGTATATATTTCATTTTCAAAAGCTGTATATGATTTCATAATCAGTGAAATGCACTTGTCATCAAGTTCAACACGCTTGTTGCCGATATTTTTACGCCGTTTTACAAAACATTTTGATGCATCGATAAGCTGAATTTTTCCACGGCGGTTTGCGGGTTTGCCTTTTGTCAACAACCATATATAAGTAGAAATTCCCGTATTGTAAAATAAATCCGTCGGCATCTGGACAATTGCCTCGACCATATCCTCTGTAATCACATAGCGGCGGATTTCCGAAGCACCGCTTCCGGCATCGCCCGTAAACAGGGAAGAACCATTCTGAATTATAGCCATTCTTCCGCTGTTTTCTTTCAGTTTCTTGACACCGTTGAGCATGAAGAGCATTTGACCGTCGGAAATTGCAGGCAATCCCGCACCGAATCGACCGTTAAAGCCTTTTTTTGCCTCTGCCTCGACTTCATTTTTTTCACGTTTCCAATCAATACCGAATGGCGGATTTGATATGATATAATTAAATTCATAGCCGCTGAATTTGTCGTCATTCAGCGTATCGCCGTACATCATGCCGGACGCATTGCCGCCCTTGATAAGCATATCCGCCTTTGCAATAGCGTAAGTTTCGGGGTTGAATTCCTCACCAAAACAGGTGAGGTCAGCCTCTTCGCTTATTTCGGTCAGACGTTCTGTCAGACAGCCGAGCATCTGCGATGTACCCATTGCCATATCATAAGCCGTTTTTATACAGCCGTTCGCCTTTATCTCCTCTTTTTCGGGAGCAATAAGCAATTCTGCCATAAGATAGATAATGTCACGGCTTGTGAAATGTGCCCCGGCTTGTTCGTCATAGCTTTCGGAAAATTTTCTGATAAGCTCTTCAAAAATATAGCCCATGTCGGTGGAAGTAATTTTATTTGGCGACATATCGCCCTTTGAAGAAATAAATTCCTGTATCACCACAAAAAGCACATTTCCGTCAGTCATAGTCCGCACCTGGTCAATAAATTTGAAATTGGAAACAATGTCCTTGACATTTGAAGAGAAACCTTGCAGATAATTTTCAAAATTGGATTCGATATTATCAGGGTCTGAAACGAGTTTCCTAAAATCGAATTGACTTGTATTGTAAAAAGAATAGCCTGAAGTTTTGCACAGAATACCGTCACGGGCTTCACCCTCTACTTTCATTTCAGCGAGCTTTTTACCCATGTCAACAACAGCCTGTTTTGTTGGTGCAAGTGCATCGTCAAAGCGTTTCAGCACAGTCATCGGCAGAATGACTTTTCCGTATTCGTGAGGCTTGAACAGCCCGACAAGGTGTGTAGCAATCTCCCATATGAGGTCTGCTTTTTCCTGAATGTTGATATTTGTCTGCTTTTGTAAAGCGGTAATAGACATATTCTCACTCCTTAATTTTCTGTACTTATTCATATTATAATATAAAATCAGCTTTTTTGCAAGGTAAATGCCGTATTTTTTCAAAGAATCATTATGTTGACCTTGTCAAAAATCTTGTCAAGGTTTGGTCAAGGTTACGTCCATTAAAATCGGGAAATTTTATGCTATACCGGAATTACAGCCAAAATACAGCACGCCTTATTACACGCCACTGTTACACGCTTAAAATCCCGAAATATAGCCGTTTACACGGGTACACGCCATTTTTTGAAATTGATATATAAACATCAATTTTTATAATCAGGAATATTTGAAAAAATACGGCAAATAATATTCTCATAATCCAAATAAAATTATGGAGGATATTATATATGAAAGCTACCGGAATTGTCAGAAGAATTGACGACCTCGGTCGTGTTGTGATTCCAAAGGAAATAAGACGCACTATGCGTATACGTGAGGGTGACCCCCTTGAAATTTACACCAATAATGACGGTGAAGTCATTTTCAAAAAATATTCAGCAATAAGCGAAATGAGTGAAAACGCATCATATGTTGCGGACATAATGTATAAGATAGCAGGGTGTCCTGTTATCATATTTGACAAAGACCATGTAGTTGCGACAGCAGGCGTTCCGAAAAAGGAATTTGCAGAAAGACGTGTTACGGGACAACTTGAGGAACTTATGGAAAACCGTGGACAATATTTCTGCCCCAACGGCGAAAGAAATAACTTCTTTCCGGCTGAGGGAGTGGAGAGAACGGCAATAGCCGCTGTTCCGATAATAACCGCAGGCGACGTTTCAGGTGCTGTTGCATTTTTAAGCACGGACAAAAACACTGAAGCTAATGACTTACAGAAAAGTCTTATAAGTGCAGCTGCACAGTTTCTTGCAAAACAGATTGAATGAAAAAAGAACCGGAATTTTTTTCCGGTTCCTTCTGTTATTGGCGAAAATCATAATACAATTCATTTCCGAATATTTTTTAATATCAGACTATTTTTTGTGTTCAAATTTACTTGCTAACTTTTTTTCAACTGTAACAACAGACAACACAAATGCTATAATCTGCAATATCAGTATAACAATTCCGGAACAAATTCCTGCTGTATCATCTTTTAAAATATACAAAATCAATGGAATTGTTACAGAGAGAATAACTGAAATAATTCCGCCGATAATCCATAGATTTCCGCATATTCTGTTTGCGAAAGTCCATGCTTCCCTGGTTGACATTGAACGTTTAGTTTTGTAACCTACTGTATTATCCACATCGGACAATGCACACTGTTTGAGAATAATTCCGCCGAATATCAAGGCAACAGGAATTATAAATATAACTATCAGAATTATTTCAAACAAAATAATCACTCCTTGTATTTTATATTTTATAAATTGATTAACATATTAACTATAAAAAATCAAACATATTTTAAATTTTGCTTAACAAAGAATAATGGAAGCCGAATTTCTCCGACCTCCATTACTCTTTTATAGGGTGGTTTATATGAAATTAGAAGATAGCATTATTTTGTTCTGTTCCGTCATTTCCGTCCATTCCACGTCCCCTATGATAAGGCGACATATCACCGGGCATTTCGGGAACACCGTTTCCGTCTTGTGGTGGTTGTTTCATTCCTCCACCATGACCGAACCCACCGCCCATTGCGGATTGTGTACCGACTAATGAAACACTGCTTTCAGCTGTAAAAACTCCGGCTTCTGTACCGTCGTTATTATAACCGCCGTTTTCATAAAGTCCGTGTTGTTCTGATGATGAGGAAGAACCTCCTGTATATAATTTATAAGAAGTGCCGATTTTTATATCGGGAGAACTTATAATAACATTGTCAAAACTTTTCTGTGGTGCGAAACTTATAACTTCATTTCCCGAATCATCGGAAAGTGTAACAAGAGTTCCGCTTTCATACGTGCTGTCGAAAGTTGCTGAAACGCAGTTCTGTGACGAATTTCCGGACGGACTTTCTGACATTCCCGACATACCTGACGCTAAAAGCACACCGCCTGTGACAATAATTTCGCCGTTGCTGTCTAACGCACCGTTACCGCTGTTTTCAGAACCATTTACTATAACAACGCCGCCGCTGATATTTATATTTCCGTTGGAATCAAGACCATCGCCCGAAGAATTTACATAGACTGTTCCGCCTGTGATACTGAGTGAAGCACTTTCAGAATATGTTCCCATACCCTCTTGTGAAGAAACACCGTCACTTGCGTTAAATCCGTCATCGGAAGAAATAATTTCAACTGTGCCATTGTTTATATTTATAACGGACGATTCAAAACCCTCATAAGAATTTACAACTGAGACTGTACCGCCGTTTATATCAATTTTTGAATCGGCATGAATGCCTTTATTTCCTGAATCAATATTCAGAGTACCATCTGATACAATTACATCTGAATTTGAATCAATTGCATTATCTGCGGAATTTATATTGAATGTTCCGCCGATTATATTTATTTCGCCGTCTGCTTTTATGCCTTTTGTGCTTGACGAACTTGTTGTACTGGTAGTATTTTCGGCATTTTCAAGATTTTCCAAATTATAGGCGAGGTTCTGCTGTTGAAAATCTCCGTCATTCGTTTCAGGGGGCTGAAAATCACCGAAACCGTTTTCAGACATATCAGGTCTTTCACCTCTGAAACCGCCTTTATTTCCGAAATCATCGGTATGAACTTTAGTTGTCTGTGAACTTCCTCCGCCCGACGTTATATTGAAATTACCGCCTTCAATGTAGACAAATCCCATTGAGGGGTCAGTGCTGTTGCTTGAGTTAATACCATTTTTGCCCGCTGTAAGGTTCAATTCACCGTCTGAAACTGCGATATAATCTTTACCCTTTACAGCATCACCGACTGCATTTACAGTAATTTTTCCGCCCGTGATAACAATATCATCTTTTGAACGTATACCGTCATTATAATTTCCGATAACTTCAAGTTCACCGCTACCGTTAAATGTAAGGCTGTCCTTGCTGAAAATTGCCGCATCGGGTTCATCTTCTGAACTATCCGCAAATTCATATGCCGAACCGTCAGAGAGATAATTTTTACTGCCGTCTGCAAGTGTTATAAAAGTTTTCTTTGCACTCTCCACATAAATAGCAGATGAATTACTACAATTTACTGATGCATTATCAAGAACAAGCTGTACTTTATCTTTATCAGCATCAACAACAATTCTGCCGTCATCAAGAGTACCGTTTATAATATAAATACCCTCACTTGTGACTGTCACTGTTGAGCCGTTGACCGAAACGCCGTTACCGTCTACTTTCGCACTGTCTCCCGTGAGGGAAATTGTCGCTGTAGGGTTTGAATAATCGGGGTTAAGGTCTCTGTCTGAGAATAGTTCACTGGAAGATGTTTTTTTAACCTGAACGGAATTATTTACATTTTCCTGTGATACTGTTTCAGAAGTTTCAGTTGTTTTGATTTTTTTTGTTTTTTCGTCTGTTTCGGTTGTTTCAGCCGATTCATCAGCTGTACCGACTGAAACAGCAGCCACTTCCTCGGTTGTATCTCCGAAATTGGAATTGTTGTTGCTGTTATCACTGCAAGCTGTTGCCATAATTGCAAAAGTCATTGCCGTCATGAAAATACGGTTCATAAAATCACTCATAACATCACCATTTCAAAAGTTTTCCCAATTCCGTTTTTTCTTTTGTTTCTTTATCTCTATGATGCTATTATAAAAGGGTGATATGTAAATTGCGTGAAAATTTTCTGAATAACTGAAAAAAATGTTTTTTTCCGTCTTAACACAAATTAGTATTATTTTATGTCTTTTTTACAGAAATTCACAAAATCCCTTACAGATTCATTGCAATTTGCAAGCAGATTTATTTCAGCCGTTTTATTATTATAATCAAGACCATGAATAAGAATGGGAATATCTTTTCCGAAAGTTTTAGTAATAAATCCCGACGCATGGAGATTCTGAACAATATCGGCAAGTAGTGATGTAAAAGCATCTGTAACGCAAGAATAGCGTTCAGCGTCTGAACTGTCTGCATTTTCGTCATATGGTAAATCATTACTTATAAGCCACTGTCTGACAATAGGAGCTGTTTCGTCCGTACCGAAACTGAGTTCATTATTCTGAAGCCAGAATATATAATTCCAGCGTGCCTCCTGTTTGCTGTCGGCGATACTGATATTTCTTTCATATTCCGATTCTGTATTATAGCCAAGAATAACAGTAGGTTTACAAGGGTTATCTTCATCATCATAGACAAAGAGTGACAATGCATAAATATCGGGTTCTTCCCATGAAGATATAGTATCTTCAATAAGTATGGATATAAGACCCTTTATATCTTCCGTGCTGACATGAACGTTATAAATTTCGTCGCTGCTGTCCTCTTCAGATGATTTTTCCAGTTCTTCAACGCATTTTTTCAGTGCATTTACATTGACTATTCCCGCACATGAAATATCATCACCGCAACCGTTCGCAGAAATTTCAGGGAGTAAATTTTTTATATATTCGTCTGTTTTCTCAAATCCCGATTCAGCGAATTGAATAGCAAGTGTTCTGTAGAGGTCGTAAAGCTGTTCTTCATTCCAGCATGATTTGTCTACACCGTCCGTTCCGAGAAAAACAGCAGGCGGTACGGCTCCCTTTTCAAAGTAACAATATCTTGCAGAATCACGTGCATCGTCCTGACACATGGACGAAGTAATATTACCGTTACAGCGTGGGTCATCGGGAATAGGGTTGTATGCTGAACCGTCCTCAGCAACAATAACACACTTTCCGTCGCCTATCTGTACACCGAATGCAAAATCCTTTGAAACTACAAAAAATTCAAGTGTTGTTCCGTAAGCTATGAGGAAATTGCCGTCTTTATAATATTGGCGGTAAGCTGAAAGTTCGTCAGGTATTTTTTCAAGTTCCTCATCAGTGAATGGGTTGTTTATATAATCTTCTGCTATTTTGTCATACCAGAGAGAAACGACGTTACGCCAGAGAAAAGAAAAGAGTTTCATACGCTTTTTTTCATTGTTGAGAAGTATCTCCGCACCGTCTACAATATCCATAAATTCATTTGCACATTCGCAGGCACACTCAACCGCAAAACGTGAGCCTCTGTCCGTACGTATATACTGCGGGCTGCCGTGACCGTCTGCAACAGCAATGAACGAATATTTTTCATTATCGACGGACATGGAACAGTCCTGACATACTATTCCTTTATCTGCATGAAACGCTCCTATAATGGTATGAGAAAAGGAAGAATAATTATTCATATTATCATCCTCCATATATTAAAACACTACAAAATATCAATTTAATTTTACCACAAATTTATACACTTGTCAACAAAATTGAGGATTATTTTTATGCAAAAAAAATCCGGATAACATCAGAAATATTACCCGGAAATTATATATTTTAATATAATTTAATAATACAAGTTATTTTCATCATAATTATTTTCGTCATAATTATATTCATCTGTATTTTCATCGGAATAAAACTCTGTTTCCGTTTCTGTTTCGGAAAAAATTTCCGTATCGGCTTCTGTAGTGATTTCGCCGTCTGTTTCAACCGGTACAGTATTAAGACAGAGCCATTCACACCATGTTTCATAATATTTAGCAAGTACGTGTACGCCGTCATTACTGCATTCTGCCATTAAATTTCCGTCTGAATCGTCAAAAATTTCATTTACATCAATATGGAATATTTTTTCATTGTCTGCAAATGTTGCCTGTGCCTCATTGATATTATTTATATTTTCATTTGTTACGGAATCGCCCTGTGCTTGTCTTATTGCGGTAACGTGCAGATTTGACATAATATATATTATTGCATCGGGCTGATATTCTTCTATAATACTCATCATATTTGTAAATGAATCCATTGTATACTTGAAATCATTTCCGCATTCATTTATTCCCAGCATGATATAAATTTTGCCGTACTGTTTTGATGAAAGCATATCATAAATTGAATATCCGTTTATATATTCATTTTCAATCTTATATGAGGCAAGTCCCACACTACAGAAATAGTCAGCATTTTTAAGTGTTCCGTATTCATTAAGACCTACTGTGCGTGAATCGCCTATAAAAAGTGCGTCATCAAAGTATGATGCATCGCTTTCAACGAAAGCAGGTTCAGTCGGTGGCGGTTCTGTAGTAACTTCTTCCGTCGGTGGAACAGTCGTTTCATCGGACGTGTTTTCCGTCGCATCGGAATTTTCATCTTCATCTTCATTTTTATTTTTATCTTTATCTTTATCTGAATCTGAATTTTTATTGTGTATATCAATAACAGGCGGTTTTTTTGAAGAAGCCGGTGCTACATCTTTACTGCTGTTCCATATCTGCTTGAAAATCATCGGTGAGGCGATAAAACAAGTCAGAATCAGAAGAACGGTATAAATACATTGTCTGAATTTTTTCATCTTGTAATCTCCCTTGTAATCAGAATCTGAAATACATAAACGGGTCGTTCATACCCTTATACATACAATATACTGCTCCCCAGAATACCGCAAGCAGAATCACCGCACAGACTACAGTCTTTTTATATTTATTATAGAATTTTTGCGGTATTCTTGTTGAAAATAAAATACCGGCAACAAAAAATTTCCAGTATATTTTCAGATATTTTATATAGTCACCGTCAAGTACGACTGATTTTTCCTGCGGAATAAACGGAAACAGCCTTTTAAAGTATATGCCGAGTTCATGAAAATCAGTAATGGCAAATATAAGCCACGTTATAGGAATTATAAGAAACATATAGCAATGACCGAGTGCTTTATATTTATTGAGATATTTTCCCGTCCAGAATTTTTCAGTTATAATAAGCACAAAAAGCACAAGACCCCATATAATAAAATTCCAGCTTGCACCATGCCACAACCCCGTAAACAGCCATACAACGAGAGTATTTATTATCTGACGTTTAGAGCCTTTACGGTTTCCGCCCAGCGGGATATATATATATTCCCTGAACCATGAACCGAGAGTTATATGCCATCTTCTCCAAAATTCCGTCATAGTAAGCGAAAGATACGGATAATCAAAGTTTTTCGGCAAGTCAAAACCCATGATTTTTCCGAGACCTATAGCCATCAGAGAATATCCGCAGAAGTCAAAGTAAATCTGAAACGAATACGCAAGAACACCGAGCCACGCAAGAGGTGTTGATATACTTTCATATCCTATCATTGAAATATCGCTCCATAGTCCCGAAAGCTGATTTGCAATAAGAACCTTATAGCCAAGACCGATAGTAAAAGTTTTCAGTCCGTCCTCTACTTTGAATATAGTATGCTTTCGGCTTTTAAGCTGTTCGGAAACAGTCTGATATGTAACAATAGGTCCTGCTATAAGCTGTGGGAACATACTTATATATGCACCGTAATTTAGTATATTCTTTTCGGAAATAGCTTTCCCACGATAAACATCAATAATATATGAAACATTCTGAAAAGTATAGAAACTTATTCCTATAGGTAAAACAATATCTTTTATAGGTAGTTCGGAATGGAAAAAAGCGTTTATATTTTCAAAGGTAAAGCCCGTATATTTGAAAAACAGAAGCCACCAGAAATTAAATATAATGCCGATTGTAAGCCATGCCTTTTTACTTTTCGGAAATGATTCAATGAACTGTGCGATAATAAAATTGAACAGGAGCGTCAACAGGAAAAGGACTATATAAACGGGGCTTTTTACGCCCATACCGTAAAAAATGACACTGCACGCAAAAATAACTGCATTTTTGTATGCCGGAGGAGTAAATCCATAAAGCAACATAAATGCCGGAAGAAATATAAATATAAATTCCAGACTGCTGAAAACCATTTGACCACCCTTTTATATTTTTCTTTTGTTCTTATTTTTTATGTTATGAAAAACATTAAAAATAATAAAATATAATATACTATTTTATTAAAAATGTTTTTTCTTTATTGTTCAACAAACTTACGCCATGTTTACTACAAATGGGTGTAACACGCACCCTCTATCCCATTTGATTGGGAATGCTTTTCTTAAAATTTGATAAGCACCATTCAAATCTGCATTGATTTTGATGCCTTGATTGGAAACAAATAATCCTCTGTGAATCCGTCTTTTTTTGTT
>CANQVA010000028.1 GCA_947627175.1 uncultured Ruminococcus sp.
TTATGGTAAACTTATTATACCATATCTCGGTTGGAATTTCTATTTTTTTGGGTTCATATCATTTTAACACATACATTCTTAGAAAAAAATTTCAGAAAAAAATATTGACAATAAATAACAGAAGTGATATAATTTGATTATTATTTAACCAAAGAAAGAATGTGCATAAAATGACATATAATGATTCACTTGAATATCTGAAAAAGGCTTCTGAACGTGGCAGTTGTCTTGGACTGGAAAGAATTTCCGAACTTATGGAAAAACTCGGAAATCCACAGAATAAAGTAAAAATAATTCACGTATCGGGAACTAACGGAAAAGGTTCTTTCGGTGCGATGCTTTCATCTGTTCTGAAAAGTTCGGGTTATAGGGTCGGGGGGTTTTCGTCGCCTGCAATAACAAGTATAACAGACAGTTTCCGAATAGATTGTGAGGAAATTGAAAAAGATGAATTTGCACATATAATAAGTGATATTTCTAAAGTAGAAACGGACGGCAAACCGACAGAATTTGAAATACTCACCGCAGCGGCATTTGAAATGTTTGTCCGTAAAAAGTGTGATATTGCAATTGTTGAATGCGGAATGGGCGGTGACCTTGATTCAACAAATGTTATTGCCCGTCCCCTGCTGTCAGTCATAACGAATGTACAAAAAGACCACTGTTCTTTTTTAGGCAATACTATTGAAGAAATAGCTTTTCATAAAGCAGGTATAATAAAACAAGGCAGACCTGTATTTTTCGGCGGTGAAGATATTCCCGAAATCATAGTAAAAACCGCTGAAAAAAATCATTCGGAATTATTTACGATTGACTGGTCAGACATATTATTTAATTATCCTGAATTTGTTTATAACCTTTCCGGAACTCATTTCACATATAAGGGCATGAAAATAAATCTTTCACTTCTCGGTACTTATCAACTCAGAAATGCCGTAAATGTTCTTAACTGCATTGAAATTCTCAAAAATCAGGGATTTGATATTCCATACAAGGCTATAAAAGACGGTATGAAAAATGTTAAGTGGCATGGACGTTTTGAAATTCTCCGCAAAAATCCGCTTGTAATATTCGATGGTTCTCACAACCCCGACGGCATTGAACATACTGCCCAAAGTCTGGAAGAGTATTTCGGAAAAAAACGTGTTGTTCTTCTCATAGGCGTCATGGCAGACAAAGAATATAATTTGTATGCTGATATACTTCACGAACATATTGAAATTGTTTTCACTGTAACGCCCAATAATCCACGTTCGCTTGACTGTCAGACACTCGCCGAAACTTTTTCACAAAAAGGAATACCTGCTTTTTCATTTGAAGAACTTGAAGATGGTGTAAGATCCGCATATATATATGCAAAGGACGAAAATTTACCTCTTATTGCACTTGGTTCACTCTATATGTACAAAGAATTTACAGACACATTAAATAAAATGATATAACATAAAAAACTCCTGACGGCATAATATAAAACCGTAGGAGTTTTTTTTATTTTATCTCAATGCATCTTTCATACTCTTGACATACTCGCCTACATATGGCGGAGCGTCCTTGCCATACTTTTCTATAATCTTTATAATTGCCGAACCTACTATTGCACCGTCCGAAAGTCCAGCCATTTTCTTAGCCTGTTCAGGATTTGAAATTCCAAAACCGACAGCACACGGAATGTCAGTATTTTCACGTATCACGGAAACAATATCGCCAATATTCGTTGTAATTTCAGTTCTTGTGCCTGTAACACCCAGACTTGAAACGACGTATATAAAACCTTCTGCTTCTTTTGCAATCATAGCTATTCTGTTTTCGGAAGTGGGGGCTATCAGTGAAATCATGTCAACACCGTACTGTCTTGAATACTCTGCAAATTCTTCCTTTTCCTCAAACGGCATATCAGGTATTATAATTCCGTCCATTCCCGTTTCTGCACATTTTTTCATAAAACGCTCAACACCATATGAAAAAACAACGTTTGCATATGTCATAAATACCATAGGTATTTTAACATCTTTGCGAAGTTCAACGACTAAATCAAAAATTTTATCAGTAGTAACACCGCCTGCCAATGCACGTATATTTGCCCCCTGTATAACCGGTCCTTCAGCAGTAGGGTCTGAAAAAGGTATACCAAGTTCAACAAGGTCTGCACCGTTTTTTACTGCCTCACGCACTACTTTTGCAGTCGTTTCAAGGTCAGGGTCTCCGCAGGTAATGAACGGTATAAATGCCTTTCCGTTTTCAAAAGCCTTTATTATATTACTCATAAATATCCTCTCCTCTGTAACGTGCAATAGCCGCACAATCCTTGTCGCCACGTCCTGAAACAGTAACAATAATAATTTTGTCCTTATCCATAGTGGGAGCAAGTTTCATAGCATAAGCTACAGCGTGTGCCGACTCAATAGCAGGAATAATTCCCTCTGTTCTTGAAAGATATTCAAAAGCATTTACTGCTTCATCATCAGTAATAGGAACATATTCCGCACGTCCTATATCGTGGAGGTAAGCGTGTTCAGGCCCTACGCCGGGATAGTCAAGACCTGCTGAAATTGAATATACAGGTGCAATCTGACCGTATTCGTCCTGACAGAAATAAGATTTCATGCCATGGAAAATACCTATTTTTCCGGTATTTACAGTAGCAGCAGTTTCAAATGTATCAATGCCCCGACCTGCGGCTTCACAACCTATAAGACGTACTTTTTCATCGGGAATGAAATGATAGAAACTTCCGATAGAGTTTGAACCACCACCTACACACGCAATAACAGCGTCGGGAAGTCTGCCCTCTTTTTCAAGAATCTGTTCTCTTGCCTCAAGAGAAATAACCGCCTGAAAATCACGTACAATTGTAGGAAACGGATGAGGACCCATAACAGAGCCGAGACAATAATGTGTATCGCTTATGCGTGAAGTCCATTCTCTCATAGCTTCGGAAACTGCATCTTTAAGTGTTGCTGTACCTGTTTTTACGGGGATTACATCAGCACCTAATAATTTCATTCGGTAAACGTTCAAAGCCTGACGTTTTGTATCTTCCTCACCCATAAATATAACACATTCCATGTCAAGAAGTGCTGCTGCTGTTGCTGTTGCAACGCCGTGCTGACCTGCTCCTGTTTCAGCGATAAGGCGTGTCTTTCCCATTTTTTTAGCAAGCAAAGCCTGACCGAGAACATTATTTATCTTGTGCGAACCTGTGTGATTAAGGTCTTCACGCTTGAGATAAATTTTAGCACCGCCGAGTTCCCTTGTAAGTTTTTCTGCATAATAAAGCAATGACGGTCTGCCGGCATAATTATTAAGGAGTTCCCTCAATTCACATTTAAAATCAGAGTCACATTTATAATGATTATAGGCGTTTTCAAGTTCTATAACGGCATTCATGAGAGTTTCGGGAATATATTGTCCGCCGTGAATGCCGAATCTGCCCTTTGACATATAAAATCAATCCTTTCTTCTGAGAGCGTCCGCAAACGCCCTCATTTTGTTAATATCCTTGTAACCGTCAGTTTCAAGTGATGAGCTTGCATCAACAGCATATGGTTTAAGTCTGTCGGCAATATCTCTGACATTTTCAGGAGTAAGCCCTCCTGCGAGAAAATACGGACGGTTTATATTTTTCACAAGTGAATGGTTGAAAGTTTTTCCTGAACCTTTGCCTGAATCAAGAAGTACATATTCAGCATGAGAATTTTCAGCTTTCTGAATGTCCTCCGCCTTTTCAATCTGAAAAGCCTGTATTATAGGAACGTCAACAATTTTACGGAGATTTTCAATATACTGATTATCTTCTGTTCCGTGAAGCTGAACTATATCAATAGTTCCGCTTTTCACAAGTTCCGATACAAAAATAATATCAGAATTTACAAAGACACCGACGGGAATTATTTTTCCGTCAAGTTTCCGACGGAGTTCAAGTGCTTTTTCCGGTGTTACATAACGTCTGCTTTTTTCTGCAAAGACAAACCCGGCAAACTCAGGCTTGACTTCATTCACATAATCAATATCACACAGACGACTTAAACCACACATTTTTATTTTAATCATAAAGCCCTCTCAATTCTGACAGTTTAGCAGTTTTGTCTTCTGCCCTCATAAGAGTTTCACCTATAAGAACAGCGTCTGCACCTGCATCACAGAGGAGTTTTATATCATCAGCACTTTTCACACCGCTTTCCGAAACAAAAATTATATCTTTCGGAACAAGTTCCCTCATACGTCTGCTGTTGCCTGTATCGACTGTAAAGTCACTTAAATTTCTGTTATTCACGCCTATAATGCGTGAACCTGCATTAACAGCGGTTTTTATTTCATTTTCGTCGTGTGCCTCAACAAGTGCAGATATTCCCAGTCTGTCGCAGATTTTTATATAATTTTCAATCTGTTCGCCCGTAAGAATGGAACATATGAGAAGTACAGCCTTTGCACCTAAAATTTTTGCTTCATAAATCATGTATTCATCAACTGTAAAATCTTTGCGTATACAAGGCACGGAAACTTTTTCCGCAATTTCCTTTAAATATAAGTCACTGCCCATAAACCACTTAGGTTCTGTAAGAACTGAAATACAATCCGCCCCTGCTTTTTCATATTCCTCTGCAATTTTCAGATATGGGAAATTCTCCGCAATAACGCCTTTTGAGGGGGAGGCTTTTTTACATTCGCATATAAAAGACATACCGTCCTTTGCAAGTGCCTTTTCAAATTCAAATTCACCTGTCGGCATTGACAACGCACGTTCTTTTATTTCGTCTGCTGAAATTTTTTTCTTTGCCTCCCCGACACGTTCAAAAGCATGACGGGCAAGCTGTTCAAGAATCGTCATATTTTCACCTCAGCTGTTTGAAACTTCAATGAGTTTTTCAAGAACTGCAAGTGCCTTTCCCGAATCAATAAGTTCACCTGCAAGTTTTACACCGTCTGCCATTGAATCAGCTTTACCGCCAATATAAATAGCAGAACCTGCATTGAGAAGAACGGCATTTCTCTTATGACCTTTAATTTCACCGCTGAGAATTTTTCTTGTTATTTCAGCATTTTCAGAGGGAGTACCGCCTTTCAAATCGTCCTTTGAACATCTTTCAAAACCGAACTGTTCAGGAGTAATTTCATAATTTTTGAATGTGCCGTCTTTATATTCACAAACTGCTGTAGATGAACTAAGTGAAATTTCGTCGAGTTTATCCGTTCCGAAAACTACCATTCCACGCTTTGAACCGAGTTTTGTCAGAACTTCCGCAACGGGCTGTACAAGTGAACGGTCATAAACACCGAGAAGGTGCATTTTCGGGTTTGACGGATTTGTAAGAGGCCCTAATATATTGAAAACAGTACGTATGCCGAGTTCTTTTCTTATAGGTGCTACATACTTCATTGAAGTATGATATTTCTGTGCAAAGAAAAAGCAGAATCCCACTTCATTTAAAAGCTGACGGCATTTTTCGGGTTCGAGGTCAATATTTACTCCGAGAGCCTCAAGACAATCGGCAGTACCGCAAAGTGAAGATGCCGCACGGTTTCCGTGTTTTGCAACGAGAATGCCCGACGATGCAATAACGAATGCTGACGTTGTGGAAATATTGAAACTATGTGCATTATCTCCGCCTGTTCCGACGATTTCGAGAAGTTCAAGGTCGTTTTCAAACTTGACAGCAGCATCACGCATAGCAGCCGCACAACCTGTTATTTCCTCAATCGTTTCAGCTTTTGTACTTTTTGTGGAAAGAGCCGCAAGAAAAGCAGCGTTCTGTGTAGGAGTAGTTTGACCGGACATAATTTCCGATACTACTGCATATGCCTCTTCATATGTCAAGTCCTGTTTGTCAACAATTTTCATAATTGCTTCTTTAATCATTAAAAACATCTCCATTCATATTTATAAAATTAGAAAGCATAATTTTTCCGTCGGGGGTCATGATTGATTCAGGGTGAAACTGCACACCGAAAATTTTATATTTCCTGTGCTGAACCGCCATTATTTCGCCATCGTCCGCAACTGCTGTAACTTCAAAACATTCGGGGACTGTTTCAGGAGAAACGGCAAGAGAATGATACCTTGCAACGGGTGCATTTTCGTCTATCCCTTTGAAAAGTGGACTGTTTCCGCTGAATTTTACAGTTGACTGTTTACCGTGCATAAGTTTTTTCGCATAAACTATTTTTGCACCGTAAGCCGCACATATTGCCTGATGTCCGAGGCATACACCTAAAGTAGGTATTTTCTGACATACAGTCTTTGCAGCTTCAACAATAATACCTGCATCTTCAGGTCTGCCGGGGCCGGGAGAAATAATGATTTTTTCGGGGGAAAGTCTTTCGATTTCCTCAACGGTCATTTCATCGTTTCGTATAACCTTTATGTCGGGACAGATTTCACCGATAAGCTGATAAAGATTATATGAAAAGCTGTCATAATTGTCAATCAGTAAAATCATAATCCTTCCTCCTCTGCTGATTTAAGGGCATTCACAACTGCCGCCGCCTTGTTTATACATTCCTGATATTCTTTTTCAGGTACTGAATCAGCAACAATTCCCGCACCGCTCCTGACAAAAACTTTACCGTTTTTTCGGTATGCAATTCTTATTGCAATACAGGTGTCAAGATTTCCCGTGAAATCAATATACCCTATAGCACCGCCATAAATTCCACGTTTATTATTTTCAAGTTCTGCGATAAGCTGGCAAGCTCTTATTTTC
Organism: uncultured Ruminococcus sp.; assembly: GCA_947627175.1. Taxonomy (GTDB): domain Bacteria; phylum Bacillota; class Clostridia; order Oscillospirales; family Ruminococcaceae; genus Ruminococcus. Next base: position 6,702 of record CANQVA010000028.1, read on the forward strand.
GGAGCTCCTGAAAGTGTTCCCGCAGGCAAAACAGCACTAACTGCGTCAAGTGCATCAAATTTGCCTTCTATTATTTCGCCTCTTACAGTTGAGCCAATATGCATTACGTGTGAATATCTTTCAATGCTATGAAGTTTTTCAACCTGTACAGAGCCGAATTTACTGATTTTTCCTAAGTCGTTTCTTCCCAAATCCACAAGCATATTATGTTCAGCAAGTTCTTTTTCATCGGCAAGCAGACCCTTTTCAAGTTCAATGTCCTCTTCTTCCGTTTTACCTCTTGGACGTGTACCGGCAAGCGGAAAAGTATGAAGAACACCGTTTTCAAGTTTTACAAGGGTTTCAGGTGAAGCACCTGCAATTTCAACATCAGTTCCCGAAAAATAGAACATATACGGCGATGGGTTTATAGTTCTTAATACACGGTAAGTGTTGAACAAACTACCCTCAAATCCTGCACTAAGACGATTTGAAAGGACAATCTGAAAAATATCACCCTCATGAATATGGTGTTTTGCTTTTTCAACCATTGCACAATATTCTTCTTCATTGAAAAGCGGGGTAACATCTGTAGTAAGATGACTTGCAGGTTCTTTGAATTTTTCGCCATTGCGGAGAAGTTCGGCAAGCTGTCGGAGTTCAAGCTGTGCTTTATTGTAACTTGTTTCAGGTTCGTTGAGATTCATATTTGCGATGAGTATTATTTTCTGACGGAAATTGTCAAAAGCGATTACTTTATCAAAAAGCATAAGGTCAACGTCCTTGAAATTTTCCGTATCCTCTGTTTCAATTCTTACAGACGGTTCTGAATATCCCAAAAAATCATATGAGAAATAACCGACAAGTCCGCCTGTAAATGAGGGCAGATAATCAATTTTCGGGCTTCTGTAAGAAGAAAGAATTTGCCTTATCTGTTTTCTTGGGTCATCAGATTTCATTTTAATATCGCCGATTGTGATATTATTTCCTGCACAAGTAATTTCAAGTTTAGGTTCAAATCCGATAAAAGTATAACGTCCCCATTTTTCTTTGTCCGCAACAGATTCAAGCATATAGCAGTGTGCGGAAACATTTTTTAAAATCCTCACCGCCTCAATCGGCGTACAGATATCAGACATTATTTCACAGCTTACAGGAAGAATGTCATACTTTCCGCTTTCTGCAAATTCCCTGACTTTATCATATTCAGGTAAAAATTTCATAAATACACCTCCAGAAATTCATAAAATAAAAAATCCCTGACAGACATTTAAAAATCTGTCAAGGACGAATAAAACTTTATCCGTGGTACCACCTTGATTCATGGCATAGCCATGCACTTTAACGGAATACAGGCATATTCCTGACGGTTAACGCACGTCTTAACGTCGTAGAATACTCTGAAAAAAACTTTCATTTGACTACGCCCTCAGTGACCCATTTGATAATCTGTTTTTCGCCTGACTCTCAGCATGGCAGACTCTCTGTAGAAGCATAATTACCTTTATCTCCACGTCAACGGTTTAATTACAAACATATTATATCACTGTAATTACGATTTGTCAAGTGTTAAATAATATTTTATTTTTTAAACATTATTTATTCTTGAAAACCTACTGAACATATGTTATAATAAAAATATAAATAAACGAAAGGGGAAATAACATGAAGATTTCCACAAAAGGAAGATACGCTCTAAGAATGCTTGTGGATATTGCCATACATCAGTCAGAGGGATATGTATCATTAAAAGACGTTGCCGAACGCCAGAATATTTCAAAAAAGTACCTTGAACAGATTGTCCCCCTACTCAATAAAAGCGGTGTTATAAAGTCAAACAGAGGCAATAAAGGCGGTTATATGATTTCCGGGAAAGCATCTGAACTGACTGTCGGAAAAGTTCTCAGAGCAACAGAAGGCAGTCTTGCACCCGTCGCCTGTCTTGACTATGAACCGAATGAATGCGAAAGAATAAACGAATGCCCGACTATTGAAATATGGCAGGGACTTTATAAACTTATATCTGAATATCTTGACGGAATAACAATTCAGGATATTATTGATAAAAGTGCTTCTTTCACGGGAGATAATTATTGTATATAATTCAGAAAAGACTGCTGTTTCCGGCAGTCTTTATAATTTACTTTTTAAAAAAACCGGCATTATGAATAACACAATGCCGATTAAGTATGTTTAAAATTATTCGCCCATCTGAGTAGCGTTTTTAGAAATTTCAGCAAATTCGCCGTCGGGTACACAGTCAACTATTTCAAAAGCGTTGCTGTCGTAATAGTACCATATACAAAGAGCGGCAAGACCGGGATTATCTTTCATATTTATATGAAATTCTATAGTATCACCTTGTTTTGCACTTAACTTGTCGCCATATACTGCGAATCCGTTCATAGATGACGGGTCTACGGAATCAGCGGCAACGTCGCCTATTTTTATTGAACCGTTCATAATTGTATCGGGAGTTATAGTAACGCCTTCATATGATGACAAATCAGGCTGAATCGGAATATCATATATACCGTTTGGTGCATCGTCTTTTACTTTAAGAGTAACTTTTATAATTGAATCGTTGAATACAAGTCCCTGACCCTGTGAAATATCAATCCACATAGCATATTTGCCCTTTGTACTTGCAACGTAATCCGGGTCACTGTTACTTCCGACACTACTGTTATTATCATTGCTTGAAGAAGTATCAGGTGTCGGGGTTGAATTTGTGATAGTCTTTACTTCTGTAACGGGCTGACCGTCTGCCTGCGTTACGGCTTCACCGTTTGCTTCAGTAACGGCAACTATTTCTGTAATAGGTTCTCCTGCAACATAACCTGTAGAGCCTTCTTCTTTATTTTTTTCATCTTCGGTAGATGATTCGGAAGATGATTCATCAGAGGCTTTTGTGGGGTCTACATGGTCTGCCTTAACCGGGTCATCTGCATTTATTTCAACTCCGTCAATGGTAATATCACTGCTATCGGCATCGCCCCATTGAAAAGGTGAAACAAGATTCGGTTTTTCTGTAGATGATTCGCTCTTATTGGAATCGTTGCTTTTAGAATCGCTGTTATCCTTGTTTGAACAGCCTGCAAAAGCCGAAAGTGCAACACAAGTCAGTGCAATAAGAGCAATTATTCTTTTCTTAAAATTTTTCATTTTTATATTCCCTTTCATAAAAAAATATATTGCAGTGCAATTCACATATTATCATATAGATATTATACACAAATACAGATAATTTGTCAAGATGCAAATTAAATTGTAATCAATGATTTAATAAAAAATCACATTTCAAACATATTTCCGTCACATTTACAGTTAAAAAAAATAAAATTATTTTTTCTTCATATACTTTTTATATGCCTTGTCAATTTTTTTTACGCATATTTTCTGCCATAACTTTAATTTTTTCTTTTTACGTGCCACGTCACCGCTCAAAGCAATCCAATGTGAAGCGATTCCGTTTATGTCTGTAACGGCTATTTCAGCGAAAAATAATTCGGCAGAAGATTACTCCTGCCGAAAGATATTTATCTAAATCTATTTGCAAGTTCTGAAAGACCGGGGTCTGTTGTTCCCTGTCCCATAGCGTTAAATTTCCATTCGTTGTTATGTTTATAGATTTCGCCGAAAATCATAGCTGTACAGCCTGAATAATCATCTGTAAGACTATATCTGCACATTTCATTATTGTTTCTGTTGTCAACAATTCTGATAAAAGCGTTTTTTATCATTCCGAAATGCTGATTACGCTGTACTGCCTGATAGATATTTACAACAAAAACTATTCTGTCAACTCCGTATGGAATTTTTGAAAGGTCAACAACAATCTGTTCATCGTCGCCTTCTCCTGCTCCTGTCAGGTTATCACCTTTATGCACAACACTGCCCGACGGGTGGCGGAGATTTGCATAATAAATTATATCCTGCTTTCCGGCGAGTTTTCCATTTGTAAGGAGAAGAACCGAAGCATCACAGTCAATGTTGCTTTCTTTTTTTCCGAAAAGTCCTTTTCTTTGTGCTGCTGCGTCCCAGCCGAGCCCGACAACAACACATGAAAGACCGTCATTACCTTTTGTGAGACTTATTTTCTGTCCCTTCTGCAAACTTACAGCCATAATAAAAAACCTCTTTCTTATTCAACATCTACACCGTAGCTTGCACAGAGAGCAGCAAGTCCGCCCTGATAGCCACTTCCGATAGCATTGAATTTCCATTCGTTATTATGTTTATAGAGTTCACCAAACACGGCAGCCGTTTCAATTGAAAAATCTTCTCCGAGGTCATATCTGAGCATTTCCTCACCCGTTTCCTCATTGTAGATTCTGATAAAAGAATTGTTTACCTGTCCGAAATTCTGCCTTCTCTGTTCAGCCTCATGAATAGTAACAGTAAAAGCGATTTTTGTTATTTCCGCAGGCATTTTTGAAAGGTCAATCATGATTTGTTCGTCATCACCGCTTCCTGCACCTGTGAGATTATCTCCGCAGTGAGATACAGCACCTGACGGGTGATTGAGATTTCCATAGAAAACAAAATCTTCAGGTTTTGTTACTTTTCCGGCATCTGTAAGAAGAAAAGCCGAAGAATCGAGGTCAAAAGCTGCACCTGTATCAAATGCATTCACGTCCCAGCCAAGACCGACAACAACTTTTTTAAGACCCGGATTATTTTTTGTGAGACTTACTTTCTGTCCCTTGCTTAAACTAACAGGCATATAAAAGACTCCTTTATATTATATTTTTTAATAATCAGTTTGCATCTATTCCGTAGTAATTGCAGAGAGCTGCAAGTCCTCCCTGAAAACCACTTCCGATAGCGTTGAATTTCCATTCGCCGTTGTGTCTGTAGAGTTCACCTACTACAACAGCAGTTTCAATGGAAAAATCCTCTGCCAAATCGTATCTGATAAGTTCTTCATTGTTATCACTGTTTACGATTCTTATGAAAGCGTTTGAAACCTGACCGAAATTCTGTCTTCTGGTTTCGGCATCATAAATAGTTACAGTGAAAGCGATTTTTTCTATATTTGCAGGAACGCTTGAAAGATTTATTTTAATCTGTTCATCGTCGCCCTCTCCCTCACCTGTAAGGTTATCGCCCATATGTTCAACAGAGCCAGAAGAATGTTTCAGATTGCTGTAAAAGATAAAATCTCCATCCGCAGGGCATTTTCCGTTACTGCCGAGAAGAAATGCGGCTGCATCAAGGTCAAAAGCTGCTCCTGAATCAAAAATATTAACGTCCCAGCCAAGACCTACCATAATATTTTTAAGACCGGGGTTGCCTTTTGTCAATTCAACTTTCTGACCCTTTGATAAATTTATCGGCATAATTTTTACCTCCTTAAATTATTTCTTTGAATCAGGCATATGATACTTGCTGTTAAATTCCTGCTTTATAACTTCAAGTCTTGCCTGGTCGTCTTTACGCTGTCTGCGTGCATCGTCCTGAATCTGACGTGTTTCTTCAATTCCGTTCATGATAGTCTGCCATGACTTTTCAAGCGTTTCAATCTTTATAGAACTTCCTGAAGCCATTTTTGCTATCATCTTAGACTGTTCAACACTATTCTGTGCATTCTTGACGAGCATTTCATTAGTTTTTTCATCAAGTGCAGACATAGCCTCCGCCTGAATCCTCTGACGCTTGAGCATAATAGCCTGTGCAAGAGCCTGCTTGAATACAGGGAGAGTGACAATAAATGCAGAGTTAATTTTTCTGATAAGATTAAGGTTACTGAAAGCCATAGTCTTAATCATGGGAACTGATTGCATAGCGATATTTTCAGCCGTTCTTAAATCCTGCGTTCTCTGTTCAAGCATCATAAGAGCCTGTTCAAGATTTGTAATTTCAAACTGTATTGACGTATCGCCCGTTTCCTGCATATCCTGCCTGCGTTGTTCGAGATAAGCCTCAATTTCACGGCAACCCTGTTCGCCTGCAAGAATATATTTTACCAGTTTATGATAATATTCAACGTTTGCATTGAACATCTGGTCAAGCTTTTTATTAGCCTGTTTTATTTCGTCCTCATACTTTCTGAGCTGAACATAAATTTTATCAATTTCATCGCCCATAGTGTGATACTTAGCAAGAATTTTGTCAAGCTGTTTTTTTGCGTTTCCGAAAAGTTTGCTGAAAAATCCGGGGTTTTCCTTTATTTCTTCTATGTCAAACTTTTCCATAATTTTTGCAAGTGCTGTAAGCATCTGTCCTGAATCGTCAATTTGCGTCATACTCATACTGTTGAGTACAACGTCGGAAGCCTTTGAAATTTCATTAGCTGCATCTGCTCCGAATGTAACGATAGTATTCATATCGTCAATTACAATTTCGCTTGCAAGTGCGTCAACTTCAGGTGAGCCGACAAGCTGATTGTCCATTTGTTTTCTGTCAGCAACGATGTCATACTTTTCAACTACCTCAATTTCGGGAGAATTTACTTCTCCTGCTGTCTGAGTTGTTGTGCTGTTGGTCTGTGGTTTTGCTCTTGAAAGGTCAATTCCCATTTCTAAACACCTCTTCTGAATAATTTTTTATGGCGTGAACCTGTTGAAATTTTTGAAAAATCCGGCATTTTCAAATCATACATATATTCGCCCATCTGATGTTCACTTATTATCGGCATACTGTAATAATTTTCAACATTACAGTATCCTGTAGGTATCATGAAAAGCACGTCAAACCCTGCCATACTTAGAAATTCAAGGGTAATTGCATCTTTCTGAGTTATAGCACTGTCGCCTGTGTTTATATATATGACTTTAGGATTTTTCTTTGTAAAATCAAAATTCTGTATTTTTCTTACAATATCTTTATCAAGATTCAGCACATTAGATACTATTGAATATTCCATACCGTTTTCAAAAGTACCTTTTATTATTTTGCTTTCAATCATCATCTGTAGCTTGTCAAGTATATATTCCTGAAGGTCATTTCTCAAAATTTTATACTGATAGCACGGATGAGATTTTATTATCTCTCTTTGCAGAATACCGTTTCTCCAAAATAGCTGTGCATACTGTGCAACGGGGTTATGCTCTACACGTACAGGCGAATGCGGATTTACAGGGGCTCTGTGGTATCCGTTTATTACAACAGTATCTTCTGTTATAAGGCGTTTCACATACTGCCAATAAGTTTTTGAATTTTTATCCTTTACGCCTGAAATTTTTGAAAAGAAAACAGGTATTCTCACTTCACCGTTTTCTGTTGCGAAATTAGGACGATATTTCAGTTCTTTATCCCATAATTGTTCTATTTCCTCAAACATTGTATCAAGAACTATCGCTGAAGCCTTTGAATACTGGTGATTTCTGTAAAGTCCCGAATCCTGATACATAAGAGTATCAAGTTCACGTTCCGCATGATATGCAGCTGTTCCCGCACGCATTGAAACACCGTCAGGAAATGCATTTATATCAAGTGATGATTCATATGAAAATTCCCTCAAATTGCTGTCATTAAGACTGCATTTATGCTGACAACTCGGGTTGAGTATAATAACGTCTGCCGGAAGTCTTGAAAGAAGTGAAAGAAATATTGAATCATTCTCATTTCTGCAATATCCGAAAAGTATAAAACAAGCTATATCATTCTTTTGACGGTCGGCGAAAAGCTGTGTCTGCCATCTTTTCAGCCATGCCAAAACATAGACACACATATTTACAAATTTATTTATTGTCATGTTTTGTTCTTTTGACTTTTCAAGCATAAGCATCGCAAATTCATAACGCATAAGCTGTTGCATTTGCATATCCTGATTGAAATTTATATTCTTTGAAAGTTCTGCAACCGCTGTCTGCGGACTGCTGTAATTTCCTCTTCTTATTGCTGAAAGTTCTTCATATGACGGTACAGAAATTTCACCGTCTGCTATTACAAGTTTTCTCTTCTGTGAATTTATTTCAGACTTAAAAGAAATAAGTTCATTTACATAATCCGCCTTGTTGTAGACACCGTTTATTCTGTAAAAAATATTATACATATTTTCGGGCTGATTTCCTCTTTCATCAATTGAAACCATAGCGTCTTCAAGCCCGTCACCTCTTGCCCAACTGTTGGTAACTATTGTGTAGGTAGGTTTCTGTCCGAAAACCCTTTCAGCGTGCATTTTATCTGCCATTTCCTGCTGTAACTTTTTAAGTGAAAAATCGGGCGGAAAATCATGTCCTGCACCTGTATATGCAACAGATAGTGCGGAATCAGGGTCAATTTTCATGTATTCGCTGTCGCCTGCTGTCTGCACAAGAACAACGTCACAACCTGACTTTGAAAGTATCGAAACAAGCATAAGTTCATAAATACTTATAGTTCCGTTGTATAATATTTTGGGGATATTATCTCCGCCAAGACTGCCTGTAATTCTCTCAAATCTGTAATAAAGCCAACACATGAATTTTATATAGGCATTTTTCAGAATATTTTCATTTTTACCCTGTGAGGCAAGATGCATAAGAGTGTCATAAACAGCACCTGCAACTGCTATTCTTTGAGTGTCATTCATTCTCGGCAGCCATTTTTTAAGGCTTACTATGAAAAACGGCTTGTTCATACTAAAACTGTCGCCCATTGTTTCATAATAATATGAAAGGTTATTCTGGTCAGGTGGCGGAATACGTCCGTCAATTACTACACCGTTTTTTCTTGCCTCTTCATAATACCTGCAAAGAAATTCCTTTATGCTGTCACTGTAGGAATTTATCCTGTAGAAAAATACATTGTTTCCTTTTCTTTGACTTAAATTTAAAAAATAGTCATCAAGAGAATTAAGTCTTATATTTTGAAACAATTTCCATTCACCTCTTGAATTTATTTTCGATGAAACCAAAGGCAGAACCAACAATTCCGCCGATTATATGCGTTAATTCAGAAATATTATTTTTTTCAAATACACCGTTATAAACCTGCTGTCCTATATATATAACAGCAACCAATATAAAAGTAACAGGGATTTTTCCGTCCTGAAAACTTGTGAAAGAAGAAAGAAGAATGAAAGCAAAAACAACTCCGCTTGCCCCTAAAAGCTGAACGCCGGGGAAAAATATAAAATTGATTAGCCCGGTAACAAAGGCTGTAACCGCTATAATCATAATCATATCAATTTTGCCGTATTTTTCTTCAAGCAGAGGGCCTATAATCAGAATATACATTATGTTGTTCATAAAGTGACTCCACGACGCATGACCGAACACATGACCGAAAAATCTGACATATGTCAGAGGGTTTAGCAATGACGAACGGTAAACGCTGAAAATCATATTATTACTTGCACCGTTCGTGAACATACTAAGCACAAGCGAAATAAGGCATATTGCCGTAAATCCCAGTATAACGGGAGAATTGAAAGATATTTTACTGTTTGACCGATTAAATTTGTTTTTACTCATTTTTCATTCCTCAAAACTAAATTAACATGAAACTAAATCAATTAAAAGTATAGCACACTTTATATATTATTGTCAAGTATATACAAGAAAAAATATTATTGTTCAATCAATTGTAATAATATATTCTTTATAACTTCATTGTCGCCTGTATCCGTCCCTGAAAGATTGACAATATATGAAAACGGTGATACAGTTTTATTCATACTCTCTGAAATATCGTGGAGATTTGAAATTTTATTGCCGATTTCATCTTTTCCGCAGAAAATAACCAATCCTTCAATAGAGTCACTTTCATTTACAGCACTTATTGAGAAAAGGTATTTATAGACAATTTCAACAAGCCTGTCATTCTCAACAGTCTGTGAATGGCTGAATTTTGCATCTACAATAACATATTTTGAAAAGCCTTTCCTGCTGACTTTAATAACATAGTCCGGAGTATAAGTATTCCCCGAAGCACCTCCCATACTTGCGTATCTGTTTCTGTAAAGCATTATATTATTCGGTCTGTGAGTCGGAATTTTACCATATATTACGGGCTGGAAATATACTGTTATTTCGCATTCGTCCTCATTGCCGAAAACAAACGTATTATTATAACGTGTGTTTGAATAGTGTTTTGTTTCGGTGTATGGGAATCTTTTTGTCTTTTCCTCAATAAGACTGAAATGCATTTCTTCATGAATAGTTTCAAGCAGTTTTATAAGACAATAATATTCATAAATCTTGCTTGTTGAAAAAAAGCTGAGAAGTAACTGACTTTTTGAAAAATCATGTCCGCCGTAATAGAACCATTTGCATATTTTAGCATAAATTGCCATGTACGGTATAAGAAGCCGGAAAGTATCAGTATATTCAGGCGGATAGTCTACATATATATCATCTGCATCAAGAATTTTTTTATAATCAAAATAAATCAGCTGAAACTTTTCGATATATTCGTCAATTTTTGTAAGATATTCATTTACTGATTTGTTGCTGAGGTGGTATATATATATTTTTGATTCAATATATTTATCTCTCCTTAATACATTACTGTATGTAGGGACTTCCGATATATCTTCCCTTGCCTGCTCAAGTGCGGAAATAACGGTTGATATGAACCCTTTAATAACACGGTTTTCATATATATTCTGTGTATATGACGTACTTGAAATAAGCGTGTTTCTCGGCTGAAAATGTCGTTTACTGTAGGTTATTCCCGTATTGTATTCAACGCCGTAAAGTTCTTCAGGGTGAGAAGCTATATATTGAATTGTTTTCGGTGAAACAGAAGTAAGCCTGTGAAATTCCCCGACAGATTCTTCCGATATGAGATTTGTTTTCGGGGAATTTCTGAAATAAGGATAAAATTGTTCATATACTCTTATTATTTCATCAAGAACTTCAAACTTCTCATTTATTGTAATGCTCTCTTTTTTACGGTTTATAACAGAATTTATATAATTTTCATAAAGATATGATTCACCTTTTTCATATATATAATCAATCATTTGCATAACATTTCTATTAAGACTGTTGTCAGTCACCATAATTGAAATACTGTCAGAAACGTATGACTTGCCCGAAATTATAACTTTTATCTGAACCACACCGAAACATTGCAGAAACGGCTTTCCGTTGTCCTCAACGAAAGAATATGAATTTCTATGCCCTGAACCACGTTTTATTTTTGCTGTTTCATCATTTATATAAAATGCAGAAACATATTCCTGATTATCCGGCAGGACAAATTTATATACATCATCATTGTATATATACATATTGCTTATGAGCGGATTATCTGTTTCTTGAAAATATTCTTCTTCATACATTGGTATTTCAATGCTTCCGTGCCTTGCTGATTCCAATAATAATTTCATAAAAACACACCTGCCGTCAGGAGAGATACTGACAGTATCCCATATTTCTTGATGAGTTTTTCTGCATTTTCTCAACTGCATTTTTTGTCATTTTAAGATTGTTATTTGTACAAATATCAAGAAGTTCATCAAAAAAATTCTTATATATTTTTATATGACCGTTGATTTTCGGCAGAAGTTTCTGCATAACTGCATAGTCAAGTGCAACATAATCGGAATCAACTCCGCCTACACTCTCCATAACATCTTGTGCAGAACATATATAGCGTCGTATGCTTAACTGTATTCTCGGACTTACTGCCATTCCGTAATTTCTGAAAAGACTGAATATCTGTTTAAGAAGAAGTTCAAATCTTATATGACCGTTAGCATCTGCATCAAATACTGAAACAAGGTCTTTCCAAAGAATAAATTCAGACGGCGGAGTAATTTCTTCTTTAATTTCAGCATCGGGCAACTTTATAATCCATGCACGGTCAAGAAGTCGTGGTGAAAGTGTTTCCGTTGTCTGGTCATTGTTTATAGTAGCAATGAAACGGAGAGTATCGGGAATATAAATATCATTTTCAAGACCGATATTTATATATGATTCACTGTTATCGGATTTGTCGGCAATTTGCATAAAATCTGCCCAGTAGTATTCCATGGGGCTTAAATTTGCCTCGTCAAGCAAAACGATATAAGGAAACGCTGAATTATTTTTTTCTTCATTAAGTATCATAAGTGAATCATAAAGTCTGCGGTTGCTCTTATCGTATTTTTGCGTTAAGGGATTATAATAACCTATCAAATCCCTTTTTGATGACCAGCCTTTTTCCACTGAAACAGGCACAAAACGACTGCAATTTATATCAGGCAAAATATTTTCCTTTCCAAAATCAGTAAGTCCCAGACTTCCGCCTATAATATTGCATATAGAAGTCTTTCCCGTTCCGGGAAGTCCCGAAAATACGGTAAGAAATCCTTGTGTAATACATACATACATATTAAGAATATCGTTTGTATTATAATTTCTGTACTGTTTGACATAATTTACAAGATATTGGCATAATTCTTTTCGGTTCTTGTGGTTACAATTGAGTGCTTTTCTTGCTGTATATTCGGCAACTCTTACATAGTTTTCACACTCCTGCTTTCTGTTCCATTCTCCTGCCGCTTCAAGCATTGCATTTGAAATATAAGGGTCAAAAGCTATTCCCACGTCGTTAGCCTGCTCCTGAATAGTATTCTTTATTTTGCCTTTAAGTTCCTCGTTAACTTGTTCAAGCTTTGAATTTTCCTTTGAAAGAAATTTCATAATATTCTGTTGGTTTCTGATTTCCTGAGCAACATTGTCATATGAAAGAATACTGTTATATTCTTCTTTAAGATTTGATATTTTCTTTTCAAGATTTTCAATTTCTTCATTTTTTTCGTGTATCTCTGAATGTATAGCAGAAGTTTCGATATTCTTTTTCTTTAATTGTTCTAACAACATTTCATTCTGTATATTGCCTGCTTTTTCTTCAACTTCTCTCTGTATTCTTTTAAATTCATCGCTTGACTTTATGGTTTCGGATAACAATTCTTTTATATCGTCATCATTGCTGTAATTTTGAAGAAGTAATTTTACAATATTTTTCTGTTCTTCTGTGTAATTGTTTACAATGGAGAATAATTTTTTTATCTTTCCAAGCCTCTTTGTTCTCATATCGTCAGGCAAATTTCCTGAAAGAAACGGGGAAACTTTGCACATACGCAAAAATTCATCAAACTCACCCCTTACAACATTGAAAAAGTTGTTTGAAGTATCTGAAAGCATACTCTTTATAAGAATATCATTTGAAATAATATCCTTTTTATAATTTGAACTGTCCGTTATAACTGCAAAGTCTGTCCCTGTCGGGTCGCTGTCAAATTCCTGTATTTCAATAGTACCGAAAGAAAGTTTATCTTCTTCATAGCAGTTAAGCAGATAACGTTCTTCTGCGACTTTTGGCTGAATAAATGTTCTTCCGTCCCTTTTGTCAACCTTGTAAGGCCCTGAAATATCATCTTCATCTGATATGCTGAAATTGTCTTTACGTCGTTGAAGAAGTACAAGTTCACCCTTTGAAAAATCGTCGCTTATTTCTATTTCATCTCTGAAAAGTACCTTGTCGGGAATATATTCATCGGGTCTTACTACCCTGAAAATACGTAAATCGCTGATTTTCTTAAAGAAAGTAGACGAATTACGCTTACTGTCAAATTCTTTTTGCAAGTCAATTTTAATATTTACTTCATTAAGTTCACCGTTTTTTAGGTTAATATTTTTTTCAAGTATATCAGCACAGTTAATTGCATAAATAAGATTAAGGTCAAGATTGTCAAGCACTTCCTGCGAACGTCTGTTTCCGACGTATGAAAGATTTATTGAACCGAATTTAGGAAACTTTTCGGGAATCTGATACATTTCAATAAGTTTCTTTCCGGAAGTACTTACTTCAAGTGTATACTGCGGTCTAAAATTATAGAAAGTACCTCTTGTTTCAATATTGCCTATGTAATAGACGGTTACTTTTTCCTTAGCTTTTTTCTTTTTTTCTTCAGCCTTAACGGACGGCACGGAAATTATAGGCGGTGCAGGTGGTGCGGTTAATACAGTAGGTTCAGGCGGTGTGATTTGTTCAGCAGGTGCAGGCATTTCGGGTGGTGCGACTTGTTCAACCGGTTCAGGCATTTCGGGCGGTGCGATTGATTCAACAGGTTCAGCCGGTTCAGGTGATGCAGGTATTTCAGGCGGTGCAGGTGTTTCGGGCGTTTCCTGAACATTTTCGGGTTCAGTTTCGGGTTCGGATTCAAACACAGTTTCGGATTCGATTTCAGTTACAGTATTATCTTCACTGTTTTCTTCTTCATGTTCTTCGTCCTCTTCTTCAACTTCCTGTTCGTTCTCTTCTTCAACTTCTCCAATCTCTTCTTCAGTTTCTTCTTCAACTTCTTCTTCGTTCTCTTCTTCATTTTCTTTGTAATTGTCATAATCTACGGAAATAGTCTTTTTGAACTCACTCGATTTAATAAATTCACCTATAATTTTTTGTCCGAAAGTTCCGTCACAGCATTTTTTCAAAATAAGAACCGTATTTATAATACAGTTTTCAGAATTATATGATGCAAGAATTTCTTCATACTCCGCATCTTCCGAAAATATCATTCCGCTGCGTTGACAATCATAAACAGCGTCTGCAAACGTACTTGCTGACATATTCAATGCCATTATTATTTTTCCTTCTGTACGTTTTTCTTTTTTCACTTTTCGTTTCACATCTCTGCTGAGACGGTCAATCGCAAAGTCAATTACTTCTTCCGGCAGTTTCATGTAAAATTTAGATATGAGTGATATTTGTCCCACATTACAAGCATTATTCTTATGTGAGGTAATAAGTTTAGATGACATAAAAAATCACGTCCTTATATTTTTTTCTGATTCTTAAAATGAATCGTAAACTTATTATATCACATAACATAAAATTAGTCAAGAACAACAATTTTTTTTCAATATGTTTTTTAAGATTATTAAAAATGATATTCTTTTCCAACAAAAAAGACTGTTAGTCAAATAACAGCCTTTTTATATATATTTAATTGTCCTGTTTTACCTCATCAAGTACTACTTCGGTAGTTTTTTCTCTTCCGCTTCTCATGTAAGTAATTTCAATTGTTTCGCCTGCGGAATGCTTATTTTTTTCCGCATTAAGTTCTTCCGATGTTGAAACTTCTTTATCATCAACAGCCGTTATAATGTCGCCCTCCTGTAATCCTGCCTTATCTGCGGCACTGTTCTTTGATACATCAGTAATATAAATACCTATCGGCATATTATACATCTGCGAAATAGTTTCCGTTACGTCCTGACAACTTATACCAAGCTGTGGTTTTCCGGTAACATAACCATATTCCATAAGGTCGTCAACAATCTGTGAAACTTCATTTGAGGGAATCGCAAAGCCTATGCCCTCTATACTTGCCGAACCATAGCTTGATGACATCTTTGAAGAATTGATACCGACAACCTGACCTTTTTTATTTATAAGGGGGCCTCCCGAGTTGCCTGAATTTATTGCTGTATCAGTCTGTATAAGATTCATTGCTTTATCGTTTATAGTAATATTTCTGTTCAAACCCGATACAATACCGCTTGTAACAGTGTTCATAAGGTCAAAACCGAGAGGGTTTCCTATTGCTATAACGGATTCACCGAGTTCAAGACTGTCGCTGTTGCCAAATTCAGCAGGTGTAAGACCTTCTGCGTCTATTTTGAGAACGGCAATATCACAATCTGTATCATATCCGACAACTTCAGCATCATAACTTTCATCATCGTTTACATGAACTTTAATGCTTTTTGCAAGTCCTCCGCCGTTTTCAGTATCATATATCACATGGGCATTTGTGACAATATAGCCGTCTTTCGTGATAACAACGCCTGTGCCTGTTCCTGTTTCACTGAAAGATGACGGAATATCAAATCCGTAATAATAGCCGTTACCCATTGACGAAACTGTAAACTGCGATTCTATCCCCACTACGGACGGCAGAAGTTTCTGCACTATTTCTTCTGTAGTAAGTTCTGCACCGTTGTCTGTTTCATCTGTTTTGATAAAACTCATTTTTTCAGCTGAAACAGATGATGCTTTATTATCGCTGTCATCTGTATTTCCGGAAGAAGATGAAGTGTATGCATTCTCCGAAAGCTGACGGTAAACGGCTATTGAACCACCTGAAACGAGTGCCATAGCTGTCAGGAATGAAGCCATTTTGCGGAATACGTGTTTTTTCGGCTTGGGAGTGTTCTCTCCTAAGTTTATATTATTGTTTGTATTGTATTCATTCATAAATAATCACTTTCCTTTTCATTTGTTTTATTGTGATTATATAATAACAGCCCTATGTGAAATAAATTTGCTTTTAAGATATTATTATGAGGAATATTTTGTGTGTTTTTTTTCACCCTGCTGATAAAATTGTGAATAAATGTGAAAAAGCAC
>CANQVA010000029.1 GCA_947627175.1 uncultured Ruminococcus sp.
ACAGGAAACATTTGGGTAGGGCTTAGCGAACACTTATTCAATAATACCGTTGCCACAAATATATTACATGTCGTTTCGCTAAAGGGTGCAGACGAATTACAAATTGTCAGAATTATGGTTGCACAAATTATTTCCTTTACTTTTGTGTTGGTAATTTATTATTTCGGAAAAAGAAAGGAAACGATAAATTCTAATTTATCTAAATAGTTTTACAACAGTAGCACTGAACATTTTTTGCTCGGTGCTATTTTTATTTTTTCTCGTTCAAAATATCGAACGAAAAAGTTTTATAGCACACTCAATTCAATCCTGTTTTTCGGGAGAGCCTTTCGGACATTTTGGAACGTCTGATTAAGCGTGAAATTGAAACTAAAATCGTCGATGAAGTTGATGAAAATGAATAAATAACAGCAAGCAAGCTATGTGAAAATTTTTTCAGCGTATTGACTTTTTTCAAAATTTGCTCTATAATAAAAACATAGCTTGCTGTATCTGTCGGAAAGAGAGGAAATTATGCAAGACAAGATTACAGCTTTATACTGCCGTCTTTCGCAGGACGATATGCTTGACGGTGAGAGCAACAGTATCACAAATCAGAAAGCAATTTTTCAGAAATATGCTGATGAAAATGGCTTTCTCAATACGGTTTTCTACACAGGGCAACGATATTCCATTTTCTACATTTATGATAATTTCAAAATAAAATAAAAAAATACGTTTTTAATTTTTCAAATTATCTATATTTTGAAAAATTCCTATTTATCAATAATTTTAGAATTAAAAAGTATTGATTTCGCTCAAAAAAATTTGTGAAAGTGCTTTAAAAAGAAAAATTTTGTGTTATATAATCATTTTTAAAATTGTCAACAAATATTTTTTTAATTTATATATAATAAGGGGTAATGAATATGAATATATACTATGTATATCAAGGTAAAACTTATGAAATAGAAAAATATGGACAGTATGTATGGTCACCACAACTGACAAAAAATGGAAGAAAAAATGCGGGATATATGAATATGACAAAAATAGAATCTGGTGACTTTATTCTTCATAATAAAGATGGCTATTTTGTTGCCATAAGTATAGCTGTTTCAGATTGTTTTGAAGCAAAACAACCTTTAGAATTGTCTAAAGCTGAACCAAGTATATGGTCAGATAAAGGGTTTATGGTAAAAACTGAATATCATGAACTTACTCCTTCACTGTGTATAGCTAATTTTTCAGATTGGTTAAAAGATAATTATAGAGAAAATAGTGCATTTACCATTCATGGAACTGGAAAACAACAATATATGTGTTGTTTAGCACATAAACATGCTGAATTTCTATTAAAAAAAGCCATTCAGTTACAAAATTCTCAAAATTGTATTCCTTGGTTAAAAATAGCTTTAAGTTTTGTTCAAAGTAATTGTTGATATATTTAAAAATATTTTAATAAATTGACTCCGCTGAACAGAAATCCGTTGATGTAACAGCATTTCTCGCAATCGTGAAAAAATATGAACACATTGAAATGCTGACTCCCGAAATTATGCACGAATTGATTGAGAAAATCATCGTACACGAGGCGGACAAGTCAAGCGGTAAACGTACACAACAGATTGATATTTATTTCCGCTTTGATGTTGCGGTTTCGAGCGTGACAACGGAAACAGGGAAATTTGGCAGAAAGACTGCATAATTGCTATGTTATGCGGTCTGATTCAGGAGATGAAAAACTTCTTTATTGCTATGGGCGTTTTCTGACGGAATTACATCTGTAGGCGACTTCCTTTTTGAATTTTGCGACAATCTGGAAACGGTTTCTTTTCTTAATACACTGGCGAAAATCGGACATTGTTCATTTATGCCGCATCCAGACAGCAGCACTACACCGCAGACTGCTCAAGGCTTGAAAATGCTTATTCTTCCGGACGGCATCACAGAAATTGAAAAAGCTGCATTCGCCGGCACAAGGCTGGCAGAATTGACCGTTCCGGCATCGATGGAAACTGTCGGTTATTACGCTTTTGAAAGTTGCATAAACCTTAAAAAAGTGTGGTATGAAAGGAAAATCATCGGTGGTTTTATGTTTGTGAAATGTTTCACTCTGAAAGAGTTTACTATCGCAAGCAACTGCACGGAAATTTCTTCTCATTGTTTCAATTATTGCAGTAATTTGCGGGAAATTACCTATGAAGGCGGTCTGGAGGCGTGGGATAAAGTTACGAAAAGAGCAAATTGGGACGGGCATCAGGGACAGTCGGAAACGCTGATGACAAAAATTCAATGTTATGACGGATTTATGCAGTGGAATGCGGAAAATCGAACGTGGAAAGAGGTGAAAGAAAATGCTTAAATTCCTCGTCAGACAGCAAAAAATTGAAATTCTGGAGCGTGAAGTTATTGCCTCTGATCAGATTTCTTTTGTCACGCTGAAATTTGTTTTTGAGGGTGACTGGAAAAATTTTCACAAAGTAGTGCAATTTACGCAAGATGATGAAACGTATAACAGGGTTCTTGGGTTTGACGGACTTTCTTGTTTGCCGCCTGTGTAAGAACAGACAGACGTTCTTCCAGGCTTGCAATCAATTCCGTCTCATTTGGAGTATTGCCCTTCATCATCGTAAATAGTACATCCACATCAGTGCTTGCCACAAATGTTTTCACATCATTTGTGTAATAAGAAACAATTCCTTTTTGCAATGCTTCTTCGGTTTTCTTTTTTTCTTCTTCGCTTTCTGCTTTTGTTCCGCCAATCACGTCATTCTTTGTGACAATTGGCGGTTTTGTTTCTACAGGAGCTTTTTCCTGCTGTCTACCGCAACCAGTTAGGTAAAGCATGGAAAGTGTTAGAATTGCAATATAATTTCTCTTTTTCATACGCAGTTTTTTCTTTCCTCATTCTGAAATTTCCGTTGTATTTTCCGTTGACGATTCTGCTACCGTATCAACAGTAAGCAAAGAATCATCTTTTAAAAGAGTACTGTTCTGTTTGTAGAACGTATTGTAAACAACTTCCAGTTTCCACTTCCCATTTACTTGCTGCATAAAATGCTGTTTCTCCGTTGTTATCAGGTGAATCGATATCAAAAATAAGTCTGCTTGTATGCTTTGTCGATTTTATACTCCTTGGATATATCATAATTGAACAGTGATATGACATTGAACAGTGGTAAATCTTTACTGTCCAAAATCATCAGCATATACAGAGCATATAATCTGTCCTGCGCGTTCTCTTGCCCTCTTGATTCTTACACCTTTTCCCATATGTTCAACTCCATTTTTGTTGTATCTACTTATATAGAGGGACAAAGATGTTTTTTTCTTTGTTTTTCGTTGAAATGATTCTTTTTTATTTTTTATCCGAAGTTGGTTAAAAGAAAAAAAGAGTGCATAAGTATACCTTGTTGTACTTATACACTCTTAGAGCAAATATTTTAATTTTATTCTGTCAATCCAAAAGTTTTCTGAGTTCGTATTCTGCCATGATTTCCGCAATATCCGATTCTTTTTTGTAGCCGTAGCGGTTTTTCAGGAGTTCCATAGATTTTCCCTCTTGGACTTCTTTTGCGATGAATGCCTTATGCAGAGAGATACCAGTAATTCCTTTGGGGAGATTGCATTTTTCCGCAATATTCCTCAGAATACGCTGTGTGTTGGCGATTGCCACGGGCTTGTTGTTTCTTGTGACAAACATCACGCTGTCGGGGTTCTGTGCAAGATAATTTTTAACAAAGCTGTCCATGAGTTCAGGATTTTCCATGAGTTTTACGACTGCCTGTTCCCGTGTCAGACCTTCAAGTTCAGGGGCATAAGTACAACAAGGTATACTTATGACTGAATTTTCATCAGTGTTACTGTCCGATTTTTCTGCAATTTCCACTGCTTTTCTGACAATAATTCTTTTCAGCCAGTCCACACATTCATCACTCAGCGGAACAATTCCCTTTCCGGTATCGACAGTCTTTTCTTTCAGATTAAAATTTTTATGCAGAAGTTTTGCGGTGTAGGTGAGCCTGATTCCCGTGAATGATGCAAAAATAATTGTCCATGAAAGTGAACCGAGTGCAGAGTGTGACAGACAGTAATCTAAAATTGTTTTCTGTTCTTCAGGCGTAGGCATATACCCAGACGGTACTTCATGAAAGCGTTTGTCGGCAACTTTTTCCGGAACAGGAATTTCACTGTAGTCAAAAGTCTGAATGCCTTTTTCTCCTGCAATCTTAAAAATTTCACGCAATGCGGAATCAGCTTTGATAACATTTTTAATTTCGTAGCGGTTGTTCAGGAGAATGTAGAAATCCTTCATTTCCTCAACAGTGATTTTCGTTATATCCTTGTCTATCTCTGAACCGAAAACGGACGTATCGAACAGACGAATCAGATTTTTCAAATCAGTTGCTGGACACTTGCTCACAAGACTTTTGAAATAGTATCTCGCCCAGTCTTTCAGCAGAGTGGTTTTCGGCAGATATGCAGCTAATTTCCGTTCTTCTTCCTCTTGCAAATGACGGATTTTTTCTTCAAGTTCTTCTCTCGTTTCAGCGTAAAGTCGTTTTTGTTTTCCGAAATCGCTGTCGTAGTAGTTGTATGCAAAATACCATCTTCCTTTGGACGTTTCCACATAGTTAATCTCCGGATTTTCCTGTTGCTTTTGCTCATTTTTTATTTCACCTCTTGAAATATTTCTTACAATAATTATACCGCAAGCGAACATAAAAGTTAAAGAAAAAAATCAATCATCACAAAATTTTGTGATGTGTTACAGTCAGATTTTTTTATCAATTCTCTTTTGTGCTAATCAAAATGGAAAAAAACTTGTATTTTTTTGTATTGTCTATTGTGATAAGTGCGTTTTTCGCAGTGTACAGCGGTTTTTTTATTATATTACAAAAATTATTGCAAATTCAGAAAAAATGTGATATAATTATGAAAAGCACTGAACGAATTATATGATATGAAATTTTATATATGAATTTCAGATTCCCATATTATAATTATGGAGGGTTATAGATGAAAGCGAAAGAATATGAATTGATACTTGATTCACTTCAGATGACAGCTGTTTATGTCATACGGGAAGATAATCATAAAATTTTATACTACAACAAACGGGTAATAGATGTTGAACCGAATATTGAAAAAGGCATGGTATGCCATGAATTATGGAAAGATACGTGTAATAATTGTCCGCTCTTGTATATCGGAGATAAGAAAGAAGCACGTTCCGTCAGTTATAATAATCCTTTCGGAAAAGTTGTAGAAATTTCAGCCACTCGTATTATGTGGGAGGAAACAATTTCAGCGTTTGTAATTACAATTACGCCTTATTCAGAAGTTGCAAATAATGTATATCATAAAGTTTTGCGTGGAAATTTAAGTACAGACAGTTTTTCTATAATAAAAGCAGATGAGGAAGAAATTCAGAAAATGCATAAATATATGACTTCTCTTACAAGCTGGTTTCTTGGTATGTCAAAAGAGGGTTATGTTTATGATGAAGATATAGAACGATATGAAAATTTTGTACATTTTGATAATGTTAAGAAAGAACTGAAAAAAGGCACAAAGAAAGTTAGTTGTATTTATCGCCGTAAATCAGGTGATGTGTACAGATGGCATCATTTGGAAATAGTTCCCGATTTTGATTATACTGATGATAATCAGAAAGTTATGATTTGTATTAAAGATATTCATGATGCATTTCATGAGGGACTTGAAAGAGAAAAAGTAAATATTCGTAATCAGGAAATTATTAACTCTCTCGGAGAAACAAATTTTGCTATATACGTTGTAGACCTGCAAAACGGCAGTGTAAATATAGTGCATACTACGGAAAAAGTAAAACAGAAAATCAGCACAGAAATTTATATGTGGGATAATACTTTTAAAGGCATTGGCAAGGGTTACATAGCACCGGAAGATATGGAAAAAGTATATAGTCAGCTTTCTTTGGATTCACTGCGGACAGCATGGAAGGACGGAGAAAAGAAAAGAACAACTACTTGCCGAGTATTTCTTTATGATGTATGGCATTATGTTTCAATATCAGCTTATTTTAAAGATAATGGAAAACATGGCGGTTATGTGATTCTGACTTTTCAGGACGTGGACGAGCAAACGAAAAAAGACATGGAACGTATGCAGAATGACCAGAGAATGGCGGCGATTATCAGGTCAAGATATAGTATATTAAATACTATAGATTTGGAAACAGGAATATGTGAAAGGGTTTATTTGCGTGAGGGAACTTTCGGCAGACGTGTTGAAGGTGACTATGATTATTACGTCAGAAAAGCATTTGATGAAATAGTTGCAGAAGCGGACAAGGAAGAATTTAAGAAAACGATGTTTCTTGAAAATCTGCGGAAAAATGCTGAAACAGTAAAGGATATCCGAAAAGATGTATGCAAATACAGACACAAGGGCAGTTCTTCAATGTGGTTGGAAGAACACGTGTTTTATATACGTCAGGGAGAAAAAACAGTTGTTAATATACTGGGACGTGATATTACATCAGAAAAGCTTGCAGAAGAGCAGGCACACAGAGAGTCAATAGAAAAAGCGTATATTATAAACAGCCTTAGCAGTATGTTTTTTGCTACATATTATATAGACCTTGAGAAAGATACATTCAGACCTGTATTGCAGAAAGGAAAAGTCGGCAGTATTCTCGGAGATGAAAGAAATTACACAAAGGAAATTTATATATATGCACAGAACTTTGTTTCTGATGAGGACAGAGAAGAATATCTGAAACACGTCAATTATCGGAAACTGCTTGATTCTTTGAGCAAAGAACAGCCGATTGTTGCTTTTGAATATCGTATGATACCTGACGAAAATAACCGTAGAACATGGATTCGTACAAGTATAGTACTTGCTGAAACGACAAGCGAGGGCAGACCAAAACGTGCATTATATGTTGAACAGGACGTGACAGAAAGTAAGCTGAGAGAAGAAAAAGAACAACAGGCATTAAGGGAAGCCTGCGAAGCTGCTAATTATGCAAATGCGGCTAAAAGTGACTTTATGTCAAGAATGAGCCATGATATAAGAACACCTATGAATGCAATTATAGGAATGACAGCAATTGCAGGAAAATATTTAGATGATAGGGAACGTGTTGAGGACTGCCTGAAAAAAATTACAGTTTCCAGCAAACACCTTTTGTCACTTATAAATGAAGTTCTTGATATGAGCAAGATTGAATCCGGAAAAATAGACCTGACAGAAGAAGAGGTTAATTTATCTGACCTCATCGGAGACCTTGTAACCATAATGCGACCGTCCATGCAGGAAAAAAAGCATAATCTTGATGTTCATATTTCAAACATCGAACATGAACTTGTAATAGGCGATTCAATGAGAATGCAACAGATTTTTATGAATATACTTGGAAATTCAATAAAATACACAAATTCGGGCGGAAATATTGAAATGAAAATCAGTGAAAAAAAATCAAATGTTGCGGGGTATGGCTGTTATGAATTTGTTTTCCGTGATAATGGAATAGGTATGAGTAAAGAGTTTCAGGAAAGGCTGTTTGAACCGTTCAGCCGTGCGGAGGATTCAAGGGTAAGCAAAATTGAAGGAACAGGGCTCGGAATGACCATTGCAAGAAATATTGCACGCAGAATGAATGGTGATATTTCAGTGGAAAGCGAAATAGGAAAAGGAACAAAATTTGTTGTAACGCTTATTTTAAAACTTGTTGATGCAGAAGAACCTGACATTGAAAAACTTGCGGATTTACCCGTACTTGTAGTAGATGATGATAAAAGTGCAAGCGAGATGACGTGCATGATTCTTGAAAATATCGGAATGAAAGGCGAATACGTTCTCAGCGGAAAAGAGGCTGTTCAGAAAGTATGCGAACATCATCGAAACAATCAGGATTATTTTGCGGTGACTTTGGACTGGAAAATGCCCGAAATGGACGGTATTGAAACTGCAAAGGCAATACGTGAAAAAGTTGGTTCTGATGTGCCTATTATTATTTTGTCGGCATATGACTGGAGTGCTATTGAAACAGAAGCACGCCGTGCAGGTGTAGATGGTTTTATATCAAAACCGCTGTTTAAATCACGTCTTGTATATCTTTTCAATCAAATTGCAGAAAAGGATAAGAGCAGGGGAGCGGAAAAGAAATCATTTGATGAAGTGAAACTTAATGGAAAAAAGATTCTTTTAGTAGAAGATAATGAACTCAACAGAGAGATAGCAGAGGAAATTATCAGCGAAACGGGAGTGACAGTAGAAAGTGCTGAAAACGGATTGGAGGCATTGGAAAAATTTGAAAAATCAGATGAAAATTATTATGATATGATACTAATGGATATTCAGATGCCGGTTATGAACGGTTACGAGGCTGTTAAGGCAATAAGAAAACTGTCACGCAAGGACGCTGTTGAAATTCCTGTTATTGCCATGACTGCAAATGCTTTTACAGAAGATATACAACGAAGTAAAAATGCCGGTATGAATGAACATCTTACAAAACCACTTGATATTGAACAACTTATGAAATGTCTTGAAAAATGGATAGGATAAATGAAGAAATGCAGCCTATCCGATTTCTGTCACACCATCGTGGATAACAATATTTTTTATTCATTTTTTCAATGATATTTTTTTAAAAAATAGAGCGGATAGTGTTTCATAGAAATGCTATCCGCTATTTTTATGATTGAATTGTTTTAAAGACTTAGAATTTTGGTTTCATACAAATTTTATTGTAAATTTTTTATGAACAGACAACCATATGTCCGATATGATATGTATAATGAAATCATGCAGAAAATACGGCATCTGTCTTATATCAATAAAAATATTGCCGTATAGAATGGAGTATAATTATGAAATCAAAAAAATGTACAGCAATCTGGATAGCATCAATAATTTGTTTTGGCTTGTTTATTATTGCAATTATAAAACTGGCAACTCAAGATGCCGCCGATGCAAGCCGTGATTATACCTTAGGCATATCACTTATTTCAGGTATCATAATAGCTGTTATTGACATTATAGAATTATTCATTCAGTCAAAAAAGGTAAACCAATCTGTTATTAGTTTTACTATATCTTCTTTCAAAAAAGAAAACGGAGAAGATATGTCCAGACTTGCATGGGCGTTGTTTTTCAGTGCTTCACCGCTGTTTATTCTTATAGGTATACTTATAATTGCACTGTCGCCCGATAATGAGACTTCCACTTCGGGTAATGGTCAAAAAATATTAAACACAATTGGAAATGGGGTTACATCAGATTCAAATAAAAATCAGGCTGATTATATGAAAATAAATAATCTTGCCACTTCAAGTAATAATTTGCAAAAAATAGATGAGATGAAATATAAACAAATACAGAATATTGTTTCGAAAAATCCGGGAATCAGTGATGAAGAACTTGCACAGGCTGCCGGCGTAAATGTTGACACCGCAAGAGCCAACAGACCCGAAATAAATCTTTCTTACAGTGATATAAATAATCTTGCAAATTCAAGCAATAATTTGCAAAAAATAGATGAGATGAAATATAAACAAATACAGAATATTGTCGCAAAAAATCCGGGTATAAGTAATGAAGAACTTGCACAGACTGCCGGCGTAAATGTTGACACTGCAAGAGCCCACAGACCTAAACTGAATCTTTCTTATCAGGATATAAATAATCTTGCAAATTCAAGTAATAATTTGCAGAAAATAAGTGAAATGAAATATAAAGAAATACAGAATATTGTTTCGAAAAATCCTGGAATCAGTGATGAAGAACTTGCTCAGGCTGCCGAAATAAATGTTGACACCGCCCATGCACACAGACAAAACTGACATATCAATATTTTTAGGACAGTAGACTTATACAACAAGATATATAAGCAGGCACTTCTCATTTGAGGAGTGCTTGTTTTTTGAAAAATATCATAATAAATCAATTTTAGTTATTTTGTACAAATTTATTTTTGAAATTTTGTTTAACTTTTTTAAGAAATATGCTTGACATTTCAATAAAAGCATAATATATTATCAATAGTGCAAGATTTAATCTTGCAAGATTAAAAAGGAGATGATGCTATGAATATTTACGATTTCAAAATCAAAGCACAAGACGGTAGAGAAGTATCGCTTTCCGATTACAAGGGAAAAGTCCTCCTCATTGTCAACACGGCGACCGGGTGCGGATTTACACCGCAGTTTGCCAAAGTCGACGTAAATGGTGAAAACGGTGAAAAGAATTAAAACATTTGTAAAAATAATAGCTATTATTCTAATTAGTATAATTTCTTTCATCATACTATTTATATGGCATATTTCAACATTCCACACTTGTAAAATAAAAACAGAATATGGTGATGTTTTTGAAATTTCTTGTAGTAATTTTGATTATTCATGTACAATAAATTTAATAGATAGTAATGAACGACACTATTCAATAGATGCACCATTTTTCAATTCTAAAAAAGATCTTACTTCAGTTTGTAATACAGAATATTTTCGTTGTTATAGATTTAAAAATCAAAAGACAGATATGTATATATGTGCTTTAAATCCAAATGGCAACTATTTTTGGATAGATCCAAATGAAAGTGAAGCACCACCTTTTTTCAAAGAAAAGTACAGCGAAGAATTCAAAAAAGTCTTTTTAGCTGATAAGTATATCATGGAGATAACTTTTGTATATATGTATGACATTTATCATGATGAGTTTATCACTATGACAGAAAAATTGAAAGCAAGAGATTTTGAAGGTCTTGACAAATATGGTTTGACAGAAGAAATGGTAAATGACAAGGATTCACTTGAGGAAAAAATTAAAATTATGGAACACTACCTGAATAGCTAAATAAGGAAACAGTGTGGATTGTATGGTGAAAATAATAAAACATAATGTGATGCTGTTTTCACAACCGGCATATATCCTATTAAAAATGAATTTCTACAATTTCTTTTATAATTGTATAAAAAAAGCAGAACGACTAAAAGCCGGTCTGCTTTTTTATGTTTATGCTTTTGCTTCTGCCATTGCATTTTTTCTGAAAACAGCTTTGAAACAAGTGCGAATCAGAGGCTGAATAAAGAATAACTGCGAAAAGAAAGCAAACGGAAAATTGTAGCATACAAGTTTCAGCCAGTTTGCGAGCAGTGTTAAAATGTTGAAATCCATGTATTGATACGGGTAATAAAGAATGGCAGCAAGAAAACTCATTGTCGGACACATTATTGCAACTGTTGTACATATAATAGCAGTTTCAAAAATTACCGGGTGTGTTTCTCTCATGTCAAACATTTTACAAGCCAGTTTGAAAGAACAGGGACTTCCGACCAGAATCTCCAATCCATAGGCAAGTATAAATTCAATAAGTATGACTGCCCAAATTGGAACAGCTTTTCCAAGTACAGCAACACCGCCCATTGCATGAATAGCATCAAGCACATGAGTTTCCCCGGTTGTAGCGGTAAATGTAGCACCGTTCACTACATACAGACTGTAAAAAACATATGCATGAACTGTTACAAATACAGTCATCAGGGCAAACATCATACGTTCAAATTGATTTCTCGGCATTATTTTCTCCTTTCGGCATAAAAAAAGCAGTACGCTATAAATATCCGTAAATCTTCAAAATGTACCGTTATCAGATTTACGTACATAGCGTACTACGTGTGTCGTTTTCATGCCATATAAATTTTTTTTACCATATAATTGTAACACATTTCGGGAATAATTGCAAAGGGTAATCTATACGGAATTTATAACCTTAAAGAAAAATAAAATTGTTCAAATTGTGCAACAATATATATCTAAGCTGACTGCTTTTTACTTTTAATATGTACTATAAATGCATAATTTTTAGAATTTCAGTAAAACAGGAATCCCCCGTCTTTTCAGGCGGGGGAGAATGTCACCTAAATAACTTGTGTATATCAATTTTGTATATCGTTATTATACCATTCATAGCCGTTTCTACCTCTTTCTTTTACGATATAGAGAGCTTCATCAGCGGCGGATTGCAGACTTTTTACATCTGCTGCATCGAATGGGAAAGTAGCCGCACCACAGCTGAATGTCAATACAAAATCACCATATATTTCAGGTTCATCGCACGGCTTTATTTTACCTGCCATTTTTTGCAGTTTATCAAGTTTCAGGCTTATTTCCGATTTGTCAGCACTTCTTACAAGAACTACAAATTCATCTCCGCCGTATCTTGAAATATAACTGTTTTCATTAAATAATTCATTCAGTGCAGATGAAAATTCAACTAATATTCTGTCGCCCGCATCATGACCAAAACGGTCGTTTACCTGTTTGAAATAGTCAACGTCAATAAAAAGCAGGCACGCTTCATTTTTAGTTGATTTTTTCAGATATTGACTTGAAGTGTAATCAAATGCACGTCTGTTAAGCAATGAAGTAAGAGGGTCATGTATTGAAAGATTTTCAAGTATTTTCTTTTCTTCTGTTTCACGTATATGCGACATTACAAACATTATAACAGTTGCAACGAATAATATTCCGAGGAACATCAGAACACTTGTCCTGAACTGCTGAATTGCAGCTGAAAGTGAACGGCTTGGTATTCTTACAACAACATACCAACCGTGCATGAAATCAATTTTTGCATAAACTTGTGTATAAGTTTTTTTACCGATTTCATAAGTAATACCTGCTGTATCTTCGCCGGCAGTCATATGTGCTTTCCATTCTGCATAATCTGCCTGATAGTCATTGTCAATTTGTGCCTGCATTGCAAGAATCGCATTATTCCAACTTCCGATTGAGTAGTTGTCAGAACCTGCACATTGTATAATATTATCAGAATCAGCCTCCATAAGCCATATTTCAGTATCTTCAGACAATGAATCAGTATATGCCATATTTTGTATTTCTTTTAGTGGATAAGTCAGGAACAAATAGCCGTTTTTACCGTTGTCGTAAGTAAAATCAGCAAACATTGTATAGACGGGCTGACCGGTCATTCCGGAGCGATACGGGGCTGAAATTGATACAGGCTCAGCTTGTTTTGCTATTTCAAGCAATTCCCATTTTTCAAACTCTTCAATTTCAGTTTCGGAGGCATATATTTTTTGATTTTCGTCAACAAAACCTATGCTCATATATCCACTGCCTTTTTTACTCAGTGAAAGTTCGTCATACAGTTTCTGTAAATCATTGTGATTCTGTGCCGACAATGCCGCTGACATATTTTCAGCAGAGTTTGTCATATAGCTGATAGAGTCGTTCATTTTTTCAGTAACAAGACTGCATATTTCACCTGTAAGTTTTTTATCATGATTTACTATCAGCGAATTAAAATTCAGTAAAAGAAATGCCACACCAATAAGGCAAACTATAAAATAGATTACAAGCATTTTAAAGAAAGACAGATTTCTTGCAATCTCATGTGTAAAATCTTTATTTTGTTTTTTCGTCATATCCGTCAACCTCAGTTATGCTGTAAAATTTCCTGTATATCAGGCTGATTTATTGTATCTTTATTGACAACGACAACGCCCATATCAACAAATTTATTTTTTATATCAGTGCCTTCTGATATTCCTATAACAGACTCTACACCTGTATAGCCCATGTCATATTGTCTTTGCAATATAGTTGAAGCGTGATATTCCTCATCATTGACAATATCAGCCATTTCATCGGCATAATCAAATCCCACAAAAACAATATCTGTACGTTTATTGTTTTTCAGTGCTTTAGCAAATCCGACAGTAGGACCGCTGTTTGTAGTAAATATGCCTTTAACCTGCGGTAATGCAAGTATATCTTCCGCATATTCAAGAGCTTTTTCAGGTAAGCCGTTACTGCATTTTATGTCATGTAGAATTTCCCATGAATCGGGGGCGTGTTTACTCCAGAATTGCAGAAAACCTGCAAGGCGTTCAATAACTGTCTGTGAAGATGCCTGACCTACCTGTATACCGATTTGTATATTTTCATCATCACTCACGCCGTTATTTTTTAATTGTTTAATCATTTCATCTGCTGCTTTTTGCCCTGCCATAAGATTATCTGTCATATAACAAATGTCATAATTATCGGTATTTGCCGTTGTATCTATCAATACAACAGGTATTCCTTCAAGATATACTTCATCTATTTTTCCCGCAAGATTAACTGAATCATCAGGTGAAATGACAACACCGTCGGCATTTGCTTTTATTGCATCACCAAGCAGACGTTCCTGTGTTTTCCAGTCGCTTTCGGCGTATGAACCACTTACATATACGTTGCAGTCGAGAGAATCAGCACAATCTTTTGCACCGTCCATTAAAACGTCCCAATAGCTATTATTTTCAATAGTTTTAACTATAAGGTAAATATTTTTCCGTCCCTCTTTTATTTCTGTCAAAGGGAAAAAATCGGGTCCCGGCTTTACCTCCGTTGCATCATTTTTTTTATCTGCACAGCCTGCAAAAGAAATACACATGATTATACCGACTAAGAAAGCGAATATACGTTTCATTTTATGCATCTCCTGTATAACTTATTTAATGTCATCAACAACAAGTGCCGCAGAACCATATGCTTTCAGAGGTCTGCCGTTTTCATCTTTTTCAAGGGTATAGCGGACATGGAAAGGTATTCTGTCAGCGGTAAGGGGAATAATTGCTTCAAGGTATTCAACACCCTGTTCAAGCTGTTTGTGCCAGTCACGGTACATATCAGCGTAATCGGGCGGAAATATTCCCATTTCAAAAGCAGGTTCGGGATAATTTTCAAGTAGCGGCGGTAAATGCAAGTCACGCATACAGCGGAAACAAGGACGCATTTCTTTAGTGGAAATAGTGTATTCCCACGCATAGACGTTAATTTGTTCGCTTGCAAAACGGAAACGGCGTTCGCTGTTATAGATTTCATCGTAACGTTGTTTTTCGACGGTGATATTTTGAACCATTGCATAGAAAAGCTGTTGTATTTCGGTTCTGCCAATCATTCTTATAAAACTGCGTACACAAATTCTGTCTGTACCGCAAGTTTTTGAATTAACATTACGCCATATTTCACATTTTACTTCTTCACCCGTTTCGCTTGCTTTTTTCAGTGCATCTTCATATATTTTGCGGTTTTCGTCGTCGATACCTGCCCACGGGTCAGCCGCAAGTATTTCATGTTCACTCATATTTGCACATATTTCATTAACATATTTTTTATTTACACGGATTACTTCAAGTTTGTCGTTCTGATATGTAAAAATTGCAGCACCGCCTACAAAATTATTGAATATAAGTGTTTCGATAGAATCAGGGTCCCAGAATTTTCTTGCATTCATTGTACTTATCAAATCCATAGGCGGAGCAACGGGTTCATGTTCCAGAATTTCAAGTTTTTTTCGGAAATCTTCCGGATTCAACGGTTTTGAGTAGAGATATCCCTGTATATATCGGCAACCGATACTTTTCATATAATCAGCTTGTTCAACAGTTTCTACACCCTCAGCGATAACAGGAGTATTCAGCCATTTTGCCATATGTACAACAGAACTTATAATTGTACCGCCACGGCCGCCAATATTACCGCTAAGAAAACGCATATCAAGTTTAATCATATCAACTTCAAGGTCTTTCAGGACATTCAGAGAAGAATAACCACTTCCGAAATCGTCCATTTCCACAGTATAGCCGAGACTGTGAAGTTCGTCAAGTACAGACTTAAGTAATTCCATTCCGCCGACAGCAGATGTTTCAGTAACTTCAATGTGGATATATTTTACCGGAACATCGTATTTTTTGCGTATTTTTTCGATTTCCTCAATATAATTTTTCTGATATATGTCATATCTTGACATATTAACTGAAATCGGCACAGTATTAACTTTTTCATCAAGGCATTTTTTCTGAAATTTACAGGTCTGTTCAAAAACGCCGAGGTCTGCACGGTAAACAAGGTCATTTTTTTCAAGTACAGGGATAAAATCAGACGGATATTGCATACCGTTCTGAGGGTCTGCCCATCTCATCAAAGCTTCTGCACCTATCATTCTGCCTGTAGTATGATTCATTTTCGGCTGAAAAACCGCATAAATATGTCCGAATTTCAGTGCATCATCAAACGCCGTAAGTAATTGTTGTTCATTCATTTGTACTCTCATAATTATTTCTCCTATATTCATTATAATTTTTTAAAAAAATCCATTGATAGCATTAATAAATAAAATATAAGTTTGATTTAAATTATATCATGATTTTCACAATTTGTCAAGTATTGTTGATACACAAAGAATGGCTAAAGACGTTGTTAAAAAATCAACGACAGAGAAAGGAAGTTCAATGGCTTTTTTACGCTGACGATATTTATATTTAGCTAAACCAAAGCGATTGTAAGCATCAATAAATACAGCAATAACAGCATAAAGTGTTTCAATTTTTCGGGAAAAGCATCTGCTTTTTCTTGCGAGAACAGGAATATAATGACATAAATCAGCATTTATGCTTTCAACATTATGTGTATCTTTTTTATCTCGTACATTACAAATGTGCTTGCCCGGATAAACGATATTAATGTATCATAAATATTCATAAGTATAATAAAAATCAGCTTCAGATAAATTGTAAACAATATTTTGTATCGTTCACTCGATTTATCAGATGCAACATCAAAACCGACAATCAAATGTGGATTTTGGCTTATCATCGTTATTATGCAAACATTTTCATTGTCGGTTTCTTCAGGATATTCATGTTTTTTGGGAATAATTGTATACCTTATACCGCAATCTTTACACTTGAATCGCTGAGTTTATGACCCATTATATTCTATCTTGATTTGATTTTCTTGTTTCCTGCAATTCGGACATATCTTTCCTTCTTCTATTGTTGCTTTTTCATCTACAACATCTCTTTGTGCTTTTTTTCTATTATACCATAATATT
This sequence comes from uncultured Ruminococcus sp., assembly GCA_947627175.1. Lineage (GTDB taxonomy): Bacteria > Bacillota > Clostridia > Oscillospirales > Ruminococcaceae > Ruminococcus. The sequence goes on from CANQVA010000029.1 coordinate 16,880, forward strand.
CGTAATTTGTCCACACCATAATATTCGTAATTTGTCCACACCTTATTTTTTGCAATACTTGACAAATAATGTCGGATAATGTTATAATTTATAATGTAAAAATTATAGAGGGAATTTGTTAAAAAAACTGCCCTCTTTTTTTATTTGAAATAGGAGATTTAAAATTATGAATGGAAATTGTCATTTTGTATTCGGTGCATCTATCGGAACAATGCTTGCTGTAAATATGGATAAAATAGAAGCCTCACTGCCTCATCTCAGCAATACGCCCGAAACGGCTACGCTGTTTATTCTTGGCGGACTGATAGGCGGAATTTTTCCGGATATAGACAATCCGTCAAGCTATATGGGAAAACTGACTGTTCCTGTAAGTTCAGTAATAGGAAAATGCGGTGAAATAAGCGGAAAAACAGGCCCTATGCATAGAGGAATACTGCATGAACCTATTGTATATTTAATAGGACTTATATTGTCATATTTATATTGTCCGTCACTGGTAGGGCTGTTTATAGGGTGTCTGTCGCACTTGTATCTTGATATGTTTACTCCTGCGGGAATACCGTTTTTATTCGGGCTGAAACATTTCCGCATTGCGAAAATCACAAGTGGAAGTAAACAAAGTGTATTATTTACATGGCTGAATGTATTCGTCGTAATACTTATAGGACTGTTTATTTAGTAATGCAGTCGTTTATTTGCATGAAATTTACAGGGACGTTTTTTGTAAGCCACACGCCGTTTTCAGATAGATAAAATACATAGCCGTGTCTGTGCATCTCTCCTGCAAAAATTTTATAAACAACAGGTTTGCCGTGTCTTTGTCCTACTTTAACAGCTGTTTCAATGTCTTTTGAAAGATGTACATACAGTCTGCTTTTAGCTTTAAGACCCTCGGAATTTATGGACGGAACGTATTTTTCACCCGTGCCGTGATATAAAATTTCAGGCGGAGTACATTCCTTTAATTCAACATCTACATTAACAGAATGCCCTTGATTGGCTCTTATTTTTGTCTTGTCTGCATTGAAACTGTATCTCTGCTTGTTGTCTGTACAGACAATTTCTTCAAGGGTTTTCATATCAAGAAAATACTTTCCCGTACGGTTCACACCTGCTATAAGGCTGTCAACGTCCGCCCAGCCGTTTTTGTCAAGAGTTATGCCTATTACTTCGGGTTTGTGGCGGAGTATCAGTGACAGAAAAATGCTTGTATTTTTCATAGTAATAATTCCTTTCATAAAGATATAATTTATTATATCATGAAATTACAGTCAGGTCAATATTTTAACGGAGGTATCTATGAACAGAGAAGATTTCAGACAGCTTATGTTGTGCGGTCATGGACGGTGTTTTTCCGCAACTGATGACGAACTGAAAAATTTCAGGGATATAGTCTTATATGGCTGTTTAAACGATATAACTTATGATTTACAGTGTGAGGGGTCAAGGGGACTTTTTATGTACAATCTTGCGTTGCAGTATGAGGACTATAATTATTTTCTGCAACCTGCAATTGAAAAATTTCTTTCAATGGAAACTTGTGACGACTGGCACTTAATAAATCATCTATGTGATTTTATAGAATGTTTTGCAAATGATTACAAGGACATTTCCGCTGAAAACGCTATTGAAGAAAAATATAATCAGCTTTATAATTTACTTATGTCTTTGAAATGGAGTGTACGTGCAAATGAAGTGTTACAGTGTTACAAATATATAATAATTGTAATTATGCAAAACAGCAATATTGAACGTGCGTTTAAAATATTCGAGGATATAGGAAAGTTTTTTATACGCCGTCATCGTGCTGATGATTATGAATTGAAATGGTGTTTTGAGTGGTTTTGGTTTTGTACCTGTGAAAAATACGGTGAAAAATATCTTTCGGAAAAGCTTGACATTATGAGTAAGAACAACCCGGAATTGAAACGTTTCAGGCGTGTAATGTTCTGCAAAAAAGAAAAGCAGAATATTGACAGAAAAAAAATGTCAGCAGATGAATTTATAGAATATGCTGAAAATAATTCCGTAAAGCGTAAAGATATAATTACATTAAGACGTGCGGAACATTCGGAAAAAATCAAAATTGCAGAAACGGTTATTTCAGAAAATAATCTTGATAAAAAAGCCGAGTTGTTGAAAGCGTTCACCACTTCAACAAATCCATTTCCTCTTAAACCTGAAATACTTACATATTATGCTGTGTCGGAAAATAAAAATCTGTGTGAAACTGCTGTTGATGCGATGACATACATAAAAGCCGATTGTCTGCACGATTTTGCACTGAAAAAACTAAAAAGGTACAGAAAAAATTTTCCGTTTGAAATTGTCATTATTCTTATAAATAACTATTCTCCCGAAGATAAAAATTTTCTGCTTGAAATTATCAACAGATTTAAAATTGACTGTACAAACAGTTCCGGCTGGCATAATATTGTTTTGGGAATTGTAAGCAATATAGAAAATCTGCCCGACGAGTTTGTATATTTTGTGTACGAAAAATCTATGTGTTCATTTTGCAGGGAAAGTGCCGTTGACGAATTTATCAGGCGTAATCTTTTTACCGAAAAAATACGTTCTGAATGCCTTTTAGACTGCAACAGCGATATAAGAAAGAAAGCTGAAAAATATTAAGTAAAAAATATAATCTGTTCATATATAATTTACAATAAAAAACCGCACATTTTCACCTGCTCAAACGTCATATATAGTGAACCCACCTAAAGGGTATGAAAAATTAACACTATCAAGGAGGAATTTATATGAAAGCAAAAAAAATACTTACCGCTGTAATGTGCCTTTGTATAACTGCACAGATGTCCGGTTACATACAGCCTGTCTTTAATGCTAAGGCAAACAGCAACGTTGTTGTTGAAAAGCCTGTAGAAATTCAATACTATGACATTTTTCAATATAAGAATTTAGGAAACTATATTGAAATTGTCGCTACTTCCAGTATGGCAAAGGGCGTTATTGAAGTGCCGTCTGAAATAGACGGTTTGCCCGTAAAGACAGCAGGTGAACACGCTTTTGCAGGAAATCAGAACATAACTTCAATCAAACTTCCTGATACACTTACATCTATCGGAAAAGGTGCTTTCTGGGGAGATACTGCTCTTACTTCCGTAAACATTCCCGAAGGTGTGACGCAGATTAAAGACGAAACATTCCTTAACTGTATGAGCCTTTTATATGTTTCTCTGCCTAATACTCTTAAAAGTATAGGCGTAAGAGCATTTTATAACTGTAATAGTATAACTTCAATAAAAATTCCCAACAGCGTTAATGAAATAGACTCACAGGCTTTTGACAGTTGCCGTCAGCTCAACAGCATAAATATTCCTAATGGTGTAACAGCTCTTGAAGAAGGTACTTTTTCAAATTGTGATTCTCTTTACGCACTCAACCTTCCTGAAAGCGTTGAAAAAATATGTAAAAATTCTTTGCCGTCACCTTTATTTACGGTTGCAATTACAATAAATAATCCCGACTGCGAAATTGAACCTCTTGCTGTATTCGGTAACCCGTCAAATTGTACAATTATTTCATCAGAAAATAGTAAGGTTCAGGAACAGGCGGAAACATATGGATATAATTTTTCAGCCAAAAAAGGTATTATAGAGCCCGGTACTTTAATAGAGGGTGATGCCAACAATGACGGATTATTCTCTGTAGCGGATATTGTTACATTTCAGAATTATCTTGTAAACAATGGTAAACTCTCTAACTGGCAGGCTGTTGACTATAACAATGACCTTGTTTTAGATGCTTTCGACCTTTGCCTTATGAGAAAGGCTATTATACCTACTTTATCTACGCCTGTTATTGATGACCCTATTATTCAAAGTTCCCCCGTAAACCTTACTGCTGATATAAAGTCCGCAGAAGTTGAAGGAAAAAACGCTGATGAAACTTTTATAAACGGTCAGACAGATTTCGCTCTTGAACTTTTCAAAAATACAGTCAGCGATAATAAAAATGTTCTTGTATCGCCGTATTCAATAGTACAGGCTCTTGCAATGACAGGAAACGGTGCGGACGGCGTTACAAAGGAGGAAATGGAAAACGTTATCGGCGGTGGAATTGATTTTGACGAACTTAATAAATATCTCTATACTCAAAGAACAAGTCAGCCGAATAGCGAAAATTGTAAACTCCTGACTGCTAATTCAATATGGAGCCGTGAAGGAGCTATAAACCCATACCCTGAATTTTTACAAAATGTTGTTGATTATTACGGTGCGGAAGTTTTCAAAGCACCATTTGATGACAGTACAGTCAATGATATAAATAATTGGGTAGATACAAACACAGACCACATGATTCCAGGAGTTATCAGCGGTGAAATACCACCCGACGTTCTTATGTATCTTATAAACGCTGTAACTTTTGATGCAAAATGGAGCAGTCCATATTATGAAAATGACGTATGGGAACATGATTTTACAAATTATAACGGTACTGTACAGCAGGCTGAAATGATGTTCTCGGAAGGATATAGTTATCTTGAGGACGAAAATGCAACAGGTTTCTATAAAGATTATGAGGGAGGACGTTATGCTTTTGCGGCACTTCTCCCGAATGAAGATATTACTGTTACTGAATATGTAAACAGTCTTACTTCCGAATCACTTCACAATATTCTTGCAAATCCGCAGAAGGATTATATAAGAACAGGTTTGCCTAAATTCAGCTATGATTACAGTACAGAGACAAAAGAACTTGTAAATATTCTTTCTGATATGGGCATGCAGAGTGCATTTGTAACGGAAAATGCCAATTTTTCAAAACTTTCATCAAGTACTTTATACATAAGTGAAATTATTCACAAAACACATATAGAAGTATCTGAAGAGGGCACAAAAGCTGCCGCTGTTACAGTAGTAGAAGGAGAGACTGATGCTTTTCACCTTGAACCTGAAAAAGAAATAATTCTTGACAGACCTTTTGTTTACTGCATAGTTGACACTGAAACATATCTGCCTGTATTTATGGGTACTCTTATGAATATTGAATAATTTTTAATGTTCACTTTGCATCATATTTCACCTGCCTTTATCTGCACATGGCAAGGAAAGTATGCTGTTTGTGATAAATTTGGGGTTCCCGTGGGGGACAAATCGTAAAAAAGCCGTATCTCATACGATACGGTTTTTTTGTTAACTTTCTGATACTAATCAATAACTGTTATTTCAGTTTGTCATTGCTCATATGTTTATTATCTTTTTGTTTTGCTTTACGGCATATTGTACTGTTTTGTACGCACCCCCGCTGTTGTGCCGAATACAACACACAACAAGGTCAGAACGGTCTACAATGTTTCTGTTGCATATCTGAATTGCCGATTTATAGTGTGCCGATGATGATTTTTCACATATTTCAACTTCATTGTAACAGTATTCAAAATTCTTTTTGTGGTCACGGTAAGATGCTCTCATATACGGTAGCACAAGAACTGTATAACTGTTGTTATATCCGTGTGTTACTCTGCTTATTACAGACGATGCAAGCCAATCGAATTCTCCGTAACGTCCCAAAAGAAATTTTACATAACAGTTGTTTTTTATTATGTCACGAACAACGGCAGTCAGCCTTTTTTCAATTTCATCAAAATTGTCAATTTCCCTATGACCAAAAAAACTCACAGTATAAACATTCATAATAACACCTCTGCTTTTTCTTTTATTGTATCATAAAATACTGAAAAAGTCAATGATATATATTTGATGTGACATTATTATAGAAATAGCTTCTTGCCGTTCCAAATACATATTACCAAACTATGCATTTGAGCAATTTATCAGCATCTATCTGACTTTATCTGCAATCCCAAATAAAAGCAAAACAGCCAATGTTAGTGAAACGCTTGATTAGCTTTTCTTAAATTTATTTCCGATATTCAAAAAGTATTTTTATACCATAAATAGAAATATTTATTTTTTAATAAAAAACGAAAACATATTGTTAATAAACAGATGCTTTTTAATATACTTATTTTACTTTTTAGCGTATTTGTACAATATTAACATTTTTTTTTTTTTTTTTTTT
>CANQVA010000030.1 GCA_947627175.1 uncultured Ruminococcus sp.
TCAACTTTACAATCCATAATTAAATTTCCTCCTTAAATATATCCGTTGTCTGAAAGCCATTCTGTCACGCTGTTTTTGGCTTCATCACGGTCATTCTGTGCGGTACTGCCGAGAATGGCAAAACCTTCTCCGATTGTGGAATCAGGGCAAAGCTCCGAAATCGTGCCGTCCGTTCCCGAAAGTCCGCTGCCACTGTGAGTACAAAACGGAACAATTGTCTTGTCCGAAAAATCATAACTTTGTAAAAATACATTGACAATAGTCGGTGTATCGCCCCACCAAATCGGATAACCGAGAAAAATTGTGTCATAATTTTCCATATTGTCAACTGTTCCTGCAATTTGTGGCGGTTCAGTCTGTTCCTTTTTGGAAACGTCTAAAAGTCCGTCATATGTCGTGGGATATGCTTCAGTAGATTCAATTTTGAATACGTCCGCATTTGTGGCGTCGGCAATCATTTCTGCAATAATTTCAGTGTTTCCCTTTTCAATCACTCCCACATCGTACTGTTCACCGGCAAGGGAAAAATATGCGACAAGAATATTTGTATTGTCATTTTCTGTTTCAGTATCATTTTCAGCACATGAAGTCATGGCAATGCAAAAAACAAATAAAGAACATATTGACAATAATTTTTTCTTCATACAGCATCTCTATTTCTGTATTGTCGCAGAACTTGTCGCATCGACTTCCTGCTGGTGGTGAAAATACTCTTTTTTCATCAGACAGAGGTCAAAAACACTCCATACGCCGTCGTTGTCAAGGTCATACGGCTTGTTTTTCAAGTCATTTTCAGTTGGTTTTGTCAGAAGAAAATCTTGTAAATCACGAATGTCTTGCAATGTATAAGTAACAGATTCAGATTGAATAAGTGATGAAAAATTATTGCTGTCAAGCCAATTCTGAACAATAGACCTTGCACTTTCACCGTCATTCTGTGCAACCGAGCCTCTTACCGAAAAACCGTCCAGAACATTTGAATCCGGACACAGTAAAAATTTTTTTATTTATTATATATCTTTTTTTTGGTAAAATATGAGAGATATAGAGAGAGTTTTTTAATTGACAGATTAAAATTGATATGATATAATACAGGCGGAAATTATTGGTGCTGTTATTTTATTTCCAGGTTTTGCAGCAATAATTTTTTTCTCCGTAATTTTTTCTCATATTCCTATTTTTAATGGTGTATGATTTTGTGCGTATATTTGGTAAAAGTCAAGGGTGTATAATTAAAAAAATTGGGTGGCATATGGAAAGAAGTGGTAGTATTTGAGAATCAGATTAGGTATTTTAGCAAATAATATTATGTATTTGAATCGCCTTGTTGCGTTTATTACTTCTAAGCATCATGAGAGCTTTGAAGTTTATTCTTTTACAGAAAATGAATCTGCACTTAAAACGATTCAGATGCAGAAGATAGATGTATTGCTTGTTGAAGAAGGGTGTAATATAGAGACAAAGGAACTTTTTGACTTGTCATATGTCATTTATCTTGTTGAATCTCGTGATAATGAAAGTATGAATCAATGTCCGACTATTTTTAAATATCAAAAAATAGAGTTGATTGTTAAGGATATATGGAATATTTATTCTGAAGTAATTGGAAACGTAAAAAAAGCAAATAAGAGTGTAAGTATTGACTGTAAGGTTTTTGCATTTGCTTCTCCGTGTGGCGGTAGCGGGTCGTCTACGCTTGCTGTTTCGAGTGCATTATATTTTGCAAAACATGGTAAAAATGTTATGTATTTAAATTTTGAAAAGATGAGTGCTTCGGACGTTTATTTTTGCGGAGAAGGTACGCAGACATTAAGTGATATGATTTTTGCACTTAAAGGCAAAAAAAGTAACTTGCGTTTCAAACTGGATGCGTGCCTGAAACGTGATATTCATAATATTTCTTTTTTTTCTCAGACAAAACAAGTTTTGGATATGTATGAATTAACTGTTGATGAACAGATAGAACTAATTAACGTTATTATAGATTCAGGTATGTTCGATACTCTCATTCTTGATTTGGATTTTAACCTTATGAGTGAGCAAAGAAAAGTATATTTGTTGGCGGATAGAATGATTGTATCGAGCGATGGTTCTGAAATCAGCAATCAAAAGATAAAACGTTTTCATGATGCACTTATGGTTCAGGAACAAGGTGAAAAGGTTTCACTGCTTAAACGTATTGTTCTGATTTACAATAAAATTACCAGTATGACAAGAAACAGTCATTGTAATGTTGAATGGGCTGTTATCGGGGCAATTCCCATGATTAACGATTTGCTGTCTTCACAAATTCCCGATAAGATAGCAATGTATGATTTGTGGGGTGGCTTGGTATAACGTAATTGAAATTTGGAATCAGTAAAACAGAGGTGAGTTAAAGTGATATCGGAGGAAGAACAGAATTTTGTTTCTGAGGTAAAGACATATGTCATGAATTATTTACCGCTTAATCAATTGTCAGATGAGGAGCTTGAAACACAGATAGAGCAAGTTGTGACTGAAAAATTGAGCGGAAAATATTGTTCAATCGGACAGAAACTTTCTATTGTCGAACAGGTTTACGGTTCTATTCGTGGTTTTGGCGTATTGGATTCAATTATGAAAGATGAGTCAGTGACAGAGATTATGATTAACGGGTCGGATAATATTTTTATTGAAAAAAAGGGTACTCTTTCAAAACTGGATAAATGTTTTGAAAATCAAAGAAGTTTGGAAGATGTGATTCAACGTATTGTGGGGCTTGCCGGAAGAGAGGTAAATCAGGCAAATCCGATTTGTGATACAAGACTGCCGGACGGTTCACGTGTTAATGTAGTGTTACCTCCTGTTGCATTGTGCGGACCTACGCTGACGATTCGTAAGTTTTCAAAAGAACCGATGACAATTCGGAAATTGATAGAATATGGTTCTATTACTCAGGAAATTGCGGATAAGTTGGAAAAATTGGTAAGGGCAAAGTATAACATTTTTATTAGCGGGGGAACAGGTTCAGGAAAAACAACCTTTTTGAATGCACTTTCAAATTACATTCCAAAAGATGAGCGTGTGATTACGATTGAGGACTCAGTTGAGCTGCAAATTACAGGAGTAGATAATCTTGTAAGTTTGGAGACGAGAAATGCAAATGCTTCCGGTACAGGTGAAATTACCATACGTGACCTTATAAAATCTTCTTTGCGAATGCGTCCGGAGCGTATTGTTGTTGGAGAAGTGCGTGGCGGAGAGGCTCTTGATATGCTTCAGGCGATGAATACGGGACATGACGGCTCTTTGTCTACAGGACACGCTAATTCAACACATGATATGCTTAGCCGTTTGGAAACTATGGTTTTACAAGGTTCGGCAGGTTTGCCGTTGGAAGCAATAAGACAACAAATTGCTTCAGCTCTGGACATTATAATTCATTTATCAAGACTCAGAGATAAGTCAAGAAAAACTATGGAAATCACTGAAGTTGTCGGCTATAAAGATGGGCAGATTATATTGAATCCTCTTTATGTATTTCAGGAGGATGAGTACAGCACTGTAGGGAAAGTTTCCGGAAGCCTCAAAAGAACGGAAAATCCTTTAAAAAATATATTGAAGTTGCAGATGTCCGGTCTGGATACGGAATTTTAGATGTTAAGATATGAGGATATAGTATGAGTAAGAAAAAAATTGTTGAACCGGCGTATATCAATTCGCCATTGAATAATCCTATGCCGAATTATCATGTGTATTATATGAACAAAGCAGAGAAGATTATTGTTACACTTGTTGCTTTTGTTATCGGTGGAATTGTCGGTTATATATTTTATGGTGATTTGTTTATGGAAGATGGTATGGCAACATCATCTACATATATTTCCAATGTTGTAGTTTTTGTAATTGTCGGCATACTGGCGATAAAATTTCTGACACCGATTTATGTAAACGGAAGATTGAAAAAACAACAGAATAAAATAAAGTCTCAGTTTTGTGATATGCTTGATTCTTTAACTTCTTCAATTTCTTCAGGAAGTAATGTTGTGAAAGCTTTTGAATCGGCAAGAAATGATTTGAGAATGCAGTATGATGAGAATGATTTTATTGTTCTTGAAATGGATGAGATTATGAATGGTATCTCTCAGAATATTGGTGTGGAAGTGATGCTCCGAAACTTTGGTGAAAGAAGCGGAAATGAAGATATCACAAGTTTTGCGGATATTTTTGACATATGTTACCGTAAAGGCGGAGATATGCAGTCTGTGATTTACAGAACACACAGAGTAATTATAGATAAAATCTCTATTTCCGATGAGATTGAAACAAAACTGACTTCAAATAAAATGCAACACAATGTTATGAGTATCATGCCGATAGCGATTATGGCAATGTTGCGGTCAACAAATGATGCATTTGCTGAATCTTTTGCGACACCTGTCGGAGTTATCGCCAACACGATTGCAATTATAGTTTTTCTCGGTGCATACCGATATGGTCTTAAAATTGTTGATAGCAAGGGGTGAATACTTATGTTGGCAATTATTTTGAGAGCGTCGTCTTTGACCCTGGCAACATTTTTTGTTATTTTAACGATAGTTGCATTGATAAAAGGTAAATCATATGTTTATATGGTTGAGAGTCTGGACAGTTATGACTATTTTATGAAAGATTGGTATGGAATGGGGTTTTTTCTTAATTCAACAAAATTATTTCGTTTGCGTGGAAAATTGGAATCAAATCTGAAAACAAATGCAAAGCTTGTATTTGGAAATGTTTATTTTGAGTATTATGCAACGCTTGCATGGGCACAGTTTCTGACATTTGCAGTTTTAATACTCTCGGCAGGTCTTACAATATGTAGTTTTATACAGGATACGGAAGCATTGTTTTTTGTGTTTATGATTATCGTCTTATTTGTAATGGCAATCTGGAATATATGTGTTTCAAAAATGAAAGATGCTGTAAAAAAAAGGCGTGAAGAATGTGAGGACGAATTTCCAAATATGGTTTCAAAACTATGTTTGCTTATAAATTCCGGAATGATAATGCGTGAAGCCTGGGACGTTGTAGCATATGGTAAAGAGGGAACACTTTATGAAATTATGCGGTATGCGTGTGAAGAAATGAATAATGGTGTTTCAAGCAGAGGTGCAATTTATAAGTTCGGTGTAATGACGGATTCGGCAGATATTAAAAAATTTACCGGTAATATCATTCAGGGAATTGAAAAGGGGGCAAAAGAGCTTTCAGATATGCTTATGGCTCAGACAGAAGAACTTTGGGAGCATAAGCGTCAGTCAGCACTTCAGAAGGGTGAAGTCGCTGCCGGAAAACTGATTATACCGCTCGGAATTACTTTTGCAGGAATTATTATGATAATTGTTGCTGCTGCAATGCAAACGATGGCATTTTGATTTAAAGCAGAGATGCCGGCTATCTGCTTTAATATATATTACTTTACATAAATAATTCAAGAAAGGAGATGATTTTGATGAGAGATTTTGGAATTTGGCTTTATGTGGTTACGCAGGCTAAGATTCGGAAAATGGCTGAAAATGTAGATGATTTTATTCATGATGAAGAAGGTGACACAAACTTTTTATCCATTATTGTTATTCTCGGCATAGCTCTTGCACTTGCTGCGGTATTCATTGCATTCAAAGATGAGATACTTGAATGGTTCCATAAAAATGCTGATGGATTCCTCGATACAAGCGGTACTGACTCTAAGAATACTTTTGATGGAGGTTAATAACAAATTTAATCAAGGAGTGTTAGCCGGCGATGCTCTTTATTACAGATTTATAAATTTCAGGGAGGGGATATATTGCTGTATTCTGTTACGGTTGTTGTTCTGTGGACTGTTATTTCATTGGCTGTTGTAATATACATGGCGAAACTTACAAACAGGTATATTGCAGAAGAAACAGAACGTAAAGACATTTATAGTGTTGAATTACCGAAACCTTATGGTAAAAGTGTAAAAAGTTATGTTGTTTTGTTTTTACTTTCAGTTATTTCGGCTTTGTGTGCTTTTTTTGTGGCAAAAAGTGTAATTTCCGTCTTTTTTTGTATAGAAATGGGATTTTGTTACATAGCAGTTCTTGGTTCGGCTGTTGCAGATATTAAATTAAATAAGATTCCGAATATTCTCCCGATAGGATTATTTGTTTCGGGAATTATCATGATTACATTGCAGAGCTTTTTTATAGATGAGTCTGTTTTGTATTTTATCAGTTCATTTATAGGTTGTCTGTTATCGTTTTGTATTCTTACCGTTTCCGGAAAAATTGCAAAAAATGGAATTGGAAAAGGTGATGTAAAACTCGTTTCGGCTATAGGTCTTACTGTTGGCGTTCAGGCAGTTTTTGTACTCATGACTACATCTCTTTTGATTTGTCTTGCAGTGATGATTGGATTGAGAGTAAAAGAAAAATATATTGACAAAAATAAAAGCATAAGTGATAGTCAAAATAAGTTAGCCTTTGCACCATTTTTGTATCTTGGATTTGTGATTATGAGTATTGGCTCAATTTACTGAATTTTTTGATTAGGGTGATGATATGCGGATTTCAAAAATTATTATTCCTGTTGTTCTTGTGGGAGCGGTTTCGCTTTCATGGACTAAGTTTATAGGAGCTGTTTTTATTGAAAATGCAAATTACAAAAAATGTCTGCAAATTGCCGAAGAGAGTTACAAGAAAGGACTTTATGAGCAGTCGGTAGAGTATTATAAAAATTCGTTTGATTATCGGTATGATGCTGATATTTACAGAAAAATCTGCGAAATATGCGAGAAATTTTATGAAGAAGAGCAGTCCGGTCATGCAGAAGATTTTTACATAAATAATCTTATGGAAACTATAGATGCAATACCAGACGAGTCGTCATATTGGTTGAAAGCAATTCATTTTTATGAGGAAAAAGAGGACTATTCTTCAGCGTACAAAATTGTAAAAAGAGCGAGAAAGAATAATATTGAAGATAAGGAACTTGATGCGATTTATTTAGAATTGCGGTATATGACAGAAATAGATTACAATGAGTATGACGATTATAAAACGGCGCTGAACGGATATATTTCTGTTCATGATAAAAACGGTTGGTATGTAATCAGCGGTAACGGTGATACGGTAAGTTCAGATTATTATGACTTTGTCGGTTTGATTAACGATGACGGAGTTGGCGTTTACAAAAATTCCATTGATACAAGGTTGTTAGACGGAAACGGAGTGGTACGTGCAAGATTCGATTTTGATGTAGAGGAAGCAGGTCTGTATTCTTCGCAAACGGGTTATATTCCGGTAAAGATAGACGGCAAGTGGAAATATGTAAATCTGGATGGTGAATTTTTGAACGGTGAGTATCAGATGGCAGGGTGTTTCAGAAATGGTAAAGCAGCCGTGAAAAAAGATGACAGTTGGTATTTGATTGACAGCAAGGGTAATAAAGTATCTGATGATTATGAAGAAATAAAACTTGATTTGTGCGGTTCTTATCTGCAAAGCGATGTGATACTTGCGAAAAAAGGCGGAAGTTATTCAATTTACAATAAAGATTTTGAGAAGATAAGTAATTTTTCATGTGATGATATTGACGTATGTCTGGGAAGCGGTTCTATTGCATATTGCAAAGATGGAAAGTGGGGATTCGTTGATGTTCAGGGAAAAGTTGTTTGTGAACCTTCTTATGAATGTGCAAAAAGTTTTTCAAACGGCATGGCTGCCGTATCAAACGGAGAACAATGGGGATTTATAGATTCCAATAATCAGCTTGTAATTGATTATAAATTTTCTGATGCATATTATTTTAATGCATATAATTACTGCGTTGTTAGTTCTGAAGATGATACTTTTCAGCTTATGTATCTTATTTTTGAATAAATCTGATTTGAAGAAAGTGTGGTGAGTTGTTTTGAAGCGGTATGGCAAACTGTTTAAATTAGAGCCGGGAGCGATAATGTTGGAGTCTATGATTGTATATCTTGTTACATTGACGTTGCTGTTTTTTATTCTGGCGATATTTTCTGTAATATTCCAAAGATGGAACATTCAAATTATTGCCAATGAAACCGCCGCAAAAGTAGCGCAAACCTATCGTCTGATAAATTCTGAAACGTCAGATGGATATGTTTCACAAGACGGACTTCATGATAACTGGAATTCACTTTCGTTATTTCGTTATTCAAACACTCATGATATGGATACATCTGTCAGTGAACGAGCAGGAAATTATGCTTCTGCAAGATTAAAGAAAACAACTTACACTCATGATGTAAGTGAACCGCAAATAACTGTAAATGTTGATAAAGATGCTTTTCCGAGGCGTCATGTTAATGTAACAATAAAAGGAGAATATGCGGTGCCGTTAGGTTCGGCACTGAGTTATTTTGGATTTAAAAGCACAACAAAGTATGAAGTCAGTGCTTATGCGGAATGCCTTGATATGATGGAATATATTACACTTACGGATTACGAAAAAAGGCTGATGGACAGAAAATTTCTGAAAACATCTATTTTAAAAGATATTGTTGATTGTATAGATTCATTCTTAAAACTTGTTTCTAACTTCTTTGACTAATAATTTTATGGAGAGTTGGATATGAAAAAGAAAAAAAAGATTACTTTTAAAAAGCATTTGAAAAAATTTGCAACAGGAACAATTTCTTTATTTCTTGTTGTATTATTGACACCCTTTATGACAATCGTTTCCTTATTGATTGAAGCACAGCATTATAACAGTTCGATAGCACTTCTTGATGAAGCTATGGGTGTGTCATCTGTTTCTGTTTTAGCTGATTATGATAAATGGTTAAAAGAACGTTGGGGATTTATTGCGTGCAATCAGCAATCTGATATGGAAGAAGACTTTTTTAAATATCTTAATGAAAATGTCAGTGTTCTCGGTAATACTATTGATGTAAATGAAGATAATGTAAAAGTAAACGGTTTATATGCTCTTGATGACACGGAATTGTTTAAAAATCAGATACTTCAGTATTCTAAATACAATGTTTCCACAAAAGCTGCCGATGATATTTTAAATGATTTTTTTAATATTTTCGGAATCACTGAAGCACTTAAAGAATTTAATAGTCTTGACAATATTATTAAACTTATTACCAGTTCAGAGAAAACGGCGGACTCTATGGTTTCGTTTCATGAGTCTCAGAATGATTTTAAAAAAAGTTCCAATGATTTGAAAATAAAACTTAAAGATTGTCAGAATCAATTTGATTTGTCTATCGGTGGATTTGAAGGTGCTATGAATAAACTTACAAAAGAATTGAAAAATGAAAAGAAAACAGACAGTTCCGTTCAAAGTAAGAAAAATGATTATACTAAAGCAAGAAATAAATATATTGAGAAGATTGATGACTTGATTTCCACATTGGAGACATATAAAACGAATGCCAAAAGTCTTATGAATGCAAAGGAAAGTCTCAGAAGTAATATGGAATCTACTGCTAAACAAGCAATAGATGTAGAATTGGATGCATTTAAAAAACAGCATGAAGATGCTAAAAAACAA
The DNA here is from genome assembly GCA_947627175.1 of uncultured Ruminococcus sp. GTDB lineage: Bacteria > Bacillota > Clostridia > Oscillospirales > Ruminococcaceae > Ruminococcus. Next base: position 9,496 of record CANQVA010000030.1, read on the forward strand.
GTTAAAGATTATAATGAAGAGTTGGAGAAAGATGACGGCACGGGAGATGATAAAAAATCTGCTGCTGAGCTCAGAGAAAAATATGATGGAATAGCAAAAAAAGAGGCAGAGTTGAAAAAAAATGAACAAGAAAAGGCAGAAGAGTATTATAGTGCTAAGATGTTGAGTAATATGGGAAAGGCTGCCAATAACGGCTTAGATTTGCTTGGCAAATCTTTCAATGAATTTGACAATAAGTGTTCCGAGGATTATATTGATGGACAAATTTCATATCTGAAGGAACTTGTAAATTCTATTCCGACAGCTGATGAAATAGAAGAAAGTTCAGTTGCGGACGGATATAAAGTAAATGATATTGAATATGTAACGGAAGAGGAGATAGATGAGTTTATAAAGACACAGGAAGCACAGTCTAAAGATGCTCCGGGATTTACTGATTTCATTGATTCAATTATAGCAACTGCAAATTCAATCGTCAATTATAGTACTTTTTATGAAGCAGCACTTTGCGGAATGGTTTATACAGATTCGGTGCAGAGTTCCCCGGCAAGTGAACTTATTACAAATATTGCAAGCGTTTTTTCGAGCGTTTCCTCACTCACCACCAATAATTTATCGTTGTTAAATTATTGGAAAGAAGTGAAAAATCTTTTCAGCAGTATATTAAAATCAATGGAAAGTATAAATAATTTTGTAAATGATATGATTGTACACATTCCTGAAAATATAGGAAATGTATTTACAACAGATCGTTTGTGGTATATGATGTATAGTTATTATATGACAACGTGCAGAACAGATTATAGTAAGAAAACTTTTAAAACGAATAAACCGGCATTGGCGGATACAATTGCTCTTCCTGAAACTGACCATAAAAAGAATATACCATTCGGAAGCGTTGTTTCACTTGGCGATATGATGAAACAGCTGATTACTCTTAATGAAACTAACCATGGCGTAATAGTAACGGATACTTTAGATACTGCTTTTTATGGTGCCGAGATGGAATACTTAATTTGCGGAAGTAATTCTGAAATTGCAAATCAGGCATTCGTTTTTATGATGACATATATATTACGTCTTATTATAGATATACCAGCAATTATGAGCAATGCAGAAGTACAGGGAATTGCAGATTTAGCAACATTTGCAACGGCTTGGGGCGGCGGTTTTGGCGGTCCGGTTGTATGGATTCTGGAAATTCTTCTTGAACCGTTTATAGATACTTTTATATTAGTAAACGGCGGTTCAATAGATTTTTATGAAAAAACTATATATCTTACTCCTTCGGGCATTCTTGATTTTGCAGAGAAAGTTGTTCCTGCTCTTGTATTCGATGACAAAACGAAAAATAGTATGAAAGAAAAAAAAGAAGCTCTTGTTAATTACGGAAAAGAACAAAATATAGAAGAACCCGCTCCGGAACCGGAAGAAAAAGAAGAAGGAGAAGAAGGGAAAGATAAAGGTAAGAAAAAATTCAAAATTTCAATGCCTAAAATAGATTATCGACAACAATGCCTGATATTATTGCTTCTGTTTTCTACAAATGACCAAATAACAGGGCGTTTGCAGGATTTGGTGCAAATGGAAGGTAAGTATTATTATCAGGAAAATAAAAAATCAGATTTTTCACTTAATAAATGCTATACTTTTGTCGAAACGGAAGCTGATGTAAAAATAAAACAGATTATGCCATCATTGACAGACAGCTCGCTTTTTGAAGTAAAGCGTAAAATATATAGAGGTTATTGATTATGAAAGTAAGTTTCAAAACTGAAAAAGAACATGGTTTTGTGACATTGGAAGCACTTATTACTCTTTTGTTTTTCATGGTGATTATGTTCTTGTTTTACGGCTTGTTCTTAATGTATATGGCACAAAATGCAACTGCCCACGCTGTTTTGCAGACTTCACAAAGTTTGTCTGTAGATAATTATGCGGCAAGTCAGCTTAGTGATACCGAAAGTGAATTTCCAAGTGGCATAAGAGATTTAATGATAAAGTTTCTTAAAGCTATGGATGTAGGTCTCATTCCGCAGAAGAACGACTGTTTTTCAACAAATGTTAAGTTAAAAACAAATACCGAAAAAAACAATGTTCCTGATATTGTAAAAAAACGTTTTGTTGCCTATCTTGCAGGCGGTGATGAAACTAAGGCTGATTCAATGCTGAAAAGTATGAACGTTGAAAAAGGACTCAATGGTCTTGATTTTTCGGAATCAAAGATAATAACAGAAGATAATGATGAAGTTATTGAAGTCGTTTTGAAGTATCAGCTGAATTATGAATTTCAGATTGCTGAGCTTGGAAAAGTCAATGTCAGACAAAAAAGTAAATCTAAACTTTGGTCATAGTATAGGAGATGAAGTTAATGCAATTTCGTTTTAAAAATCAAGGCAGTCATACATATTTGGTGTATGAGGTTTTGCCACCGGAAGAACTTGACTCCTTTATGAGAGGAATGCTCACAAATAATAAAATTTCAGGATTTGCTGATACAGTTTTTACGCAGATGAACGAGACGAATTTTATTTATTATGATGTTTCATCTATGGTTTCAGCTTCTGAACTTTTTTCAAGGACTGTAAATCGAAAAAATCTTATAGGATTTCTTCGGGGAGTTGCGGATGCCTTTGCATCGGCAGAGGAATATATGTTAGATGATAAAATGATAATTTTAGACTTTGATTATATTTTTATCAATGTGGCTACTTCAAAAACAGTCATGATTTATCTTCCGGTACAAGGTAAAGATTCTATGCAAAAAAGCACAGATGTTATCTCATTTCTGAAGCATATCTTATACAATACCAAATTTGATATGAATGATGATAACACATATATTGCTTTATTGATGAATTATTTTAACAGTAATTCATCTTTTGTACCGGATTCTCTCAAAATTTTTCTGAATGAGATTGAAAGAGTTCCGAATTTACCTGTAAATGCACCTTTACCTGCTGCATCTGTGCCTGTTCAAAATGTACAAAATTCAAATGGGTTTTCTCCTGTTTCCAAACCTGTATTTCAGGAAGAAAAGAAAGAAAAAAATTCTGCAAATTCGGGATTTTCTTTTTCATCTAAAAAATCGCCTAAACTTCCGAATAATCCTTCTATGGTGATTCCAGATATGGATAAAAATTTTCAGAAAAAAATCACAGATTCTTCCAGACAAAGTACAGATGGTGAGGAAATCGGCTTGCTTTATTTACTGCAACATTATAATAAAGAAAATGCTATGAAATATAAAACACAAAAAGAAGCCAAGAAGAAAAAGAAGAAGGAAATCGTAAATACACCGGTACAAAATAATAAAAATCAAGGTTTTGTACCTGGTTCTGTTTCAACACAACCCGGATATAATGCAGCACCTAAACAAATGCCGCCGATGCGGGTATTAACACCGCAAGCCCCTGTTCCTTTTGCACAGAATCCCATGCCTGCACAAGAACAAAAGTTTTCAGAGCGTTTTAACGGTACAAATCCAAACAACAATATTTCTGCTAATCCTGTTCCGAATATGAATGTTGCGGCACCGGCTTTCAATGCCTATTCACAGGAAAAACAAGCCGGTCTGCATAGGGTACTTCCGTTTGAACAGGCTCACATAGATTTCGGCGGTACTTCCGTGTTAGGTGATGGTATGGCAAATAGCAGAAATAATTTCCACGCAGCTGCACCACCGTTTCGTAATAATATTTCAGAATCTGAAACAGATGGAAAAACTGTTTTGCTGAATTTTGAAGACAATGATGCTACGGTACTGATTGAGCAAAAAGTTGCATATCTTATTCGGTTAAAAAACAAGGAGCGTATACTGCTTGATAAACCGGTGTTTTTAATTGGACGCAATTTGGAAAATTTGAATTATGATGTACGTGATAATCTGCACGTTGGACACAGACACGCAAGTATTACAAGACGTGAAAAATCTTTTTTTATTACAGATTTAAATTCTGTCAATCATACCTATGTGAATGGTGTGAAAATTCAAAGTGGTGTTGAAATAGAATTGAAAGATGGTGACAGTGTTTGTTTGGCAGATGAAAAATTTGAATTTATGTTGATATGATTTTTATGACAAGGCAGGTGAGTAATTTGGAGTATATTTTATCTGCAACAACGGATATTGGTATTTCCAGGAAAACAAATCAAGATAGTTTTGGTGTGAAACTTGTAGATACAAAACTTGGAAAAATTGCTTTTGCTGTGCTGTGTGACGGCGTTGGCGGTCTTTCAAGCGGGGAAGTGGCAAGTGCAACTATGGTAGATGCATTTCACAAATGGGTTCTTAACAGATTGCCGCTTTTGTGTGAAAGCGATATTACAGATTGTATCATAGAAAATGAATGGACTAATATTATTCTTGATTGCAATGAGAAAATACGGTCTTACGGTAAAAATACATCTACAAGTCTTGGAACAACATTGACTGTGTTAATGATAACAGATACACGTTATTTTATAATCAATATAGGGGACTCAAGAGTATATGAAGTTACAGATCGTGCAATTCCTCTGACAAAAGATCAGACAGTTGTTGCAAAAGAGGTTGAAAAAGGAATTTTGACTGAAGAACAAGCAAGAACAGACCCAAGAAAAAATATACTTCTGCAATGTGTAGGGGCATCTGAAATTATATTGCCTGATATGTATTTTGGTGATACAAAAGAAGAAGCTGTATATATGCTTTGCAGTGACGGGTTTTGCAACAGAATTACATCTGAAGAGATTCAAATTTTTCTTAATCCGTCAGTGATGTATGAGACGATGCAAATGAAACAGAATATGGATACACTGATAGATTTCAGCAAACAACGTATGGAGCATGATAATATGACGGCTGTTTCTATACGAACTTATTCAAGTACTTCAGAACAAGAAAATCTTGAATTGCATTCAGATAAGAAATTTTCGGTAATTGAAGAATTCAGTTTCACAAGTAGCAACGAGATTGTGCTGAATTTTTGAAGTCTTTAACAATGAGGAAATATTTTATGAACCGGATAACAAATGAAGTCCTTTTTTATGGTGGAATTATAATTATAGCAATATCATTATTGTTTTTTTGTATTTATATTTGTGTTGCAAAGGTAAAGAATATCAAAATACAGATGGAGCTTAAAGAGGAGTATGGTCAGACAGACGATGTAAAGAAAGGAAAAAAATGATATGTCAGTCATAATTCATTCTACATATGAGGTAATAGGGGAAATAGGTTCCGGTGGCGGAGGCGTTGTCTACCTTGCTATGCATATGAATCTTGGAAAGAAAGTTGTTTTGAAAGCAGATAAACGGAAAGTGACAACACATCCTGCTCTTTTACGCAGAGAAGTTGACATATTAAAAAATTTAAGTCATCCGTATATTCCTCAGGTATATGATTTTTTTGTTGAAGATGGAATTGTTTATACTGCGATTGACTTTGTGGAAGGTGAGAGCTTAGACAGACCGTTGAAACGAGGAGAAAAATTTTCACAACCGCAGGTCATACAATGGGCAAAACAACTTCTTGAAGCATTACAATATCTTCATGAGCCGAATCATGGAGATCCCCCGAAAGGATATGTCCACAGTGATATTAAGCCTGCAAATCTGATGCGTAAGCCTGATAATACTATTTGTCTGATTGACTTTAATATTGCATTGGCATTAGGTGAAGAAAATATTGTCGGAGTCAGTGCAGGGTATGCTTCTCCTGAACATTATGGAATTGATTATACATCAGGTAATGAAAGTGACGGTACGATAAGAATCAATTCAGATTCAGATACTTCGCAGACAGAGACACAAAAAATGATTACCGATATAAGCGGTAAAAGTATAAATGGAAACAGAAAAATTATACCGGACGTGCGTTCTGATATCTATATGACAGGAGCTACTCTGTATCATCTTTTAAGTGGAAAAAGACCGGAAAAAGATGCTTTAGAAGTAAAACCACTGTCGGAAAAAGAATATAGTCCGCAGATTGTTGAAATTATCCAGAAAGCTATGAATCCGAATCCTGATTTGCGATATCAAACAGCTGAAGATATGTTATATGCCTTCACACATCTTTATGAAAATGATTGTAGAGTAGTTCGTTATAAGCGACATATGAAAATTGTTTTTTCTATGCTTTCAATTTCTTTGATATTTGGAATTTTTACTACATTTGTCGGGTTAAAACGAATACAGACCGTTGAGCGGTGGAAAAATCTTGCAAATACTTCACAAAAGAAACTTCAGCAAGGGGATTCAGATTCTGCCGTTAAGTATGCAGTAGAAGCAATTCCTCTTAAAACGGGCATATTTATACCGGATTGTATTGCAGATACACAACTGGCTTTATCAGATGCTTTGGGCGTATATGATTTATCTGACGGTTACAAGGCGGATAAAATTGTTAATTTACCTTCCGAGCCGTTATATATGGCATTGTCTCCTGATGGAAAGACGCTTGCCTGTATATATGCGTATCAAATGGCATTGATAGATACGAAAAGTGGTGTAATTTTTGATACACTTCCTGTTGCGGAATCTGCTTTATCTGAAGTTGTTTATTTAGATAAAGATACTGTTTTATTTGCAGGCAGGACAGGAATTACAAAATATGATATTGTAAATCATTCTACTATGTGGATTGGAAAACCTGCAACAGCACTTGCACTCTCTACAGATGGGAAAAAGGTGGCAGCTGTCTATAAAGATGAAACATATGCAACTGTATATGATACACAAAACGGCGAAGAAGTATGTACTGTTGATTTTGGAAAACGTCATCAGTCTGTTACGGTGAATGACAGTTTTGCTAACCCGAATGATAATTTACTGAAACTGAATGATGACGGGAGTATGCTTGGTGTCAGTTTTTCAGATGGTTCATTGCAACTTTTTGATTTGGATAAATCAGGGGAATCTTCCGAGATTATTGATTCTGACAGCATGTATACTCATTTTGAGGGTGGTTTTTATAATCAATATTTTTCGTTTTCAGCAAATTCTGACGGAGATTCCATATTTGCGGTGGTAGATACCAGGACGGGGGAGACGACAGGTGGATTTCAATCTGAAAATCCGTTCGGTGTTTGTGCAGATTCCGATGGAATAAGAGTACAGACAGGTAATATTTTAGTCAAAATCGACCCATTGACGGGAGAACAAATACCTCTTGTTACTGTTTCTGAACCAATATGGCGTTTCAAAGATGACGGCGTACAAACTTTGATTTCCACAAAAACAAGCTTTAGTTTTTATGATAATGATGCAATAAAGACAAGTGATTTTAAAAGCAGTTCAAGAATTGATTTTACGGAGATTAAAAATGGAATTGCAGTTGTAGGAAGTATGGATACGTCAACCTTGCAGATTTTGAACTTTAAAGAGCATTCTGAATCAGATTTGTTTATCTATGATTCGTCTTATAAACATTCAGAAGCCAGAGTATCGGAAAATATGGAAATGCTGACAATGTTTTCTTATGACAAATTTATTACTTATGATAAGAATAATTCTGTACTTGCAGAAGTTTTGATTCCAGATTCAGATTATGTGAATGATCAGCAATTTCTTCGGGAAGAAAATGGCACATATCTTGAGGTAACCTATAATGATGGAAAGCGGGTGAAATATGCTGTTGACAGCGGGAAAGTTGTAGAGGAGTATCAGGGAGATTCTCCCGATATGACATTATATGAAGAGTTTGAAACTGAACAATATCGTATTACAAATCCTCTTCATGGCAGACAGGAAGTATATGATATTAAATCGGGAAAACTCTTGTGTCAATTACATGAAGATGCGTATTTGACTTATGTTACACAAGTTGGCGGTTTGTTAGTTACACAATATATCAATGCAGACGGCTATTATTATGGACAGATTCTTAATCAGAATCTTGAAGTTATTGCACAGCTTCCGTATTTATGTGATGTACTTAATGATAAGTTGATATTTGATTATCCGTCCGGAAATATAAGAATATCACCTATTTATAGTCTTGAGCAATTGATAGAAAAAGCTGAAACGTCAGATACCTCTTAGAAAAATAAGTAATACAAATCAACAGATAAAATTATGGAAATGTATAGAAAGGATTAGAAAGTTATGAATAAAAATAAGGTTATATCATTTATAACGGCACTATCTCTCGTTTTTGTCATGATTTGTCCGACTTTGAGTGTAGTTGCTGAAGGTGAAACCGCATTAGAAAGTGAAGAAACCACTGAAATTGCAGAAACTATTGAAACTACAGAAGTTATGGAAACCACGACAATTGATGAGACAGTTGAAACTACAGAAGTTACAGAAACTACAACAATTACTGAAGATGCAACAACTACCGGAGATGTTGAAACTACGGAAGCAACGGAAACTACAACAACTGTTGAAACTTCTGAAACTACAGACACTGAGACTACCACCGTGACCACAGAAATTACAACAGAAATTGAAACCGGAATTGTTGAAAACATTACGGTGCCTGACGGAATGTTTGCAGAAATTGATGATGCCGTGAAATACGTGCCATATTCTTTCCTGCTTTACAATACGAATTATCCGACAGAAATTAAGGAACCCGAGCCTGATATACCCGATAAAACAGTAACGGTTCCCGCCGGACTCAAAGCTGTAGAAAAAGGTCATTGGGGAAATTATGCCGGGGATATGTATTCGGACGGTTCGCTTTTGATTCATAGTACAATGGAAAGTGTAGGAGAATCACTTACTATTCCAAGCAGTGTAGGAGGTCATCCGATAAGAGAGATTGTTATTATTCCAATTCCTTCTTTTTGGAAAGGTGCAAAAAATATAACTGTACCTGACGGAGTAGCATTTTCTATTGGAAGTGAAGCTGTTTCTTATTCAAATGCAATCAGTATGTTTGCAATTATGGGAATTACATTGGAAATTCAAGGATGGTCAAATACTGCACAAAATGTCTCTGATGTAACAGAAGGCAGACTGCCGGACGGATTACAATTCTATCCTGATTCGCTTGAAGTTTACGGAATACCGCTTGAAACAGGAACTTTTGTTTTTTCAATAAATGATATTTATGATGGTATTCTTGTTGATGAAAATGGAGAAACACTTAATATTGATACAGATGTTTCATTTGAATTAACTGTAAAAAACAATGATAATCAGACGGTTTTTGATGAAACTGATGAAGGTTACAGCATTCTTGATTCTATTGGTACAGATGTCGGAAATCATGACTATGTTTTAGAAGCACCTGTTGAAAGCGTTTACAGATCGGAAGGCGAGTTTGAAGAATTTGTTAATGTATGGCTGAATGGTCAATTGTTAGTTCGTGATGAAGACTATGAAGCAGAAAGCGGAAGTACAAAAATTACAATTTATGCTCAAACTTTTGAAACAAAGGCAAATCAGCAGGGTATAAATACAATTGCAGCTGAATTTCGTACAACAGACATAAATGCTTTGAACACAATTCATGATACAAATAAATTACACGTGACTGCTCAAAATTTCCGTTTAAAAAATGAAAATGAGACAGTAAACAACTTTGAATCGGGTCAAAATACAGGGAATACAGATAACTCTGCTTCTTCCTCTTCTTCTTCATCATCAAAAGATGTTGTTTCATCGACAGGAATGTCTCCTTCAACAGGTGACAAAACCCCGATTTCGCTTTATGTAACAATTGGTTTTGTTTCAGTGGTTGCATTTATGGCAACTCGTACTTCAAAGAAAACAAAAGATGATGAAAATATTTAACGATTTTGATATAAAATTGAGGCATTGAACAGCCTGATTTTCAACTAAAAACTCTCCATGCAATTAAATTTTTTGCATGGAGAGTTTATTTATTTTTTGTTAATCAGTCGGACATATGGATTTATTAGGAAAAGCTATATTTTAATATCAAGAGACTATCTTTTTTGTTTTAGAAATAATATCATCTTTATACTTAATGACATCTGTAATTACTTGTTTTTGTATCGCTTTGATATATTTTTCCATATACTCAAAATCCGGAATATATCCCTTAGGGTGGTGATTGTTGTCAAAGTCAACCACAGGAGTGTTATTATCATTCATCAAAATGGGAAGCCAAAATTTTACTCCGCCAATAGCATCAACATCGAATTTAGATTGTCCCCAAGAAAAAAGAGAAAATGCTTTACGCATACTTGCAAGAAGATATGTTGCCGTCCTGTAATTCAATTTATCAAATTTCAACTTAAGTATCTTTATCTTATCGCTCGTAAAGTATGGTCTTTCTTGGTAAAACATTGTTGCTGTGTCCTGACCGAAAGAAATTGTGTTGGCTGGATTAAGATATTGTTCGTCAAACTTAATATATCCTCTTATACCATTATTCTGGCTTGTTCTTACAACATAAGGGTTACCTTCAGGCTCATTATGAACGGTCACAGTATTTGCATTGATACGCAATTTAGGTGTTTCGATAGTAAATAAATCATCAACACAAAATTCTGCTTGTATTCTATTGCTTTCTGAAATTCTGAGGCTACTCAGTACCTCTTTGTTTTGACTTTTGTCTATTTCTCGGGATTTTTCAAGTATTTCCCTGTCCTCGTCTGTAAGCACACAGCTACTAAGACCCGTAGCTTTCAGATAAAATTCCAGCTCTATGATACGCTCTTGCTCCAGCTCTTTGATGTGTTCTTGCATATAATTAAAATCTATATCATAGACAGTATACTCATGATTCGATTCATAAGTACTTTTAATAGGAAGTTCAATCATAATATTTTTTACTTTTTCACGGGTGAATTTATTGGCATAGTTCCATCCTTTTCCGGCAGAACTTCTTATTGTTGCAATTACATATAATAAACATTCTCTATTCCATAATTCAGGATTGTAAGGATGTATTCCCTGAACGTGAGAATATCCGACAAATGCAGATTCCTGATAAAACATCGTATTTGCACCTGTTGTTGTATCTGAAAAAGTTATCACGTTGCCTTTCTCTGTCGGTTCCAAATCTACATACCCACCGATGCCGTTATTAGCTGATGAATTTGAAAGCACGGGCGTTTTCCCGGCTTTTTGATAAATATCAGCATTAGTCATTTTATAACTTTTTGTCGGATAAATGTCAAACAAATCTCCGACTTTGAATACTGCTTGTTTATCATTCAATTTCTATCTCTCCTCTCAAAATAGCCCCGACTTTCCATGACAGATAATCCGCCACCGCTTTTTTGAAATCATCTTCTGTGGGTGTCAAATCAATAACAATATGCTGATTGAATGTCCAGTCATCACCATTGTCAGTTATCTTATCCTCAATATAGGTTTCTTCTGTAAGATATTCACACTCTCTGAGTAATTTGCGTCCGAGTATTATATCTACAACTTCCTGATAGCGTGCGGCTGCATTGCCTGTGTCACGCAGATTCACATCCTGGCTTGACTTTTTTCTGTTTTGTCTTGTATATCCATCATCAGAGAAATCAATAAACTTGACATATTTATTGACATCGTGAGGCTTTCCGACTTCAAACAGATAAACAGCGGTCTGGACGCTTGCTTTACCTCTGAAAATATCAGCCATATGAATACTTGCAAGCAAAGTGTTATTTTCTAATAAACGTTTTGTATATGGCAGACCATTACCGCTGCCTGCATTTTCCTGTATAAGTACACAGGCTTTACCGCTTTTCATACGACTCAATGCCTTTTCAACGAAAACAAAACCTTTTCCTTGTGCAGAATACGGAGGATTCAAAAGGAATACATCAGCCGGGAAATTCTGCCCCTTGCGTTCGCCTTGTTCATATGTACCACTGAATTTTTCAAGACTGTCTACGTTTAATATGGTAGCAGAGCCATCTTTCATTAAAATCATGTTTAGAACGGCAAGAAGATATATGTCGGGACGTATTTCACAGCCTAAAAGCTGAAATTTCTTAATTTCGTTTTCCTTATCTGTATATTTTTCAGGGCTTGTTTTATACTGCTTTTCGGCATCTTTAAGCATAAGTTTCATAGCAGAAATCAGAAATCCGCCTGAACCTGCTGCATAGTCCCAGACATAGCTATTCATATTGACTTCGGCGAGCTTAGCCATAAATTCCGTAACGTATCTTGGAGTCAGAACGACATCATTACGCTCACCATCGGGAATATCAACCCATTCATTAAGTACATTGAATAGTTTGCCTGTAAAATCAAGATGTTCAGCGGATAGGAAAGTAGGCATAATATTTTGTTCAACTTCCCTGTATACTGTTTTCAGTCGGCTTTCAACCCTGCTTGTATCTTTGACTTTACGGGGTTCTTCAAGATTTGAGTGTAACAAAACTCTCTCTAATGTATTTTCAATGCTTGCACATTTATCAGCCGGCAGACTGCTTGCTTCAAGAAATTCAGCTACCCGGTTGTAAATAATATATCCGTCGTGTATTTTCTTACCCTTATCACCTTTGAGATCTGATGTAGTCAAATTTCCGACCATAGTATTTCCGTTCTTGTCTTTTACTCCAAGACCTGCCATAATCATTGCAGCTATCAGTTCAACTCTGTCGCCGACAGCAATGTGTAAATCATCATGCATTGTCTGGTTTAACTTCTTTAAGTTGGCTTCAATAGTATTTTCAAACTCAAATGCCATTCGTTCTCTTTCAGCATCTGTCAGGAGAATATCCTTGAGTTTTAACGCAAGTGCAGATCTGTTAGATGCTTTAAGAAAGCTCAAATCGGTGTAATCTCCGATTTTTTTGGGAACACCAAAATTTTTCTTTGAGATAAGCCACGCAGAAATTTCGTAGACAGTATCATTACCGTTTTTATATCCGTTTACACCAATTGCTATTATACGGCTATAACTATCCGCATATTTGAATATAGCTGTAGCATAATGAACAGCACCATTTACAGCATATTTACTGATATTCTTAAAATTATTTGAACCATCTTTAGATTTGTTTGCAGGTACACCGTTTTTATCAAGTTTACATAAATCACCCTTTGTTCCTTTGCATTCAATCATCACCGGTACTTTAGAAGAATCCAATTCAATGAATAGTTTAATATCAGGATAATTTCCACCTCTTCCACCTTTTTTGGATTCTTCTATCTTTAGAGCATCGTCAATTTCAGAATCCATAGCCTCTGTTTTTGTGAGATAAGGAATTTCTGCTTGATTGAAGTATTGTTTTGCCCAATCTTCAATTTGCTCTTCTATACTTGACACTTTATTTGTTGCCATAATATCCTCCTTTATGTTTTACTATGCCCATACATGAGACAGACATAATGAAAATCGTTATAAATTCAATATTGTTGAAAGAAATCAATATCTTTTTAATTATAGCACAATTTGCCATAAAAATCAATTGTTTTACAAGAAAAAATCAGGACAACCTCTGCGTTGTCAATAGATATGACCCAAAAAGAAAAATTTTGATAGATATGGAATAATAAAAGTTGAAGTCCTTTGG
>CANQVA010000031.1 GCA_947627175.1 uncultured Ruminococcus sp.
GATTGTCCATTTTTCATCACCATTACTATTTTATCACTCTTCTATTTATTTTTCAATGGTTTTAGAACAGGTCTATTATAAAATGCACTGTCACCGATTTCTTCCAACTGACTGTCTTCCGGAATTGTCAAAGATTCTAAACTACTCCGTTGATTAAATACATTATCTCCTATTTTTTTGATACTTGCGGAAAGTTCTACATTTTTCAAACTATAAGCATATCTAAACGTACCTGTTCCAATTTCCTCTATACCCTCCGCAAAAACTATTGAAGTAACATCATCAGGTTTAGTAAATATATTATTTGGATATGGGTAACCCCAATCATCAATTTCAGCAGCAACCGATTTTACTTTGTAGGTTTTATTCTCTCCCTCTGTTGTTGTCACAGTAAGCGATGCGGGAAATTTCACCACGCTTGCATTGCCTTTATACTGGCAGATTGAAATTACACCGTCATATCCGTCCGGGGGTTCATCTCCCGTGGGAACATACTCAAATACACTCAGATAGCCGGTTTTCACTGTGATGAAATCTGTGCGGGTTGTTGTCCCCTCCGTGTAGGAGACTTCAACTAACTGGTCTGTGTTCGGCTTGCCGGCATCTACCGGACCTATCGTATAGGGATATTTGCCGTCTGAATCGGGTTTTAGTTCTTCCTGCGTGCCGTTGTCGTAGAATGCGTACACGGTGACATCTGCCGGTGAAACAACATCTTCCGTCAGAATATCACTACCATGATACTCGGCTGAAATGGAAATCAGTGTCCTGTCCTTATTCAGTGTATTGGTAATCAAATCGCTGTCAGATGTGCCGGACTGGTCAATTTTTTCATTCTCGAAAATAAATTCAATATTTTTCGTGTCATCGTTCAGTGTGAACGTTACTTTTCCATTTCCATTATCTACTGTCACGCCTGTTTTGTCTGCCGGACTAAAAGTAATTTCTTTGAATTTATATCGGTTCACGGAAACTTCCGAAACTTCATATGTTCCTGCCGGTACAACGAAAATCACGGAAGCTGTCACATATTCGTCGCTTTCTTTCATAATGTCCTCGTTAAATGCAACTGCCTTGCGGTAAATGTGATTATCGTCTGTATTTTTCGCTTCAAAAATGAATGTCGGGTTGCCGTGTTCAAAGACAATATCCGATTTTTTAATTTTCTTTGTCACAGTAAACTGAAAACTCGTCATAGGGTCTTCTATCTGAATTTCCTGTGTCTTTCCGGCATTATCCTGATTGACAACGAATCTGAATTTTTTGTCATTCAAGCCTGCACCGGCTGCCTCTTTTTCAACGAAATAATAACTGCCCCACGGGATATTTTCCACTTCAACCGTTCCGTCAGCTCCCGTTGTGATTCCAGTTTGATATTCACTTCCGTCATCACGATAAAGCGTAAATACTACGCCTTTCATTAAATTTCCCGATGTATCCGTCTTAACCAGTTTGACAGTACCCTTTTTCTGTTCATCTTCATCTTCATAAATAAACGGTTTAGAAACGCTGTCTGCATCAATCCTGAATGAAAATTTTTTATCACTAATCGAATAACCTTTCGGGGCTTTGTACTCTTTAAGAACATATTTTTCGTTCAAATCTGTTTCACTGTTCCAAGGCAAATCAAAAATTTCAATGAAACCCTCTGTTTCGTCCGTCAGCATATCTGTCGTTCCGCCGGTCTCGTCATAATGATATTTTCCATCTTTAATACTTAATTTTAACGGATTTGCAAACGCCGTATCTGTGGACAAGTACAATCTGTAAACGGCATTTCCGACTTTTGTAGCAGCATGAATAGCGTCACCTGTACCGGTTGCTGTTTTTGTCAAAGATACCGTTCCGGTCTTTCGGGAATCGGCTGTTTGCACTACGGTTTTAATTTCTTCCGCTGTATCTTTTGCATCAACAGTGAAGGGAATTTTTTCCGTATAGAGTTCATAGCCTGCCGGAGCTGAAATTTCTTGAAAATAATATTTTCCGAATGTCAAATCCTCTACATAAATTGCACCGTCTTTATCGGTTACTTTTCTTGTAATCGGATTGTCAGGTTCACTTTCTTTATACAGTGCATAAACCGCACCTTTCAAGGGCTTTTTTGTATTCAGTTCAGCATCGGAAGTCATCTCATCATAGGGATTTTTCAGTTCATATTTAACAAGTTTTGCCTTTGCAGGAATCTGTTCATTTTCAACAGTAACAGTTTCCAATTCTTTTCCGGCATTATTGTCCGCATTGATTGTAAATTCAATCTTTTCATCGGAGATTTTGTAACCATCAGGAGCTTTTGTCTCTTTCAGGTAATAACTTCCCCAATCCAGATTTTCTAATTTCAATGTGCCGTCTGAGTTTGTTGTGTATTCTGTATCACTAACAGGTGTACCGTCTGCTCTATACAGTTTGAACACCGCACTCGACAATGTGACATCAGGTTGTCTGTCGGAAACTTTTTTGATTGAAAATGTACCGGGTTTACGTTCATTTTCTACGGTAATATTGGCAACTTTTTCGCTTACTGTAACTTCATATTTTTTTGTTGCGTCCAATTTATAACCTTTAGGGGCTGAAGTTTCCTTAAAATAATACTTTCCGTATTCCAAATCATTTACAACCAATCTGCCGTTCTGGTCAACGGTATACTCGCCAATTTTTTTATTATCAGAAGATCTATATAATTCAAACGTTGCACCTGTAATTACAGAATGGTCTGTTGCATCTTTCTTTGTCAGAACAATTCTACCCTTTGCCACATAGGTCACGGGAACAATGTTGGAATCAAGATGTTCTTCTGTTTTATCTCCGCCACCTGTATTGATTTTTTCATAGCTTATAGAGCATCTGTTTTGTGCATTTTTATTGAAATTTTCAGAACTTTCAGGAGCTTTCATTTTAATTTCAATCTGCAATATTGCACCAGGTTTTGCCACTCCCTCGCCAAAATCTACAGCTACAGAACGAATCTGTTTTGCGTCAGCCGGCTTTGTCGTTGTCCATTTTTCAGAATCGGTAAATGTTTTACGATCAAATTTATTATGTTCTGCACCACCAACGCCTTCTTCTTTGTCAAAGACAAATTCTTCAGTAGAATAGTAAATTATCGGCTCAGGCTTTGTTCCGCTTGAATATGTTAATTGCGCTAATGCTTTTGAATAGTCTATGTCTACAAATTCACCTTTCCACTCTGTAATATCATCTTCTTCAATTACATCGGCAAAAATAATATTTGTTGCACCACCGCTTTCTGTACCTGTGCTGACACCTGCTTTCAGAATATAGGAGTATTCACCGCCGACATATGTTTTCGGAACAGCATCACCTTTAGTCAAATCCGGACAAACCGCACCGTTTGTCAAAGGCGTTTTTACATATTTAATCAGTTCAACGAGTGTTTCCTCAGCGTAAGTAAATCGAATATTATGACTTGCAAAGTCTGCCGGCTCTTCAGTGATTCCGTCATTGTCAATATCGTTATCGCCGTTTATGGTGTAACTGTCAGTATGGCGGGAGTTCCATTTTCCTCCTTGATTCACCAGTAATGCTCCGTGCAAAGTATAGTTGTAAGATTTGCCGCTTTCAAATTCATTCTTGTCAGCATACATGGGAACGCCATTTATCATCAGCGTTTTAGTCTGAATCGGATTGTCACTGAAATCAAAATTGAATTGAATATACTGTCTTCCGTTGTATTTTCCGTCTTGCAGAATTTCAATTTTCACATGGGAAGCAATATATGCAGAAGTCATGCCGTTTGAAGCACTGAATTTTAATTTACTCAGAAGATTATCTGAATTGTTGTACATCTCTTCAATTCTCAATCCTTCAGGAACAATTATATACATGGAGAAATTTTCAAGTGACGTTCCATCTCCTAAATTGAAACTTCCCTCAATAAGTCCATTGAAATTGTAAGCGGATTTATCTGTGGTGTCCAGAGATTCCAGTTTAACTTGTCTGATAGAAAATTCATTCGGGATTTCCACAATCGGCGTATCTGCCTTTTCACGGTCAACACCCTCACCGTATATTTCTAAATCTCTTTTATACTCTCTTTCATCACTGTACTTTTCATTTTCATAAGTATAGCCCGTATTGACCCATTTACTTTCTCCATCATCAGTATTATTGTACAGTCTGAAAAACATATTGTTGATAACGTGACCGTCGGGTAACATGACATTTTCCGCATTTTCTTTCTTCATGTGGAACACATAATAACAGCGTACCATAGTCTGGGAAGTATTCGGGTTGTAAAGATAGCCGATGTTTTCTTTGACATCTTTGAAACAAACGCTTACACCAACAATGTCATTTCTTGGAATATCAATAATCTGTTCTTTATCAGAAAGTGTGCAAGTTCCCAACTCTATATTAAATAAATTCTTTGCAGAATTTGCTTCTCTGCCTTTGATTACTATAGAATAATTTCCTTCTATGGGTTTATTCTTATCATTCAAAATTTCCGATTTCGGAGGAATCCTGATTTTTGTAAAATGATATTCATCATCTGTAAGCTGATAAATATTTCCGTCTTTCATATTAACGTCAAGAATATCATCTACAAATTCAAGGTCGTGGGAGACATATCCTCTGTCATCGTGGAATTTCAGACGAATTTTCAAATCGGAATAGTAATCACCTTTTCCGTCAGTCAGATTTGCGGAATCAATCGCACCAAATTCAGCATATTTCTGGTCGATTGTCATATTATGAATGTCGTAAGATTCTTTTATTACATCATACACATCGCCCGGAATATCTTCAAAATCATAATTTTTCAGGGCAACTGTATAATCTGCTTTAGTGAGTTCTTCTCCTCTTTCCTTATCTGGAGATTCTTCATATTTTTCTTCATAATATTTGCCGTAAGCGTAACCATAAACAGTGACTTCCTGCCCGTCATATTTGCCGGGATAGACAACAACAATGTCTTTCAGGCTAAGTGGGTTTGTGTTGGTGATATTTTTTACATAAGTATATTTTTTATAAATTTTTCCGTCACCGAATTTTTTTGTTTCATCAGTTTCCACAAGACCGCCGCCGCTGACAGTTGCATCTTCCAAAAACCAAAATTCAAAAAGTTCATCTGTGGCAACATCTTTTGATTTATAATTATCTGCACAACTAATATCATAAACCACTTTCAAGTCTGTTTCTTCATCGCTTTTCTTTATTCCTTTTATGCTTGTATGTTTTATTTCAAGTTTGTAATCATCTTTCTTACGTTCCTGAGAATATTTGATTATATTGCTTTGAATTGTTTTTGCACTGCTGTTTTCACCTTTTCCGGGAATAAACATTTCTGCCTGAATTGTCTTACTGAAATAATCTATTGTCTCTCTTGACGGCAAACTCCAGACAATTTCAAATGTTCCCTCAAATACAGATTGCTTTTCCACAGTAAAATTATTTGTGAAAGTATAAGTATCTGTCGCTTCTGTGTAGGAATAACTCCAGTTGTAAATTTTACTTCCGCTGCCTTCTTTGTCGGCTGCAACATTTGAAGCAATGTAGGAATTTCCCGAACGAACGGCATCTTTAATGCCTGGAACAGTGATAATAAGTTCACCGGGGGCGTAAGCCTCTGAAACCTGCTTATTGGAAAAAGCCACCTGCAAATGAATATCTCTTGTTTCAGGTGAATCACTTTCATAATTGTAATTATCTTTGTTTGGCATATCATCATTCCATTTAATAGAAATCTGAAATTCATCGCCCTCTGCTGACACGCTGAACAAAGATTCAGGCATTGACGTGAAAAACATCATTATTACCAGAAAAAAAGCAAGCACTCTTTCAGAAAAACGATGTTCTGTTTTTACAGTATTCATGACTTAAACACCTCCTTAAGAAAGTCCCCATGCTTCCTGATAAGTTGTACCCTTTTCAGCACCGCAGGACTCCGCATAAATCAGAATGTCAAAATTTACAAATTTGCTTTCATCTACTGCTACTCCATCAAGTGTTTCTTTTATTTGGATATTGTTTTCTACTCCTTCAAAAAGCGATGGAGTTGTAGCATCAGGTTCAAGTTTCTGGGTATAATAGTAGTAGCCGTCAGAGTTTTTTATCCAGTTACTATCTATGGTAAATGTACAAAGTTTTTCCATTTCGCTGTCCGAAAAATCAGCCCTCATGCGTACCCAGCAAGCAATATTTCCTGTATTTTTGACACACGGCTTTTTTGTGAACGCAACACCGGGTTTTAATTCTTTCGGCGGTTCATATTCTTCCGTGACCTCAATTTCATTTCTGCCAATGGTAAATTCATTTACTTTTTCATTGCTTGCTTTCATGTAGGAATATGTCACCCCAAATGACACACCGGCAATCAACAGACAGCCGGCAAGAATCAGAACAATTTTCTTTTTCTTCATATGACTGCCTCCTATTCTTTAGATGTATCTTTTATATAGGTATTGTAAGCTGATTTCAATTTTTCTGCATCTGTCGCTCCGGAAATTTCAGTGACATTCTCCGACTGAATCGCATACACG
The DNA here is from genome assembly GCA_947627175.1 of uncultured Ruminococcus sp. GTDB lineage: Bacteria > Bacillota > Clostridia > Oscillospirales > Ruminococcaceae > Ruminococcus. Next base: position 6,498 of record CANQVA010000031.1, read on the forward strand.
GCTATGGGCATATCGAATTTCAATCTGTCGCCCGGTTCGCCCTCAATCACATCGGCATAAGTAACAGTATCAAAAAGTGCAGACGATGTTGAACCGGTTTCATCTTTTGGAGCGAGTTCTTTTGAATATGCGTAAACTTCAACTGAATATTTTTCTTTTCCGTCTTTATCATTTTCATAGACAGATGTACCATCTTCAGGAGAAACTTTTATCCAATCTGTATTTGGCGTAAAACTCAGTAAGTTTGTCAATTTAGGAGTAAGAGATTCAACTGTTTTCACTTCCGCACAGGGAATTTTCACTTCTAAAAATACATAGAGCGGTGTTTCTCCGGTATTGGTGACAATCGGGTCTTTGGTAACAGTCTGACCGGGAGTGACAACGGGAGGATTTTCCGGATCCCATTTCGGTTCTTCCAATTTAACATCTGCCGTCACAAAGGTAAAATTATTGGCACGGCTTTCAACCGTTTTCATCATAAATGCGACAACTGCTCCTGTCACAGCTACCAGAACTGTCAAAGCAGATATTGCTGTTACTGTCAAAAATTTTTTCTTTTTTGGGTTTATCTTGTTGCCGTCCATGACTGCCGCTTCCTTTCATAAAGTTCTGGATTTTGTGACAAAATCTCCGGAAGCAACGGAAAACCGGATTATTTTTTGCGGGAATGACGGAAGATTCTGACGGTAAAATACCACATCAGACGGCAAAAGTAATTTTTTCCATATACTTTCGTTTCTGTTCCATTGAGGAGTGAACATATCTGTTCAGAGTGAGTTCAACCGAAGAATGCCCCAGTATTTCGGACAAAGTCTTCACATCAAATCCCATAGCAATACAATTTGAGGCGAACAGGTGACGGAGAGAGTGAAAATGCACTGACGGCAAATTTGCGTTTTTCAGAATTCTTGCAAAACGATACTGCATTGTACGGGATTCAACCGGTTTTAGGCAATTTGATAAAACGTAAAAATTTCCCGAATTTCTGAACTTTTTCAACATTTCAAGCAAGCATTCGGGAATTGGAATTTCACGCTTTGAACTCGCACTTTTCGGCTCGGTGATAATCAATTTTGTTTTCCTTGTGCTGTTTTCCATCTGAATCCGCTGAATTGTATGTCTGACGGTCAGAATACGTTTTTCAAAATCAATGTCACTCCATTTCAAGGCACAAAGTTCACCGATTCTGATTCCGGTGTACATCGAAAGAGCAATGCCGAGGCTTGTCCTGTCCTGATGATTGACAAGATAATTTTGCAATTTTTTCTGTTCCTGATTGCTTAATACCTGAATTTCGGGTTTTTTCTTTTTCGGCATAACAACATAGGCAATGCGGTTAATTATCTGATAAATTCTATTGGCATACTTAAATAAAGATTTTAACAATACTACAATATCCGAAACATATCTCGCAGACAAGCCATTTTTCAGCTTTTCGGTAATGAATTTCTGTACCATGGGAACAGTAATTTCCGAACAATCCAGTTCACCGAATGCCGGAAACAAGTGTTTTTCGGCTTTCATTCGGTAATTGGCAATTGTGGACTCTTTCACACGAGCAGAAATTGCCTGTACCCATTCTGAAAAGAGAGATTTCACCGTCAAACCTGTTTTTTCAAGCGGTTTTTCCTGCAATTCAGCCATTTTCCGGCTGACTTCTTCACGGGAACAGCCGTATAAAGAACGATATTTCGGCTTGCCGTTTTCCTTGTAACCGTCACGGATACGTCCTTCAAAACGCCCGTCCTTTCTGAGATAAATATTCTTACCTGTCATTTTTTCTTACCTCCATACTGAAAATTTCAATAAATTAGAAAAAACCAATTTGTGCATTTTTTACAAAATTCAATTTTATTATAAGAAACTATTGACATTTTAGCAAGTGGCTGATATAATATAAACTGGTTAAAGATATTTCACAAAATCCAGAATTTTACGAAAAATCCGGCTGTAAGTAATCAATCTTGCAGTCTGTTTTTTTGTAAATCCTCATCGCATCACGTTTCATCTTTGCACGTTCAAAATAACAAGTATCTTCACGTTTCGGAGCGTTTCACGGTCAGCACGGAGTTGCTCAAGTGCAGTCAGTAAATTCTGCTCTTTTTCGGGGGAGTGAACAAATTACGAATATTATGATATAATAAAAGAAAAAACACAAGGAGATGTTGTATATGAGAAAAGCAACGATAGAATAAGGAAAGATATGTCCAAATTGCAAGAAGCAAGAAAATCAAATTGAGATAGGATATAATAAGTCGGGAACACAGCGCTGCAGGTGTAAAGACTGCGGTATAAGGTATACAATTGATCCCAAAAAGCATGAATATCCTGAAGAAACGAAGAAACTTGCAATGAAAATGTATTATTCCGGAGTAAGCGGAAGAGGTGTTGGCAAAGCACTTGGTATGAACAAAGCAAATGTCTATAACTGGATAAAAAAACTGAGAAATAATGATGTTAAAATTTCTTACGAATATTTTAAACTTGATGAATTATACTGGTTTATAAACAAAAAGCCCTGTACTGAAACATGGGAAAATGTTTTATATAATAACAATGGTAAGTCATGAACCAAGACAAATCGTCGGATTTGACGTTGCTTTTGACAAGTCGTCTGAACGTATACAGAATATTGTAGATAATGCACCTGAAGCAAAATATTATTGCACAGACGGATATAATGGATATATAGATATTGTTTATCCGAGAAAGCACATACGAAACATATACAATAAAAGGGATACATTTACTGTTGAGGGAGTAAATGCAAATTTAAGATTGCTATATTCCGGTTCTTGCGAGACGGAGCAGATGTTTTCCAAGAATTTTGGAAACACTGAAAGCTGTTGTTGCAGTTTTTGTTGATGCCTATAATCAATTTGGTCTTGCAAAGTTCAAATACCGGCAAAAACGAAAAAATGGTAAGTTACCTTTCGGTGTTATTGATTTTCTTTAATTTTGCTATTAGCCACTCCCTTTTTCTTCAATTGATTGACAATTTGTACAAAATATGGTATAATGACAATAAATATAGCTTTACATAATTTAGACTTATCGGAAGTGGAGATGCAATTATGACCATATTCTCAAAAAAGGAAATGTCTGAAGAAGATATTAAACTTCAATATATAACTCCTGCTATTCTTTCCAGATGGGACAAAAATCGAATAACTATGGAAACAAAAATTACTGACGGTAAAATATGCTTGAATGGAAATTTTGTTCATCGTGACAAGAAAAGTGCCAAATTTGCTGATTATGTTCTGTATTGGAACAATAGTTTCCCCATAGCAATTGTTGAAGCAAAAGACAACAATCATAGTGTTTCTTTCGGTTTGCAGCAAGCTATTACCTATGCGCAGATGATGGATGTGCCATTTGTTTACAGTTCTAATGGTGATGCGTTTTATGAACACGATATGCTGACAGGCAAAGAACGTGAAATTCCGCTTGGGGATTTTCCTTCACCTGATGAACTGATTGAGAGATACAAGGCGAATGCAAATGGTGGAAAAGGTCTGTCTGAAAATGAGATTGCAGTCATCAGCCAGCCTTACTATTCCAGCCAGAATACCTATGAACCGAGATATTATCAGCGTGTAGCGGTAAACCGAACTGTTGATGCAATTGCCCGTGGGGAAAACAGACTTCTTCTTGTTATGGCAACAGGTACGGGTAAGACGTATACTGCATTTCAGATCGTTTACCGCCTGCTGAAAAGCGGAATGAAACGGAAAATACTCTACCTTGCTGACAGAAACATTCTTGTTGACCAGTCCATTCAACAAGATTTTGCTCCGCTTGAAAAGGTTATTCATAAAATCAATGTGGCAAAAGACAACAGGACAACGATTACTTCACATCAGGTCTATTTTTCACTATATCAACAATTGATTGGCGACGACGATAAAGAACACTTCTCCGAACTGTTTGACAAGGATTTTTTTGACCTGATTATTGTTGACGAATGTCACAGAGGGAGTGCCAAAGAGGACAGCAAATGGCGCAGAATACTGGATTATTTTTCTTCGGCTGCACAAATCGGTATGACCGCAACACCAAAGGAAACTACATATGTTTCCAATATTGACTATTTCGGGAAACCTGTATACACATATTCTCTCAGAAACGGCATAGAGGACGGTTTTCTTGCACCGTTCAAAGTCATCAGCATTACAACGGATATTTCTGACGGCTGGCGACCGCTGAAAGGACAGCGTGATTATTACGGCAATGAAATAGAGGACAGGATATACAACAATACCGACTATGACTACAATATCATTATTCAGGACAGAATCAATCAGGTTGCCCTTGAAATAACAAATTATCTCAAAAGTACAGACCGTATGCAGAAAACAATTGTTTTTTGTGCAACGGAAGATGCCGCCGAGCGTATGCGGATAGCCCTGACGAATCTCAATGCGGATATGTGTGCGGAAAATCCTGATTATATTGTACGGATTACAGGTTCTGACGATTACGGCAAGAGTAAACTTGACTATTTTATTTCCGTGTCTTCGCCGTATCCCGTAATTGCAACAACTTCCAAACTTTTGTCTACGGGTGCGGACTGCAAAATGACAAAATTGATTGTGCTTGATGAAAACATCGGTTCTATGACGGAATTCAAGCAGATTATCGGTAGAGGTACCAGACTGCGGGAAAAAGATGGCAAGACACATTTTGTTGTTATGGATTTCAGAGGCGTTACACGGCTATTCTATGACGAAAGTTGGGACGGTTCGGTGGATATTGATGAAAATTACCATGTTCCGGAACACAAAGACTATAATCCTGAATCTAAACCGCCTGTTGACCCTGCTCCACAAAAAGAAAAGCCCTATGTTGATGTAAACGGCTGTACAGTACGGATTATCAACAAAGTGGTATCGGTATACGATGCGGATGGAAAACTCCTCCGACACGAAAATATCATTGACTACACAAGGACGAATATTCTCGGAGAATATGCCGATTTAGAGCATTTTGTCAAAAGCTGGAACAGCGAAGAAAAGAAAGAGACAATTTCAGAATTGTTCAAAGAACACGGCATTGACCTGCAAGCTCTGAAAGAATCACAGGGTATGAGCAATATTGACGATTTTGATTTCATTATTCATGTGGCATTCGACAGAAAACCGCTGACAAGAAAAGAACGGGCAAATGATGTAAAAAAACGTGATTTTCTCAGCAAATACAGCGGTACAGCGAAAAAGGTGATTGAAGCTTTACTGGATATGTATTCCGATGAGGGAATTGAACAGATAGAAGATACAAAGGTGTTGAAACTTGACCCGTTTATCCAAATGGGCAAGCCTGCTGCTATTGTCAAGCTGTTTGGCGGAAAAGACGGCTATCTGCAGGCGGTGAGAGAACTTGAAGAAGAAATTTATAAGGTGGTTTAGGACATGAGCAGTCTTGGAAATTTTGTAAAAAAATTGCGTGATATTATGCGAAATGATGCAGGTATCAACGGCGATGCACAACGAATTGAACAAATCGCTTGGCTATTATTCCTCAAGGTGTATGATACAAAGGAAAATGGCTGGGAATTTGATGATGATTGTTATGAATCTTTTATTCCCGAGGAGTGTCGTTGGCGGAACTGGGCAGGCGTGGAAGACGAAAATAATAAAGGGCATATTGTGAATGAACATCTTTTAAGAACAGGTGATGAATTGCTTGAATTTGTGAACAATACTTTGTTCCCCACTCTGCGGAATCTTGAAATCACAAAAAATACGCCAATCAACAAGGCAATTGTACGGACGGCTTTTGAAGATGTCAACAATTATATGAAAGACGGTGTTTTGCTCCGTCAGGTTGTCAATGTAATTGTATGTCTGGACTTTGAGGATTATAAAGAAATGCACGCTTTCGGTGAAATTTATGAAACCATTCTGAAAGAACTGCAAAGTGCAGGTTCAGCAGGTGAATTTTATACGCCCCGTGCAGTAACGGATTTTATGACAGAAATGATTAACCCTCAACTTGGGGAAGTGATGGCAGATTTTGCCTGCGGTACAGGCGGATTTATTACAAGCTGGATAAAGGCAATTTCCAAAAAACATAGTGGAAATAAAAGGCAGACTTTAGAAGACTTTCAAGCCATTAACAATTCTTTTTACGGCATTGAAAAAAAGCAGTTTCCCTATCTGCTTTGCGTGACAAATCTGCTGTTGCATGATATGGATAATCCCCGTATTTATCATGACAATTCCCTTGCAAAAGATGTCCTTGATTATACGGAAGATGACCGTTTTGACGTTATTCTGATGAATCCCCCTTACGGCGGAAATGAAAAGGCGGAAATCAAAAACCATTTTCCGGCAGACCTTGTAAGCAGTGAAACGGCTGACTTGTTCATGTCGGTGATTATGTACCGCCTGAAACAAAACGGCAGGGCGGCGGTAATTCTCCCGGACGGATTTCTGTTCGGTACGGACAATACAAAAATTGCCATTAAGAAAAAACTGCTGAGTGAGTTTAATTTGCATACAGTGATACGCCTTCCGCATAGCGTTTTTGCGCCGTATACGTCAATTACAACAAATATTCTCTTTTTCGACAGAACACACGCCACAAAAGAAATCTGGTTCTATCGGCTGGATATGCCTGACGGCTATAAAAATTTCTCCAAAACAAAACCGATGAAACTCGAACATTTTGCCCCTGCTGTTGAATGGTGGAGTGACCGCACAGAAATCACCGCTGACGGTTTCGACAAGGCGAAAAAATACACGGTGCAGGAAATCGCCGAACGCAACTATAATATTGATTTGTGCGGTTTTCCGCACGAGGAGGAGGAAATTCTTCCGCCACGGGAACTGATTCAGCAGTATCAGGAAAAGCGGACAAGCCTGAATGCCGATATTGACCGGATTCTGGCACAAATTACCGATATTCTGGGGATTGAAACGGAGGATTTGCCATGACAGCACAACAGTTAAAAAATTCAATTTTACAGCTTGCAGTACAGGGGAAACTCGTTCCGCAAGACCCGAATGACGAGCCTGCAAGCGTGCTGTTAGAGCGCATAAAAGCCGAAAAACAGGCACTTATCAAAGAGGGCAAAATCAAAAAGGAGAAAAAACCGTCTGAAATTTTCCGTGGTTCTTCTCGTAATCTGCCTTATACCTATTGTGAGCAAACCGGCAAGGAAATCCGGGATATTTCGGACGAAATTCCCTTTGATATTCCGGAGAGTTGGGAGTGGTGCAGACTGGGAACTGTATTTCATTTAATTATGGGACAGTCTCCAAAAGGTGATAAAGTGTTTGAGGGGAAAAACGGAATAGAATTTCATCAAGGTAAAATATATTTTGGAAAAAGATATATAGACATTTCAAATCAATCAACAAATAAACCTACTAAAATAGCTCCTGCAAATTCCGTTCTGTTATGTGTTCGTGCACCTGTTGGTAAAGTCAATATTACAAACAGAGAAATATGTATAGGGAGAGGTTTATGTGCGGTTGTACCCTTAGACGAAATAGGTGTTGATTTTACTTTCTTTTGGCTTTTAACATTGGAAAATGAATTTGTTAAAAAAGCAACAGGAACAACTTTTACTGCTATTACCGGAGAAATTGTAAATAATCAGCTTATCCCCCTCCCACCCCTTGCCGAGCAAAAACGCATAGTCTCCAAAATCGAGGAACTTATCCCCTATATCGAGGAATACGACAAAGCCGAAACGGAATTATCCGCCCTGAATGAGACTTTCCCCGAAATGCTGAAAAAATCCATTCTACAGGAGGCTGTACAGGGGAAACTCGTCCCGCAAGACCCGAATGACGAGCCTGCAAGCGTACTGTTGGAACGCATAAAAGCCGAAAAACAGCGACTGATCAAAGAGGGCAAAATCAAAAGGGACAAGCACGAACCGCCTGCAATGACTTCCGAGAAAATCCCTTATACCATTCCGGACAGTTGGGTGTGGTGTACATTAGGAACAATATTCCGGCATAATACCGGAAAAGCCTTAAATTCTTCTAATCATCAGGGAACAAAAATGAAATATATTACAACCTCAAATCTGTATTGGAATAGATTTGAATTGGATAAAATTAAAGAAATGTTATTTACAGAAAGTGAAGTTGAAAAATGTACCGTAAATAAGGGAGATTTGCTTGTTTGTGAAGGTGGAGATATAGGCAGGGCAGCAGTTTGGAATTATGATTATCCTATGCGTATTCAAAATCATATACATAGATTACGTCCATATGTTCCCGTTGAAATATACTTTTTCTATTATGTTTTTTACTTGTATAAAAAAGCCGGATTGATAGGCGGTAAAGGAATTGGTATACAAGGACTATCTTCAAATGCAATTGATAAATTGCTGATTCCACTTCCGCCAGTTGCTGAACAAAAACGCATAGTCGCTAAAATCGAAGAACTGATGAAATATTGCGGCAAATTGAAATAAAATCAGGGCATACCGCCATGAAAACGGTATGCCCCTTTTGTTACCAGTCAATGACAGAATCAACGATTTCACGCTGTTCCGTGGCGGTCTTGCGGAGATAAATGCGAGTTGTTTCAATACTCTCATGCCCCATTCAAACTATTATACAATACTGGTATTATCCCTAATTGTATGTCTAATTTAGTTCAGCTCACTCCATAGACCATTTTAAAAAATACTTGACACCTGTCTTCTGTTTTAGAAATGTTGATATTTTTATTTCAGTTTCCAATAGGATTTTAATTTTTGGAAACTAATTTGTATGTATTGACTTTCGTTTTTTAGTATGTTACAATATTTTTTGTTAAAGTATTCCGCAGTCATGACTTCATGGGACAGATGAATGTACAAATTAAACAACTCGATTCTATGATATATTTCATACATAGGGTCACACAAAGGAGGTTTTAAAGATGGTCAAAAAATTTTTTAATATTTTGATCGTAATGATGACAGTATGTTCATGTTTAACTTATTTCCGGATGAGTAATACGTGGACAATAGAAACAAATGCTGCAACCAATGTTAGCAATTTGTATCCTATAGACAGCACTTTTGAATTTATAAAAAGTGTGGAAGGATATTCCCCACAATGTTTTTGGGATGTGGCACAATGGACAATCGGTTATGGAAATAAATGTCCGCACACGCATTCGAGTAATGGTTCGTATTATGGACAAAAAGGTGGACACACAATTTCAGAAGCAGACGCAAGGGATTTGTTTTCTTCAAAGTTGGCGACTTATGTAAACACATTGAAATCCAATTGCAGCGGATTATCTATGACACAGAATCAATTTGATGCTCTTTTGAGTGCAACTTATAACCATGGAAATGTTGATAGTTGCCCACTAAAGTATTATTTGCAGGGAAAACTATCAGAATCGCAGGCAAGAGAACAATATTATGTTTGGTGTATCAATAAAGGTACAAGTACAGAACAAGGGCTCAGAAATCGGCGTAAAAAAGAAGCTGCATTATTTTTCAGCAACAGCGGAAGTAATCCGGAAGGTTTTCTTGACTCAGCAGTAGGTGGAAATGGAACAGTAACTGTTTCAGGTTGGTGTTTAGACAGAGATACTCCCAATGAAGCAGTTGAAGTTCATATTTATATGGATGGTCCGGCAGGTGTGGGAACTTGTATTGCAACTGGAATTATGGCAAATCAGCCACGTTCAGATGTGAATAATGTTACAGGAGTTACGGGTAATCATGGATTTTCAGCAACAATTGCTGTTAATTCTCCAGGAAAACATACATTTTATGCACATGGTATAAATCGTGGTGCAGGAACTGTAAATTCCCAGCTTGAAAATAGTTTTGAAACAACGATCGGAGAAAAATCAAGCGGTATCATCACATCAGTTTCTATTTCTGAATTGTCTGCCTCAGGTTATACAGTTAATATTGGAGTATCTGATGAAAAAAAAGTAGGAAGAATTGCGGTGCCTGTTTGGAGTCAAGGTAATGCTAAAACAGATTCCGAAGCTCAGGACGATTTAAATCCATCTTGGATGGGCAAATGTATTGCATCGAAAGTTGGAACAAATACTTATAAATATTTTGTAAAAACAACAGATCATAATAATGAAAGCGGAAGATACTGCAATGATGTATATGTATATGATTCAGCAGGTAATATTGCAGATAAATGGTGCATTGAAACAGGACACAGAACATATGCTGATGTTCCAGCTTCTGTCATAAAAGGTGTGTCAATATCAGAACTAACAGCTTCCGGATATACTGTAACTATTTCAGTTAATGATGAATCAAAAGTCGGTAAAATCGCTGTTCCGGTATGGAGTCAAGGAAATGCTAAAACAGATTTCGAAGCACAAGACGATTTGATGTGGAATTGGCAGGAAAAATGTTCAGCATTTAAGTCAGGCACTAACAAATATAAATATTATGTAAGTAGATTAGATCATAAAAATGAAAGTGGAAAATATTGTAATGATATATATGCATACAATTCAAAAGGCGAAATGATTGACCGCTGGTGTATTGAAACAAATCATAGAACATATGTTACTGTTCCATCAGAAGTAATAAAAAGTGTTTCTATTTCCAATTTAACTAATATCGGTTATGATGTTGATATCACGGTAGCAGATGAGTCAAAAGTTGGAAGAATTGCTGTTCCGGTATGGACACAAGGTAAAGCTAAAACAGATTCAGAAGCACAAGATGATTTGAATCCAAGTTGGGCAGCTGCTTGCATAGCTAATAGAGTAAGTAAAAATACTTATAAATATCATGTTAATACATCTGATCACAAAAATGAAATTGGTGAATATTGCAATGATGTCTATGTATATGACAAATCCGGCAATATGGCTGATAGGTGGTGTATTGAAACAAATCACAGAACATATGCTACTGTTCCATCAGCTCCTGTGACTACTACAACTAAAACAGTTACAACTACAAGTACTAAATTAACAACAACTACAACAACAACTACTACTGTTCCACTCAGCGTATCAGAGTCAAATATCGTTTTGGTATATGGTGAGCAGTATACCATTCAAGCAAATCAGGATAACTTAACCTATAAATCAGATAATTCTGATGTAGCTGTTGTTTCCGCAAATGGAATCATTACGGCAGTAGGCGAGGGAAATGCTGTGATTTCAATAATGAATTCCAAATCTGAGGCTGTTAAACTGAAGGTAACTGTTATACCCAAAACAGTGAAAGGAGACTGTAACGGAGATGAAGTATTTTCTCTTGCTGATGTTGTGCTTTTGCAGAAATGGCTGTTAGCTGATCCGAATACAAAGCTTACTGATTGGGAAGCCGCTGATTTCTGCGATGATGGCAGACTTGATGTTTTCGACCTTAGTTTGATGAAAATGGCTTTGTTAAGCTGATTTGATTGGAGATATTATGATTTGGAAATGAATTAAATTATATCTTAACTAAGTTATTCATAGTAGATGTCAAAAAAGGATTTTAGGATTTATCAGTTAATTTTAGCTTAGAATTTTCTTCATACATCAAGTGAAAAAGTCAGACTTCAAAAATTTTCAATTTTAAGCTATATTTAGCCTAAAATTTGATATTTTTCAAATATAAACTTTGCGGAATCAGTTTTATTTGTAATAGCAATAGGATAAATCAAATAATTTAGTGTTCACACATTTTCTCACAAAAGTGATTTCATTTTTACTCTTCGTTATAATGCACATCATTGGCTCTTCTCTCTCAGATTTGCACATATATTACAAATGCTTGTGAACAAAATATTGACGAAGCATGAAATGCTCTTAAACATTTGCTGCTTCGTCAATTTCATTACAGTTTATTGTGTTTTCAATTATGTGTATAGAGAAGTTTTATTAAGCGTTTAATAGGCATAACACTTGTATGAGCTTTATGTTTAAGGCACACAACACAAAGTACGCTTGACAGCATATTTGCTTGCATTTTCATCTCTATGCGATATTGCCTTAAAAATTGAAGGCGGTGCAAACATATTACTTTTTTGCTGCTGTTGGATGCGGAATTTTTGGATACTAATATTAAAAGGAAGTGAACTTTTATGAAACGAACCATTATCATCTTTGTCGTTTTAGTCTCTCTTCTAGTTGGATGTATCATTGGGAAACAGTTCTGTTATGTAGACCATGAACATCTTGTACTTAACCCGGCTACAGAATATGCTGCTGTCTTTTCAAATAAAACAGAAAACAACAAATTCGCTGACAAACTTGTGTCGCACATGGATGTACAGTATGGTTTTTGGAATACACGATGGAGCAAGTCGGTGAAGTGTACTTTCACTTACCCAGATCTGTATTCTTATTGGTATGAAAATGCAGATTCTCTAAATATGATAGAACCTGAGGAGTTGAAAACGGCACTTGCTGACGCTTGTGAGACGCAGGATTCAGTGTCCGTGACGGTGACACTTCCTGCTGAATACTCAAATGGCTATTTATTGATGGAACCGGAATGTTTTGCATACCAAAATGCCAAAACTTGCGGTTTACTTGGAGTAATGGCAGAGGAATACAGTGAATCCATCCGCCAGACGATCGAGGAGGTGTTTGCATCATGATCCGGAAGCTACTGTGTATCATATTTTCTGCATTGTTGCTTGTTGTTCAGCTCCCACTGGGAATACTTTCATCATTTGCCGCCGTTCCAGATGACAGCAACGCCGATCACTTCTTTTATCTCAAAGTCAACGGACAGTATGTCTCTGCACTGATGTCAGATGATACAGTAATGGTACCGCTGGAATGGTTCTGTGAACAGATGAATTTGGGATATAGCACGAGTGATGTTTCAAAATTAGAAAAAACGTTCAAGAACAATTATTATCTGAACTTACTTATGAATATGCTGAATAAGTCCACAACTCTCTCTAAAACGAATACAAAGTTTTATAAGATCAATAAATTTGATCCAAAATGTGGCAGTCTTGGATATAACATACACGATGTACCCCAATTCCAAGAGTGTCATACTCTATTCGCCATACCTCGGTTCATACACATTTGATATGGGTGCTCCACTTAAAGAAGTGACTACAGATGACGGTGTAGAATGCTATATCCCGTTCTTGATGGCAGTGCGACTATTTAATCCCATTGAGACGCCATACCTCTTTAGTGATGATGGTCTGATCCTCTTTCCGCTTGAAATCACGCAATTGGATATGATGCATATGGATTTCGACAGATTGAAGGGTGAAAATCCCCTGATTGATTATGAAACACAAAACAAGTGGGGAATAGCCGGTCTGAGCTTAATGGAAGGCGTAGACACTGTGCAGTCCTTTCTGTTCTCTTCTGATATTTATATGTCAACATTAAAAAACGGTGCGGGCATGATTAACAGCTTAAATACTTTCAATCCCGTAGGATATTTCAATTATGCTTCAGAACTCGCCCGATTATATGCAGACAAACTCAATCCGTTGGAAAATGAAACAAAATTGATGCTTCTACAGATCTGCACACAAGATGCAGATGAAATTTCAGCACTTGACAGCACATATGAGACGTTAGGTACAAACTTGAACATTGATACTGTTATTCCAGAAATTACAGTGAAGTTTGACGATAAACCCTGGGATCTGAACGATGTGCTCAAATATGACAACGAGATCACCGTTGGTGAAGTCATCCAAAAATACAAGGATTATCAAACTTTGGAGCGGATGGATAAACTGATGGATGTAACCGGAAACTTAAGTTCACTCGCACTACGCAGTATAGCTGTCAGTGCGGAACTCAGCAAAGTGCAGGACGAATATGCCCAAAGTATGAAAACATATCTTGTGGAAGCAGAAAAACAGAACAAAAAATTCGGGACAAAGCTGCCGGAATGTATGCATATGATGCAAGGTCAGATCGATGACTATACCTCCAGCGAAAACAAGGTATACCGCAATGTCTTAAAGATCCTGAACGACAGCGATAACATGGAAACCCTTGCCACGGCGGGATTGTCAAAGCTGGCTGACAAAGGGGTACTCGACACTGTAGCCGATACTGCAATATCGGAATTCTTTCTGGTGAAAACACTGGGAGATATATCATATAAAGTGGCACGCTGGGGGTTGGATATGATTTCCGGCGGGTCGATAAGCTACAAAGATGCATTTATTACCTGTGTCTGCTGTAGTGAATTCCAGGATAACACCACACTTACACGAAAGGAATTTTTAAAGCATATCCCAGATAGCTGGGAGACTATCCCGCTTGACACTTACCGTGACCTAGAGATGATCAGGCTGAAATCTTATTATGTGACGGAAAAAAATTCCCTCTCCCTGTATGAGCAGAAAATGAAGCAGATCAATGATTCTTTTCTTGGAATGAACCAAAACAAGGAAAAATGGCAGGGTATTTATCAATCGAAGCAGGAACGTACCAAAAGCCAGACCGAGGAGCTTGGTTATTTCATCTGGCTGCTGAGAAATGCAGAACGGGGGTTGAATGAACAATATCTCTCCGTTTGCCAGGAGCTCTGCATAGAAGATCATGAATCACTTCTCGAAAGCAACGCCTGCTATAATCGTGTGGAAGCTGAGGTTCTTTCCAAGAAGACGAATTCTCCCGTTGCAAATGCATCTCTGTGTTATACCGCAAAGGCAGATGAAAGCACTGTATATAATAATGTGACTGCTGCTGACGGTCATCCGCTGGCGGATACCGGTTATCTTCCATTTGGCACATACGAGCTTTCTGTTACGGCACCGGGATATGATGATTACGATTATAGTACGCCCGTAGAAGTCGGACTGGGATCTGTCAAACTGGACTCCATACTGCTGGTCAAAGCTGAAGCCTATACCTGGGCACTGGAACCTTCCATTGAAGCGGATGATATTATAGTTTATAATATTGAAGAGATTGGATTCGATCATTCAATATTTAACGATCTTGCTTACATTAAGCAAAACGGGAAGTATGGAATAATTGATTATGATGGGGATTTTTTAGCTGATTGTACATCTGAAAGCTACCTGGTCACCGCACCATACTTGGAACAATTAAGTGCCGGGGGACTCACAGTCGGAAGCGGTAATGGAGATTTTATTAAATACGATCAGCCCGGTGGCGTTGGAGGCGGATATGAATATTGCTTTTACTCGAAAAAAGACAGTGCTGTATATGTCTGCACCGGCATTGACGGTCAAGGCGATTATTACAAACTCGATGAATATGATCACGAAGAAATGAATCCTGTAAGATTGGCTGAATTTACTGAGCTTGAGGATTCAAAATATGAGCTCGTCCAAGAATCAATTGGCACGGAGTGGGGCATTGTTAAAGGAGACAAGCTAATAGTTGAATGTGAACACGATGCCGTGGCACTTCCATGCTTTGGTACTCATAAAAATAATTTTGTAAATTATGATATTTGCGCATTAAGAAAAGATGGGAAATGGTGTTACGTAGATGGAAATGGCAATGAATTGACCGATTTTGATTATAGCGGATTCGTAGCTATGCCTCCTGCTGATACAAGTGCTAATTTTGTACTATGGGGTGAAGATAATGAACTCCCCTATCTTCCTACCGAAGGATTTATAGCTGTAAAAACCGATGACGGAGCAGGTTACATTGACACTTCTGGTAATGTCATAATAGAACCCGGTACTTTCATCGAAGCTCGTCCTGTTCACAATGGTTTAGCATGGGTAAAAGATAAAACCACCGGACTATGGGGCGTTATTAATCTTGAATCGGCAGATCAAACTGTTAATACTGAGCCGGAAACACAAGAGACTTCTGGATCTGTGATATGGAAGTCTATCTACCGTGAGAAACTTGTATCACTAATTGAGAACGATTGGGCAGTGGCTGAAAACTCAATGAGAGAACCATACTTTTACTTGATTGATATTGATAAGGATACTATTCCTGAGCTGGTCACAGTCGGAGAAAGCTATGGTACAAATTATATTGAAGAAATCATTTATTCAGTAGACCTGTTCTAAAACCATTGAAAAATAAATAGAAGAGTGATAAAATAGTAATGGTGATGAAAAATGGACAATCAG
>CANQVA010000032.1 GCA_947627175.1 uncultured Ruminococcus sp.
GTTGAAGTTGATGACGAAATATCATTTGATGTTGATGTCGTTGAAGTTGATGACGAAATATCATTTGATGTTGATGTTGTTGAAGTTGATGACGAAATATCATTTGATGTAGTTGTGGTTGATGTTGTAGTGACTGATGTTGTAGTAGTTGTTGTATCAACAGGTTCTCTGTAAATTCTAAGACCTATTGTAGCAAGAGTAGCATCAGCGTCGTAAATATCGCCTACTTCAGCTGTAGCAACAAGGTGCTTTACAGAATTTTCAATTTCATCATCAGGGAAATCGCCCTTTAATGTATAAGTACCGCCTGCTGACTCTGCTGAAAGATTATACAAGTCATTATCAGCGAATGAAGCAATTTCAGATGACTGAATCTGAACATCATAATTGATAACTGCGTTGTTAATCTGTTCAAGAGCAGTGTCATAAATGTTAGCTACTATTGAATTTTTCATGATTTCGGCAACTGATGAAGGAAGTCTGTATTCCTTATTAAGTTTGTCGTCAACCTTGTCAACATACTTGTTGTTATCAGCGTAATTGTTAATTTTTTCAATAAGGTCAGCCATGTTTGCAGCCTGTGCATTACGTTCAACTGTATATACCTTATCGAAATAGCTCTTAGCTCTGTTTATTCTTGCGGAATAAAGGTCAAACTGCTTGTCAATTTCTGCCCTTGCCTTTGCAGCTGAATCTTTGTCATACTTGGCAACTTCATCAACTGTTTCGTAAGCACTGTTTTTGATGTCGACAATCTTTGCAAGTGCGAAATCTGCAACATCACCGATAGCGAAAACTGTCTTTCCGTTTACAGCCTGATTAGCAGTATATTTAGCCTTTACGTCAATTGTATTGCCGTTTGCAAGGTCACTGCCTTCAATTACAAATTCGTATGTACCTGAAAAATCAACTGAGCTGAAATCAAACGTAGGAACTTCAATGTCATCAATTGTCTGAACGTCATCGAAAGTTTCTACAGGAACATCGAGTTTTTCAGCAACATCTTCAATAGTGATATTATACTTGTCAAGTTCCTCTAAAGAAACGCCGTATTTTTCAGCGAGTGCTTCTTTATTGATGTCGTGTATGTTCTCAAATTCCGTTTCAGGAATATTGAACTTTTCGGAAACTTCTTTCTTAGTGTCTTCGTACTCTTTCTTGAGTTCTTCAAACTTTTGATTGATAGCTTCCTGTATGTCCTTTGTAAAGAATGTGAAATCAGGGTTTCCGATAGTTCCTGTAACTGTGATATCACCTGTTGTTGAAATATTGTACTTTACGTCATCATTAAGAATATTTACAATGTCTAAAGCAAGATCATCGTATTTTCCTAATTTGTCAGCACGTGAAGTAATTGCATTAACAACTCTCTCTATCGGAACGTTGCCTGTTGACTTCTTGCTTCCCATTTCAATAAGTTCAGCATAGAAATCTGAATACCATGTTGATTCAACCTGATCGGGAGCGATATAAAGAAGGTTTCCCTTTAAAGTATAAGCTTCTTTAGTTGCTGCCGAGTCGCCTGTACCCTCTGTTGAGGATGGGGCTGAATCATTTGTTACAGCGTATGATGAGTAAGTCAGACACTGTGTAAGAGCAAGCGGAACAGATGCTACTGCGGCAAATGCCCTTTTAAATAATGAGTTCTTCATTGTTTTATACCTCTCTAATATATTTTTCTTTCCGGAACTGACCATACTTTATTAAAAAGCACTATATCCGGAATGAATTTTCAATGGGATAAACTTTTACCTATAACTATCCCCGAAATTCATAACTACATTTTATCACACAATACACAATAAGTCAAGCGAAACAGCACAATTTTTTTAAAAATTATTGATGATTTACAAGATAATTTTTTGTACTTATTTCACAATTAGAACACATAAAACCGTCTTAATTTCCATTTTTCTGAAAAATCAGTAAAAAATATTTATTTACAGCTTATTCCAACAGTTCCCTCTACAATATATTCTATCACTTTTAATTGTGTTTGTCAAGATGTAGATTTTTCCGAAAAAAGCAGACCTTTCGGTCTGCTTTTTTAATTGTTTCAGCGATTAATCTGTCGCACCGAATCTTGAAGGTGATGCATAGTTCCAAATATCATATGGGTCTTCATCTGACGTTGAAGCACGTGCATAGAATACCTGAATCTGTGTAGCATCAACAGCGTTAATCTCCGGTCTGTCTTCTTTTCTCAACTTCCAGTTAGTTTCAGACCATTCATTAGCGTTTACGTCGCCGAGGAATGCTGCAAAGTGGTCGTAATCTGAATCCGGACCGTCAACCAAATCACTTGAAAGTGAAAGCTGTGTATCTTTGGGAGTACCGTTACCGGCTGAAAGATGTGCATAGTATACCTGAATCTGTGTAGCGTCAACTGCGTCTGCACGGTTATCAAGGTTTACGTCACCCTTTACGCCGATATAGACTGTAATCATTATCTGATTCTTTTCTTCATTGAGGAGAGGTCGAATGTCTTCTTCACCGTTTTCGCCGAAGTCATAGAATACAGGTACTTCATACTTAAATGTCTGATTTGCCTTGTCATATACACTTGCAGGTGTAGCACCGTTAAATGTAATCTTTTCAGGGTCGAATGTTACTTCTGTAGGAGTTGCACCCTCATAGTCAACCTTGTACATCTTAGAGATTGTAACCTGTTCTTTACTGAATCCGCCTTCGCCTACGATACCGTTTTCACGTCTGCCGTCATCATGGCTGAAGTAGAAGCCGATTTGAGTTGTATAATCTACATAGTAGTGAGGATATGTGAGAGTTGTTGTAGTTGTTGAGCCTGTTGTAGTTGTTGTAGATGTCTGAGTTGTTTGTGAAGTTGTAGTTGTTGTTGTATTTGTGTCGCCACCCGGGAGAACACTACCCTGTGTTGTAGTAGTTGTTGTGTTAGAAATATCTCCGCCACCAATGTCGCCTGTTGTTGTAGTAGTTGTTGTTGTAGCTGATGTAGTTGTAGTTGTTGTTGTAGAAGCCGATGTTGTTGTAGTTGTTGTTGTAGGAGCTGATGTTGTTGTAGTTGTTGTAGGAGCTGATGTTGTTGTAGTTGTTGTTGTCTTAGCCTTAATGATGATAGCACCATCAATTGTCATGATATTCTTTGTGATGTCAAGACCGTTTGTATCACTTGCAAAGAGTTCAGAAATCTTTACAGGATATTCGCCGTCCGGACAGTCATCAGGAACTGTGTACTGGAGAGAAATAACTATATCTCCATCTGCGGCAGCAACGCCTTCGCCCTTGCCGTTTGCAAATGCATATTCGTCTGTTGTGTCATTAGCTATAAGCTCTGCACCGTAAGGTGTACCGCTTGATTTGCCGTGTCCGATAGGTGAATCAGCCTTAATTACGAACTGAGCACCGCCTACAGGAAGTTTTGTATTGTTTGTGTCTTTTACAACCATGTTTACAGTAACTGTTTCACCGGGTTCTGCTTCAACTCTGTCGATTTCCCAGATAATAGCACCGGAAGCAGGTGTAACTGTAGTTGTAGTTGTTGTAGCTGTTGTTGTAGTTGTTGATGTTGTTGTCTGTGAAGTAGTTGTAGTAGTGGACTTAGCCTCTACAATAATAGCACCGTCAACAACGAGGATATTCTTTGAAACGTCAAGTCCGCCGTTTTCGTCACTTGCAAAAAGGTCTGTAAGAGTTACAGGATATCTGCCGGGTTCGCAGTCATCAGGAACTTTGAATGTAAGTGTAACTACGTTTGCACCGTCAGCAGCTGCAACTGCCTTACCGTCTTCATGAGCGAATGCAATTTCCTTGCCGTTAACTTCTGCTGTTGCATCGTAACCTTCAGAACCTGTTGCACCTACATATTCAACGCCGTCAGCAGAATCAACTATGAACTGAGCACCTGAAATAGCAAGTTTAGAATCCTTCTGGTCGTCAACAACAACATTAACCTTTACTTCATCACCGGGGTTAGCTGTTACAGTGTCAACTACCCACATGATGTTGCCGGGAGCAACAGTAATTGGTGATGTAGTAGTTGTAGTTGTAGTAGTTGTAGAAGTAGTTGTTGTTGTCTGAGTTGTTGTAGTAGTTGTTGTCTTAGCCTTAACGATGATAGCACCGTCAATTGTCATGATATTCTTTGTGATATCAAGACCGTTTGTATCACTTGCAAAGAGGTCAGAAATCTTTACAGGGTATTCGCCTGCTTCACAGTCTTCAGGTACTGTGTACTGGAGTGAAATAACTACATCTCCTGTTGCAGCAGCAACGCCTTGACCCTTGCCGTTTGCAAATGCATATTCGTCTGTTGTGTCATTGCCCACAAGTTCTGCACCATAAGGTGTACCACTTGATTTACCATGTCCGATAGGTGAGTCAGCCTTGATTACGAACTGAGCACCGCCTACAGGAAGTTTTGTATCGTTTGTGTCTTTTACAACCATGTTTACAGTAACTGTTTCACCGGGTTCTGCTTCAACTCTGTCGATTTCCCAGATAATAGCACCGGAAGCAGGTGTAACTGTAGTTGTTGTTGTAGCTGATGTTGTAGGTTCTGAAGTTGTTGTCTGTGAAGAAGTTGCTGTCTGTGAAGTTGTTGTAGGAGCTGATGTTGTTGAAGCTGATGTAGTAGTTGTTGTTGTCTTAGCCTTAATATTGATAGCACCGTCAACAAGTTTTACCTTTGCAGTAATATCGTTGCCGTTTGTATCGCTTATGAAAGCATCTGACCACTTAACAGGATACTTTCCGTCTGCACAATCATCGGGAACTGTGTATGTGAGAACAAGCACTTTGTCGCCGTCCTTAGCAGCAGTACCTTTTCCGATTCCCTGAGCAAATGCAAATTCATTAGTCTTTGCATTTTCTACAATTGTTGCATCGTAAGCATCTGAACCTACTGAACTATTATATACAATAGGTGTATCAGCCTTAATAGCAAACTGTGCACCTGCTACAGCAAGACCTTCAGCTGAGCTGCCATCAACGAGTACTTCCATAGTTACTGTGTCGCCGGGTTCAGCGTCAACTTCAGGAATTACCCATGATACTCCACCTTCTGCAACGTCATTCTCAACAGTGATTGAGCCGTCAAGAAGTGAAATATTTTCTGTTATGTCATTTCCGTTTGTATCTGAAATAAATGCTTCAGACCATTTTACAGGGTATGTACCGGGAGTTGTAGGAGCTGTATAAGTAAGTGTAAATACCTTAGCACCATCAGCTGCGGCTGTACCCTTGCCTACACCCTGAGCAAATGCAAATTCATTTGTTTCGGGATTATTTTCGATGTCTGCGTCATAAGCTGCTGTTTTTTCATCAACTGAAACAAATTCAGCAGTATCGGCAGTAATCTTAAACTGTGCTCCTGAAACAGGAACAGCAGCATTGTCTGTATCCTTAACGATTACATCAAGTTTTACAGTTTCGCCGGGTTTAGCTGTAACTTCAGGAATATCCCATGCAATTTCGCCGTCGATTGCCTCGTCGATAATAATTGCACCGTCTACAGCGTCAACCTTGTTTGTGATTTCAAGACCGTTTGTATCGCTTACAAAGATATCGCTCCATGTAACAGGATATGTGCCTGCTTCTATGTCAGCGGGAACAGTGTAGTCGATTGAGAGAATAATGTCGCCGTCCTTTGCAGCTGTGCCCTTTCCTATACCCTGAGCGAATGCATATTCATTTGTTTCGGGGTTATATTCAAGAGCTGCATCATAAGCAGATGAACCGCTTGCTGTTGGCTTTCCAAATACTGAATCAGCAGAAATATTAAATTCTGCACCTGATACGTCAAGATTTGAATCGCCGCTTACAATTACGTCAAGAGTAACTTTTTCGCCCTTTTGTGCGTGAACTGTCGGGATTACCCATTTAGCACTACCGTCAGCCGGGTCAGGGGCTTTTGTTGTTACTGTAGTAGTTGTTGTATTTGATATTGTTGTTGAAACAGTTGTCTGGTTAGTTGTTGTAGAATTTGTTGTCTTAGCAGTAGTAGTTGTAGTTGTAGTAGCCTTTGTTGTTGATGTTGTAGCCTTTGTTGTGGTTGTTGTATTCTGTACGTCGCCTACCTGAATGTAACCTTTCTTTAAGCCTATGCCGCCATCATAAGGAACAGTATTAGCTGTATGCTCATCAATTCTGTATTCTTCTCTGAGGTCTGCATTTACGAATGAAATTTCATAAAGTCCGTCAGGTGTTCCGGCAGGTACATCAAATGTGTACATAATTGCTATGCCGCCATCTTCAGGAATTATACCATGTCCGTCTGAACTTGGACAAGCAATAGATGCTGTTTTCTGAGAAATATCTCTTAATAAAGTTGTACCGAAAGCAGGTGATTTTGTAAGAATATCTGAAATAGTAATTCCACCTTCTACTGCAACTTCAGCACCAAAAGATGTAACTTTACGAGCTCCTTCTGCTACTGATACGTGCATATCAACGTCAACCGATTCGCCTGCATTTACGTGCCAGTAACCGTCTTCAGAATCGGGATTGATGAAATCAAATACATAATCAGCATCTAAATTTTCGCCGTCATCTTTTTTATCAGTAGATGTTGTTGTAGCATCAGGTGTTTTTGTTGTAGTTGTAGTCTTAGAAGAATCTCCGTCCTTCGTTGTTGTCGTTGTATTCTGTACATCGCCTACCTGAATATAGCCTGATTTTGCCTCTATACCGCCTTCATACGGAACAGTATTAGCTGTATGCTCATCAATTCTAAATTCTTCTCTGAGGTCTGCATTTACGAATGAAATTTCATAAAGTCCATCAGGTGTTCCGGCAGGTACATCAAATGTGTACATAATTGCTATGTCGCCATCTTTAGGAATTATACCATGTCCGTCTGAACTTGGGCAAGCAATAGATGCTGTTCCTTGAGAAACGTCTCTTAACAAAGTTGTACCGAAAGCAGGTGATTTTGTAAGAATATCTGAAACAGTAATTCCGCCTTCTACTGCAACTTCAGCACCGAAAGATGTAACTTTACGAGCTCCATCTGCTACTGTTATGTGCATATCAACGTCAACTGATTGACCTGCCTCTGCGTGCCAGTAGCCGTTTTCGTCGTTAGGATTATTAAAATCAAAAACGTAATCTGCATTAGACGCATTTTTATTTGCAGTAACATCTTTTACCCCGTCCATACTAACATTAGGCTGCACAGCAGGAACACTGCCGGCAGCACTAACTACGAGGGATGAAGTAAATGCACTTGACACGAACGTCGCCGCCGTGACAAGAGATGTAACTGCGGAAAGCAGTTTCTTCATCTGTGCATTTCCTTTCCGGGCAATTGCCCCATTATTTTAATTTTGCCGATTACTGCTTAACAGGAAGTTCTACAAGGTGAACAATGCTCTGAATGATAGCCTTGGAGTCTTCACTTGTAAGTTCGTCACCGTTCTTAGGATTATAGCAGTCAGCATTGAGTTTGCCCTGAGCAGTAATGTTGTATGACTTAGCGTCGTTGAGGTACTTGTTAAGGAGAACAACGTCATTGATTCTTACAGTACCGTCGCAGTTTGTATCACCATATACAGGTGTTCCTGTTGAGCCTTCATCTTTCTTTGTTGTTGATGTTGTAGTTGCAGAACCGCCATTGCCGCTTGTCGTTGTAGTTGTTGTAGTAGGTGCTTTTGTTGTTGTAGTTGTTGTGTCATCATCTTTCTTTGTTGTTGATGTTGTTGTTGTAGCTATGTCGCCTACCTGAATGTAGCCTTTCTTTAAGCCTACGCCGCCATCATAAGGAACAGTATTAGCTGTATGCTCATCAATTCTGTATTCTTCTCTGAGGTCAGCAGTTACAAATGAAATTTCATAAAGTCCGTCAGGTGTTCCGGCAGGTACATCAAATGTGTACATAATTGCTATGCCGCCATCTTCAGGAATTATACCATGTCCGTCTGAACTTGGACAAGCAATAGATGCTGTTTTCTGAGAAACGTCTCTCAATAAAGTTGTACCGAAAGCAGGTGATTTTGTAAGAATATCTGAAATAGTAATTCCGCCTTCTACTGCAATTTCAGCACCGAAAGATGTAACCTTACGAGCTCCTTCTGCTACTGATACGTGCATATCAACATCAACTGGTTCGCCTGCATTTGCGTGCCAGTAACCGTCTTCAGAATCGGGATTGGTGAAATCAAATACGTAATCAGCATCTAAATTTTCGCCATCATCTTTTTTATCAGTAGATGTTGTTGTTGCTGAAGTATTGGGTTCTTTTGTTGTTGTATTTGTAGTTGTAGAATCTGGTGCTTTTGTTGTTGAAGTTGTAGTAGCAGAAGAAGAAGCATCGCCTATCTTGATTGTAAGACTGCTGAGGTCAAGGTTGTTGCTGTCCATAGCATCATATCTGTCAACAGTTTCAACGAGGCACAAAGGATTGTTTGTTGCTGTTGATACATTTACGAAATCAAGAGTATATTCGCCTTCAGCTGTTCCCTTAGGAAGAGTAACATCAAATACTGCTAACGGATAGTCACTTGATTTTGCACCGAACCATTCATAACTTGAACCTGAACTTATCCATGAAGCAGCAAAATAAGCGGTTGATACATTATATCCGTCCATTTTTTCCTTAGCAGATATTTCAGTTTTACCTGTAGGTGTGAAGCCTGCTCTCTTTGAATATTCACCGGAAAAACTTATAACAGCATCTGAAGTAACTTCTGATCCGTCGCTTGTTTTAAAAGTCTGTTCCGAATCAAAATAAACATCGCCAGGAGCATAACCTGTAAATTTAACATTCTTTACATCTGCACTTGAAGAATTTACAGAAACAGCACAAGAAATTGCCTTAACATCGGGAGTTTCTGAATCCATATAAATAGCAACCGGAACTTTAACGTCGCCAGCCTTGATAGCATCAGCAGAAACTGTAACATTTGCACCGTCAGCTGTTACACCGCTCGGTAAAGTAGCATCTTTGTATGTAAGTACGGAAAGACCTTTCTTTGCATCAGCAGCACCTGCTACTACAGGAGCAACTGCACTTACCATTGTTGCAGCCATCACGAGTGAAGTAGCCGCAGAAACTAATTTTCTCATTTGCAATAATTCCTTTCTTTAGGTTATAAAACCTATTATTAGCTTAAAAAATTTTGGGGGATTATATTCCTTTGTATGGGGGACAAATCAGATAATCTTCAATAGAACAGTACACTATTCATTACTTTGCTAAAGCGTCAAGTTCTGCTGATGTCATCGGGAATGCATCAGGTGTTATTGTTTTGATTTCAACATACTGAATAGCAAGAGCATCAACGTTTGTAACACCGCCGCCATTGTCTACAACGTCAGCGTTAATTATGCCTTGTTCTGAAATACTAAATTCGTCAGGGTTTGCAATTGACTGCATAATGAGTACGGCATCAGAAATATCTACCTTACCGCTTTCATTAGCATCGCCCCATGCAGCTTTTCCTGTCTGTCCTGAGTCACCACTGCTGCTGCCGCCGTTTCCGACAATAACAGAGCCGTTTGAAGTTTCAACTGAATATCTTACGACATTTTTGCTGTCGAAGTAACCAACGCTTATTACATCATTTGCAACACTTGAGCCTGCAAAAGTATCACGTGCTGCCGGAATGATTTCAAGCGGTATTGCTCCGTCACCTGCGTCCTTTGAAACTGTGCCGCTGATAGTACAGAATACTCCGTCTCCATTCATCCAGTATGACGGGTCATCGAGAGCAGTTGACCATACCAGAGTAGCAGTACCCTTATCCTTATCAATACTACTGTCGAAGATTGACAGCATAGATGCTGACGGATCATCTTTTACAGCTGCTGTATTTGCAAGATCACCTGCTTTTACTGAATCAATTGATATCAGACTGCTATCATATTTAATAGCGAAGTCACAACACTGAATACCTGAAGATGGCACGTTAGCTAACGATACGTCCACTGAAAATGTTTCACCTGCTTTTACTTCTGCTTTACCAACGGATATCTGCACTGTTTCGCCGGCTGCAAAAACTGGAGCAAGTGAGCAAACGGAAAGCGAGAGCATCGTAGCAGATACTGCTCCGATGACTATCTTTTTTGCCTTCATTAATTTTTCCTCCTTCTTTTATTGATGTTATATAACAAAGGAACAAACGCCCCTTTGATTATATCATGCCTTAATTCAAATCCACATGGATTTGTTACAAAACACAGAGCCTTACTGCCGAACAGAACAGAGGTCTGCTTTCACAAAAAACGTGCTCTGTCAGCAGTGGGGTCACCATTAAGGCAAATCACACTGCCATGATTAGATATGAATCCAAACTCACATTTATTCATGATTTCATTATATATCAGAACTAAAAAAAAGTAAATAGTTTTGTGTTTATTTTGGTATTTTATCTAAACATTGAAACGTTTTTTTGCACACTTTGCACAATGAATCAAATGATTGAAAGAATATTCCGCTATAGTTATTAAACTTTTTATGAATAAATAAAATTATTTATCAAGTTTCCTAAATTCTTCAGGAATATTGTTTTCAATTATGCTGTTAATTATATCCCAACTGAACTGCGGATAAGTGCCTGCCGGATAAGCATAAGGTAAGCCGTGACTTGCTGCAAGTTCGGGTGTATATTGGCTGTACGGATATATTCTTATATTTGAAAAACTTCCGTCGTCGTAGTGAATTATTGTTGGTATTGCACCGACATCTTCAAGCCTTGTTTCACCTGTTGCACCGTCCACTACTATATCAAAATCGGGCATTTCGCCGACAAGATTAAAATTATCTGTCTGAGCACATATAAAGTTGCCCATAGAATAATAGACAAATCCTCTTGTACCGTCATCTCTTGGAATCCACTCCATAGTTTCAGCGGTATGAGTATGACAGCCGAGAATAACGTCTGCACCCCAGTTAACCATTTTATTGGCAAGTTCAATTCTGTCATCAGAAACTTCATGAGTATCTTCAACGCCCCAGTGAACAGAAACAATTACGGCATCTGCCATTTCGTTTGCTTTTTTAATCTGACGTTCAATAACGTCCTCTTCATAGTTCATAATAACACGGAGCGGAGAATCAGCAGGAATAGAAAAACCGTTGATATGTTCCGCATAGGCAAGAAAAGCAATTTTAACGCCGTTTACCTCACGTATACGTATATTTTCGGAATCCTCTTCATTAAGATATGCACCAAGAACTGTAAGATTGTTTTCTTTTGCTTTTTCATTCCAGAAATTTATTGACTCTTCAAGACCTGATGCTCCCATATCAAGGAGATGATTATTTGCCATAGTAAAAACATCAAAGCCAAGGTCAATAACAGCATCGGCAACTTCCGGGGGCGAATTGAATATAAGTTGTCCGCCGTCCGCACCTCTTACGGGGTTACTCTGAGAAATAATTGTCTCCTGATTAAGAATAGCAACATCAGCACTTTCGACAAGATATTTTACATTTTTATAAATCGGTTTGAAGTCATAATTCACGCCTTCCTGACCGTATGCATTAGCTTCAGCGTTCTTGAAAACCGAATAATGAATAAGGTTATCTCCTGCCGCTATAACATGAACCCTTTTATCTTCAGGAATTGGCTCTGTAGTTGGTTCTTCCGTTGTAGTTTCAACTGTCGTTTCCTGCACGGGAATTTCTTCACCCGCCTGACCTACAGTCTGACTTTTTCCACAGCCTGTAAAAACTGCCGAAAGCAGTGAGGCAACAGCAACAAACGAATACATTTTTTTTAAATTCATTGTCATTATCTCCTTACAGAAAGTATATTAAAATAAACTCTCTGTTCCTTATTATTATAACACATGATTTTAATTTTTGCAATTATAATTTTTTATGAATTTTGAACTTTTCACATAAAATTTCATATTTTTTCAGAACAAAAATTCAGAAAACAACGTATTTAAGCCAAAAATCACGTGTCATAAATTATTATTACTCGTTTTTGGTTATTCATACAAAATTTTGCATTAAAATTTGTGCATTTTTACTTTTAACTTTATTTTACTAATTAAATTGACTTTCTCTTGACTTTTGAAGTGATATAAATTCTTCTGCAAGTGCTTCTGCTTCTGCATATGATGATAGTTGATAACAACGCCCACGGAATTTTGCAGAACCATAATATCCGTTCATATACCATGCGGCGTGCTTTCTTGCCTCATGCATAGCAAGTTCTTCACTTTTTTCACTCATACTTATTATAAGTCTTATATGTTCAAGCATAACACACATTTTTTCTTCAACTGTCGGCGGAGTGTATTCAACACCATTGAAAAAAGAGTCAATTTCACGGAAAATAAACGGATTTCCATAACTTCCCCTGCCAATCATAACAAGGTCACAGCCTGTCTGTTCGTACATATCAAGACATGATTTCAAGTCGGAAACATCGCCATTTCCTATTACGGGAATTTTTACGCTGTTTTTCACCTCACGTATAATATTCAGGTCAGATTTACCGCTGTACATTTGTTCACGTGTCCGCCCATGAACTGTAATTGCAGATGCTCCCGATTCTTCAAGGGCTTTTGCCATTTCAACGGCGTTTATATGGTGTGAGTCCCAGCCTGAACGTATTTTGACTGTCACAGGAACGTTTCCGGCGGATTTTACTACCGATTCAGTTATTTCAGCTGCAAGACGTATATTTTTCATAAGTGCCGAACCTGCTCCGATGTTGACTACTTTCGGAACGGGACAACCCATATTTATATCAATAATATCGGGACTATATTGCAGTACGATTTTTACAGCCTCTCCCATGAAATACGGTTCACTCCCGAAAAGCTGAACAGCCATAGGACGTTCACCGTCTGTAACGGTACAAAGTTTAGCTGTTTTTCGGTCATTGTAACATATTCCCTTGGCGGAAACCATTTCACTGACAAGATAAGAGGCACCATATTTTTTACACATCAGTCTGTATGCACAGTCAGCAACACTCGCCATGGGAGCAAGTACAGCTGTTTTTTTTATATATACATTTCCTATATTTACATTCATTCCGTTTTCTCGTCTTTCTTCTTGAAAACAAAAACCTTGCTGATTATATAATTAGCTATAAAAATAAATACCTGACTTAAAAGTGTAATAAGTTTCTGATTCATATTCAACCAGTCACAGAATATTGCAAATATAGCCCACTCCATAATAAGCGTTGAAACTCTTCCGCCGTAGAATGAGAAAAAAGTCGTCCAGAATTCTTTTCTTGTTTTTGTTTCGTTCTTGAAAACATACTTCTTGTTTGTGAAAAAAGCAAACGTAACCGCCAATATCCAAGATATAACAACGCCTGTTGTATTTTCCCAATTGGGATTACCCGGAATAACCCCGAATATTATAAACTTTGATACAATTGAAATAACGGTTGTAAGTCCGCCGAAAAGCAAATACATCCATTTTTCTTCATATTTATAATATATGTCCTGTAATGATTTCGGCAGAATAGAAACAAATGCATTTATTAACTTTTCCATTTTCAAATCCTTTCTTTATGATACTTATATTATAATAACAGCAAATGAATAATTTTTCAAGTCTTTTGAGAAATTTTTTATAATTTTTACAGTATTCTTATTCAGGATATTAAAAGAAATTATGCGTATAATAAAGACATAATTTTTATAATGAGGTGAAAAATTGAAAAAACAGGATTATAAAGAAATGACTATTATTCCCGATTTGAAACTTAATATAAAGAAAATCAAAGAAATTTCGGGCGGTTCGTCGGACGTTCTTATAAATGAATTTGTTACGGGAAATATACATTGTGCATTGTTATGTTGTGAGGGTATGCTGTCTACTGCAACAATAACTGAACTTGTTCTTGAACCTATTACAAATATTGACGCAAAAAAAGATTCACATGAACTTTTCCACTATATACAAAACTATCTTCTTCTTTCTGTTGACCGTCCCGAGGCAAAAAATTATGATTCTCTTTTCAGACTGATAAATTCAGGATTTGCCGTACTGATAGCCGACGGCATAAATAAAGCCCTTGCTTTCGGTGTACAGGGATATGCAGTGCGGAGTATTTCAGAGCCGTCAGGCGAGGGGAATATAATGGGTTCACATGAGGGTTTTGTTGAAACAGTCCGCACAAATATGTCCCTTATAAGGCGAAGAATAAAAAGCCCTGAACTTGTTCTTGAGTTGTTCATAAAGGGAGAAAAAAGCAGGACGGACTTATGCCTGTGTTACATGAAAGACCGTGTACCGCCTGAACTTCTCAAAAAAATACACAAATCACTTGACAATATTCAACTTGAAACTATTCTTACAACAGGATATATAAAGCCTTTTGTCGAAAGCAATAATTTTGAACTTTTCAGTTCAACAGGAACTACTGAAAG
This sequence comes from uncultured Ruminococcus sp., assembly GCA_947627175.1. Classification (GTDB taxonomy): domain Bacteria; phylum Bacillota; class Clostridia; order Oscillospirales; family Ruminococcaceae; genus Ruminococcus. The sequence continues at coordinate 14,320 of CANQVA010000032.1, forward strand.
ACCTGATGTTCTTTGTTCAAAACTTATTGAAGGTCGTGTTGCACTTCTTATTGACGGTGTACCATTTTCAATAGTAATACCAAAACTCTTCTGCGAAAATTTTCAAACACTTGATGATTACGCTTTTCAGCCGTATTATTCAACTTTTATACGTTGGATAAAGTATGCCGCTTTTTTAATATCCGTACTTCTTCCGGCTGTCTATGCGGCAATAGTAATATATCACCCTGAACTTCTCAACAGCACACTTTTGATGCTTCTTGTTGATGCGGAACAAAAAGCACCATTGTCAATAGTAACAGAATCATTTTTTGTACTTCTCATGTATGAAATTATACGTGAGGCGGGAATACGTCTTCCTAAACCGGTAGGCGGAGCAGTAAGCATTGTAAGCGGTCTTATTATAGGCGATTCCGCCGTTGATTCGGGACTGATAAGCACACCACTTCTTACAATGTCCGCACTTGCCGTAATAAGCGGTTTTGTTATCCCTGAACTTAATGATACAGTTACAATATTACGTCTGTCATTTCTCATTGCCGGGGGAATATTCGGACTTTTCGGAATAAGCATTCTCGCTTGTGCCGTACTTGTGAACATCTGTTCAACGGAAGATTACGGCTTTCCATATACTGCCCCTCTTTCGCCGTTCAAATCAGCAGGAATGGACGATACAGCAGTACGTGCAGGCATTCAGAAAATGCAGTCACGAAATTTTACGGTTGAAGAATATCATGAATAATTTCGGAGGACTAATGGATACAATAACAAAAAATCAGCTTTCCGCAATGCTCCTTATAACAGACGCTTTCACGCTTTTCTGTTTCAGGGGGCATATATGTCTTATTACCGCAACGGGTTTTCTGTGCGGAACTGTATTACAGTTTATCATGGCTTTACCGCTTGTAAAACTTTGCAGAAACGGCGGTTCTGTCGAAAAATGCGGAAAAATCGTACAGTCAATATATTTACTTTATCTTCTTCTGTGGGGAGGTATGTTGTTTTCAATGCTATGGAATGCTTCAGACGTGATTTACATTCCATACGAAAATTCAAACGGAATATGGGGAAAACTCCTTATTGCAGGACTTATTGCAATTGTTTGCCTTTACTCGTCTTCAACAGGAATTAAAGCCGTTTCACGTTCTTCTGTAATAGCCGCCGCAGTTGGAACAATATGTCTGTTGATTGTAACAATAAGTGCTATTTTCAGTTCAGAATGGGAAAATATCCTCCGCACGGAAAATTCAGACGGATTTTTTAACGAAATTTCAAGGGGATTTGTTCTCAGCGGAGGTCTGGGGAGTTTTGCTGTGCTAATCAGCTTTACAAAGGGAGATGCACTAAAAAATACTATCTATTACTTCAGCGGAAAAATTATTCTGACTGCCATTGTAACTTTTTCATCAATACTTGTAGCAGGCGGAATAATGAAAATAACAGAATTTCCCGTCGTAACAGCCGCACAACTTTCACAACCGTTTCCTGTACAGCGAATAGACTCGCTTTTTCTTATAATTTTTTCGGTCTTTGCGGTATTTTCAATAGCCGTCCAAAGTCTCTCCGCCGCAGGTCTTTTAATGAGAATATTCCCAAAATTCAAACACTTTCGGACAACTTCCGTACTTGTTTTGATGATTGGCTCTGCCTTCCTGTTTTCAGGGGAAAACAATTATAATATTTTGTATGCAATTACAGTCGCATTTATATTGCTTGTAATTCCGTCGGCTGTACTGCTGAAAAGGAGTATAAAAAAATGATTAAAAAACTTGCTTTTCTGTTCATTACAATTATTACTGCTTTTTGTTTCTGTAGCTGTGAATCAAACGGACGTGTTCACGATAAAAATTATCTCCGTGCGGTTTCAATAAGCGGTAAAGACGAAAAAACAGTAACATTTACTTTTTTTTCAAAAGACGGCAAATATATAACAACGTCCGGCAAAGATATAACTTCCGCAAAAAAAATTGCTGAAATCCGTACAGGGCGTAAAATTCTTACAGGATATACAGAAATGATTCTTATTGATGACTTTAACAGTATTGATACACTTGATTTTATGCTTCACAACTGGAAAGTATCGCCTTCATGTATCGTTGCATATGCAGGAGAAAATTCAGAAGAAATTTTCGGAAACAGTACAGTTGAAAGACTTTGCGGTTCTGTGCATAATGCCGTAAAACAGGGAAAAGCACCCAAATGTGATATAATTACAGTTTTAAGCCGATTGCTTGGTGATGAAAAATCAGCAGAAATTGCAGAAATAAATTCCGATGGTGCATATGATGTTCATATGATAAATTAGTTTGCTATTTGTGAAAAGATGTGATATAATATAAGTATCATATTTAAAGGAGAAAGAAAAATGAAACTTCTCACTATCGACGGAAACAGCATTTTGAACCGTGCTTTTTACGGAATAAAACTGCTTTCCAATAAAAACGGCGTATTTACGAATGCCGTTTTCGGATTTATAAAAATCTATCTTAAAAATTTTTCAGAAGTAAAACCCGACGCCGTGGCAGTGGCTTTTGATATGGGCGTACCGACTTTCAGACATGAAGCTGTAAGTTCATACAAGGCAAACAGACACGGTATGCCCGAAGAACTCGCACCGCAATTTCCTATTATAAAAAAATTGCTTATGCTTATGGGCGTAAAAATTATTGAATGTGCAGGATATGAAGCCGATGATATTCTCGGCACTATCGCCAAATCATGCACTGAAACAAAAAACGAATGTTTCATACTTACAGGCGACAGGGACAGCTTACAGCTTATAAATGACAATGTAACAGTATTGCTTACTACCAATAAGGAAACTGTACACTATACCCACGAAAGATTTATTGAAGATTACGGCTTTGAACCTATAAATCTTATTGACTTTAAGGCACTTATGGGCGACCATTCGGACAATATATCAGGCGTTGCGGGAATAGGCGAAAAAACTGCATCTGCTTTAATTAAAGAGTATGCAACTATTGAAAATCTTTATGAAAAATACGCTGATTCAGGTCTTTCAAAAAGCGTGAAAAATAAACTTGAAAACGGCGTTGATTCGGCTAAAGAAAGTAAATGGCTTGCGACTATATGTTGTGAAGTTCCAATAGATACTAAAATTGAAAATTATATCCCCGCTGAACCAAAAAATGACGAAATTTATTATATGCTTGCTGAACTTGAAATGTTTGATATTATTAAAAGACTTAATATAAATACTCCAAAAAAGACAGCTGATTTTCAGCCGATAGAAACGACTGAAAAAATTCTTGAATCTGAAATAATAAATAATCTTACAAAATGTGAATATCTGTTTGACGGAAAAAAACTTTCAGTTAAAAATGAAAATATTATCTTCACATCTGAAAATGAAAATATAATTACAGAGTTTTTTGAATCATCTTGTGAAAAATCTACTGACAACGCTAAACCACATTACAGATATGCAATGTCAAAAGGAACTAATCTTAATAATCTTAAAAATGATGTTTCAATCTGCGGTTATCTGCTTAACGCATCGGGTTCAGACTACACAATAAAAAATCTATGCGGTGAATACGGTATTCATTATTATGAGGAAAACGGCATATTTGCGGACATAGTTTCACTCGGTTCACTTCTTGAAAAACTCATCAGCGAACTTAACAAGGAAAATATGATTTCACTTTATGAAAATATTGAAATTCCTCTTATAGAAGTTCTTGCCTCTATGGAAGATACCGGAATAAAAGTTGACAAAAAAGGCGTTGAAGATTTCGGTGTATATCTTTCAGAAATGATTGAAGAAACTAAAAAGATAATTTATAATGAAGCAGGTCATGAGTTTAATATATCATCTCCGAAACAGCTTGCAACGGTTCTTTTTGAGGAAATGCACCTACCCGTCATCAAAAAAACAAAAACAGGATATTCTACAAATGCAGATGTTCTTGAAGAACTTAGAGGTCAGGCACCTATTATTGAAAATATACTTAAATACAGACAGTATACAAAACTAAATTCAACATACGTTGTCGGACTTCTTGACAAAATTTCAGATGACGGACGTATTCACACATGGTTCAGACAGACAGAAACACGTACAGGGAGAATTTCCTCCACTGAACCAAATTTGCAGAATATACCCGTCCGCACTGAACTTGGTTCTCATATGCGTAAATTCTTTATTTCAGACAGCGGAAAAACTCTTGTTGACGCTGACTACAGTCAAATTGAACTGCGTGTTATGGCTCATCTATGCAATGATAAAAATATGATTTCAGCATTCAATTCAGGAGAAGATATTCATACTTCAACCGCCTCACAGGTTTTTGACGTACCGCCAATTATGGTAACTCCTGAAATGAGAAGTTCCGCAAAAGCCGTAAATTTCGGCATAATCTACGGAATAGGGGCGTTTTCACTCGCTAAGGATATAAATACAACACAAAAACAAGCTAAACAATATATATCAGACTACTTTAAAAATTATCCCAAAGTTAAGGAATTTATGGATTCTACCGTTGACAATGCACTTAAAACAGGTACAGTAACGACAATTTTCGGAAGAAAAAGACGTATCCCCGAAATTTTATCTTCAAATAAAATTCAGCAGGCAGCAGGCAAAAGAATAGCCATGAATACACCTGTACAGAGTGTCGCCGCAGACCTTATAAAAATCGCAATGATTAACGTATACCGCCGTCTTAAATCCGAAAATATAAACGCAAAACTTATTTTACAAGTTCACGACGAACTTATTATTGAATCTGATGTTTCATGTGCTGACCGTTCAGCGAAAATTCTCCGTGAAGAAATGCAGAACGTACACAAAATGAAAGTAGAACTTGTTGTTGATGTCAACAAGGGCAAAAGCTGGTATGACGCTAAGGGGTGATATTATGGAATTGTCAAGAGTTTCCGCAGATAAAAATAATCAGCTGTTTGACGAACTTTCCGCACTTGATAAAAAATGTGTCGGAAGTGACGGCTGGTCTGCCGAATCTTTTAAATCAGAAGTCATAAAAGAAAACGGCATTGTCCTGTGTTTTCTTGAAAATACACACGTTGTCGCCCTTTTGTCGGGATACTTTGCAGAAGGTGAAGGAGATATAACGAGTATTGCCGTTGAATCTGATTTCCGCCGTAAAGGTCTTGCACGACAGCTTATTGAAGAATTTGAAAAAATTCTGCCTTATGATACGGAAAATATTTTCCTTGAAGTACGTGAAAGCAACATTTCAGCTATAAATCTTTATCGGAAATGCGGTTTTGAAAGACTGTCTGTGCGGAAAAATTTTTACATAAACCCATTCGAAAACGCCATTGTTATGGTAAAAAAATTAAGGTGATAAAATGATTGATATTTATTTTCCTGATAAGACAATTCTGGAGATAACTTTTTTAAAGACGATGGATTTTTACAGTATCTGCTTTGAAAACAAAAACTATATAATTGTCGGCAAAGACAAGGATATTCACAATAATCTTATCGGAATTGCCGAAAATGAAAAAGTATACTACATCACAACAGATGACCGGCAACTTAGCTATATTGCGGTAAAAATAGAAACTTTTATAAAAGAACTGCTGTTTTTTGATGAATATATAAATACAAATAATTTGCCTGAAAATCCCGACGAAATGCAACTTGCAGAATTTGCCGGCAATCTCAAAACTAAAATTCTTGAATCAGATGCAAACGCTTTTGATAATGAAAGTACATTTTGGTCTGAAATCTGCGAAGAAGTCGAATATGGAATAATTATATGACAATAAAAAGAAAGGTGATATTATGCTGATACTTGGAATAGAAAGCTCCTGCGACGAAACAGCCGCAAGCGTTGTGAAAGACTGCCGTGAAATATGCTCGTCAATAATCTCAACTCAGATTGATGAACATAAAAAATATGGCGGAGTTGTGCCTGAAATAGCCTCACGCCGTCACTGTGAAAATATACTCGGAGTTGTCCGCAAGGCTCTTGACGATGCAAATATTACTTTAAAAGACATTGATGCCGTTGCCGTTACATATGCCCCCGGACTTATAGGTGCGTTGCTTGTCGGTGTGAACTTTGCAAAGGCTCTTGCTATGGCTATAGGAAAACCGCTTATTCCCGTTCACCACATTGCCGGACATATCGCCACAAATTATCTCACCTATCCGACACTTGAACCACCATATCTCTGCCTTGTCGCAAGCGGTGGACATAGTCATATTATTGAAGTTCTCAGTTATACAAAATTCCGTGTAATAGGTCGTACACGTGACGATGCCGCCGGTGAATGTTTTGACAAATGTGCAAGGGCTATGGGATTCCCTTATCCCGGCGGTGTACATATTGACCGTGCGGCACAACTCGGCGACCCGTCAGAATTTAAACTGCCACACCCGAATGTTGCAGGAAATGAATATGATTTCAGCTTTTCGGGACTGAAAACTAATGTAATAAACTTAATCCATAATTCAGAACAGAAAAATATTAAACTTAATTATAATAATCTGTCCGCATCTGTACAGAAAACTATCGCCGAAATTCTTACCGAAAAAACTATTAACGCCGCTGAAAATCTCGGCTATACAAAAATTGCACTTGCGGGCGGTGTTTCGGCAAATACAGGAGTACGTGCAACACTTTCCGAAACTTGTAAAAAGCGTGGATATGATTTCTATATGCCTGAAAAATCACTCTGCGGTGATAACGGTGCTATGATTGCCTGTCAGGGAAGTTATAATTTCCTTGCCGGAATTACAGCCGACGAAAGCCTTAATGCAGTCGCTACTCTCTCAATGGAGGAATTATAATGAACAAAAAATCTAATTGTGAAACTTGCACAAATTATGTCTATGATGAAGATTATGAATGTTACGTCTGCATTGTTAATCTTGATGAAGACGAAATGTACAGATTCTTACAGGGAACTAATTACTCTTGCCCATATTATCGGCTTGACGACGAATACGGCGTTGTGAAACATCAGAACTAAAAAAATGCTCCTGCATAAACAGGAGCTTTTTAATACAAAAAATTAAGCCTGAAAATCTTAAACTTTCAGGCTTTTTGGCTCCCCCTGCCCGGCTCGAACGGGCGACAACTCGGTTAACAGCCGAGTGCTCTACCGACTGAGCTAAGGAGGAATATTGTGCCGGCATCGTTTTACTTTCCCGGGTCGTCGCCAACCAAGTATCATCAACGTTAATGAGCTTAACTTCCGTGTTCGGAATGGGAACGGGTGTGACCTCATCACTATAAATACCGACTATTTTTTAAAGTGACCCGTACCAGAATCGAACTGGTGTTACCGGCGTGAGAGGCCGGTGTCTTAACCGCTTGACCAACGGGCCATGTATTAGTGCACCATCGGGGACTCGAACCCAGGACCCACTGATTAAGAGTCAGTTGCTCTACCAACTGAGCTAATGGTGCATCTAAATCACTTTTACATTATATCACAAAAAAAGAAATTTGTCAAGCGATTTTCAACATTTTTTAAACTTTAAACAAATAATTTTCAAACTTTAAACAAACAAAGCAAAAGCATATTGAGGAGAAAACTCTCTTTCCATGAATCAAAAGGAAAAGCCCTCGACCTATTAGTACCCACAAGCTGAACACGTCACCGTGCTTACACTT
>CANQVA010000033.1 GCA_947627175.1 uncultured Ruminococcus sp.
TTTTTTTTTTTTTTTTTTTAACTAAATGACAATATAATAACACTCAGATTATTAAAAACAGCGGACATTTATAATTGTCCGCCGTAAAAATATCAACGTTTAAAAAGATTTATAAGTTTCTCTTTAAAAGTAGTTTTTTCTTCGGTAACTTCAACTTGTTCGGGAACTTCGGGAATTTCAATTGAATCTGTTTTTATTACAAACTGCACGGATTTCACATTTTTATTTTTATCGGAAACAAATGATATGACTTTATTGTTTCCGCCCTTTACAGAGTCTATAACATCATCAATTTTATCTTCGATTTCTTTATCCATTCCGGAAGTTTTATCCTTTAATTCTCCCGTTCCGCCTGAAAGTTCTCCTGCTCCGTCGCAAAGTTCCGTAACTCCGTCATACATATCTGACAAGCCTTTGTCAAGAGAATCTGCACCATCAAGAAGATTTTTACTTCCGTCTGCAAGCTGTGAAACTCCGCTTACAAGACTTGAATATCCTTGACATATATCTGAAACTCCTGAAGTATAGGCATTTATTCCGCTGTCAAGACTTTCATATTCATCAGTAAGTGTATTTATTGCCGATGATAAGGCAGATATATTTGTAACTATTCCTTCAAGTGAACTTGCAAGAACATTTACTGCTGAATCAAATTCTTCATAGCTTTCGTCAAGCTGTTCAAGTCCTTCGTCAATCTGCTGTAATGCTCCTGAAAGAGTGTCAAGATATTGTTCTGTTCCACTTATTGCTCCGTTGTTTGCCGTCAGAAGTTTTACTATTCCGCTGAGTTGTTCAATCTGTGTTTCAAGCTGTGCCGACTGTTCCGCATATTCGGGAATATTCTGAATTTGGCTAAGTGTTCCCGAAAGCTGTAAAATCTGCTGATTAAGTGCTTCTGCTGTATCAGCATTTGCAGATTTAAGGTAATCCATATCAAGACCATTTTGTAACATAACGGTTTTATACTGTACATATCCGAGATTTTTTGAAAGTTCGTCTGCTCCTGATTTAAGAGATGAAACGGCTGATTTTATCTGACCGCTTGCAGATACAAGTTGTTTTACTTTTTCAGTATCGGAATTTACTGAAGAAAGTGCTGTTTTGATTTTTTGAAGTGCATTTTTTACCTGACCTGAACCGCTTGTAAGACTTGACGATTGTGAATTAAGAGTATTAAGACCGCTTTCAATTTGCGAAACTCCCGAACTCAAATCATCAATTCCATTATTAAGAGTTTCCGCACCTTTGAAAAGTTCCGACGAACCATTTTTAAGTTTTTTGTTTCCGTCTTTAAGTTCTGAAGTTCCGTCTGATACCTGATTAGCTCCGTCATCTATTTTTTCTATGCCGTCATTAAGTTCATCAACTTTTCCTGTGAGTTCGCTTGTATCTACGTCAATATCCATATTCAGCTTTATACCGTTTATTGAAACGCTGTCCATTTCAAAATTTTCCACATCTGCTGATATTGTAGTATCTATTCCTTTTCCGGCAAAAATAGTATATGAAAGTTGTTTCTTGCTTCCTACATTTGCAGTTGTAGCACCGTCGGCTGATATGTTACTGCAAATATTTGTGTCAAGAGTAAAATTTGCCTGCAATGCATAATTTTCAAAAAAATCTGGCTTACAGTTTTTATTTTGAGTTACCTTGAATTTTATTTCAAGCTTACCGCTTTTTCCTGCTGTTTCTTCTGCTGTCAGTTTTTTTCCGTCTATAAAATACTGTAATGAGATATTCCACGGAATTTCAGTATTTTTCAGAACCCCTTCACAATATACTTTATCACTGTCAGAAGAAAATGTTATTTTATCTCCGTCAGTTTTTATACTTTCGTTTTCATTTAATAACTTTACCGACGAATATTCGCCGTAATCCGTTATATTTCCGCCGTTCCAGATATTCACGGCATATACGCCGTTTACATCTCCATCAGCATCGGACATAACATAAATTACTTCTTCTTTCTGATTTTCAACAGCATATGCAGGAATTGTATATCCTGCTGTCATAACTGCCACAAGTCCGCATGATATTGCTTTACTGAATACTTTTCTGTTTTTCATATAAATTATCCTTTCTGTATCACTTTACAAGCCGTCGGTACAATATTATTTTCTGTACAGAAATCAGAATCTTTTGTTGTTCTTCTGATAAGACCGTCAAAAACATAGAGTAATCCGGGGAGTACAAACAAAACTACTGCCAATGAAAGCAATGTTCCTCTGCCTATGAATATTCCGAGTTGTGCAAGAAGTCCATGAGTTGAAAGCAGTCCGAGAAGATAGCCAACTATTGTAAGAACACTTCCCGATGTCAGTATAGATACGGCTACCGACGAAATTGTTTCAACTATAGCACGCTTTTTCAGCATTTCTTTTCTATGTTCAAGATATTTGTCTGTGAGAAGTATCGCATAGTCTACTGTTGCTCCGAGTTGAATAGAGCTTATTATAAGATATGCTATATAGAATATATAACTGTCTGTAAAATATGGGAATGACATATTAAGCCATATTGCCGTTTCAATGCTGAGAACAAGTATTATCGGGAGTGTTGCCGATTTCATTGCAAAAAGAAGCACTATAAATACAGCCGCTATTGCTATGAAATTAACCTTTGTCATATCTGCTGTTACAGTGTTCATAAGGTCATATGTGCTTACTCCGTTGCCGGCAAGATAATATTCATCAGAATAAAAATTCTCTGCCGTTTTTCTTATGTCCTCAACGAGTGCAAATGTGTCTTTTCCCTCATAGTCTGTATTAAGCTGTAACACCATTCTGCTGTAATTTTCTGATTTGAGAAGTGAATGTGTTTCACTGTCAAGATACTCTTCGGGGATTTCTGCTCCCACTGTATCAACATATGAAATTATATCCTTTACTTGCGGAAACTCTCTCAATTTATCAGACAATTCTTTTTCTTTTACATTATCTCCCTTTGGCAAAAGAAGTACATAAGTATCACTTTTTCCGAAAACGTCCTGTATTTTTGCTGTGTCCTGTCCAAGCCTTGTATTTTCTCCGAAAATATGCGAATTTCCGTAATAAAAATTATTGCTTTCAGATGCAAGAAAACCCGGCACCATTATTAAAGCAAATACAACCGCAAACGGAATCATTGCTTTTGATACTACTTTTGCAAATTTATTAAACTTCGGCACAAGCCTTTTATGACGAGTTTTATCAAGTAATTTATAAGTCATAAGTATAAATGAAGGCATAAATACAAATACGCTTATAAGGCTTAATGCAACGCCTTTAGCAAGCACAAGACCAAGGTCGGGACCTATGCGGAATCTCATAAAGCAAAGTGCTATAAATCCTATTACCGTTGTCAGACCGCTTGAAAGTATTGAACTTGTTGATTTGCAAAGTGCGTCAACCATAGCATCACGGGGATTTTCAAAATCTTTACGGCATTCTTCAAATCTATGCAAAAGAAATACTGAATAGTCAAGCGAAACAGCAAGCTGTAAAATTGCTCCCGCCGCATTTGATACAAACGATATTTCCCCGAATATCAGGTTTGTTCCTGAATTTATTAAAATTGCTGTTCCAAGACCTACCATTATTACTATAGGTTCTATCCATGAATCAGTCGTTATTATAAGAATGAATATAATAAACAATACCGCAAAAATTGCAACCCTTGAAACTTCGCTTACTGTACTTGATTCAGCTACTTCCGACGAAACAGCCGAACCTTCAAGAGCGTTATTGCCTGCTGTTTTGCGTATTTCAGGAACGGCACTTAAAATATAATCTTCATCAATTGTAATCGAAAACAATGCGTTTGAATCTTTGTAATAGCTTTCAACAACGTCTTTATCCTGTATTTCAATAGGTTCTTCAATGTCTATGCTGTCATCAAGCCATGTGACTTCTGATACTCCTTTTATTTCCTTGAATTTCTCTTTATATTCAAGTGCTTCCGGTATTGTTACGTCTTCAATCATAACACGGCAATTCGGAATACCTCCGGAAAATTCCTCATTCATTACATCAATTGAAATAGTTGACTTGCTGTCAGCCGGCAAATAGTCGTTCATATCATAATTTACTGAAACAAGATTTCCCAGAATTGCACCTGCTATTGCCATTAAAATAAATACTGTAATTATAACTTTGGGGTGACTTGTTATACGCTCATAAAACTTTTTCATTTCATAATCTCTCCCTTTAATTCATAACAGCTTCCAAGAATAAGAATTTCAAAATTTAAACTGTCCTGATTAAATTCTCCATATCCTTTATATTCTGTATCCCATATTCCGGTTTTCAGACTTCCTGATAACTTCCATTTTCCGTCTTTAAAAATTCCCGTAAAATGATTTTCATTTTCCATAATATATATTGTACCATTACAAACATCTCCGGAAATTTCTGCGGAAAGTTTTCCTTTGCGTTCTCCGAGTCCGCTGTAAAGAATTATATTATATTTTTTCGTCTGCATATTTTTGTTCACCTCCTGATTTATATTATATGCCTGTGCGATTTTTTTTCAACAGTCATTTCTTTCATTCTGTCATAAATTCAGACAAATGACATTTTTTGACTAACAAATTAAGACTTGAAAAAATTTCCAAAATGGTATATAATATATTAAAATTGATTTTGGAGGAGTTTAATATGAAACATTCTGCAACATCTTTGAATACTAAAATTATGATTTCTTCCAGCCTGAAAAAGCTGATGGAAAAAAAACCCTTTTCTAAAATATCAGTCAGTGAAATTGTTTCTGACTGCGGTATAAACCGAAATACATTTTACTATCACTTTGAAGATATACGTGATTTGCTTAAATGGACTCTTGAACGTGAAACTATTGAAGTAATAAAAAAATTTGACCTGCTTATAAATTATAAGCAGGCAATACTATTTGTTATGGACTATGTAGAAAAAAACAGACATATTATAAACTGTGCCTATGATTCTATAGGGCGTGATGAACTTAAACGCTTTTTATACAATGATTGTATCAGCATTACAGGTTCTCTTTTTGACAGTGCTGAAAAATCTGCCGGAAAAAAACTTGCTTCCGATTACAAGGATTTTTTAATAAGATTTTATACTGAAGCTATATCGGGAGTTCTTCTCGACTGGGTTAAAGACAGAAATTCTTACAGCCCTGAAAAAATGACTATTTATCTTGAACGCATTATTGAAGATGAAATTAAACATCTTCAGGAATTTTTGGATAAAAGTGATTGATACCGTTAGTTTTCTCTGATTTCTGTATAACATAATCTGACCTTATAATAAAATATTATTTTGGTTATTGAAAAAGGGTCATAACTGAATTATACTGTAAGCATGACAATTTGTCATGATTTACTTTTTTTCGGAGGGAAATATTATGGAAAACAATCGTTATCAGCTTAACAAAGAACTTGCTCAGATGTTAAAGGGCGGTGTTATTATGGACGTTACAACACCTGAACAAGCTAAAATCGCAGAATCAGCAGGAGCTTGTGCAGTAATGGCACTTGAAAGGATTCCTGCCGATATAAGAGCAGCAGGCGGTGTATCAAGAATGAGTGACCCCGCTATGATAAAAGGCATACAGAATGCTGTAAGTATACCTGTAATGGCAAAATGCAGAATAGGACATTTTGCAGAAGCACAAATACTTGAAGCTATCGAAATTGACTACATAGACGAAAGCGAAGTATTATCTCCCGCAGATGATATTTATCATATAGACAAAACAAAATTCCGTGTACCTTTTGTATGTGGTGCAAAAAATCTCGGCGAAGCTCTCAGAAGAATTGCTGAAGGTGCATCTATGATACGTACAAAGGGTGAACCGGGTACGGGCGATGTTGTTCAGGCTGTAAGACACATGAGAAAAATTCAAAGTGAAATTGCAAGAATCGTTTCAAGACGTGATGACGAACTTTTTGAAGAGGCAAAAGAACTTCAAGTACCTGTTGAACTTGTAAAATATGTACATGAAAACGTCAAACTTCCTGTTGTGAATTTTGCAGCAGGAGGAGTGGCAACTCCGGCTGATGCCGCATTGATGATGCAGCTTGGTGCGGAAGGGGTATTTGTCGGTTCAGGAATATTCAAGTCAGGAAATCCCGAAAAACGTGCAAATGCTATTGTAAAGGCTGTAACAAATTATAACAATCCCGATGTTCTTGCAAAACTCTCTGAAAACCTCGGCGAAGCAATGGTAGGTATAAATGAACAGGAAATTGCGTTGCTTATGGCAGAAAGAGGAAAATAATGATAGGGATTTTAGCTTTACAAGGTGCTTTTCAGGAACACGCCGACGCACTGAAAAATCTTTCGGCAGAGTATAAACTCATAAGGAACAAATCAGATTTGGAAAATAAATTTGACGGCTTAATACTTCCCGGAGGAGAAAGCACCGTACAGCGGAAACTTGCTAAAGAACTCGGTTTATTGGAGCATTTAAGGAAAATGATAAAAAATGATATTCCGGTACTCGGAACTTGTGCAGGACTTATTTTACTGTCGCAGGAAATTGCAGGCGGTGAAGAAACTGCTTTCGGAACGCTTCCCGTTGCCGTTTGCAGAAATGCTTACGGTAGACAGCTCGGCAGTTTTTCGGCTGTAGGAAATGTGGGAAATATTTCTGATTTTCCTATGCGTTTTATACGTGCACCGTATATTGAAAAAATCCTTTCAGATGATGTGGAAATTCTAAATGTTACAGATAATAAAATTACAGCTGTAAAATATAAAAATCAAATCGGTGTTTCATTTCACCCGGAACTTACAACTGATTTAAGACTGCATCAGATGTTTCTGAATTTGTAAAAATCGGTTTTTTAGAGGAACATAAAAAAATACTAAAAAACAGCAGAACATTCATAAATTCGTTCTGCTGTTTTTTAAATTTCTACTTTTAATCAGCATTAAGCTGTTTTTTGTTTTTGCTTGGACATATTGCCACATCGGGCACAATCGGACAGCCACCCATACAGAATGTTCTATCGGGACATTTCGGACATGAACGCCGTAAACTATCACGGAACGCTTCAAATTGTGGACTGTTCCACACTTCACGGATAGTATTGTTTCTGAGCGATACACCGTACTTTTCCACACGGTCAAAACTGCATGGTGACATTATCATTTCACTTGATATATAGCAGGAATATCTTGCACCTTCGCAAGTGTCAAGTGTCATTTTTGCTATATCAGGACAAAAATTAACTATCATTGGCACACTGCATGAATCAAACCCTATTTTATATGGCACTTTTTGTTCGTTCACAAGTCGGCAGAACGATTTCAGCAACGGGTCATTCAAATCTGTCATATTTTCCCGTTTACCTTGTCCAACGGGTTTATGCATAAGAAAAATGACCGCATTTATTCCGTCAACAAAACTTTTGCCTGATAGTCTTTCAACTGCTTCAGCAATAGAATTTTTTGAAAGAACATAGTGTATATTTACCTTACACCCTGCACCGATAAATTTTTTTATCGCCTCCTCTGTGTATTTACTTCGATACCAACTTACAGCCACTGCTCCGCAATATTCACGGGTGAGTCTGACTTGTTCGTCTGTCATGCCGAAACCTGACGTTGTGTAATTCGGCACAAGGTCATTTTCACGGCAT
Organism: uncultured Ruminococcus sp.; assembly: GCA_947627175.1. Classification (GTDB taxonomy): domain Bacteria; phylum Bacillota; class Clostridia; order Oscillospirales; family Ruminococcaceae; genus Ruminococcus. The sequence continues at coordinate 7,604 of CANQVA010000033.1, forward strand.
ATCTGCAAAATACGCTCAAAATCCTTGTGTTGGTTAGGGTCGCCTCTGCCACCAAGGGCAAGTTGATTTGTAACGTGTCTGCATTGTTTTGCAATACTTTCAAAATCTTCAACTGTCATATCGGGTTTTCGGACAGAATATCCGCTTTGATAGCATTGTATTCCGGCAGCCTTACACAAACCGCTTTCGCCATGAATGCAATGACCCATTATTCCGACATCTATCAGATGCGGAAATGATGACATAAAGGGGTCAATGCCCGTATCTTTGCCGTTTTCGTCCAGAATACCGGTACGCATATAAAATCCGGTTTTACTGTCAAAAAAATATTTGTAATTATATTTTTTGTCATGGATTGCATATTTCATATATAATTCACCTTTCTATAAAAAGAAACAACTGCTTTCTGCTTATTGTAACATATCTTTTATTGAAAGTCAATAGTTTTGTGAAATTTTTTGTAAAAAACTATCAAAAACTCACAATAAATAAAACTCCTGAATATATTCAGGAGTTTTTTGACTTATTGGGGATTTAATATTGTTTTACGCATTGGTATCATATCAAAAGAATCTATAGTTCCGTCTTTATTCAGGTCAGCTTCATAGCCTACAGTACCATTGCCAAATAAATATTTCTGCAATGATACAGCATCAGCGATATTTATATTACCGTCGTTATTTGCGTCACCATATTTCAGATTATCCAATGCCTGAAACTGTTCATTGTTCGTGATTGCGTATTTATGAGCTTCTGTGTTGTAGTATCCTTTTATGATACTATGATGCAATTCTGTCATACTCGGATTGTCAATAAGTGGTATTTTAGGTTCACCGCCTATAGACACAGAGAGGAATTTATTGCCTGAAGGCTCGGTATAAGCACCTAATATTTCTATATGTTCGGGAACTGTTATACTTTCTTCATATATTTCTCCCCATGTTACAATCTTTACACTTTCAGGAATTTCAGTGTCAGTATTAAGCAGATAAATACCCACTTCTTTCACATCATCACCTATAGTGAGTGATTCATATTCTGTAAAAGAATATATAACAGAATCAGGTATTTTTTTTGTATTGACTGTTATATTTTTTGCGGTACAATTATAAAACGGAAACTTTGAAAATTCAAGATTCGGACAATCTATATTTATATCACCCAATGCACTGCAATCGCAGAATCCCGAATCACCTATGGATTTAAGCCCTTCAGGGAAATTTATGTCACATAGATGCTCACAATTATAAAATGCAAATGGTTCTATATAACTTATGGTTTCCGGAAGATGTATACTTTCAATATCGCATTGGTCAAAAGCAAACATTTTTATTCCGGTAACTGCCATACCGTCTATATTTTCGGGAATATCAACGGAATCAACAATATTGTTGTTAAAACTGTAAAGAGCAAGGGTATTGTCCGGATAAATCTGATATGTACAGCCTTCGTATTCCATAGTTGGCAGAAATTCAAGATTTTTTTCGATTTCATACTTTTCATATGTATCTCCGTCATATACCTTGTATATAAACGGTTCTTCATCAAAAGTATAATAAGAGTTATTATAAATTTCTATACTTGCCGTTCTTTCATCATCAGTCCAGTATTCGTTATAACAATTATCCTCATCAATATGCCTTATATCGGGCACAGCTTCTAAGGTTGCACGATTCTTTGAAAATTCATACTGTTCACGGAAAGATTCATAACCATTTTCATATGGATTCGGGTATGGAGTAAGAAGCCAATAATCTTCACATCTGTCAATGATATTATAATAATTTTCTACTTGTTCAGGGTCTATACGTTCACCCACATCATAACCGGCAAGAATGCGTCTTGCACGTTCGCATATTATGGTATCTTCTGAAGAACGTTCCGTTTCAAAAATGAATTTACAAAGGTCTTTTTCTTCCTCGGACAAAGAATCATAGTCAGTTATACGCAAATCGTACTTTATGAATCTGTCCCACAGACTATAGTCAACTTTTTCAGCATTAACCGATAATATTGACAAAGGCGTTGCAGAAAGTGCAATTATAAAAGCAATAAACTTTTTCATGAAATCACCTCATTTAATAATGAAAATAAAATGTAGCACCACCAGATGGATCATGCGAAAAACTGGAACTAAAAATATCAGCATCTTTAGTTATGCTATAAAAATTAACCAATTCTTTATTATAACAATTAAATACAACACCAGAATTATAGGCATAATCATATATAGTTTCATCACACAGGATTTCACTATGAATATTTCCAGGATAGTTTTTAACAATATCACTCCCCATTTTATTTGACCAGATACTACAGTTACCACCATGTACAGGGCAGGTTCCATTACCATTACGCATATAATAATGCATAGATAAAGTACCTGTATACAAATCCACATAATTATAATATGCTATCATTGCGATTATACGTTCATTATCTTCATTAAATGCAGATGGCGGTGTAAATTTATTAGAATATTTATCTATTACATTTTCATTTAGGTATTTAGACATATTGAAATCCATTACAACGGCATCTCTTTTCATTTGATTTTCTATAAATACCATATACTCATCCATAACTGTTCGGAAAGTTTCGTTATTTCCAACATAATATTGAATTTGACTTGAATAAATATCTCTGCCATTTAAAATATTTGATATAACACCTTTCACTTTATTCTGAAAATACCTGTAATGATTAATTAATTCATTATAATTACTTGCATCATAACCATCATTAATATGATTACCAATACCTATTTCACCTGGATATAACTGATAATATTCTGTTGAGCCAATATGATAGGCTTGTAAAGCATATGCATAACAATTCATATTGTTCTGAAAATTCTCTAATTCACCAACATTATTGTATCTATTAGGATTATATGGTAAATAATAATAATCAGAATACTCGTAGTTAAACCAAAAATAAGGTCTGTCAGAGCCAAGAGCTGCATTTGTATTATATCCTTCAAGAGTTTTAGCACCATTATTAGCTACCAGCTTAAAACCATACTGAGAAATTCCTTTGTTCCTATTACCACAATGAACATAATTAAACCATGCATTAGCAAGTTCTGTTATATCAATTGTCCAACCATAATCTGAAGTTGAAGAATCTTTACTTATATTCTTAATATACTTACAATAACTTGCCTTTCCCTTATTATTATCATTATAAAAAATGTAACGAACATTAGAGTCAACAGCGTACAAATCAAAATTATTATTTTTAGATGCTACAGAAGCTCCTTTCATTCTCATATAAAAATTAGCTTTCGTTATACACATATTACTGGGATAACTGGAAAAAGAGTTATTTTGAATATCTATATAAGTTTCATAAGCATTGCCGGGTTCTCCGCCTACCTTTATACCAGAATACATACTGTTGGGATTTGCTTCAGAATTATATCTGCAAATTATAGATGCTGTATCATCAGGTATTACATATGGATCTATCATAACAGGATACACACGAGATTCATCAGTAAGCCAATCTATATCAGGAGAAAGTGTATAGATATAACCGTTATCTGTTTCTTCAAGTGATACAGAGATACTATAGTTCTCTTCTGCATCATCTGATGAATCAAACATAAATGGAGCAGGTATTGTAAATATAGTATTTTCACCGTCTAAGAATACTACAGAATTGTCTTCACAAAGTTTTGCAGCCAGTCCATTTGACTGTATCAGATAACTATACTCTTCTAAAATATTATCAGGATTTTCAAGAATAAAAGTTTCTTTTACAGAATTAGACTGTATATCAATTTTGCAATCTATAGATTCGGAAATATCATTATATAATACAGACGAATTAAGATTATCGACAGATTCAGAAATCTTAGCATTTAATTTATTCATACCTATATTTCTTTCAACACCTGTTTGTTCATTTATAGATACTTCTGAAATAGGATAAACTTTTTCATAGGATAACACATCTTCTACGTCCTCATCTGAAAAAATAGCCTGTGTATCAGTTGTATCAATTAAATTCCATGATAATGAATAACCATTATAGTCAACAGAAATCATTTGGTTATTATCGTTAGATGTTTCGTTAATAGCATTGATAGGGCTGATAGATGCTTTTGGTGAAAGTGTAACTTTCATAGAATTGTTTTTGTTTATGTAATTACCATTTTCGTCTTGTATAAGAGTGTTATCAATATCAAGCCATTCACCGTTTTCATAATAATGAAGTGGTACTGTATCAATATATGCAGTATACGTCCCATCACCATTATAATAATGTTTTTCATACTCAGAACGCATTGACACTACTTCCTCCGGCTCTATATCCTCAACTGCTATTGTTTTAACCGGATAAATTATTCCCGTAGTTGCAGTGAACACCAGACTTGACATTATTGTAAAACATTTCTTTATCATAGCAATCCCTCCTTATAAACATTATATATAATTTTAGCGTAATTGTCAAGAACTTTTTGTGAAAAAATTGATTTTTGTACAAATTTAACCAATGTAATGCTAAAACACATTACAAAATTTATATATTGATGAAACGGCATTATCTTGACATTTATTAAAAAATAATTTATTTAAACAAAAAAACGGCATTCATACCCGGACTGAAAAGCCGGGGTATCCTGCCATTATCTTTATGAAAAATATTATTACATATTCAGTAATTCATACCATATTCATTATCATAATCGGAATAATCGTTTTCATAGTTTTCGTCATATTCGCTGTCATCATAGCCGAAATTTTCTGAATTTTCGGTAGTTTCCTCAAATTCTTCCGAATCCCGAACATCATCATATTTAGAATCTTGTGTGATTGTAGAAATATGTTCACCTGTACGGAACCCCTTACCCGTTGTAATTGTTATTGTAAAGTCTGTTCTTTTTGAAGTTGTTTTCTCTGTAGTCTGTGTAGTTGTAGTTCTGGAAGAATCGTTTTTTTCTGTTGTCTGTGAAACAGAAGTTGTTGCATTAACTTCAAGACCCTCAACGTTGTTTTGTTTATATATACTTTCACGTCCAAGGCTTGCCGTTATTTTTTCCGGAAGTGTTATCGGAAATTTTGTAAAAAACAACAGTGCAAAAAAAGTCATGACAACAAAACTGCCACATGATACCATAGTAATTATAGTAGATTTTTTTAATTTTGAAAAGAATCCCTTGCCCTTGCCTTTGCTCATAAAAGAAAACACACTCCCAAAAAGTTATATAATATATCATTGTAGTACATTTGACGGAAAAAGTCAAGTAAAATGTCGAAAAAACAAATATAAAATTATACGTTTCCTTTTATTCTATTTATAGCACTTTTTTCCAAACGTGAAACCTGTGCCTGTGAAATTCCTATTTCTCCGGCAACTTCAACCTGTGTTTTTCCTTTAAGGAAACGAAGATAGAGGATATTTTTTTCACGTTCGCCGAGTTCCTTTATTGCGTCACGTATAAAAATTTCATCAAGCCAACTGTCAACATCGTTTTTATCGCCTATTTGATCCATGATATAAAGAGTATCTTCAGAATCAGAATAAACAGGTTCATAAAGTGAAACAGGGTCACTTATGCTTTCAAGTGCGATTACAACGTCTGAACGTTTTTCACCTATTTCATTTGCAATTTCTTCTATGTTTGGTTCACGTTGCAGTGAAAATGTAAGTTTTTCCTTAGCCTGAATTGCCTTGTACGCAAGGTCACGGAGCGAACGGCTGACTTTTACCTGACTGTAATCTCTGAGATGACGGCGGAGTTCACCGCTTATCATGGGTACGCAGTATGTGGAAAATCGTACTTCTTTTGAAAGGTCAAAATTATTTATAGCCTTGATAAGACCCATAACGCCTATTTGAAAGAGGTCGTCAACGTCCTCACCTCTGCCGGTGAATTTTTGAATAACACTCAGAACAAGTCTTAAATTTCCTTTTATGAGTTTGTCCCTTGCTTCTTTGCTGTTTGTGGATTTTATTTCTTTAAGGAGAGCTATTTTCTCCTCCTCTTTAAGAACAGTTAATTCAGAGGTATTTATACCCGAAATTACTACTTTATTGTAAGCCATAATAACAATATCTCCTGATTTTGATTATGATATTATTATTACCTGAAAACAATACAATAATCATGGTAAATTATGATTTTAATGCATTATTCTTATTATTTCACTGCACAAAAAAACGGCTTCCCTTATAAGAAAGCCGTCTTTTTCCGAAATTATGAAATTCTTCTTCCGCTGCCTTTTTTTCGTTTTTCAATTGGTTTTTCTTTACCGCCCATATCCTTAAATACAGGTTCTTCATTTTCGTCATTGACAGAATTGTCTGCAAGTTCGGGGTTTACTTGTCCTATGCTTGCATAATACGGATTTATGACGAATTTTTGTATTACGGGATAGCTGTTGAAACAGGTAACAAACCACACAAAAGCCATAGGCATAAACGGTATAAGCATGAGGAAAAGTGGTCTGAAACGCCAATACAAAAACAGCATTGCAACTGCTGTTACAGCTGTTACAGCAAATGTTATAATATTCTGTTTCATTGCAACAAAAGCAAGGGCAAATGAATTTTTAGCAAGATTTTTGAATGACAGATTTGTGGCAATAAGCATAAGAAAAATATAGTAGTTCATCATCATTATTACTATTGCAAGACTGAATGTTATAACCATTGGAATATACATCAATTTTGTTCCTGCCTGTTCTACCAGAATGGGGTAAACCTGAAACGACGCATAAACTGAAAGCATAATGAAACAGTCAATAAATCCTATAAGTGATGCTGTTTTGAAGTTTGACCTGAAAGCCTTGAAAAAATCATGTACTATAAAAGAATGTTTTTCAAGTACGTAATTCCGCATTACTTTAGTCATTCCTGCTGTTGCAGGGCCTATGTTTACCACGAAAAGCACAAGCGAAAGTCCTGCACATATAAGGGAAACAGTGCTGTTTTTTATAAAGCTGAGAGATGCAAGTAAAAGAAATATAGGTATAAAAAATACAAAGTAAAGCATATTCACTTGTATAAGTTTCCAGAACTTTCTGAAAAATATTTCAAAAAATAGCTGTATACCCTTTTTTTTCGGTGCGTTTTTTGCAATGCCCGCACCTCTGCTTTCGTAGTCGTTTGAAAATATTCCCAATTTTAAAAATCCTCCGTTTTTATTTTTTGGTCATCTCAGTCCTGAAAATATATAATTCATTATAGTTGCAAAAACCGAAATAACGGCTGATATAACAGTCAGTACAAAAAATTTGATGCAGTATAGCCTGAACGTCCTTTCACTATGGGAAACGTCTGTTGTAAGATACAGAAAAATCGAATTTGACGAGCGTATCACTTCTCTTACTGCGAGAACTGAAATTATAATTACGGCTGTACATTCAGGCAGAATCAGCAGTATAACAGACGGCATTGCGTGCATTCCCTTATGAATATATTCATAAGCTACAGACGCTCCTATTCCGAAACCACGATATATCAGCATAATTATTCCTACAGGCTGTCCGAACGCTGATATTCCCAGCAGAAACGCTGTTCCGATGAAAAGCAGAAGTGAAATTAAAGTATTTGTGAAAACTTCATATATAGTTCCGCCACAGTGTGCAGGGTAAAAATACTGATGTATCCATGGATTGTCCGCCGAATGTCCTGCACTGTAAACCGCACCGGCGAGTATTCCGGCAGATACGGCAGTACACAGCAGAAAAAAGCTGATTTGTCGTTTTCGTGTTTCCGTATAATTCAGGTGTTTCATATATGGGTCAGTCCTTTCTTTTTATAAAAAGGATATGCCCATTGTCAATATATTAGAACTTCAAATTATTTTGAAAGTTCGTAAGCTCTTTTTGTACAGCTTTCACAGCAGTTTTTTACAACTTCCGTGAGATTTCCCTCATATAGCCTGTCAAGACCTGCAAGTGTAGTTCCTCCGGGAGAAGAAACCATTTTTATAAGTTCGTCAATTGAATATCCTGAATCGGTAATCATCTTTGCAGAACCTATCAGACTTTGTGTGAAAAGTTCTGTTGCGGCGTTCTTGTCGATTCCTACAGAATCCGCATAATCAATAAATCCCTTTGCGAACAGATAAATAAATGCAGGACTACTTCCGTTGAGAGCAATTATTTCTTTCATTTTGTCCTTTGATATAACGGCAGCTTTTCCACATATTTTGAATATGTTCAGAACTGTCTCAAATTCTTCATCTGTAACTTTTTCGTTGTGGGAAAGTGCAGATGCCCCCTCACCTATGAGCAGAGGAGTATTTGGCATTACAAGAATTACTTTTGCATCAGGACGTGTTTTTTCTGCTATAAATTCGTCACTTATTCCTGCCGCAATCGAAATAATAACCGTATCAGAAGTTACGGAAGGTGCGACGGCTTCAAGAACACCTTCAATAATCTGTGGCTTTACAGCAAGAAATACATATTTGCACTCTGCGACGAGTTCAGCCTCTCCGGCACAGTATTTTACACTGTATTCACTGAGATTTTCCACTTTTTTATTATCAGGGTCAAAAGCATATAGTTCAGCATCAACAGCAGACTTTGAAATACCTTTCATTATTGCAGAACCCATGTTTCCTGCACCTATGAATCCGATTTTGATTTTCATATAACAAATCTCCTTATTATTTTTTCCCTTAAAAACAGGATTTATATTATTATACAACATTATATACAAAAAATCAAGCATAATTTTGTGAAAAAAATTTATGAACGAGAATGTTTGTTTGAGGTTAATTCAACAGAAAAAAATCAGTCAAGCAAAAAAATCATGTATATTATAAGAGGTTTCTGTATGAATGATAACGGTTTTATACATATTGTCGGTGCAAATAAAATAAATAACTCAAAATTATGCAATATACACAATTTAAAATGGAAATATTTAGTCGAAACATAGAAATTGAATATTTTTTATTTACTAACAATCAAATATATGATACAATATATTCAGATAGTAGTATATGTTATAATAGCGTGTTTTTAACAAATACACCAGATACTACTCGTTATGCTCAGGCTAATATATATGAATATGATGCTTATCTTCATGATTTAAGTAAAGATAAAAAAAGACAGGGCTATTTGTTTGACTGTAACTAATACATTCTTTCAGACATAGCCGTTTTTATAATATTAAATGAAATGGACAGATAGTATGAAATACATTATAAAAAATATCAAATCATTTATCAAAACTGAAAAACTGATATTTATATTGATTTTGATATGTGTAATTGCCTCATCGTTTATAATCAATTTTTCTTATGGACTTTATCAGAATTACCACGTTATAAAAGAAGAACAAGAAAGCGATTTAGGTACTTTTGAAATAACATTCAATAATGATTTGAATGGTAACTATGCTGCAAAAGATATTTTAAAAAATACACTATTGTCTTTTTCTGATTCTTTAAACGATTCAATAAATATGTATCTTGTTAAACCATATACTGATGAAATTCCCGATGGATATGGTCCTATATTTATACGTTTTTGTATAAGTAACGGAAATATTGCTCCATGTGAAATTTTTAAAGAAAATATAGAAAAGAATGGTGCTTTTATTTCGGGAACATATTTTTCAGAAGAACAGGAAAAGAATGGCGAAAATGTAGCACTTGCTTTCAATGGTACACCTGAAACAATGATGAACGAAAACGGCACAATATCTTTTCAGGGTAAGGAGTATGAAATTATCGGTGTTCAAAGAATACACACCTTGATAGTTCCTTTTGAAAGTCTGAACAGCGATACACCAATTGATGACTTGATAATTGGTTTTACTAAACATATGACAAGAAGTCAGTATAATGAAATAAAAGAAAAAATTTCAGGTGCTTTTGGTGAAATTGCGGTTATTCCGGAACTTGATATACCTGAATCCGAAAATTATTATCTTTATAATACAATTATAATTATTTCGATTTTAATTGCAATTCTCTCAGCTATTAACTTTGCAATTCTGTACAAGTATATACTTTCAAAACGTACAAAAATCCTGTCAGTATTCAGAATGTGCGGTTGTACTAAATTCAGGGCTTTAGGAATGTTTCTTTCTGAATGTATGATTATAACAGTTCCTGTTTTTGCACTGACATCATTATGTTATGATAAATTTGTTCTTCCTGTTCTTGCAAGGCATTTTGAATATATAGAATCTGCATATAGTATGAAACTCTATCTGATAATTTTTGCAATATATGTGCTTTCTTCTCTGATAGTTCTCGGAATAATGATTTATTTCAGTTTTTTAAGAAAAACAATAAGAGAATCATGGGGAGGTGTTTGAGATGCTTTTCAAACTTGGTCTGAAAAATCTCAGGCATAATATTTTTATAAACATACTTATAGTTATTCAGATGACAGTAGTTTTTCTTATTACAATAAGTATGATTTCAACTATTATCTCACGTTTTCAGTTTTATAGTCCGATTGAAAAATATCTTAACAGTAAGGGATTTTTTTATTGTTTTGATAATGCAATAAATCCTGATACTCAGCAAACACTCCGAAGTACAGATGAACTTTATGAACTTATTGAGGGCGAAAGAAACATTGTTGCATCTTACAATGACTGGCTCACATATAAAGGCGATAATTCAAAATTTATCAGCTATGATGATGAATTTATAAATATGTTTACTCCCGAACTTGAAGCCGGTCAGTGGTTTGATTTAAGCAAGGATCAAAGCGATACTGTTCAAGTAGTTGTTTCTGAAAATCCCTATGGTTTTAAAGTCGGAGACAGAATAACTTTAGATAGTTTCGGAAATGATATGGATGCTGAAATAATAGGTATTCTAAAGAAAAATACTAAGGTAATAGGATTTTCAAAACCGACAAACGGAAAATATGACTGTCGGAATGCGTTCATGAATTATAATTATGAAATTGAGGAAGTGCCTCTTTTCATATTAAGTCAACGTGGATTAGTGGACAAAAATGTAACAATGCAGTTAAGCGGTTTGGTTTTTGTCACATATTCAAAAGATATTTCAGATGAAATTTTAGAATCAAATAACAACACTATGAAAAAAATGATGACTCTTAATATAACACCTTTAAACGAAATGAAAGCAAACAGTATGAACTATATTTTTTCTCAGATATATACACTTTTTCCAATATTGATTTGTATTCTTATACTTACACTTATAAGTGCAGTAAGCATCAGTGCATTATCGGCAAAAAATCAGCTCAAAAACTATGCCGTATATTATATTTGCGGTTTGAAATGGAAACAGTGTGTAATGATTAATTTTTATTCGTCTTTGGTGAGCGTGATATTTTCGTTTATTATGAGTATTATACCTATATTTGTAATGAAATTGACAGGTGCAGGAGAAACCGTTATTGATTTCGGAATATGGCAATTCATAAGCTGTGTGCTGATTATGTTACTTTATATAATTCTTTCACTAATTCTTCCAATCAGCATTATAGGAAAAAATACTCCTAATCAGATATTAAAATCAAATGGGTGAAATTTATGATTAAACTTATAAATATAAAGAAAATATATAACAAAGGAAAATCAAATGAATTTGAAGCATTGAAAGATATAAGTTTTTCAATTGATGATGGTGAACTTATTGCTATTACGGGAAAATCAGGAGCAGGCAAATCTACTCTTCTTCATGTTTTGGCTTGTATTGACAGTTATGAATCGGGTGAATATTACTTAGATGATATTTTAATTAAAAAGTTAAGCGAAAGTAAACTTGCTGAAATACGAAATAAAAAAATAGGTATTGTAATGCAGGATTTTGCTTTAATTGATGATTTTTCATGTTTTGAAAATGTATCATTACCAATTGATTTTTCTAAAGGGAAACATTCGGATACTAAAGAACGAGTTATGAACGCTTTAAAATCTGTAGGTATGGATAATATGTCAAAAAAACCTGTAAATAAACTATCAGGTGGGCAGAAACAACGTATTGCAATTGCAAGAGCTATCATAAATGAACCATCAATTATCCTTGCTGATGAGCCGACCGGAGCTTTGGATACAAAAACTTCTGCTGAAATTATGAATCTTTTTCATAAATTAAACCAAAACGGAAAAACAGTTATAATTATTACTCATGACAATGAAATAGCTAAACAGTGTGACAGAATTATTGAAATATCAGACGGGAAAATCAACAGTGAATAAGAGATGAACAGTACAAACATTATCTGCTAAATCTGAACGGCAGTTTTATGAATTTATATTGAGAATTGACTTTTTAGGGAAATTTATAAAAATAACTTAACTTTAACGAGAAATTCAGTTTTCAAGGGGCATAGATATGAAGAAACGGATAAAGATTATTCTCATAATTCTAATTTGTGCCATACTTCTCATTCCTGTTCCTACTTGGTATAAGGACGGGGGAACAGTTAAGTATACAGCTATAACATACTCTTTAACAAAACAGCATAGCCTTTCTTCACAAGGTAAAGGATATAATGTAGGAACACGATTAAAAATATTGTTTTGGACAATATATGATGATGTAAAATTCATTTCAGAATAAAACTTAATATATTGATAAGCTGTGAGGAAAATTTTGCTCCACAGCTTTTTTATTTTCCCTATAACATTTCACAATAATAAAAGTTTTATGTAACACTCAATTTAAACGCTTTTAGCTGCTCCGTAATATTCATATGATTGACTTTATCGACAGAATATGATACACTATAAATGACTAAAAATAGGGAAGTCATTGTATGAAAAAAGCAACATATATACTGTAGATGGTGTAAATGCTAATCTTTGCCATTATATTCCTATTTTAGCAAGACAGGTCGTAAAGTGAAATTTTCTCTTGGTTCAGTTGATTTTTTATAATATCCCTGTTTTACCACTCCTTCTTTTTTAAACAAGAGCAAATCTGATTGAAAAGACAACCGGTGCGCATTTTGCTATGCGTATCTGGTTAGACGGTATCGGGCTGAAAGGTATTGAATACAGGCAAAGCCGCCGTATTCTCATGAAGCCCCTGCATGGTATTTCTGCCTTCAGAACAAAAAACAACTCAACATTGCTGTTGAGAAGTTCAGAAAGGAGAAAATGCATACATGAAAATCATTATGCCGGATACACTGCTGCCGGTTCTTTCAAAAATCAAAGTAGCCTGCTACATTCGTGTAAGTACGAATGATCCTTCTCAGGAGAACAGCTACGAAGCACAGGAAAAATATTTCAGAAAGCTGTTGTTTTCACGTCCTGACTGGGATTCAA
>CANQVA010000034.1 GCA_947627175.1 uncultured Ruminococcus sp.
AGTTTTTTATTTTCCATATTTTTATTATATCATCTTTTTCCCTTTTTGTAAACACTTTGTAATTATTAATTTCCGTGCCTGGAGGTTATTGTATATAGTGTTGACAAAAACAGATTGAATTGTCTGAATCATAATATCATCAGCTGTGATATTCGTTTCTTCTGGGTGCAAATCCTTGTAAAGCTGACAGGCGTTGTTTTTATCGCCAAAAATATCAATAAATACACTGTCTTTAGTTTTAGGATTTATTTTCAGTCCGTCATAATCATTTTTTTCATTTTCAACATCAATTGGGTTCTTTTCTTCACTCAACTTCAACACCTTCTGTAATTTTCTAATTTTATTATATCACAACAGAAGAGAAAAATCAATAGAAAATTGAAAATTTTTTAGCAAATCAAATTTTCAAAATTTTCACAAACAGATTAGCTATTTAGAATATAAAAAAGCTGCAAGTAGTCTACTTACAGCTTTGGCAAATTAAAAACAACTGAAAATTTATAGCAATATTGACTAATTGTTTGATTTTTCAAATTCGCATTTATACTCATAATGTTGAAAAATTTTAGTTTTCTTTTTTATTTGAATATTTGTATATAGTAATTAAAACAATAGATAGTGCAATAGCAATAAGTGAAAATATTTGTCCATGTGAAAGATTTAGAATATCTTTAGGAGTATCTCGCAAAAACTCCAGCAAAAATCTACAAATTCCATAAGTAAGCATGAATATCGGATACATGAGTCCTTTGAATGGGTATTTTTTTTCCACCCAAAAACAAAGTTCTAAAATCAATAAATCACATGTCACTTCCATGAGTTGTACTGGCAATATAATAGGTCTAAACCCTTTCCAAATTATTGGGGCTCCACAACAGCCATTGAAAAAACATCCCATTCTTGTGCAAGCTAAAAGAATAATACCAAAGGGAGTAAAAAAATCGTACATTGCAAAAACGCTCTTCTTTGTGATTAATGCTATTAAAGGAACTATTAGTAATACAAGATAGATTGCTCCGAACAGCGATACTCCGCTTAATTGGAATCCACTATTTTTAAATGTTTTATAGTCTTCAATAATGTATAATAGCTTCGCTCCTATATAAGCAATAATTAAGAATATGATGGGAAATACAATGGTTTCTGCTGTACTCAAATGATATTGCGAACGTTTGAACTTGCTTACAATAAATGTAATGACAAATCCACATAACATCATAAACCAGTAAATTGGGATTCCTATTATTTTCAAATCATGATATTTAAATGTTCCGCCGTATCCCACAAATGAAAAATGATAAGATAGATGCTGGCTTGAAAGAGCTTCATAGATAAAAAAAGATGCAATTAATATAATTACTACAGCAAAGTATACGAAATGTAATTTTTTCATTTTTCTCACCTCAAAAATGGTGCAGATTTTTAAATGAAAACCTGCACCATCTAGATAATAATTTAGGACGCTATTTCAGAGTAATCATAAAATTTTAACTGATCGTTGATATACTTGAGCCATAGACCCCCTCTGCCATTTTCACCTTTACATTTTTTTATGTTTTCGATGGCTTTATTCACAGTTTCAGCAGGCTGTTTAAAATTACCGGCAGACATATATGACTCACTCATTTCTCTTATTTCGATGAGATTAATCAAATAAGAATAGATTTTCTCTGAAAAGTTTGAGTAAGCAATCCAATTACCATTCCAATTAATTGCATTACCCGCATTTAACTGGTTATAATAATGGGTACCAAGTGTATCAGCAATTTCAGCAGAAGCAACAGTGTAAACAGCACATTCCGACATTTCATCAATTTTATAAACAAGATGTCCAAATGTCCTCACTAATTCAATTGCTACAACCACCTGACCCACAACTGGAATTCCAGCAGTGATGTCTGG
Organism: uncultured Ruminococcus sp.; assembly: GCA_947627175.1. Taxonomy (GTDB): domain Bacteria; phylum Bacillota; class Clostridia; order Oscillospirales; family Ruminococcaceae; genus Ruminococcus. The sequence continues at coordinate 1,903 of CANQVA010000034.1, forward strand.
TAAAAACGCATGTAAAAACTCTAAACCAATTTTAGTCATTCCATGAATACTATAATCAAATCCCATTGCAAATTTTCTAATGTTTTCATCAAGCGTTTTGTTTGAATAATATTTAAAGCTTCTGGCAGCAGTTCTCAAATTATTGTCATCTGTAGTGGCGATAATACAATCCAAAATATAAATGTTCTCATTAAGCAATTCGAGATTTGCAGTTAAAGTAGTAAATTGCTGATATGCATCATCAGCTGCTGATATAGCATCAACAGAAAAACTTACAACATTGATTACTTTCCCTACTTTATCCATAACACCAAGTGCTTCATCAGCAATTCTACCTATATTATTTGAGATGCTAGTATTCATCTTAACTTCTAACTCTGGCAACTGTTCAGTAACAATAGCCATCCGTTCTGCTTCCCATGATTTGATAACATCACGGACTGCATCACCATTTGTAGCCTTCGAAATTACATCATCAATCATAAAGTTGATTTCATCAATTCGACTATAACATTCATTAATCGCCAATTGGTTGCGATCAATCAACTTGATTAAGCTTTCGAGAGAGACATCAGCATCTTTCATTAACTCTATACCATTTACCATTGAGTTAACAAGTTTCGCTCCATCCGACTCAATATTGTATACAGCATCCCAAAAATCAGAGATTCCATCAGTCCATTGTTTTAAGTTTTTAACAGAAGTACCATTTTTTCTTGCTTCTGCCTCTTGTACAATATCCTTTTTAAATTCATTCAATATAGATGAGGTTATACCATTTGCGTATTCTTTATATTTAGCAAGAGCTCTTTGTGTTAGAGTTTCAGAGTCGATTTTATTAAAGTACTCACCAAGAATTTTCTGATAAAGTTCAGTCATACTGAGATTTGTTCCAAAAAATGCGTTTCCTATATAAACCGAACCACGTTCCAAAAAATTACTATTGTAATAGTTAAGATACATAGTTGATGTGAAATTATTGCTATTTGTCAAATAGTCGGTATCTACAACATCAACACTATAATTTCGCTTCAATGGGCTGGTTTTAATATAGCATACCTCTTCATAGTCATTAAAACCATCATTGTCAGAATCAGGCATAAATGGATAAGAATTAACCTTTGCATAAACGCCTGCTTCGCTTTCCATAAGAACAACTTCTTCACCGTTCAACAAACCATCACCATCGAGATCTGCACCACCATTTTGAACTTCTTCATAAGATTTGCCACCGAATACAAGCGTGCCTTTTGATGTTACGAGTTCACCATCACATATCAGTTTCGTATAGTAATCTGTGATACCATCACCATTACTGTCTTTGACTCTATCAATGGTTATGTTTTCAATATCATCATATACATCTTCAAGTGGAAGTGCATCCGAATATTCCGGAGCTATTTCTGCTTCTGCACCTACTGTTGCAAGGTAATAATTGCCATATGTTTCATCGGCAACTTGTTTTAATCTGTCAATATCAACACCGCCAGTTAATACAAGACCAATAGTGTGAATGATAACATTATCCTTTGCTTCATTCTCAAGTGCTGTATATGCCGCATCTTCACTTTCATATCCATCAAGATATCTATTATCATCACCATCAGTTAAGAAAATAATAAACTTGTATGCCGCATTTGAACCATTTAATTCATCTAAAGCATTTCTAATACCTGCCGAACCATTTGTACCTGCATTTTGGTCAGAACCCGCACAACCACCACCATCACTATTTTCAATGCTATCAACTGCATTAATCAGTGCTTCTTTGTCATTTGTAATGGGCATAATCGTTTCTGCAATTGCAGTAAATTGAACGATGGCAGCACGGTCTTCAGGTCGCATTTTTTCAATAAATTCCTTAACGACTTGCTTTCTAATTCCTTCTGGGTCATTGCTGTCCATACTCGCAGAACGATCAATGACAAAAACAATATCCATACTTCCATCTTCAACACTTGTAGAAGATGGAGGAATAATATCATTTTCCCACACGTCATACACATATCGTCTGTTGAGAAGGACATATGTACCACTCCTATCAACATTAGCCATAGCTTGTCCATCTTCGGTAATAGTTGTTGGAACTTCCTCATAACGCTGTGTATATTCATTGAAATAATAAACTGTTGGATCATCTTCTTCATTCAGACTTGATGTATCAAAAGGAATAGTAATGTCTGTTGAACTATTTTCACCAAGTTCAACATGATAAGGATTTACTCCCATATATCCCGGAGTAGATTCATCAAAAAATGCATCATCTAAAACAACAGTAATTTCGGTTCCATCATCTTTTGTGATTACACCATTACCTGTAGGATCCAAATCACCAAAATCAGAATTAAACGTCAATGGGTCAAATCCATTTTGAATTTCCCAATAGTCATTTGCTTCATCATCATCAGTATCCGCCTTATTAGGATCAGTTTTATAATTAAAAAGTTCATCATAATCTGAAATGCCATCACCATCTGAGTCAATGGATACAGGATTGATATTGTGGACGTAAATTTCGTCGTAGTTACTTAAACTGTCACCATCTAAATCTTCAGCATTATCTTCAACACCATTTCCATCACTATCTTTTTCCATCGGATTTGTGCCAAGAATAGCCATTTCATCATAATCTGACAAAGTATCTCCGTCCGAATCGGCGTTTTTTGGGTCAGTATGGTACATTACCTCAATAAAATTTAATACACCATCTTCATCATCGTCACCTTTGTCAATATTTAGGGAGTCCATATTTGCCTCACAAAGATTGTTGACCTTAATTGTTGAAGAATCCATAGTTTCATCTGCATATTTTACAGAAACGGTAATATTATTCTCTCCAACAATCAATCCAAGATTATCAACTGTCCAATTTCCTGACGGAGCAAGCTTTCCACTTAAAAGTTCAGTGTTATTACAATCAGTAATTTCATAGGAAATTTCCGCAATATTTTCACTGTTCTTGATTGTACCTCCAAGCTGATTCTTTTCATCAAATAAGTAATATGTATCCGATTCTTGATCATACAGTGCTTCACTAATATCAAAATTGATATTTTCAGATTTGATTTCTCCTGTGGGGTAATTGTAAGTAATTTTTACACTTACAGTAATATTGCCAGAACTTGTTTCAATATCTTCTGACAATGTAAATGAACGAATTTCTATTGCATCTGCTGAAGCATGGAGAGCAGATAAATCGGTCATCATTGTTCCGCACATAGCACCGCATAAGAAAAGTGATAAGAACTTCTTACCTTTTTTCTTTTTAATGCATAATATTGCCACACCACCAGAAGCAAGAGCAAGGGTAGTAAGTAAAGATACTGGGAAATCGTCTCCAGTCCATGGGGAATTTACATTTGTATTATTATTTTTCGAATTGTTGTTGCTGCTGTTATTGTTATTACCATTATTATTAATTGGATTAACGTTGTTCACAAGAACAGCTCCATTAGTTCCGTTCGAAACTGTGGTAGCAATTTTTTCATCTTCTTTTTCGTATTCCACATCAAAAGAAAGTTCTTCACCAACTTTAATTGATTCGATTGTCGTGCTACCATTATTATTACTAATGACATAACCTGCTGGAGTAAGAAAATCAATCGAAATATTTTTCATATCAAAATTATTTGTATTTGAAAGAAGCAGTTTTGCATTTAGATTTTCTTCATCAGAAGATTTTACGACTGAAAACGAAGCTTCAAGCCCATCTTGGACTTGATTTGCTGCAAAAGCATGAAGCGAAGTCGTACTTAGCATCATTGCTGTGCAAACCAAAGGTATAGCTGAAGTTATAAAAGTCTTGAACAACTTTGATTTTCGATTCAAAAAAATCACCCTTTCTAATCTTTTATAGATAAGCCATATTTTTACAAGAAAATTTTTATTGCCTATTGGATGAGCTTTTTCAAGTAAAAATAGAGTCTTATTTTACATAATTTACTCGTTTCATATGCGAATAGACAAATTTTAAGGATTCAGGCAATCCAAATAAGCCTATCGTCTATTGTATCCATTTGAATATCTATACTTAAATTAATAAAATCCTGAACGCAGACATACATACTCCCATCCTGCGATGACTGATGTTTTTGACGAATTTCATATTCTCACCTTTCCATAATTACTTGACAACAATGCATTTTTCGTAAATTTCTTTCATTGATGAAAATACAGTGTTGTGATTTTTAACTAAATATACCTTATTAATTTACACATAAATTATAACATATCACTGAATATTTGTCAATAGATTACAGCAAATTTTTCAAAATTTGTCTGATTCGGATAATTTTTAACGTGATTTTTGATACTATTGCACAAAATAAGCCGTCAATTTTCTTGTCAAATATACAAAGGGTATTTTTGCTAATCTGTTATAATTATACATATACAGATTTTTGAAAGGATAGATACTATGAGTAAACGAGGACTGAATATTTATCATCGCAAAGACGGCAGATATGAAGGACGTTACGCCAATGGATACAGAGAGAACGGAAACGTAAAATACAGCTCTGTTTACGGGAAAACATATGCTGAAGTTAAGGAAAAACTTCTGAAAATTAAGGCAAAAATAATTATTCCTGAAACAAGGTGTAATTTGACGGTGAAAGAACTTTTTGAGAACTGGCTTGCGGCAAAGCAGACGAGAGTAAAACCTTCAACATATGCAAATTATGCTTTTAAGGTGAAAAAGCATCTTCTTCCAGCATTCGGCAGTTTGAAAACTGATATGCTTACACCGGATAAAATTTTCGCATTTATCCATGAAAAGCAGGAAGCTGGACTGTCCAACAAATATATTTCAGATCTTTTAATTGTTCTGAAAAACATGATTAAATATGCTCAAAAAATATATCATTGTGCTAATTTAATTTCTGATGTTGAACTTCCGAAAACAGAGAAGCACGACTTGAATATTTATCATAAGAATGAACAAAATCAATTAAAATCGGCTCTGCTCAAAAATATGGATCTGACGAAACTTGCGATACTGATTGCACTTTTTACGGGTGTACGTATTGGCGAACTTTGTGGTCTGAAATGGTCTGATATAGATTTTGAAAATAGAACATTGCACATTGAGCGTTCTGTTCAGCGTATAAGAAATAACAGCATATTGCGGAAAACCTAACTGAGTGTATCTTCACCCAAAAGCAAAACTTCAAACAGAATCATTCCAATGCCTGAATTTATTTCGGATTTGTTAAAATCTTTTCAGCCGTCAGATAAAGATTGCTTTATTCTAACAAATAGCTGTAAAATTCCTGATCCTAGAACGATGCAGTATCGTTTTAAGACTATTTTACGGAAAAACGGATTACGGGAAATTAATTTTCACTCACTCCGCCATATGTTTGCGACAAATTGTATTGAATTAGGATTTGATGTGAAAACCCTCTCTGAAATTTTGGGACATAGTTCTGTTGAAATCACGCTGAACAGATATGTTCATTCATTATTTGAACGGAAATGTGCTTGTATGGATATGTTGAAATTAGAGGTTATATGATTTTTTATGCCGTCAAATTTTTGGTATCTTGAAAATTGAATATCTCTATTTTCAGGCACTTCTTGCTGATTTTTCATCAATGAAAGAAATTTACGAAAATTTTCAACTATTTTTACAACAAATTAAATTCAATTTAGATATCACTTTCAAAATTTTTTCAAAATCTACACCTTAATTTTTAGAAGAAGTCTTAAAGTATTGCAGAAAAGAACAACCACAATATCACTTGGAAACCTCACTACTATCACATTTGTAATATTTTTAACATTGTATTTAGATTGAATATCACTATTTCACCACAAAAATCAAAAATATCAATATAGTAATTCTTAACAAAATAATTACTGAAAATCATCTTTTATTTGTAATAATTTTTTGATATTTTTAGTTATTATTTTTATCTTAATATTTCCATTACATTATATTTATAATATTTTATATAATAATATTAAATATATATAATAATTTTTAATAATTTGATATTTTAATAATCTTAATATATAAAATTAAAATAAAAATTTTAATTAGAATATATATTTATATTAAAAGGGATAGCAGAATGGCTCATGTAGTCATTCTATCTTTTTATTTGTTAAATATCTCGCATATTTCGTAAATTTAGTGCTTGTATTGAAGGTGTGACTTTATTATTCATATTGCCTTGTAATAGCCTTATTTTAGGCGTTTAGTACCTTAATCGACTTTTTTTGAGTACGGTACTGTTAGCAATCATAGGTATTTATAATGTAAATTTTAATTTTGATAGTTTAGTTAAAATATAATACTTTAAGATTGCTTTTGAATTTGTATGTATTTACCATCAGCCGAAAGGTTCTATATATTGCAAACTTATGTTTGCATTTGTACCATTAAAAGAATCTTTGCAATTTCATCTATTGAAAAAGTCATTCTGCTTTTTATATTGTCGTATATTTAAAAAATTCTACGTTTAAATTAGAATATAACTTTTATCTTCATATTGTCCTGTAGCAGCTTTATTTCAGGCGTTTAGTACCTTATGCTGAATATTTCTTTCGAGCTTGCACTACTTCCCAATATCTGAAGAACCCTTTACATACTGTCAATTTAACTGCAATTGCCGATGGCTTCTTCTGAATCTGCACTACTCCCAACACCTGAAGACCTCTTTACATACTGTTGATTTAATTGCAATTGCCGAAGATTTCTTCTGAATCTGTGCTACTTTCACAACATTTGAAGAACCCTTTATATACTGTCAATTTAACTGTAATTGTTGAAGATTACTTCTGAATCTATGCTACTTACCAACATTTGAATCTCCCTTAACATATTGCCGATTTAATTGTAATTGCCGAAGACTTCTTCTAAATCTGCAATATACTTTCCAACATCTGAAGACCCCTTAACATATTGCCGATTGACTGTAGTCATTTAAGATGCCTTCCAAGTATACACTGTTCCCCAAATATCTGAAAAATTCTTGACATTGCTGATTTAACTGTAATTACCAAGGACTTCTTCTGAATTTGAACCATACTTTCACAACATTTGAAGAACCCTTTACATACTGCTGATTTAGCTGTAATTGCCGAAGATTACTTTTGAATCTATGCTACTTCCCAACATTTGAAGACACCCCCTTTACATATTACTGATTGACTGTAGTCGTTTAAGATACCTTCTAAGTCTACACTGTTCCCCAAATATCCGAAAAACTCTTGACATACTGCCGAATTAGCTATAATTGTTGAAGAATATTTCCGAATCTGCAACTATTTCCAAACATCTAAAAGAGCCTTGCTATAGTGGTGTTGAAATTACAATTGTTGAAAACTATTTCCGATTTTAAGCCAATTTTTCTACTCTTAAAGATGTCTTGATATTTTGTCATATTATTTAGCAAAAAATTAGCAGAACGGCTTTTGTAGTCGTTCTGCTTTTTGTATTGCCACATATTTTGCAAATTTCGTGTTTGAATTGGAATGTGGCTTTTATTCCTCATACCGACTTGTGACTGCCTTATTTCAGGTGTTTGCTATCTAAATCAGTACTCCTCCGCCAACAGCATGGTGCAATAGTCTTCGCTGTCAATGACGTAAACTTTCGCTGTAACAGGCTCCTCCATTTCAGGAAAAACGTACAGCATTTCATATTCCGGCTGTTCCGAAGAATGCTTTACAATTTGCACACCGTCCACGACATACAGCTTAAAAACCTGCAAGTAGTCTTTAGGCTCCGGCATATTGTCAATCATCGCCCACATGAAAACACGCAATTCAGGCGAAATCGACTCGTCAACGCCTCGTGTAAGGTATCTTGGCTTACTTGGTTCAAACATTTTACTGTTCCTCCTTAACTTTGGATTCGAAAAGTTCGTATAGTTCTCCACGCCTCATCGAAATTGTTTCAGTCAATTCAAGAACGAACCCTAAACTAATGTCCAAAACAACTTCAAAATGGTACGGGAAAACCCTTATTTCCTTTACAAATTGTTGAAGAAAAGTGCGAAATTCCTCTGTATTTCGTTTTAATTTCCTGTATTCGTCAAGCAAATACGCCACATCGGAATAATTGATTTCCTCAAGCATTTGTAAAGATTTCAAACGTGTTTCAAGGCTTGCCTTTTCTGTTTCTAACACTTCTGCCCTTGCAATTAAATTATCAGTCAGCAAGCCTTTTTCAATTGCCTCTGTAATATGATTCAAACTTTCAAGAGTTCTTTCATATTTTCGCTTAATTTCAGAATAATTCTGTTCGTAATCACTGTTGTACTTCCTAATTTTAGAATTTATTCTTTTAACCAAATTTTTCAACGCTTTAGCATTCAAAATTTTCTTTTCCAAAAGCACCACGATGTACGCATCTAAATAATCCTTGTTTAGCTCTTTATTTCGGCATTCAATGCGATGAGTTGGGCAACGGTAAGTTGAAAGCCTTGTTTTGTTTCTATCCGAAAATCTCAGATTCCCTTGAATACGCTTTCCGCAAACACCGCAGAAAATTTTTCCGGTCAGCAAGTAAAATTCTTTGCCGTGATAACGCCCTGTATTACACCGATTTTTCGCCTTAATTCGCTGGACTTTCTCGAAGAGTTCTTTGGAAATTATTTGCGGACAGCCGTTTTCAATACGAATAATTTTGTCATTCGCTTTGTAAGCGTGATTATTTCGCTTTCTGTCGGTTTTTGAAGCTGCTCTGTTGAACACAAAAACGCCTGTATATTTCTCATTTCGGAGAATTTCATACAAGCTATTCTTGCCGAAAATACGTCCTTTTTTAGTAGTGTAACCATGTTCGTTAAGGTAGCTTATAATCGCTGAATATCCATATCCGTCCGCAAAAATTTCAAAAATAATCTTCACCGCTTCAGCTTCGTGTTCATTGATTACAAGTTTCTTTTCAGAATCAAGGTCGTAACCCAAAGGCGTACAACCGCCTGTATGCTTGCATTGTAAGGCAGTTTCCTGCATTCTTTTCATCACTTCACGACCAAGATTTTTGCTGTAATATTCAGCCATTCCCTCCAAAACAGACTCCATCATGATACTTTCGGGACTGTCATCAATCATTTCAAGCACGCTACATAGCCGAACATTATTTTTCTTCAAGCGTTTTTTGTAGATTGCACTGTCATACCTGTCACGGCTGAACCTGTCCAATTTGTGAACGAGGACAATTTCAAAAAGCCCTTTTGAATTGTCTGTAATCATTTTTTGAAACTCTAGGCGGTTGTCAGTCGTGGCGGAGCGTGCTTCATCTTTGTAAGTTGCTACGACCTTCCAGTGTTGTTGTTTGCAAAATTGGTTCATTGCTCTGATTTGGGCATCAATAGATTCAGTACACTGATTGTCGCTTGAAAATCTTGCATACTGTGCAACCCTCGGAATATTCAGCATTTTTGCACCTCAATTGGCAAGTAAACATCTTCACCATAGCTGTCGCTGAGAATTTTCACACCATGCAAATAGTGTAAATTTCCAATTTCAAGAACCTCTGTAAACTCCATTTCAGCAACCTCAAAAAGCTGATTTTCTGAATCGTCAAGCACCACAAAACAGCCGATGTCATTGAGATTTTCAACACTGTATTCCTGCATCATTTCAGTTGCTTTCCTGAAAATATATTCTCTGATTTTAGGCTCAGAGATTGCCTATATTTCGCTGATTTCAGTAATTTTCATCATCTGAAATTTCCTCCATTTCGTAGAGAATTAGCTCCCAATTGTTTCTTATTTTCGGTGTTAAAGGGTGGAAGCCTTCTTCACCGATTTGGTAAAATTTGTTGCTGTATTTTTCGAGTTTTTTCAGCAATTCTTTCTGTCTTTCCTGCACTCGAAAAGATCTTCCAACACTGCCCCAAGCAATGATTATTGCGTCGCTCATTGCTGCATATTGCTTGATAATCTTGTCGTTTTCGCTGTCAATCAAATCATCATCAGAATTGAATCTAAGGCTTAATTTCGGTGAAATTTGACTATACAAATTAACAATATTTACACTTTCAAAACCAAGTTTTGAAAGATTGTTGATTGTCAACATCGTTGTTAAATCAACGTTCAAAGTGTCAGCGGTATTCGGGTTAATCATAATAATCATTGCCGATTTTCCGTCTTTTTCTCATTCGTGCCAGAGTAACATTATGTGCCTTCTGTCATCCGAAAAAATAGCCTTGCACTTGATTGTAGAAGTTTCTGATTTCATTAAAGTTTCACTTTACCTTTGTTAACACAATATAATTTGCAATATGTCAATAAATCGTCCTTTTAGTTTTCATAAAAATGCAGATTTTAGTATCAGTCAAGATAATTCTTCTTTTCTTAAATTTAGGCATAAAAATAAGACCTTATGGTCTTTCAAACGTTATTCAAACAACATTAAAACGCCCTTTCAAGAGCGTTTTAAAAATTATTTTTAATCTAAATTTCTATATTTTTCTGCGAGTTGCTCTATCTCTTTGTTACATTCTTTTCTAAATATTATTTCTTCCGGATAAGAGCCTCTTCCTTTTATTGGTCTTTGTTTTCGTATATCTTCCAGCTTTTTATTATATTTATCACATATAGCACGTGCTTCCGTCATGTATTTTTCAATAACATCATTTTTTCTCTTGTCTTCCATATTTTATTTCCAACCTTTCACAAGTTCTTTTTACTACCTCATGTTGGAGGTTTTCATTCGATATAGTTAATATTTTATGAAATCTATAAAGTATACATATGTCTCCGACTTCAAATTTTGCATTTTCATAAGCATCATATAAATCATCAAAAGAAATAATTTTATCAGTAAATACCATAGAATAGCGATATTTTTTATCAAAAGCAATTGCAGTATTTGTTCCGCCTTCAATGCATTATTTCAAATCTTCAAAGCTAAATATTGACTTTCCTTGATAAGTCAAGTTCGCTATGAACTTCATGAGCATCACTATTATTAGTAATACAACAATATCAGTAAATATATTACTTTTACTACTAATTATACCTCTTGTTTTATCAGAAGTCAAGCTATTTTTGTAATTTTTTATAGAAACAGCCACCTTGCAAATGTAATTAACCATTTGCAAAGTGGCTACGAAAGTATTGTATTTCAGCGTTCCACGGAAAAGGCGAAATTCAATTGTGTGGTAATTCCGGAGATTGACCGCAACATAACGATTTATCTGTAAATTACATCAACTAAAAACTGTAGATATATTTTGAAAATGTTTACTTTTTTCTTAAAAAAACTGTCGACATTTTTAATAAAATATTGTATAATATTAGTATACGAGAGACACAAGTATCTTAATAAATCGGAATTTGTTTTATCATTGGAGAATAGGAGGATATTTATGGATAATCAAACAACAGGAATCGTGATTACTACAACAAAACAGTGGTGGATAAAGATCAATAGAAAACCTGTAAGAGTGCACATATTGGATGGCGCTGATTTTCCTTATATCATCAAGGTTGAATACATTGTAAATGGGAAGAAGTACAAAAAGAAAGTGGATTAACGCTGGAAACTCTGTTCCAAAGGTAGGTAGCAATGTGAAAGTGATATATAATTCTGACAATCCAACCAAAGCAAAAATCTTGTAATAGTAATAACTGGTGAGTGAGAGTTGCACCGATAAACTGAATTTTAATTTACTGTAATAAACAATACATATAACCAATTCACGCACCGTAATCGTCTTCTTCAAGGATTCCTCCGCAACAAGAACAGATTCTTTTTTCTTCTTCCATTTTAAAAACCTCCAAAAAATAAAAATTCCGATAAGGCTGGAAATCACCTTATCGAAATAATAATACATATTTGAAGATTTTCTTTGTTTCGGAGTAATGGCTCGTCGTACTGCTGTATTTTTCAAAATTGCAAAATTTGCCGTCACTAATTGCTGTCGCACTGTCGCACTTATTTTTAACAAGAAAATTTCTGGCGTGCGACAAAAAATACGACAGATACTTCAATTTTCAACCCCTTGCCGAACAAAAATGCATATTTTTTGCAAAAATAAAAAAACGTAAATACGTCATTTAACGTATTTACGGCTCTTTTCAATGTTTTGCGTAAAGTTTAAAAATACGCATTTTCAAGTGGTGGAGGCGATCCACTACCGCTTTAATATGCGTATTTTTAATATTTGCCAAGTGCGACACCTCGCAGAATAGGCGTTTTCTCAGAGGTGGTAATCTGAAAAACATTTATAGCGAATTTCTTGCTTTTCAGTTTTTTAATTTAATATTTCAAATTCAATATTCTTATTCATTTCTGCACTTCTTCGATTAGACAGGTATGCTGCTTTTCTTTTTTGTTATAGTTAATGCCCACAAGCAGAATATTGCCGGAATATTCTTTAAGACTGCTTGTATATTGTTTTTGTCTGATTTGCTGAATGGCTGTGTCGGCAGTTTGATCCCATTTTAATTCGATGACGAGTGCCGGAACATTCCGGTTTTTTCTTGGAAGAAAAACAATATCGGCATAGCCTTTTCCTGTTGGTAACTCACGAATCATAAAATAATCTTTTCTTGCTGAATAATAAGCAAGTGAAATAACACAAGACAGGGAATTTTCATCATTGTAGCTTAAAATAGAGGTATTATCCTGATGACACTGTTCAATTAAGTTTGCGACTGTTTCTGTATTTCCTTCAATCGTTGCAGAAAGAAGTTTTTCAGATGATTTGATTGCTTTCATGACAGGCTCCCAACCACCGTCTTCAATAGAGTTAATAAATTCTTGCTGTACTTCTCCATTTGGAATCCAAATTTTTCCAATACCGGTTTCATTAACTGGACAGTATGTCAAATAGCCCAAATGAATCAATAAAGTCAATACATCGTCCGCACTGCGAAATGTTGTCATATCATTACTGAATTTTGAAGTATTTATTATTACACTATCTCCTGCAATCATGGAAGTAATTTTCTGATTTAGTCCGTCAAAATCCATAGCAATATATACCCGAAGTGCCTCGTATGTTTCCGTCGATGTCCAGTAATTATTGAACTTTCCGCCTGTCATGGACATCACAACAGAACGTGGATTATAGACAGAAATGCCATTGACATTATATCCATCATACCAGCGTTTTGTTTCTTCATAGGACATTTGAAAACGTTCACACAAAGCTTTTACTTCATTTTCTGTAAAACCTGTAAATTCTGCATATTCTCTGGTATCCGTCATGGAGATTTCGGTAAACATATTCAGTGCCGAATGTTCACCGTATTTCTTAATTGGCAGAATACCTGTCATGTAAGTAAGAGCAACATAACTTTGGTCTTTCAACAAATCCCGCAGAAAAATGAGATAGTCTCTCTGCGCATCTGCATCGTTTTTATGTTCACGAAATATACAGTCCCATTCATCGATAATGAAAATAAAGGGTATCTTCTTTTCGGAAAAAATTGTTTTCAATACCAAAACAAGATTATTCCAGTCAAAACAATCAACATCTGCATTTTCACGCTTTAATTCGTGAAGCAGAATACGATGAAGATAGTTAATCGTTTCCTGTATATTGTCCGGTTTAACAAATTCTGTCATGTTGATATGAATAACATTGTATCGATTCAGATGATTCTCAAATGAAGCATTACTGGCTATTTTGTAATTTTTGAATAGCTCTCTCGAATCACAGCCTCTGCTGTAGTAGGCAACAAGCATATTCGCCGCCATTGATTTCCCGAAACGGCGTGGACGACTAATGCAGACATACTTCTGCTCTGTTCTGATAACCTGATTCAATTCAGAAATCATTCCTGTTTTATCCACATATATTTTTGAATTGATCGCTTCCTGAAAATTAGTATTGTCTGGATTCAGAAAAATTCCCATTGATGATACCTCCCTTTTATGCCTTTTCAGTTTATTATTTGCAGATACTGCCGATTTATCGATTGTTAGAATAGCATTGCACGTTTGTTGTAAGGCTTTACTAATATTATTATACCACATTTCCCTCAAAAATGCAATACATTTGTTAAAAAAATATCTATAAACTTTTCATGGATTTTTTGAAGCAGAAAACATCACCTTTATCATCTGCGCAAATCATCTTCCAAAATAATTGTATTTCTTACCCTCGACAAGGACTCCTATGAATTCAGAACACTTCTTCAAAGCCTTATAGATCAGATAGAAGTGTATCTGGAAAAGTCGTAGTGAAGCTGTATATCAACGAAAATGTCAAGGCATTCATGTATGACCGCAGAGCTTTCAAGACTTCTTTACAAAGGCGCTTCAAGGGCAAAAAACAACATCACCACCATTATATTTCACTTATTTTTTCGATTGCTTTCTGATTTCATTTCATAATTCTGCAACGAAAGTACCGACACCCCTTATGGCTATTTTATTGGATTTTCTGATGAAGATCCCTTTATATACTGTCGATTTAATTGTAATTGCCGAATATTTCTTCTGAATCTGCACTACTCCCAACACCTGAAAAAGTCTTAATATACTGGCTATTTAACTGTAATTGCCGAATACTTCTTCTGAACCTGTACTACTTCCCAACATCTGAAGACTCCTTAACATATTGCCGATTGACTGTAGTCGTTTAAGATGCCTTCTAAGTCTACACTGTTCCCCAAATATCCGAAAAACTCTTGATATACTGCCGATTTAGCTGTAAACGCTGAATACTTCTTCCGAATTTGCACTATACTTCACAACATTTGAAAAACCCTTGATATATTGCAGATTTAACTGTAATTGTTGACGACTATTTCTGAATTTACAACTATTTTCCAATATCTAAAAGAATCTTGCCATAGTGTGTTGAAATTACACTTGTTAAAGAATACTTCTGATTTTAAGCCAATTTTTCTAATCTTGAAGATGTCTTAGTATTTTGTCATATTATTTAATAAAAAATAGCAGAACGGCTTTTATAGTCGTTCTGCTTTCTGTATTGCCACATATTTTGCAAATTTTGCGCTTGAATTGGAATGTGACTTTTATTCCTCATACCGCTTTGTGACAGCCTTATTTCAGGTCTTTGTTACCTAAATCAATACTCCTCTGCCAACACATGGTACAGTAATCATCACTGTCAATGACGTAAACTTTTGCTGTAATAGGTTTGTCGATTTCAGGGAAGACGTAAAGCATCTCATATTCCGGTTGTTCCAAAGAATGCTTCACAATTTGCACACTATCAACGGCATACAGATTGAAAACCTGCAAGTAATGCCAAGGCACTTTGACACGACCGCAGATCTTTCAAGACTCCTTCAAAAAGGTTCTTCAAAGATAAGAAACAACGTCACTACTATTTTATTTTTTCGATTACTTTCTTATTTCATTTCGTAATTCTACCACGAAAGCACCAGCAACCATTATGGCTATTTTATTGAATTTTCTGAGAAATCTCTTTGCCAGCTATAAGAAGTGCTATTTTTTTACACTTGCTTTTCGGTATATATTTCTATAACTATTATATTTATATTATTTGTTTTATATATATTTATATAAATATTATTACTAATATATAGGTAAAAAAGATACAATAACTTATAAAAAAATTGCCTTCGTAAGAGGGATGACAGCAGACGCGCGTTAGCGAGTGTATGCTGGCATTGCACAGCGTAGCTACCTGCACGGAGTGCCACCACCCGTGTAGGGCATTTGTTCTTCTGCTATTCAATCCTTTAACGAATTGGTTCAATTAAAAGAATGATCTTCTATTTTTGAAAAATAGCCTTGACTCCTTAGAATAGTTGTGCTATACCTATGCATTACTCATCAGATTCGGCGAACATACTTTCCTTTTTACGAGCACCAAAAAATTGCGATTTACAGACGATTTTTCTACAAAAATAGTGCCATTTCGTTTTTATGACGAGATGGTACTAATCATTTTTTATAATAAAATATACAAAAACATCTTGAAAATTATAGTAATTTGTTCTATAATATAAATTGAAGGATTATACAATACATCTATAATTGAAATTTTAAGCAGAAAGAAGATGACAATACAGAATGAATAATATCCATTTAGAAACGTTTATTCGTATCGTTGAAGCAGGCAGTTTCAACAAGGCGGCAGAGGAACTTTATATAACTTCTACTGCAATTATTAAGCAAATAAATCTTCTGGAAAACGATGTTGGTGTGCAACTTTTTGAACGTACACACCGTGGACTGAAACTGACAAAGGCAGGAGAATCTCTCTATGCAGATGCAAAATATATTGTGGCTTATTGCCGTGACGCTATCAAGCGTGCAAGAAACGCAATGGAAACAGAAAAATCAGTGATTCGCATCGGAACTTCCCCGATGACACCTGCTCAAATTCTGACAGACCTATGGCCTAAAATTCACGAACACTGTTCAAATTTGAGTTTTCAGATTATTCCTTTTGAGAATACACCGGAAAATGCAAGAGAAATTCTGAAAAATCTCGGACAGAATATTGATGTAGTAACAGGTGTTTTTGATGATACATTGCTGAATGTGCGTGGTTGTTCCGGACTGGAAATCACGAAAGAACCACTGTGTTGTGCCGTTTCCATTTATCATCCGTTAGCGGTTAGGGATAAACTGACAGTGCAGGATTTATACGGTGAAGAATTGTTGATGATGCACCGTGGCTGGAGTAGTTATGTAGACAAATTGCGTGAAGAACTAACTGAACATCACCGTGAAATTAAAATTGTTGACTTTGATTTTTACGATGTGAGTATTTTCAACCGTTGTGAATTGGAAAAAAATGTACTTCTTGTCATAAAAAGCTGGAACTGCGTACACCCCATGCTGAAAGTAATTCCCGTGGAGTGGAATCAAAGTATTCCTTTTGGTGTACTCTATTCTACAAATCCCTCCGAAACTGTAAATCAGTTTCTTGATGCGGTAACAAAAGTAATAAAATAAGTTATAACCACAAGTTGACACTGGTGAACTAATCGAGACTTCTCAAGAGGTCTCGATTTTTGTATAATAATATTAGGGACAAGAGCAATAGGAGTACGATTTATAATTTTTATGAAAAGAGGAATCAAAATGGAAAAGAAGAAAAAAATAAAAAGAGTCATTGTAATTATCACAATTGGCGTATTGCTCATTGCTGCTGCGGTATTTATTGTATTTCGATTCATGGGTGGCAGTCATGTTGGTATAGACAATAATCCAGAAGCTCCTCCGCAGGGCAACATCAATACACTTGTTGTCTATTTTTCATGGTCAGGTAACGATCAGAAAATGGCAAGATGGATAGCTGAGGAAAAAGGTGCAGATATTTTCCGCATTGTTCCCGCTGATGATTATGGCAGTGACTATCAGGCTTGTGCTGACAGAGCAAAATCAGAACTTGACAACGGAACACGCCCTGAACTTGCCGAACATATTGACAGTGAGATAATGGCAAAATATGATACTATATTCTTAGGATTCCCTGTTTGGTGGTACGACTTGCCTATGCCCGTATGGACGTTTTTAGAGGAATATGATCTCAGTGGAAAAACTATAATTCCATTTTTCTCACACAATGGCAGCTCTGACGGTGCTAACACTTTGAATCGTGTGAAAGAACTCGCACCAAATTCAGACGTTAAAGCGGACGATGCTATTTCTATAAATGGCGGAAAAGTAGCAAGTTCAGAAAAACAAGTGAAGGAATGGGCAGATAAATTCTGAACATAATAAAATAATTTGTAAAGGAGAAATTCGTAATGAAGAAATTATTTGCAGGAATTTTAAGTGTAATGCTTGTAATGTCGCTGTCCGCCTGTGGAAATTCAGATAACAGTGAAATTGCAGTTGAGGAAAATTCCGAAAAGAATACCGTTGAAGATGTCACAGAGGACAATTCCGAAGAAAATATTTCTGAAAATGTCACGGAGGAAAATTCCGAAGAAACTGCACCTGATACGAATAATTCAGGTAGTGAACAGTCTGCACAATCGGAAGAAAATTCAGATGAAATGGGAACTGATGCTGATAAAACACTTGTAGTGTATTTTTCCGCATCAGGCAATACAAAATCAGTTGCGGAATATATTGTTTCAGAAACAGGAGCTGATATTTTTGAAATAACGCCCACAGAACCGTACACCGATGATGACCTTGACTGGACGAATCCTGACAGCCGTGTTTCTCGTGAACATGATGATGAATCTTTGCGTAATGTGGAACTGACCACGACCACGGTCGAAAACTGGGAGGAATATGACACAGTGTTTATTGGCTATCCTATCTGGTGGGGAATTGCCTCTTGGGCAGTTGACGGTTTTGTGAAAGCAAACGATTTTACAGGCAAAACTGTTATTCCGTTTTGTACTTCGGCATCGTCGGGAATTGGCGATAGTGGAAAGTTGCTTGCAGATGAAGCAGGAACGGGAAATTGGCTTGACGGACAGCGTTTTCAGTCGGGAGCAGACGAAAGCACGGTCAAAGAATGGCTGGACAGTTTAGGATTGTAACTTGCACAGGCAGAACAGGAGGAAAATATGAAATACAGAACATTGGGAAAAAATTTGACAGTATCCGCTATAAGTCTGGGCTGTATGGGAATGACACACGCTTTTGGTTCGCCCTCTGATACAAAGGAAATGACAAAGCTGATTCATGAGGCGGTGGAACTCGGCTATACGATGTTTGACACTGCGGAATGTTACACAGGCACTCTACCGGACGGAAGTATTGCTTATAATGAGGAATTGGTGGGTACAG
>CANQVA010000035.1 GCA_947627175.1 uncultured Ruminococcus sp.
CAAAGGACTTCAACTTTTATTATTCCATATCTATCAAAATTTTTCTTTTTGGGTCATATCTATTGACAACGCAGATATGCCTGCAAAAAAATAGTCAAAATGTATTGACAAATAATATTGTATGTGTTATAATTTACTAAGTGTTTCATTGGTGACATTGATTAAAATAAATGACTTTAAAAGAAAGGAGCAGGCTAACTGTGAGTAATTCAATGAATCCTGAATTTAAAATAAGAGAGGTAGCAGAACGAATTAAAGCCGTTCGTGAGTCAGTAGGTCTGACTTCTGAAGAAATGGCTGAAAAAACAGGCGTTTCCGTTTATGAGTATCTCGCATATGAAGGCGGTGCTAAAGATTTCAGCTTCACTTTTATATATAAGTTCGCAAATGCTACAGGTGTTGAAATAACTGACCTTATGGAAGGTGAAAGCCCTAAAATCTACAGTTATGACATAACAAGAAAAGGGGGCGGCCGTCCGATTGCACGCCGCAAGGGTATGTCATATATGCGTCTTGCCCCTAAATTCAGAAACAAAATAGGAGAACCGTTTCTTGTTACAATTCCATATGTTGATGAAAAATTCCGTGTACCTCACCCCCATACACACGAGGGTCAGGAACTTGACATTGTTGTAAGCGGTCAGCTTAAAGTAAAAATCGGCGAACATGAAGAAATTCTTTATGAGGGCGATTCTATCTATTATGACAGCGGTGAACCCCATGATGAATGGGCAGTAGGCGGAAAAGAATGTAAATTCTATGCTGTTGTATTTGGTGTAAATCAACCGCATAACGCATTGCAGAACCTTGAACCGGTAATTCTTCCCGGTGTCACGAATTTTGACCTTGCAAAAGTTGAAAATCCTGTTATTGACAAATTCGTGAAAACTGAAACAGACGAAGACGGGGCTCTTAAAAAGATAAGTTTCACAAATGAAGAAACATTTAATTTTGGTTTTGATATAGTCGATGCTCTTGCCGAAAAAGACCCCGACAAAACAGCACTTATATATGTTTCGGACGATATGGAAGAAAAAAGATTTACATTTGCCGAAATGAAGAAGTATTCAAACATGACCGCAAATTATTTTCTTTCAAAGGGAATTAAAAAAGGCGATACAGTAATGCTTGTACTTAAAAGGCATTATCAATTCTGGTTTTCTATAATAGCACTTCATAAAATCGGTGCTATTGTAATACCTGCAACTAATCAGCTTGTACAGCATGATTTCACATATCGTTTCAAGGCGGCAGACGTTAAAGCTATTTTGTGTACCGCTGAGGGAGATACTGCACATCAGGCAGAACTTGCTATTGAAGAATGCAATATGAATATAAAGCGTATTATTGTAAACGGTGAGCGTGAAGGCTGGGATTCATTTGACAAAGAAATGTACAATTTCAGTGATATTTTTGAACGCCCGACAGACCCCGAAATACTTTCATGTGGCAGTGAACCTATGCTTATGTTCTTTACTTCGGGAACTACAGGCTATCCGAAAATTGCTATGCATAGTCATAAATATGCACTCGGTCATTTCATTACAGCCCGTTATTGGCATAACGTTGACCCGAACGGCATTCATTTTACTATTTCTGATACAGGTTGGGGAAAAGCTCTATGGGGTAAACTGTACGGTCAATGGATGAGTGAAACGTGTGTTTTTGTTTATGATTTCAACAAATTCGATGCAAATAAGATTCTCCCCATGTTCAAAAAATATAATATAACTACTTTTTGTGCTCCTCCTACAATGTACCGTTTCTTTATAAAAGAGGATTTGTCAAAATATGACCTTAGTTCAGTAAAGTATGCGACAGTAGCAGGAGAAGCTCTCAATCCGGAAGTATATAATCAGTTTCTTAAAGCAACAGGCATAAAACTTATGGAAGGTTTCGGACAGACTGAAACTACACTTGCTATAGGTAACTTTGTAGGAATGACCGCAAAACCCGGTTCTATGGGCAAGCCGAGCGTTCTTTATGATATAGACATAGTTGACCCCGACGGAAATAGCGTTAAAACGGGTGAAACAGGTGAAATTGTAATCAGAGTTGACGAAAATATTCCGTGTGGTCTTTTCATGGAGTATTACCGTGACGATGAAAAAACAAAAGAAGTATGGTATGACGGTATGTACCATACAGGCGACACGGCATGGCGTGATGAGGACGGTTATTTCTGGTATGTAGGACGTGTTGACGATGTTATAAAATCGTCAGGCTACAGAATAGGGCCTTTTGAAATAGAAAGCGTTATTATGGAACTCCCGTATGTTCTTGAATGCGGAGTAAGTGCCGCCCCCGACCCCGTAAGAGGTCAAGTTGTAAAGGCTTCTGTAGTTCTCACAAAGGGAACTGTCGGAACGGACGAACTTAAAAAGGAAATACAGAACTATGTAAAGAAACATACTGCACCTTATAAATATCCGAGAATAGTTGAATTCAGAGATGAATTGCCGAAGACTATCAGCGGAAAAATAAGACGTGTTGAATTAAGAGGCTAATAATATTGCGGACGGTATAATAAAACCGTCCGTTTTTTTTGCAATAAAGCAGTTATATGTTAGTTTTGTGATAATATGGTGACATAATAAAAAAGAAAAACTAAAGTTCAATACACTTAGTATAAATATTTTTGTACAAAACGCAGAATTTTATTGTTTAAAATTACCAAAAACATTAAAAAGTACTTTAAAAATTATTTGAAATGTGATAACATATAATTTAGAAACGATCTTTTACTGCGGAGGTGATTTTGTGCAGTGTGTTGTTAAGTATACTAACAGAATAATTTCTGTTATTTTGTCATTGGTTATAACTGCTTTAAGTATGAATTTTCCTATGAAGTCATCAGGTGTTGACGAAGTTGATGAAACTGATTTAAAAGACCTTGCAGACGAAGTAATTGTTCTTGTAAATGAGGCGAGAGCTGAAGAAGGGCTGCAACCGTTATATGCTGTCCCGTATCTTTGCGATATGGCAACTGTACGTGCGAGGGAATGTATATCTACATTTGAACATAAACGCCCTGACGGAAGTATGTTTAGTGAAGTGATTGACGATAATCTTGCACCATGGATATGGTCTGCTGAAAATATCGCTTGCGGAATGAATACCGCAGAATTGACTTTTAATCAGTGGAAAAATTCTGCTGACCACTGGAAAGCAATTATGAACCCTGATTTTACACATATAGGTGTCGGAGTAGCCTATGAACCAAATGATAGCCGCCAATGGTATTGGGAACAACTTTTTATAGAGGTTGATACTGACTTATGCCCGTCAGGGGAACTTGACGGTCAGTATTTACCGGATAAATATAAAATCGTTCCGAAGTCAGCAGGTGATTTGAACGGCGACGGCGTTATTGATTCATTTGATTATGGACTGCTGAGACAGTATCTTGCAAAGAAAATTACTTTTAACCCCCTTCAAACGGACAGTGCGGACTTGTTTATGGACGGTGCAATAACATATGCTGATGCGGCATATCTCAAAAAGTATATTTTGGGAGAGATTGAAGAACTACCGGTACAAATTTTATATTAAATTGTCTTTTGCAATAGGTGTGTTCATATATGAAAACGGCTGTTTCGTGCAGTCGTTTTTGTTTTGTTATTATGTTATAATTTGTCGTTGGATATATTAAAAAAATTATGTCAGTATTTCAGTTGATACTTGTCTAAAAATATGTTATAATTAGAATATAGATTTTGTTTCTAATTTTTTAAAGGAGAAAAAAATATGGCGGAAATATGCCTTTTGGGAACAGGCGGAATGCTCCCACTTAAAAACAGGTATCTTACAAGCCTTTATGCTGAATATAACGGAAAGGCTGTTCTTATAGACTGCGGTGAGGGTACACAGGTTGCACTTTCACATCATGGCTTGAAAATGAGCCGCATAGAAATAATACTTATCACTCATTGTCATGCAGACCATGTAACAGGTTTGCCGGGACTTCTTCTTTCAATAGGAAATTGTTCACGTACAGAACCACTTGATATATATTTCCCGGAAAGTGCCGAAAAAATATTAAAGAATATTATGTCTGTATGTGGTGCTTTGCCGTATGAAGTAAATCTTCATAAACTTCCCGAAAGAAGTTTCACGGCTTTTACAGCTGATAAAATAGACCCTATGCTTATGATTTCAACTATCCCACTTGAACACAGTGTCAATTGCCTCGGCTATAAGCTCATTCTTTCAAAAAAACCTGTTTTTGAACCCGACAAAGCGAAAGCACTTGATATTCCCGTGAAATACTGGAAAACACTTCACAGCGGTTTAAGCGTCAGGCTTGATGACGGACGGACTATAAATTCATCAGATGTTACGGGTGAATGCCGTCAGCCGTTGAATATCACATATATTACCGATACGTTACCCATTGACAGCATAAAGGGATTTGCAGAGGGGGCGGACTTATTTGTGTGTGAGGGAATGTATGGCGATATATCTAAAAAACAAGCTATGAATGAAAAGGGGCATATGCTTATGCAGGACGCTTGCAGAATAGCAGTGCAGGCAAATGTAAAGCGACTTTGGCTTACTCACTACAGCCCGGCTGAAACTGAACCCGAAATATATGAAGAGGAATTGAAAAATATTTTCAATAACGTCAGTATCTCACATGACGGAGATAAAATCAATCTTTGATTAAAAAAATATGATTTAATGGAAAAATATTTAGATTTTTTGGATAAAATGACAATATTTGTACGTGGCGTTATTGAAAAAATGTTGTATCATACAAACTTTTTGTTAAAAAAAATGCTATAGTTTACAATTATATAAAAATAATTCAAAAATCAATATAAATTGTTGCAATTTGAAAGTCTATGTGATATAATATTTGTATAAGTTTAACAATGTGAAGTATAAGCCTGTAAATGCTTCATATTTTGTTTAATGTGTGTTGCCTTTGACGTTGATTTTTTGTAGAATAATTATCATTTTACTTGATATATATTACTATTAGTATAAAAATTGGTCAATATTGATAAAAAATGACTAATTATTTATGGCAAAAAAACGATTGAAAATTAACTTTTAAAATGTTATAATTGTTATTATTAAGGTGGCATAAAATATCCCCGACTAATAAATTTATCTATGGAGGTGGTTCTATGAAGAGTTTTTCCTATGTCGCTCAGGACGCAAGAGGCAGACAGCAGAAGGGCGTTATAAATGCCGAAAACGAACAGGAATTTCTTGAAAAGGCTAAAGAAAGAGGACTGTACGTCAAGGACTTTAAGGAAAGCGATTCAACCAACAAAAAATCAATTTACAAGTTTAATACCAAAGAGCTTACATTCTGTTGCCGTCAGCTCAGTGCTATGCTTACTTCCGGTCTTACACTTGTAAAAGCAATTGATATTCTCACCAAAGAACAGGAAAACGAAAAGGGAAAAGCTATATGGATGGATATTTATGAAAACGTTCAAAAGGGTGAATCCTTTTCATCTACTCTCGAAATGCACGCAGGCTCATTTCCGGACTTTCTTATTTCAATGGTTGGTGCAGGCGAATCCAGCGGTTCACTCGATGTAATAATGACCCGTATGGCAGACCATTACAATAAGGAAGGAAAACTTAAAAATACTGTAAAAAGTGCAATGGTTTATCCTGTAATACTCCTTGTTCTTTGTGTAGTTATCGTTATCTTCCTTTTTGCCTTCATCATGCCGACTTTTATCGCCATGTATGAAGACCCCGACGATATGCCCGCACTTACTAAAATGATGGCTGGTATATCAGATGTTATTCAACACAAATGGTGGTTACTTATTATAATCGCCGCCGGACTTTTCTTCGGTATAAGATATGCACTTAAAGTTCCAAGTATAAGGCTGAAATTTGACCGCCTTATTCTTAAAGGTCCGGGCTTTGGTCCTCTTATAACGAAAATTTATACCGGACGTTTCGCACGTACCCTGTCGTCACTTTATTCAAGCGGTATACCTATGGTTGAATGTTTGGAGAGAGCTTCTGCCGTTCTCGGAAATTCATACGTTGACGAAAAGTTCCTTGAAGTCGTTGATGAGGTAAAACAGGGTGAAACCCTTTCAAATGCAATCACAAGGTCTGAAATTTTTGAAAATATGTTCTGCTCAATTCTCTATGTAGGTGAAGAATCAGGTGCTCTTGACTCTATCCTTGAAAAAACTTCAGATTATTATGAAGAAGAATCCGACGCAGCCGTACAGCGTCTTGTAAGCATGGTAGAGCCTATTCTTCTTATCTTCATGGCTGTTATCATTGGTCTTGTTGTTTGTGGTATTTACCCCGCACTCTACGGCTCATTCGACTCTATCGAAAACGAATAATTCACGGAAAGGTGGAAAGATAAATGCTTTCATTTGATATTACCGACAGAAATATACGAGTAGTTAAGGGCGTTGAAAGCAACGGAAAAATAAAAATCAGTTCTGCTGCAACTCTTAATATTGATGAGGAACTTATTGTAAATGGTCATGTTAAGGACGTTCCGAATGTTGCTACACTCATAAACGGAATACTTAAAAAGAATAAGATGCCTGACAAGGAAGCTATCGTCAGCATCTCATCAAACCTTACGATTTTTAAGGAACTTGACGTTCCGAAAGTTAAGCCTACTGATATGCAGAAAACTGTAAAGCAACAGATGCTTACAGAACTTAACCTTGATGATACATACAGTGTTTCCTATATTATAGTAGGAGATGGAGAAGGCGATAAATACAAGGTTCTTGCAACGGCTTGCCCTTATGAAGTTATAAACAGCTACAGAGAGATGTTTAAACTTCTTGGTATTTCCCTTAGGTCTGTAATGATTGGTTGTAACTGTATTACAAAGGTTCTCCTTGCTGATACAAAAATCAAGTCAAAAATGCCTCTTCTTGCCGTTCAGATTGACAACAACTTCATTTCTCTCAACCTCTATGAGGCAGGTCAGCTTTCATTCTCACGTTTTGCATCAATTGACCCCGCCGACTACAATTATTCCGACGACTATGTATTTGAAGCAGTAAATGAAAATATATTCCGTATGCTTCAATTCCACAGAAGCCGTAACACAGGTGAAGTTATTGAAAATATCATCTTCTACGGCGATACACACGACTATGTAAGACTTACAGATGAACTTGAAAAACTTGACCTTAACACAAGTCTTATAAACGTTCCTCCGCAGATTCACGGACACGAAAACCTTGAATTTTCTCTTTATGCTAACGCTATCGGTGCTATGTTCAAGAGAAACAAGGACACAGAAAAAATTAACCTCCTTGATGTTGATTTCAGCTCAGCAGTAAGAGGCAAAGGCGGAAACGATAAAGCCGGAGATTATGTGATGCTAGCTACACTCGCAGTTGCAGTTCTCGCACTTGCAGGTATATGGGGTGTTCTCACAATAAAGGATAACGGCATTCAAGACGATATTCAGGTTTGTCAGGACTTTATTGAAAGTCCCGAAACCGCCAAAAAAATAGAGTATCTTGAAAGACTTGAGGGAATTAAGCTGAAAGTTGATGCTTACAACATTTCAATGACAAACGCTTATGATGCTTTCCATTCTCAGCCTATTATCAATGGTGATAAGTATAATTTTGTTGAAGAAACTCTTCAGAGCACAGCAGAAGAACTCGGTGTTACAAATGTTA
This sequence comes from uncultured Ruminococcus sp., assembly GCA_947627175.1. Taxonomy (GTDB): domain Bacteria; phylum Bacillota; class Clostridia; order Oscillospirales; family Ruminococcaceae; genus Ruminococcus. The sequence continues at coordinate 7,647 of CANQVA010000035.1, forward strand.
AACTCTCTATACCTAAATATTCTGATGGTGAACTTACATTTGAGGTTGAATGCGATGCAATCAACGGTGCTTATCAGGAATTGCCGGCGGAATTAGTCGCTAATCTTCTTGAAGGTGACATATTCGACAACGCCGCATACACTGGATATAATATAAGAGAAGTGACTGTTGAAAAAGAAGCACCGCCCGAAAGACGTGTATCATTTGAAGTTAAGATGAGAGTAAAGGGCGAACAGAGTGCATACCATCCTGAAGAAACCGAAGATGAAGCTGAAGCCGATGAAAGTACAGCAGAATAAGGAGGCTGATTAAAAATGAAACTTAATTACAGAGATAAAGTAATTCTCGGCGTTGTTCTTGCAGTTCTGATTCTGCTTTTAGGATTTTTCTTCCTCATTAAGCCTAAGAACGAAGAAATCCAGGAAGATGAACAGACACTTGCAACAAAGCAGGCAGAACAGGCAGACCTTGAGGCAAGAATAGCAAAGATTGAACCGCTTAAAGATGACATAAACACTGTATATGACGAAACATCTAAACTTACAGCTGATTTTGTTACACTTGACGATATAAACAATACACAGAAACTTGACCAGTATATGCAGCATCTTGCAGAAGAAGCAGGTGTTCGCATAGAAGAAGTCAATGTTTCAGCTCCGAAAGAAGACGAACTTGATTATTACTATCTTGAATATGAAGACCTTGTTTCAGAAATGCGTGATTCTGCTGACCTTAACGGCGAATATGCAAAGGCTTACAGTGAAACTTTCGGGGAGCAGAACGCACTTTCAGAAAGAAACGTTGAAACACTTATTCAGACACAGTACGGCATAAGAGTTACAGGCACAAAAGAAGCATTATGGAACTATATGAAAGCTGTTCAGGATCTTAAAAAGACATTGCTCATAAATGAAGTTAATATTAGTGACTATTCTTTCGGTGCTGATGCAGCCGAAGAAGAAGGCGGACAGTCTGCTGAAACTCCCGCAGAGGGTGAAACTCCGGCAGAGGGCGAAACTCCCGCAGAGGGTGCAGAAACTCCGGCAGAGGGTGAAACTCCAGCAGAGGGCGGCGAGGAAGTTCCTCCACCGGCAGCAGCTCCGGCAGAACTTACAATTGATAAGGCAAATACATCTTCAGTAACAATTGTAATAAGCTTATATTCAGTTTACGATATGCAGAAGCCTGATACAGAAGAATAATAAAACATTCGCTAAGTTATTTAACTCTTTCAGCAAGAAGTCCCCCACTTCTATAGTGGGGTGATGGATTGCTTTACACACGAAATATAAAACCGTGGGACACACGGGGTTAGCTCACTATCAAATGAGAACCAAACTACATAGGGAGGATGTCACAGAGAGATTATAACTTGAAAGGCGGTAAAAATTATGAAAACTGAGAAAAAACGAAGTTTCAAGGGTGCAGTGCTGATTACAGTCGTTTCAGTAATGTCGCTTTTGATAGTTTTTCTTACAAGTACCCTTGTGCTTGCCTCAGCGGCAAATAACAGGGCACACAAATCGTATTCGTCTTCACAGGCTAACTATACTGCAAGAACTGCTATTGACAGTATTCTTAAAGCCGCAAGCGAAGATGAAGATTTTGCCACGGCTTTAGCGTCGTTGTCGTCCGGCACAGGTTTTGATGTTGATGTAACAATGGATTCAACAGCTGCCGGAATGGGCAAAATTACAAAAGCAAGAGTAGAATATGCAGGTTCAAAAGATTATTACGATTCTGCCGAACAGCAATGGGTTTCAAAAGACCTTATTTCAATTACGGCTGACGTATTATATGGCGGTGAAACGAAAACAGTAACCGCTTATGTTCTCAAAAATCCCCCTGCAAGCGTAAATAATCCGGGTGGCGGCGGTGGTTTCGTAACCGTTGGTTCTGCCGTTGTATCAAACCATACAAACTCTTTCGGCGGTACATACCTTGGTATCGGTATGAACAGCGGAAACAGAATGTATCAAGACCCGGCATCAAATCTTCCTGCACCATATACAGGTGCAACACTTGAACAGAAACTTTACCTTAATGTTAAAGACGGAGTAGATTATTCATATGATGCAGACGGAAAACCATACTATGCACCCGAAAACAGTGACATTATGGTTACTTACTATACAGGTAATGACCATACTATTGAAGCACCATTTGTTGTAAATGGTAATCTTATTGTAAATACACAGACAGAAGTTGTTTTCCCGACAAAAGGTTCAGGAATGGCAATATGGGGAAATATGGATATTCAAAACAGTAGTTTTAAAGTTTCTTCCGAAACTGTAAACAATGACAGAGCAGTTGAATTTAATCAGGAAATAACAGGATTTAGGGATATTCCATACATCTTTGTTGACTCACTTTTGAAACTCAATAATCAGACTATCGGAGAGGAAAAACTCCCTCTTAATATTTTCTGCGGTTCAATTAACGCACAGCAGAATACTGTTAATCTTTATGCAAATGTTTATTGTCAGGATGCAAATAAAACTTCAGTAATTGGCAATACAAATACCGCACTTCATGCATGGAGTAATTCAGTACTTAACGGAACAAACAGCTATCTCAATTCACAGACATCAGGTAATTTCTATACAAAGGGAAATCTTGAAGTAGCAGGAAATGGTGCAAATATTGACGGCGACCTTGTTGTAGAAGGGAATCTCATTTTAAAAGGTAATCTTAATGTTAATGGAAGTATTGTTGTTAATGGTACTATTATATCACAGAGCGGAAGTATGAATGCAACTAACGGCATTTATGCTAATTCCGCAACAGGTAATGATATTACTATTAACGCAACAAAGAAAATGACAGCTGACGGTTCACAGGAACTCTATGAAAGACAGGATACTGTAGTTTATTGTGTTCTTGGTAAAAATGTAGGATTCGTTGAAAACTGGGGTGCAACTACAAACTATCCTTATGCATGGCTTACTCCTGATGCCGTAGCTACATATGGACTTAATGACAGCGACGGCGACGGAATTATTGACGGTAATTTCTATGATTTTGGCGGAACAGTTGTTGACCCGTCACTCATAGTTGAAAAAACATGGAGTATAGGCAATGAAAGTACTGAAACAAGAGAATATTCTCACGACGTTTTATGGGTAAACAGAGATAACCCGTCAGATACTACTACAAATGAAATGGACACTTATGAGGCAGGCGGTACTATTGCATATAAGGGTACTAATTTAGGAACTCCTGATTTATATGCATCTACTCACAATAACGAACTTTTCCCGAAAAAAGCAGAAAAGTCTGTAATTCTTGGATTTGAGGAAATTGGTGACGGTACACCTAAAGAATCTTCAAAGATAGTCAAGACAGTTGATGAAATTGAAATGGATTATAACTTTGAAACTAATTCCGTAACTGAAATTCCTGTTGATAACGGTATTCGTGCAGCTATTGACTCACGTGTATATCATAGTTATGATGTTCCTGATGAAATTACAGAAAGCTGTACTCTTTCAGGCTCAGGTTTCAACAAGACAATCCATATAAAAAATACTTCTTCAAATGACATTTGGGTTAAACTTGAAGATTTCAAAATGGAAGCAAAAGATTTTGAAGACTATGGTATAATTTATGATGATTCAGCCCCTAACTGCGGAAACCTTATTCTCTTTATTGAAGGTGATGCAGAATTAAACAAGGGCAGAATTATGACAAAATCATATTTTGATATAGTTAAAAGTGGTAACCCGTTCCAAATTGCAACAAATGATGACCTTTATGTATCCGGTGTTACAAAGGTTACAGACCCGAAAATCAAGATTTATTCCCAAAAACCGGCGTATGATACAGACGGTAATATTACAGACCAACCTTCTCTTACACTGACAAATAATTCAGTTGTTACAGCTATGATTGAAGCACCTAATCTTGTTTTTGACCTTAAAACTGCGGCAACTGTATCAAATGATGTTTACTATAACGGAACTAAAATAAACGGTAAACCCGGTTCAGCAAATAATGTAGGCGTAATAGGTGTTCTTAATGTTGCAAGTGCATCAGGACAGAATAACTGGACATTCCTTTATACTCCTAAAACTTCAGGTATTCCGTCGACACCGCCACTTACACCGGCGGGCGACAACAGCTTTGTAATTACCTATTATGAGGGCTTTTAACGGAGGTGCAGTATGAAAAACGAAAAAATTAAAAAATCCCGTAAAAAGCGTGGAATGACACTTGTTGAAGTTATCATTTCCATTGCAGTTATGGCGGTGCTTGCACTTCTCCTGACTACAATCGGCGTTACAATTGATAACTACCGCAAGGACACAAGACTAAGAAATAACAGAATTGCCCTTGAAGGTCCGTCCGCCGAACTTCAGAGCAGAGACACACCGACTTCTTCAAACATGGGTAAAGAAATTGACTCTGATTTTAAAATCACTGTTAAGAGAAGTGGCGGAAGTGCCGTTGAAGTAAGCGGAAAACTCTACTCTACAAGCGACGAACTGACTGACACAGGCACTGTTGACTCGGAAAACGTTCCTATTTATGCCGGGGACACAAAGGGACATTTTAAATTTGTCTACATTGACCCCAGCACTACGCCGTAGGAGGGAAACATATGAAAGGCAAAAAAAATCTGAAAGGTTTTACGCTTGTTGAACTTATTGTTGTTATGGCGGTTTTCGGAATAATTATGCTTGGTGCCATGCAGTTTCTTGACCCCGTAAATAAAATGATGAAAGGTGCATCTCTACAGGAGGCAAATTCTGCTACTGTTGACAATATCAAGCGTTATTTTGAGGGAACACTGCGTTATGCAGATGCTGTATATGTTCATAACGGCGATTTGAAATATTATGATGTAAGCGGTGCACATATTATTGACACCTCATTACCTGAATCTGCACGCCAGCAACAAGCGGTTGAAGATTTTGTCAATTCTTGTTTCACAAACAGAGTTGACAGTTCAAATGACCCAATAGAGGGCAAAGTCTATGTAATGAAAATAGACAACGATAATCAAGGCAAAATCACAGAAAGCGTATTTGATTTTACAGCAGGATATGACTACAATGATTGGAACAGTTCAACATCAACATGGGATATACCTCAGAATCACCCGGCAAGCGTATCAGCCGTTTCAATTGACACACCTGTTATAAACGATGTTTATTACAAAGATTATTCTATCTTTGCATCAATCGGATATAATACGGTTAATGTTATTCATGACGGCGATGTGAGTTATGCACTTCCGGCAAAAGTAACTGATGACCAGTATTTCGGACATATTGCTGAAGTTGGTTCATACGGATTTTCACCAAGTATGTTTTCATTTACTTTTGTAACATATAAAAATAATGATGGTGCTGATGTTTATCATCATACCATTGACGGAGACCAGGTATTCGGCTCACCGTATTCTTCCGCAAATGCTTCACTTGCATTGATGAACATCAATTCAGCTTTCGGCGGAGATTACCGCTCAAATCTTGACTACTCCCCCGTAAGAAGAAACGGAAACGGCAAAAGCCCGACAGATATGGTTGACGATGACGGCGATTCATTTTGGGACTATATACCCATTGCAAAAGCAAACCCGCATTCTTCAAATGCATATTTCGCAACATATGACGAAGACAATATAGCCGGAGGAAATAACATCTATATTATTTACACTCTTCCGGAGTAATTTAACAAAAAACAGGCAGCAGTAATAATGCTGCTGCCTGTAATTATTTTTGTGGTTTTTACTGAACCGGAGCGGTGAGCAAACCAATATACCATTGGGCTATGTCATTGCCCCATAATGCCCCTATTGCTATGCCGATTGAAAGAAAAGGGCCAAATGCAAATTTTGATTCTCCTGAAACAAATTTGTTTATAAGTCCGCCAACGGCAGCAATTATTATTCCGAGTAATGCTGAAACGATAACAGCCTTTGTTCCGAGTAAAGCACCGGCAGCAATCATAAGAAGTGTATCTCCGAGTTCAATTGCACGGAAATCTTCATTATATTTCTTTTTTATGAAACTGCGGCTTACTTCACCTATAATGAAAAACGGTATGCTTATTATAAGCGAACCTATAATTCTCTGCTCAATAGAAGCCTGATTTGTGAAAATAAGTGACGGGATTACAAGAACGGCAATAAGACCGAGGATTCTCTCATCTATTTCCATTGTATCCCAATCCATAAATCCGACTACAACAAGCAGTGACATGAGAACACAGGTTATTATGGATTCAGCATTGATGTCATGAACGTAAAATGTAAGTACAAAGAGAACGCCTGTAAGGCTTTCGACAATAGGGTATCTCGGGGAAATTTTCTCTCCGCAGCTGTGGCATCTGCCTTTGAGAGCAAGCCAGCTGAAAACAGGGATTAAGTCCCTCGCCCTTATCTTTGCACCGCACGTCATGCAGTGTGATGACCTTTTTATTAAAGATTCATCACGTGGAAGTCTAAGAATAACAACATTAAGAAAACTACCTATGCTTATACCCATTAGAAATATTACAGTGTAAAACGATATTTTAAACAGCGGTGATACAAATTCATCGTGCAGCATATCTTTAAATTCACCCATTTGTTTTACACCTCCTTTGCATTAAAATACTGACATAATTTATTATATCATAAATTCAGGAAAATTCAAGTAAAATTTAAAAGTTTGTTTTCATAAATGTCATATTTCTGAAAATATGATGTTATGAAACTGAACTTTAGAAATAAAGAGCGGAGGTTTTTTATGAGAAATGAGAGAATAGGCGATTATCTGGTCGGACAGGGACTGATTAATCAGGAACAACTTATGAAAGTTCTTGAAGCTCAGAAAGAGTCCAACGGTTCAAAAAAGTTCGGTGACGTTGTTGTCGAACTCGGCTTTATGTCTGAAGTGAATTTCACTAAGGCACTTGCCGGAAAAATGAGGGTACAATATGTTGACCTTGATTCCGTTGAAATAGACTCTGAAGCAGTCAACAAAGTACCGGAAGCACTCGCAAGAAAACATACTGTAATTGCTATTGCGATTACGGGAAAAAGACTTACTGTGGCTACAAATGACCCTGTAAACTTTATCGTCCTTGAAGAAATCAAGGTTTCAACCGGTATGGACTGTGTCCCCGTACTTGCAACTACGTCGGCTATAAATAAGGCTATCGGCAAAAGCTATTCAATGCAGAATGTTGACAGCGTTGTTGACAGTCTTGTTGCTATGAATGGCGGAGATAACGGCAATATGGAGGACGAAGAGTCAAAAGACAGAGTAGAAAGTGCTCCTATTGTTAAACTTGCTACAACTATTATTGAAAACTCTTACAGAGCAGATGCAACCGATATTCATATTGAACCGTTTAAAACGTATACAAGAATACGTATCCGTGTAAACGGTGACCTTGTTGAACTTATGAACGTATCAAGTGCTGTTCATAGTGCCTTGACTACACGTCTTAAACTTATAAGCGGTATGAATATCGCTGAAAAGAGAGTACCGCAGGACGGACGTTTCACTCAGGTTGTAGACGGCACGACGCTTGACGTCCGTGTGTCCTCGCTTCCTATGGTAAACGGTGAAAAAATAGTTATCCGTATCCTTTCAACCGGACAAATAGCACTCCGTAAAATTACTGACCTTGGTATGTCGGATTATAACTATCAGCTTTTTGAGTCAATGCTCCGTGTACCTCATGGCGTTATCCTCGTAACAGGCCCTACAGGTTCAGGTAAAACAACTACCCTTTATGCCGCTCTCGGTGAACTTGCAAAACCTAATGTAAACGTTATCACGGTTGAAGACCCGGTTGAAAAAGCTATTGATGGCATAAATCAGTGTCAGGTAAACACAAAAGCAGGTATGACTTTTGCTGCCGCACTCCGTTCAATTCTCCGTCAAGACCCTGATATAGTTATGATAGGTGAGATGCGTGACACGGAAACAGCAGATATTGGTATACGTGCCGCTATTACAGGACACCTTGTGCTTTCAACACTTCATACAAATGATGCCGCATCAACAGTTGTACGTCTTATTGATATGGGTGTTGCCGCTTACATGGTTGCAACTTCTCTTATTGGCGTTATTGCACAGCGTCTTATAAAAGTTCTTTGTCCTTCCTGCAAAACTCCGAGAATGTCAACAGATGAAGAAAATGAACTTATGGGCGTTGACCATTCAATTCAGATTTTCGACCCCTGCGGTTGTCCTGAATGTAATAATACGGGCTACAGAGGAAGAACCGCTATTCATGAGATTATTCACTGTACCGCTAAAGTTTCGCAGATTATTGCGGCAGGCGGCGGTAAAGAGGAAATAGAAGAGGCTGCAAAAAATAACGGTACAAAACTGCTCCGTGACAACGCAGCAGAACTTGTTGTTGCAGGTCAGACTTCTATTGACGAACTTGTAAGAACAACATTCTCAGTATAATTATAAATAATACTATCAGGGAGGTTATAATAATGGGAATAATTGAAATTAACAGAATACTGGACGAAGTACGTCTTTTGGGCTGTTCCGACCTTCATTTTACATACGGAATTGCTCCTGTTGTACGTCTTAACGGTTCACTCAGAACCATGCGTTCACAGTATCCTGAAATGGACGAAGAAGAAATACTTGACGTAGTTCATCAGATGACTAACGAAACACAGCAAACGAGTGTAAATAATCATCATGATACAGACTTTTCTTTTCAGACAAGAAGCGGATACCGCCACCGTGTAAACGTTTACTTTCAGAAAGGCAAGCCTGCAATAGCTATACGTCTGCTTCGAAATGATATACCTACTCTTGAGGATTTGTCGCTCCCTCCGATTCTTTCGGATTTTGCAATGCGTCCCCGTGGACTTATACTTGTAACAGGCCCTACAGGTTCAGGTAAATCAACTACCCTTGCGGGAATGATGGATTTTATAAACCTTAACAGAAGTGCACATATCATCACGGTTGAGGACCCTATTGAATATGTTCATGAACATAAAAGATGTATGATAAATCAGAGAGAAATCGGCGACGACGTTCCAAGTTTTGCCCTTGCTCTGCGTGCCGCACTCCGTGAAGACCCCGATGTTATACTCGTAGGAGAAATGCGTGACTTTGAAACGATTCAGGCAGCCGTAACCGCAGCCGAAACAGGACACCTTGTTATGAGTACACTTCATACAACAAGTGCATCTGATACAATCAACCGTATTATCGACGTTTACCCCGAACATCAGCAAAATCAGATTCGTACACAGCTTGCGAATAACCTTGTAGCCGTTATTTCTCAGACACTTATTCCGAAAAAAGACGGTACAGGACGAATTGCCGTTCAGGAAATACTCAACGTTACCGACGCTATCTCCGCTATGATTCGTGACAACAAGATTCATCTTATACAGTCGGCTATTCAGACAGGTAAACAGTCGGGTATGCAGTCGCTTGACATGGAACTTGCACGTCTTGTTCATGGCAACGTCATCGGAGAAGTTGACGCTCTTGAAAAATGTCTTGACAAACAAGAATTTTATCGTTTTCTTGCTCAGCTGGGCGGAGCACCTAAGCAGTAATATTTCGGGACGGGCTGAAAAATGTCCGTCCTTTTCTATGGAATTTTATACAGATAGTATAAAAATAAGTAAAATATTTTGATTTATTCACAGTTTATTGTGTAAATTGACGAAAAAATACAAAAAAAATCGCCTTTTTAACGCCTGTATGTAAAATTTGACCGACAATGAGATTTTTTTTTCAGAAAGTATTGACATTTTATGAATAGAGTGTTATAATAATATCACAAGGAAAGGTTAAGGATAAAACGTTTGTGAATATATTGTTACTGTCACATAGTAAAGATTAAAACAAATAGTATATACTTAATCGTACATAAAGTGCCGTTGGACTGATTGGCACTAAAAAATATTTTATTTAAGGAGGTTTTCTCTTATGAAAACAAATAAGAAAAAGGGCTTTACCCTCATCGAACTCATTGTTGTTATTGCTATCATCGGTGTACTTGCTGCTATCCTCGTTCCTTCAATGCTCGGCTACGTAAAGAAGTCCAAGATTCAGGGTGCTAACTCTACAGCATCAACTCTCTATAAGGCTGCCGGTTCAGCTGCTGAAGAACTTGATGAAGAAGATAAGTCATTCGCAGATGGTGATGTTACACTTACTAAGTCTGCTGAAGGTGCTGGAGAAATTAGCGATGAAGCTGAAGTTAAGGAAGCTATAAAGCCTTTCTTCGGCGAAATTGACAAGATTGATGCTGCACTTTCATTCAAAGATGGTCAGTGCCTCGCTACAGCTGTAAGAAGTGGTAAATACTATGGTACATATCCTTCAGTATATACAGCTAAGAACTGGGACGATAAGGATCATTCATCTCTTGATGATGCTATCGGTCTTGCTAAAGAAGCAGCCGGCGGTACTTCAAGCGATTGATTAGGAATTTTTCACGATATCAAATTAAATTATAAAAGCTCTCTCTCTTTGAGAGAGCTTTTTTTGTAGGAGGAATTTTTTTGGATAACGATACAAAACACGTCCTTACTATATTTGGACTTGTCGTATGTTTTGGTGTGGGATATTTTACTTGTAAGATTGAAAATACAGATGCCCTTAAAATAGGAGAGAAATTTTCCGCATTCACAAGAGTTGAAAATGCCATTGACGGAAAAGAAAATATATCTTTTGAAAATGAGGGAAAGGCAATTGAAAGTGCGGTAAATGCCTATTATTCAGAATCAAGCGATAAATGGATTAGATATAACAACAAAGACGACGAAGAAGAAAATGTTTCAACAGAAGAATATGAATATACTAATACTTATAAAATGATTGGCGATATATGTTATATAAATTCAAATCATTTTAGCCTTGACGGCGTGCAAGGCTTTATAAAGGCTTTTAAAGAATGCCCCGATGCAGAGGGATTTATTGTTGATTTGAGAAATAATATGGGCGGATATACAGACTACAGTATGAGTGCTCTCGGAAATTTTATCGGTAGCTGTAACATTGGAAAATATCATTATAATGACGGCAGTGAAGAGACAATTTCTACAGGAACAGCAGAAAAAAAGACCGACAAAAAAGTTGTGATTCTTGTAAACGAAAAAACGGCAAGTGCCTCTGAAATATTTGTTTCTGCTATGAAACAATTTTACAATGATGCTGTTATTGTTGGTACACGTACTTTCGGAAAAGGAGTTTTTCAGATTACGACAAGGACGGAAAAAGCGGAAGATGTAAGATATACAGCAGGTTATTACACTATAGGTAATTGGCAGTGCTATGACGGAATAGGAATTGACCCCGATATAGAAATAGAAATGGAATATGACCCTGATATTATATGTACAGATGACGATATACAACTTAATAAAGCAATTGAACTTTTTAACTGAAATATACAAATTTTTATGATTTTCTGCGGAATTTTTTTACATTCAAAGATATTGACAAATTATGAACAAGGTGTTACAATATCATAAGGGAGGGTGTATTATGAAAAGAAAATTACACGGATTCACGCTTATTGAACTTATTGTTGTTATTGCTATTATCGGAGTACTTGCCGCTATTTTAGTACCCTCAATGCTTGGATATGTGAAAAAATCCAAAATACAGGGAGCTAATACAACAGCTAATACTCTGCATAAGGCTGTAGCTGCTTATATCGTAGACCTTGATGTTGAGGATATGTGCATTCCCGACGGTATCCACACAGTTTCGGATGGAACTTGCACGAACTCCGAACCGGTAGACCTCGGTAATTTCGCAAAAGATTTAAAACAGTATTTTTCTGACATAGAAAAAACTGATGCCGCTTTCTGCATTGATGACGGCTTGTGTGTAGCTGTAAGTGTCAAGAGTAAAAAATTTTACGGAACATATCCGCCTTTTCTTACGGCTAAAAACTGGGATTATTACTCTGATGAACTCACCGACGAAAAGGCTGTTGTCGAAAAAGCTATGCAGGTGAATCACATAGAAACTGATTGATATTGTATTTTCGGTGAAAACTGGTGAAATGCACTAATTTTCACCGAATTTTTGTACATTTATACTTAAAAAAAACATTGACAAACTGTGAATAAAATGTTATAATGTTCTTAAAGATTGGAGGGTTCGGCTAATGAATAAAAAATTAAAAGGTTTTACCTTGATGGAACTTATTGTTGTTCTTGCTATTATCGGCATTCTTACGGCTATTTTCATACCGTCATGGATGAATTGGATAGCCATGTCAAAAGTAAGAAAACAGAATAACAACGCCCGTGTAATTTTTAATGCTGCTCAAACGGTTGTTCAGGACTATAAGTTCAGGGAACGTAAACTTGACGACAGCAGCAAAAGCGTCGGAAACGGCAACTTCTATTTCTACTGGGACGGACATAACGGCGTAGCCTCAGGCGATGCGACGAACGTCGGAAGTGCAGAATTTGCGACTTCTTTTGCAAACCAAGTAAACAGAATGTACGGAGATGCACCCGAGACCGCATACAGAATCTATGTAAATAATTATATGGTTCAGTCAGTCGTTGCGGCAAGTGGTAATACTAATCGTAATAAAGGCTCATATCCGACTAAACAGAAAGAACGAAATAGTGTAAGCGTTCAGAATTTTGACATGAACAGCATTGTTCTCAATCCTTGATTAGTGAAATTGACTAAAAAACACAACAAAATACTGCAAAAGATAGTGAAACCCGATTATTGACAATCGGGTTTTTTTGTGATATAATAATAAAGCTGTCGAACGAGGGCGGAAAAATCTTGAAAAAATACGTTTTTGGACTTTGGGAAATAGTTTGCAGAAGTTTTTTTGAAAAGATTATAAAAAATGTATGTGTTAAAATGATATGAACCCAAAAAAATAGAAATTCCAACCGAGATATGGTATAATAAGTTTAC
>CANQVA010000036.1 GCA_947627175.1 uncultured Ruminococcus sp.
ATGGCAGTTACTAAATTGCATTCGGTCAGGCGTTCGGTGCGTGAATCGCTTGAATACATTGTTGACGGAAATAAGACTCGAAATCATACACTTAAATAAAAACAACATAATTGAAACCAAGTAAAATAAATTAGAATTTTATTCCAACCTTGATAAATGACCATAACAATCTATAAGAACGATAGTTATAAAAATTGAAATAACCAGGAGCAAATAATACCACCATTTATTTTTGTATTGCTTGAACCCGAAAAACATATTGATTCCATTAATTATTATAGCTATTGGCATTGACCAATCAGGAATTTTATGTCTTAAAGCTTTATGAAATTTGAAGAGAAAATCATTATGTATTATAATTTCTCTTATATATAGCCAAATATCGTCTTTAGAACCCTGCCAAGATAAAAATTTAAGTTGAGAATATGTTGGAAAACAAAAAATTAAATAAATAACAAACAAGGTAAAAACCAAACTGAAAATGCATTTCTTTCTATCAATCATAATAAATCGCTCCAAAATATAACCTTGCCATGACATAAATTTTAACTGAGAATAAGTTATAAAACGCAGTAAAAGGAATGTAAAGAAAAGAATATGGATTTATATTTTAGCTCCCATATGTGGCTTCTAAATTCCGATTTTTATAAATAAGTTGAGAACTTACTACTCATCACAATTATATATTAAAATAACTGAAAAGTCAATAATAAATTTCAAAAAATAAAAATTTTTTATTCAGCTGAAGATTAAAAGTTAAACTGAAAGTCTTGAAGAATTGGGTAAATACGGGGAAATCCGCAAACAAGTGCTTGAATTTTACCCATCAGGACATATTCCGAAAATCGAGAATCTTGAAAAGAGAATTGACGTTTTTGAAAGTGATTTGTTGGCGAAAAAGTGCAGAGTTCAGACAGGCGGATAAAAAGGCTCGTGAACTTGACAACACACAACAGACAATTGAGGAATATCTCCGTCAGGAACAAATTCAAGACCACCAGAAAAAGAAAAGAAATGACCTTGAATAACAAACTCTCAAACAAAAATGTCTCTCAGTTCTGTTCAGTCTTACGAAACAGAAATACACTAACCGCTGAAAAGAAAAGCCCCCAAAAACGTTTACAGAGCGTTTCTGAGAGCTTGCTGTTATTCATTTCAATAGGGTTTGTGCCTGTTGTGATATGCACCACAATGCTGAAATGGACTTGTATGGAACGAAAAACAGGTGTGCCAATAGGCTATGGTCTAAAGGCAGAATCGACAATCCATTGACCGTTAATACATTCTAAATATAGTCTATTTGGCATTCCATCATATCCTATATCATAGTTGTAAGTTTCACCATTTTTTAAATAAGTTGCATGATATTCACATCCATAAAGGAATATAGCTTTATTCTTATGCTTTAGAACATCAGTTTCCTTAATTTCAAATTGTTCATCTGTTATCTCATAATCATTTCCAGATAAAAAATCACGAGGATTTATGTATAGAAAAGTATGATCGGAAATTATTCCTTGTAATTCATCTGTAAGTGTTCCATTATGTTTCAAAGAATCATTTACTATCTTATAACCTAAATCTTCTATTTCATCTTTATCTTTAGAACTCAGTATAAGTCTAACATCCCAAACATTCAAATATTCAGCATCTGTTTTACTTGGATGATTATCATCATAGTATTTGTTATTCCAGTATACTGTTCGTGTAGAGATAAAATATATCATACTTATAGATAATACAACAAAAACTGAAATTAAGATTATTAGGATTTTTTTCTTTCTTGTCATAGAGCATCACTCATTTGGACAATCCAGACATAATCATATAGATAATAGTCTGGGTCATCGTTATCTTCATCAAGAGTCATTATTTTATTTGAAATAGGAGACTTATCTGTGGGATTTGAGTGACCAGCAAAGTATATTTCAGAATTATCGATTTTACTTATATTCTGTACGGGTTCACCATTTTCAAAATGTTTCAGCTTATAGAGTGCATCGGAAATTGCATCATCGGGAAGTGTGGGATTCAGCCGATAGAGTGCCTCTGTCAATTCGTCCATATACAGAGGAATCCTGTAATCACGGTCAACATCATAACCGCAGATGTGCGTATACCCCATTTCTTCAAATAGCTGTATGACGGCGTTTTCATAGCTTTCTTCGGTGTAGGACATTATTTATCATCTCCTGATATTTTTATAAAAAGTATCAAAATCACTGCAACCAAGTATTGAATTAAAGTAATTCTTTTATCTGATTGATTAAAACAGGTAATTCCTCTAAAATGACATCTGCAATAATATTCCAGTTTGTGCCATCGTAATCGTGAACAAGCCTGTGACGCAATCCGGCAATCATAAACCACTGAATTTCTGGATGTGCGGTTTTATACTCATCTGAAAGATAATAGACATGTTCGCCGATATTGTAGAGCGGAGTTGTAACAAGCCATTGAATAGCGTAATCATTCAGCAGGTCATCTCTTGTAATGCCGTGTTCATTGATGTAATTTTGTAGTTTTTCCGCATTTTCGTATATTTTCTGTATTCTTTGATTATCGGAATATTTCATGCAACTTTTACCCTTTCTTTCATAATCGTATTGTAAAATGTGCTGTTTTGATTGATTTCGTTGATTTCAAAGACATCAATTTTCTTTTGTATGATGATTCTCAGTTCTTCGGCAAAGGCAAAAACAGAAGTTAGCCTGAAATTTTTTCCGCCGAAAACAAGGAAATCAATATCACTTGCAGAAGTGGCTTCATTTCGTGCATAAGAGCCGAAAATATACACTTCGCTAATATGATATTTTTCAGCAAGCGGTTTCACAATTTGCTGAATATCGCTGATTGTCAAGATTTTATCAGACATATTATCATCTCCTAATATAAATGATAATTTAGCGGCTTAAACCCTGACCGCAGATACATCAATTTCGCCGTTCATCAGTTTTGGTAGGAGGGTGTCACGGAGGGCGGAAAGACGTTGATTTTCTATTTCAATGGCTTTCATAAAATTAAAGATGGGTTTAATAATAGAAATGTATTCATTCATTTCACATGGGGGTAAAACATAAATTGGAAGTGATTTAATGGTCGTTAAACTTAAATTAGCTTGTACGGCTTGTTGAATTCGTTTTCGATAGTATTCGTTATGCCAATTTCCTACAAAAAAACTGTACAAATATTCTGGTAAAACTCTATTTGTATCTGCACGGATAATAGCTACGGCTTGATTTGTATTTGCAGGTAGAATCGAATCATCAACCATTGCAAATCTGCCCAAAGTTCCAGCGATTGTGAAAAGTATATCTCCATTTTTTATGATAGAACGTTTTAATTGTAAATTAGTATCTACATCTATATGTGCAAACTTATTAAAATCTAACGTGTGATTATCAAGAATAGATTCAGCTTTAATGAAATTAACTCCATTAGATGTGAATTTTTTTCCAAGTGTTGTTGGTGTTGTTCCTTTTGTAATTATGCTACATAACCCGCTCAATGGAATTATACTCACATAATCAGGCATAACCCCGCCGAACGGCAGGAAATCCACAAACCACGCCTTGAAAATCGCCTGTGCCTGCTGCTCTAAATTATCATTTATCGCTGTATTCTTCTCTATCTTATCATCAATTGCAGATAGCACAGCAGCTATCTTACGCTGTTTCCCTATATCAATAGGTGCATAGACCTTAATTGATTTCATTGTATTGCCTGATACTTCCTTGAATGTAGTGCCGCTGCCCATATTTTCAATGTTATCTTTGTTGTATTTGAGTAGATAGTACAAAAACATATAATCAGTATTATCATTAGGAATAACGCTCTTAAATCCCTGATTAGTACACATTTCTTTTGCAGTAATAGCTACATATCCTATTGGTGCACGAGAAGAAAAAAGTACAGTATTAGGCGGAAGAAGCCTTGTTGAGCAACTTCTCAAGCCGATTTCTGTAATATTTCGTTCGCCACGAAGAATATATCTTCCGTTGAAAGTAGATAAGTCTTTTGGAGTTATCCAAGAAATATTGCCGTTTTCATAGTTTTCTGCTTTTTTGGTAGAGGGCGTAGCACCACCTACAACTTCACCTAAATCGGCAATTGTACATTCTTTCCATTCACTCACAAAAAACACCGCCCTATCCCAATATATTTTCTATGTGCCAGTTTCATTTTGTTATAACAAGCATTATTCTTAAATAAACATATCAATTAGAAAATCTAATTTCATGAAAAAGTCTTCATTTTGTCTTTTTTCTTCATCATTAGATGCATTCATATCTTTCATTTCATGGAATACATCTGCTGCAAAATGTACGATTTTCTTCTTTGGCTGTTTTGTATGTTGGTTTTCAAATCTCAATTTACATATTTTTAAGAATTTCAATGTTTCAGCATATTTTTCCTGATTAACGTTAAAGTTCGCCTTGATAAATTTTACAGCCGTTTCAATTACATTTAGCATATCTGAAACTGTAATATTTTTTCCATTTTGTACAGCCAGTACATGAGTAGGCAAGAATATTTTAGGAATATTAAATTGCTGGATACCAGAATTTTTCATAAAATCATTTATATTTAAATTAGACTTCATACCCAATCGCCCCCATTTACAAATTTTCTATATCAAGCCAATGAATGTCAATTTCATTTTTAAGTGTTTCAAATAAAAAAATATAGTCAGATTTCAGCTTTCTTATTACATATATTGCCTGCTCATCACTGTATGTATGTGCAAGAATATTACGTGATTCAAGAAGTTCAAGCCAGCCATCACAGTCATTTATCATTCCGCATTGATATGCAATTTTAATAATTGCCCTGGGCGAACCTATTCTTTCCTCAAATCTTCCGTGTTCTTCAAGTAATTCTTTCATAAGTTTCCACGACTGCTCAAAACAAATTTCAAAAAGACCAACAATGCCGGTTTGTTCTACAATTGTATATGGTTCTTCAAGCAGTGAACCCTCTTTCAGATTTGAAAATGCCTTGCAGAAATTGTCATATTTCTTCATATAAAATTACTCCGTCTTTGTTTATTTCATTTTGTAATTCTTCAGAAATTCCTTTATCAAGTTCCACGACATCGAACATAAGCAAAGTATGTGCTTTTTCTTCAACATCATAATAAAAATCAAGTGCATTTCCACCGCTTACAGCAAGGTCAATGTCACTTCTTTCGGAATTAGTCCCCCTTGCCCTTGAACCGAAAAGAATTACTTTTTTTATATTGTTTTTTCTTGCAATTCTGATAATATCATCTTTGACTTTTTTGTCAAGATTATATTTCATAACCAATAGCCCCCAGTTTTTCACGGATTTCATCTTCCAATTCATGCGACTTTTCGAACATCTCTGAAAGTTCAGCGGTCAGGCGTTTCATTTTTTCCTCGAACGGCTCGCCGTCGTCCTCCTGTTCCTCAATGCCGACATACCGACCGGGCGTTAAAATATAGTCCTGCTTTGCAATTTCCTGAATTGTCGCAACAGCAGAAAAGCCCTTGATTTCCTCAAGCGTGCCGTCCTGAAATGCCTTGAATGTGTCGGCAAGTTTCTGAATGTCCTCGTTTGTAAAATCACGGTGTTTGCGGTCAAGCATATAGCCCATTTTCCGTGCATCAATGAACAGCGTTTTGCCCTTTTGCTTTTTATTTTTACTGATAAACCAGAGCGTCACGGGGATTGTCACGCTGTAAAAAAGCTGTGTCGGCATTGCCACAATGCCCTCAATCAAATCCGCCTCAATAATATTTTTGCGGATTTCGCCTTCACCGCTTGTCTGCGTGGATAATGCGCCATTCGCAAGCACAAGACCAATTTTCCCATTTGGTGCGAGATGGTGAATCATGTGCTGAATCCACGCAAAATTGGCATTTCCGGCAGGCGGTACGCCATATTTCCAACGAATATCGTCTTTCAGCTTGTCCTGCCCCCAATTCGAGAGATTGAACGGCGGATTTGCCATAATGAAATCATCTTTCAAAGATTTATGTAAATCATTGAAAAAAGTATCCGCATGATATTTTCCAAAATCTGCTTCAATCCCATGAATTGCCATGTTAATTTTTGCCATTTTCCATGTGTCCGCATTGGATTCCTGCCCATAGACAGAAATGCCGTCACGCTTTCCGCTGTGTGCCTCCACAAAATCCGCAGACTGTACAAACATACCGCCTGAACCACAACAGGGGTCATACACACGGCAATTTTCAAACGGCTGTAAAATCGCAACAATCGTTTTCACAATGCTTTCCGGTGTGTAAAATTCACCACCTTTTACGCCCTCATATGCGGCAAATTTTTTGATACAATACTGGTAAGTCGTTCCGAGCAAATCCTTATGCTGATCTGTTGTCTGGTTCATGTCCATATTGGTGAACAGGTCAACCACATCACCGAGAACACGTTTATCCAGATCCGGACTTGCATAATTTTTCGGCAGAACATCTTTCAATGTTTTGTTTTCGTCCTCAATTGCTCTCATTGCCTCATCAATCACAGTACCGATTTCAGGCGTATGTTCTGCCGCAGAAATCACCGACCAGCGGGCTTTTTCAGGCACAAAGAAAATATTTTCCATAAGGTATGCGTCTTTTTCATCCTCAAAACCGTCACCATCTGCCACAAGTTCATTGTAACGCTTTTCAAATGTATTTGACACATACCGCAGGAAGATAAGCCCTACAATGACTTTCCTGTATTCAGCGGCAGGAATATGTCCTCACAGAACACAGGCGGCATCCCAGATCTGCTTTTCAAAACCAATACTTGCATTACTTTTTTCAGTCATACTCTTTTCTCCTTGACCAATCGTTATTTACTCACAAATATACCTATTTATAGTATACCACACTTTTAACAAAAAGTCAATCACTTGACGAAAAAATTTCTATATTTTCCCTGTGTCTTTCAAGGAGGGATCACGGGCAAAGAAAAAGGCAATTCTGCAGAACCACCTTACTTCATTTTGCTTTTTCGTGTAAAACCAATCGTCCGAAAATTACCAATTCTTCATTTGTTAAGGTGTTGCGTTTGAAACACTGTTTGAAAAGATGTTCGTATTCCTAAGTCTAGATATTGCGGCACTGATGATAAATTTTCTATCACTTGAAGCACTGGGACTCTATCAGGAAGAACAATTGAAGAAATGATTGAAATTTATGACCTAATAAGACTGATAAATCTTTTTATAACAAAATCATTATTATTTGTTGTCACAAGAATGCTTCTTAAACTTAAAGGAGATAAGGAATACAATTTTTCAGTCAATGAATACAGCAATGCCAATAAATATATAGAGGAGATAGTAAAAAACAAACTGAATTTTTCCTGCAAACAGATAAATACAGGTAACAGAGCTGTTGATATTATTGCTAATATGAAACTGATGCAATGTAAAAAGGAAAATATATTTACTGTTGTCAATGTCGGAACATTCGAAACTGCTATTGATGATACGGATATGTGTTCCCTGTTGGGTAATGTTTTTGATAATGCAATAGAATCCTGCCTTATTTCAAATACAGACAGAGAGATACATTTTGAAATTACTCAGAAAAAAGGATATATAAACATTATTTTAAAAAATTCAATTTCAGAATCTGTTTTACAAAGTAATCCTGAATTGAAAACAACGAAAAGTCAGAAGGGAATTCATGGATACGGAATAAAGTCCGTTAAAGATATTGTCAAAAAATATAATGGAATGATAGAATTTTTTGAAAAAAACAGTGTTTTCATTGCGGATATATGGTTACCGTGCAGAGATTTTGAATAAAAAATTACAAATTAGTTGCAGATTAGGAAAAACTATTGAAATTTTATTCTGAATCAGTTATAATTTACTTAGGGAGGTGATTATAATAATTAACCGCTTAAGTAAAATGATAGCTGATTTTTTTGAAGATTTCGATAACTGGTCAAAACTCAGGGATATAGACGGCGATGGGCTTCCTGATTGCGTTGAACAGTATTTAGGAAGTAATCCTGAAATGAAAGACACTGATAGTGACGGACTTGATGATTACTATGAAGTATTTGTTACATATACAGACCCCGTAAAGCCTGATTCTGATGATAATGGCATTAACGATGGTGATGAGGATTTTGATGAAGATAGTTTGACAAACCTTGAAGAATATACACTTTCTACTAACCCTTGGAATGATGATTCTGATGGTGATGAACTCAAAGACGGCGAAGAAATAAATACATATGGTACTGACCCATTGAAAAAGGATACCGATGATGACGGACTTGAAGATAATGATGAAATTCATTTCGTTACTGACCCGACTAATCCTGATACAGACGGAAATGGTATTCTTGACGGAGATGAAAAATATTCTCAGACATTTACTCATATAGTTAAGAATGAAGAATGTGCTGTAGAAGAAGTTATCGTTTCAATGGAAGGTACAGGAAATATTCAGAAAAATACGTCTGTTGAAAGTGTAATGGATGAAGATATCATATGTTCAGATGTTGTCGGACTTATCGGAGAACCATTTGAAATAGAGTCTAAATCTCAGTTTGATAAAGCAACAATTACATTTAAAATTAATCAGTCAAGACTTGGAGATACTGAGTTTGACAATTTGATGTTTTTATGGTATGATGAAGAAAATTATAAGTTTGTTGAACTTGAAACATCTTATGATTATGATAACAGCACTGTAAGCATTGAAACATCACATTTCAGTAGATATATGGTGGTTGATAAAAACAAATGGTTTGAAGCATGGGCTGTTGAGTTCAATTATAATCCAAATAATAAAGATAGTCATGCACCGACATATAGATATAATACTGTTCTTGCTGTTGACTGTTCAGGAAGTATGAGAAGTAATGACCCTATATCAACAGTGTCCGGTATCGACTCTCCATATGAAGCAGCATTTTCAAAAACGTGTCAAAGAATTAAAGCCGCTGAAAGTTTTGTTAATAATATGAATAATGTTGATAAAGCCGCTGTTGTTCTTTTTACAAGCAGTGCGAGTATAGCTACAGGTATGACTGATGATTCCCAGACATTAAAACTGGCATTACAGAAAATCACAAGCAGTGGAAACACAAGTTTTAATGCTGCTATTTCCACTTCAATATCTGCTTTTGATTCAAGTGAATTTCATGGAACTGATATTACAAACAGAATAATCTTACTTTCTGACGGGGGATCGTCAGTATCAGAGAGTATTTTAAACAATGCACGTGATGCTGGTATAGAAATATATACCATTGGTTTGGGTTCAGGCTCAAATGATTCCGTATTGAAACATATTTCAGACTATACGGGCGGAAAGTTTTTTAAAGCGTATACTTCGGATGATTTAGTCGATATTTACTCTAAAGTAGGATTCAGTGATTTTGATACAACAGATACTGACGGTGATAAATTATACGATGCCGTTGAAGCAGCAGGAATAAGAATTCAGAACGGTCAGATAATAACCGGCTGTGACCCGTCAAAAAAGGACACTAATAACGATGGTCTTGAGGACGGTCAGGAAATTGACCCGACACCATTAAAAAGTGAAAAAACAATTTACAATGATGATGGTACAGTTGAAACTGTAAAAGGGTATTACTTTACAATGACATCAAATCCCGAAAAAACGGATACTGATAATGACGGATATGATGATTATTCTTTCTTGAATAATGAGATTTACAGTATCGGTTTATATGATTATATTAATGGAAATTCATTTCCACTTGAGTCAGGAGCATCTGAAAATCTTTTTAAGTCTGATACTTATATCGAAAAAGATGAGCAGTATTTTAAGTTCGTATGGTGTGGAAATGGATATAAAATTTTTCCTATTTCCTATGAAGAATCTGGTAAAGTGCTTACTATAACAAAAAATGATAGTTCTTATGATATTACGATTGAAGATGATGAAAACAGTTTATCACAAATTTGGGAAGTATTGCCATATAATTATGATGAATACTGTTTAAAATTTGAAGATGGGATTCTTTTAAGAAACAAAATGTATCGTGAAATTAATGATACTTATTATTCTCAATTCCTTTCATGTTCTTCTGGTAAGATTTGTGCTGTAACAGACAGAACAAACGAAACAAGATGTAAAATTTACTCTCCTTCCTATTGGCATAGATTTGGTGAAGCCTATCTTAATTATCTTGGTTGGGAAAATACGGGTATATCACCTTATGCTATGAGCAATTACTTTTCCAATGTGGATAAAGGTATAAATAATCCTATTAATATTGAGATATATAATGGAAATAATATGCTAATAAATCAATCTAATGGCAACTTTAAAAATTTAATGTTTAATAATGTAACTATGGATGGTGTATGTTGCGAGATAATGGGTACATATAATGCTATGATATTAGCTGGCGTTGATGTGGATTTCTTTAAATTGGCGATTGAATTTGAAATGAATGCTACAAAAATCATTGCTGGATTGACAATATGTGGAACATGGGGAAGCGACCCATATAAAATCGATGATTGTTTGGATGCATATCATGTAAAATATGTCACAATTGATATGGATAATTATGAATCAAATGAACAAGCCTGTGATGCATTTGATTCTGAGCTGAAATCAGGAAAATCTGCTATTATTTCATATCATTTTCCCAGTTTTAAGTTCATTTATGCTGGTATACATACATATGCATCAATATATGATGATATTATTGATTCTCATACTCCAATATTAACTTTCAATAGATATAGTAACTTTACAACCTCTGCAAAATATCATTCCACTTATGAAGCATTAACTTGTAGTACAGACAGTCACTATATGATCGGATATGTATTGCAATACTGAATTGTAAGAAATATGAGCAAACTATCCAAATTATTGATTCTTATTGTATCACTTTCTCTTGTAGTAATGATTATAAATCTAACAAACGTTATTTCAAAAAAAGAATGGATAAAAATTGAAGCGATTGTTACATCTGTTCTTCTTCCAGACGGTGTAGTTTGTGGTGATTTTACTGATATGAACGGAATAAGGCATAAAGACGAGCAATTATTTTCAGACTTTAGATTTGAACAGATTAGAGCCATAAAAAAGGTGAATCAAGAGAAAATAGATAAATATGTTGGAAAAAAAATTACAATCCTATATAATCCAGAAGCTGGAGAAGAAATTAAAAGCTATGACAGGATTAGAAACTATAATGAAATTATAATAAATAATTTGTTCTCAATTTTAATTTTTATAATTTCGTTTACTTGTTTTATAATAATTCAGAAAGGAAAAAAATCAAATTAGTTACTAATATTAGATGAAATCAAAAACGGAGGTTCTTATACATTTGAAAGTTGCGGAGATTATATTTTTGTTTTTGATGATAATACAGGCGAGCTTAAACAGAATTTCAATTGATTTTTAATGATTTTAAAGATTAACAGACATAAATTGTGAATTAACCCCAAAAAGTTAGACAAACTTTTAAAAGAAAATTTATGCAAAGCGACTAAGAAAAATCTTGGTCGCTTTTTATGCAACATTGAGCCTGTATTCAACGAAAGACAAACCATCAAGTTTGAGCTTAATACGCTTTGTGTCGTACCATTCAATATAAGCGTGCAGCTCGGAGATGAAGTGTTCAACAGAGTCAAACTCCTGCAAGTATAGAAGCTCTGTTTTCAACAGACTGAAGAAATTTTCTGCACAAGCATTGTCAAGGCAATTACCTTTTCGTGACATACTCTGCCGAATGCCTTTGTCTTTCAATATTTTCTGGTAATGCTTATGCTGATACTGCCAGCCTTGATCGGAGTGCAGAATAAGATTGGTATTATCAGGAATATTTGCAAATGCCTGATTCAGCATATCTGTCACCTGGCTTAAATTCGGATGGTAACTCAGGTTGTAGGACACAACTTCACCATTGAAAAGATCGATAATTGGTGAAAGATACAGCTTGATACCAAACAGAGCAAACTCTGTCACGTCTGTTACCCACTTCTGATTAGGCTTATCCGCCTTAAAATTACGCTCAAGAAGATTAGGAGCAATCCTTCCGATCTCACCCTTGAAAGAGTTGTATTTCTTCATGCGTACACGGCAGAAAATTCCCATTTTACGCATTAACCGCTGTACTGTCTTGTGATTGATCTTATGTGCTTTTTGCAGTTCTTCCGTTATTCTGCGATAGCCGTATCGCCCTTTATTTTCATCATATATCCTGCGAATTTCTGCTTTGATTTCAGCATATTTATCCGGTTTCGGATTCTCAGACTGCTTGCTGTAATAGTAGTAGGTACTGCGGGGAATTCCGGCAATATCAATGAGCAGACCTACTTTATGTTTATGCCTCAGTTCCCATATCACTTGTGCTTTTTCTCTTGCCGTACCCTCTCGGCAACCAAGGCATTCAATTTTTTTAGGTAGTCGTTCTCCGCACGAAGACGCTGTACTTCTGCTATCAGGTCTTCCTCAACTTCTTTCTTCAGCTTTGGCGGACGTCCTGTGGATTTTCGTCCACGGCGTTCGATTCGCAGTCCGTCTGCACCTTCTTCGAGGTAGATGCGTTCCCATGCTGCGGCACGTCCATGAGGCAGACCATATTCTCTTTCTGCTTCCTTATGGCTCATTCCTTCCTTTTGCATTCTTTCCACAACCATAATCTTGAAATCCGGTGTGTATTTCTTGTTTGGCTTTCCTTTTGGCATAAAAATGTCCCCTTTCGTTAGATTTGATTTTGGCATACTTCTATTATACCACATTGTCTAACAAATGGGGAGCATTTCATCTTAAAAAACAAAGATTCTGCGGTTTTTTGCAGGAAAAAATTAAAATAATTTCATCTCCGGTCGGTATCTTATGGTATCGATCGGAGATTTTGTATTATAATAAGTATCAGAAAATATTTTTGATTCAAGAGGTAAATCAGATGGAAAAACATTTTTTGACAAATGAAGAAATTCGGAAATTTCGTGAGTATTTGCGGGAGGGTGAAAAAAGTGAAAATACGTTGAAAAAATATATTCGTGATGTGACGGCATTTTCAAAAGCCTGCGAGGGTGAAATTACAAAAGATACTGTTATTGCTTACAAACAGAATTTGATTGAAAATGGCTACGCTGTGCGGAGTGTCAATTCTGTTCTGGCAAGTCTGAACAGCCTATTTTCATTTCTGGGCTGGTATGACTGCCGTGTTAAAGCCCTGAAAGTGCAAAAGCAAATTTTCTGTCCGGAAGAAAAAGAGCTGACCAAAGCCGAATATGAACGCCTTTGTCGTGTGGCACAGGACAAGCACAACGAGAGGTTAAATTTAATTTTACAGACAATTTGTGGTACGGGGATTCGTGTAAGCGAGTTGTCGTTTATCACGGTGGAGGCGGTGAAAAACGGCAGAGCTGTTGTGTCACTCAAGGGCAAGACAAGAACGGTTTTTCTCGTCAAATCTTTGCAGAAAAAGTTGCTCCGCTATATTAAGGAACAGAAAATACAGTCCGGGGCTGTTTTTGTGACACGCACGGGCAAACCCATGAACCGCACGAATATCTGGCGGGAGATGAAAAACTTGTGTAGAGAAGCGGTGGTGAATCCGCAAAAAGTCTTTCCGCACAATCTCCGTCATCTGTTCGCACGAGTGTTTTACGGCATTGAAAAAGACATCGCCAAATTAGCGGACATTCTCGGTCATAGCAGCATCAACACGACACGGATTTATATTGTCAGCACCGGAACGGAACACCTCCGCAGAATGGAATCTATGCACCTGATTTTATGATTCAGACAACAAAAAAGCCGTCAAAACCGACGACTGCAACATAAACAGTATTATGTTGTAATCGTCGGCACAAAAAAACGTCCCCGACCTAATAAGGAATACCAAAAAGCAGAAAATGAGTATAGAAATTTGAGCCTTTTTTGATTTTTTATACAAAAAGGCTTTCTTGTGATGCGATATTTTCAGCAACTTATTAGAAAATCAGACTTTTTTTCAAAAAACTATTGCAAAATTGATAAAACGGTGTTATAATTTGTATATGTAAAGAGGTAACATTTAGTTTCGCTGTCATACGCATACAACATAATACTGTTTATGTTGTAATCAGGAGAGAAAGGAGTTATCCGCATGGAATTGGAGCAGATAACAGAAGAAGTCAGTACAGATTCACAGCACAGAGCGCCTCCACGCAAGAAAAAGGAGCGTTTGTTCACGGTCTGCAACATCATCGGAATTATACTATGTGTCCTGTTGCTGCCGGGGTTTCTGATTTCCTCGACGCTTCTGGTCAGTTCTATCATGCACCCCGATATTCCGCCGAGCTGTTTCGACTACACGCCGTTGATGGTGGAAACAGGAAGTATGATTCCCCTGTTTGATGAAGACGACCTTGTGATTGTCCGAAACACTCCCGATAACGCTTCTTACAACGTGGGTGACGTGGTTTGTTTTCACAGCGGAAATGTTTATATTACGCACCGTATCAATGAAATCGTGGAGGGTAGTGGGAAAACCGTCTACAAAACAAAGGGCGATGCCAACAACACTCCCGACAAAGATACAGTTAGCCCTGAACAGATTCTTGGCATTTATGTCACACATTTTGACGGAATGGGCAGGGTGCTTATGTTTATTCAAACGCCCGTCGGCATGATGCTCTGCGTGATGTTGCCGATATTCCTTGTCCTTTTGCTTTTCCTGTTGCCATCACATATTAAGTCACGCAAAGGGAAATCCCCCGAAAATGGGGAAAATTAACTCGGTAATAGCCGCAGCACACGACTGTGGAATTACATAAATCAATATTTTTTTGGAGGTTTTGAAATGAAAACAAAAACGAAAAACGGCTTTCTGAAGGTTGCCGGCTCGATGATGGCTGTCACAATGCTCGCTACCTGCGTTGTTGCCGGAACTATGGCAAAATACACAACTACCAACGACGGTCTTACCGCTAAAGCACAGGTTGCAAAGTGGAGCATTACAGTCGGTGATACTGAACTCAAAGAGCTGACTATGGAAGATCTTGATTTCAATGTTTACGACACGGCTGGCGGCGGTGGTAGGCTTATAGATATGCAAGTTCATGATGGCGTGGATGGCGTTCATGGCGTAATTGCTCCCGGTACATGGGGCTACGCTACTGTCGAAATCAAGAATGAAAGTCAAGTGGATGCCGACATTTCTGCTACTTTCACAAAGGAAAGTTCCGGTTTGCCCGCCGGCATGACGGTTGTTGCACTTGATAGTGGTGTACCGAATAATGTTTCTGATGTCACCGGAGATACTACTACGGTTGAAAATAAAGATGTTGCACCAAATACACAGGCAATGATTGTTATTGCCTTTAAGTGGGATTTCGACGATGCAGGTAAAGACACATACGACAGCGAAGACACAGCACTCGGCGAAGCTGCTGAAGAACTCACGCTTGGCTCGCTTGCTATCACCGCTACTCAGGTAGACTAACACGCATTAAACCCTTAACGGTGCGGCTTGTCGGGCGAAACCGACAGGCTGTATCATTAAAGGTTTAAGTCATTTGCAGACATATATAAATGTTTAGGAGGTTTTGGCATATGGTCAAGACAAAATTTTTCAAAATCGCCTGCCTGATGTCGGCTGCCACAATGCTTGCAACCTGCATAAATTCCGGCACTATGGCGAAATACACAAGCACTAAAACAATATCGGGTCTGACACTGACTGTTGCAAGTTGGAATGTTTTGGTTGCGGATACGCCTATACATGATACAATTAGTTTGGACGGAGTTGAGTGGCACATCGAATCGATAGACAGTATCCCAGAACCTGCTGCCAATACCGCCGCCCCCGGAACATGGGGCTATGCGGAAATTCCGATTGTGAACAATAGTGATGTGGACGCAAAAATAACAGTGAGTGGCTTAAGTTCACTTATACCGCCTGAATCAACATCTGTTTCTGATATTCCTGACAGTCTGTCATTTAAGGTTGGTGTTGGGGAAAGTACACCCTTTGATTTCGATAGTGTGGACACTGATACTGGGAGCATTGAAACAGGCGTTACACTTGAAAAAAGCGGTGGTACTATAAATATCTATGTCTGCTATAAATGGGATTTTGGAGATGGTGTAAATGATATGCAAGATACACAACTCGGAGTGGACAATGAAACTTTCTATTTTAATAATCCGCTGACTATAACTGCGGAGCAGGCACAAGGTGCATAAGAAACGAGGGATATTATGGAAAAACAGACAAAAACCCGACCTCTTTTCGCTTGCGTAGCTGCATCTTTGACGATTCTGCTGGGAATGAGTATGTTTCTCTCTTCTTTCTGCGTGGGAAAAGCAATGGCGGACACGACTTCAGGCGATGAGGCATTTCTCGTTGTGCAGGATTCGGACGGAGAACGCTGGACGGAACTGAAAGAATTAAATGTTTTTGCAAATGCAAAATTTGACGGAAAGTCAATTATTGCACCCGGAAGTAATGGAAAATATACCTTTACGGTACAGAATATCTCTGATTTTCCGATGAAATATGAAATTGGATTTGATGAAGAAAACCTGAACGGCGTTCCGATTGAATTTCGGCTGAAAGACAGTGACGGCTATCTTACTGAAAACTGGACACCTGCAACCGAACTTGCCGATATAAGGGAAGAACTGGCGAACAATTCAGAAACAGGCTACACGCTGGAATGGCAATGGAATTTTGATGGCGATGATGAACTTGACACGGCAATAGGCAGTGATTTTGCCGAAATTCCGTATATTCTGAAAATAAGTTATACCGCCGAACAAAATGACGGCGCAGTTGCTTCAGAAGAGGATAACAGGAAAGTCAATCCGCAACAGAGCGGCGAAACGGCTGATTCACAACGGAACAGCGGAACAGTCGATTCGCAACAGAATGACGGAACAGCCGATTCGCAGCAGAACGGCGAAACAGCCGATTCACAGCAGAACGGCGGAACGGCTAATTCGCAATGGCAAAGTGAACAGTCTCCGAAAACAGGCGATAACAGCAATATGCCGTTTTGGATCGCATTGCTGATATGTTCTTTTATGACAATGTTTCTGACGTTGCTTTTGTGGCGTAGAAACGATGATGAGGAAGATGAAGAAGCATAGATTACAGCGTATTCGGCAGATTGTGGCAAGCGTTTTAGCAATTTTGCTTTTGCTGATTGCGGGGCTGTTCGGATACACGTTGATTGCGAAAACAAGGGGAAATCCCCTCCCCACCGTTTTCGGCTGGGGCAGTGCCGTGGTGCTTTCCGGTAGCATGGAACCGGAACTTCCGGTGGGTGCGTTGCTTGTCATTCACCGTCAAGAAAATTACAAAATCGGGGAAATCGTCACCTATGAGGACGAAAACGGCACTCTTGTCACGCATCGGCTTACGGCTTTTGAAAACGGAAAAGCCGTCACAAAGGGCGATGCAAACAACATTGAGGACGAACCGTTCCCTGTATCAAAAATTTGCGGAAAAGTACGGGCTGTGTTGCCCGGTGTCGGCGGCATGATTCTTTGGTTAAAGACACCGCCGGGACTTTGTGCGATTCTGCTTTTTGGCGGAATTTTGCTCTTTGTCCCAGAATATATCATACGAAAGGTGGGGAAAACACTTGAAAACCAGAAATAAATTATTTCGTTTAGGGGCGTACTGCCTTGTCCTGCTGATGATTACCGCACTTCTTTTTGTCGGCGGTTCGTTCTCAAAAATCACCTCTGAGGGTTCTACTACTGAATTTCCTCCGCTGACAGTGGCGAATTTTGGTGTTGATGTAGTGGAAGAACCGCTTTATAATGAGGTTGATAGGTACAGTACTTATGATGGACTAAGTAATCACCAGCTTTTAGTTTGCAAATTCACAATAGCCAATAATAGCGATGTAGATATCATTATTGATGATTTAATTTTTCAAACAAATTATGAAGAAGATAGAACCGTAGGAGGTGTCGGCGACGTAACGTTTCACCTGTGTGTTGACGACGATCCTGACAAATTGTATCAATTGAATGTTAAAGATGATAAAGAGGGTCATAATCTTAGCTGTTCATTAGGCAACAAGATTTATTTAGAAAAATCGGACACTATTGAGTGTGCGATTGTTGTGGACTGCAATGGTGAAAAATATCCGATTGGATTAAAGTTTACATCAGGAGATGAACCGCTCATCATTACAGCAACACAGGCAGAGAAGGAGATGTCATAAATGAAAAATAATCGTAAACTGCACGGCAAAAAAATTTTTTTTGTACTTCCGGCGTTGATTCTCCTTATGACTGTTCTCAATGTTGGTACGACTTTTGGAAAATACAGCAAGAAGTTTTCGTTTCCTTTGACATTTGAGATCGATCCCAATTTTGTTGATGATAACCGTAGTGGAAATCCCTCTGTCGGAGAAGCCCTCGGTATCGTGGAGGAAACGCCGACAACGGTCTATCAGGTACATCCCGGCGATACCCTCGCCTCCATTGCGGAAAAATTCCACACAACGGTTGAGGCACTCATCGCTTACAACAAAATAACAAATCCCGATATGCTGCAAGCCGGCACAATTCTGCGCATTCCTCCGGCAGATTACGTTGTTCCTGAAACGGATACTGAAGAAACTACTTTCACTGAACCAACAGCAGAAACCGAATTATCCTCCGAGGTGATTTCGGAAAGTGAAGAAAATGCAACAACCGAAGAAGTGCCGACTGAACCGGAATCTCAATCGTCTGACAGCACTTAAGATGTTACGCATAACGGCACAGCATAAATATTAAAAAATTAAATTTGATTGATAACAGACCGCTGATGCGGTCTATTTTTTTGCAATTTATCTTTAATGCCTGATTTTCAGAATCTCCCGTTGCAGAAAAATAAAAGGCTGCCATAGTCGGTTTACGCTGTCTTTCAGTTCGGCAATATCATTTTCATAAAGTCTGTCTGTATTGTGAAAACGTGTTGTGATCTGATTGATATTTCTTGCAACCGATGTCGCAAGTTTATGGATTTCCTGAAACTTCGATTCATCAATTTTCGCGATATAGCCCTCCAAAATCATCGTGCGTATAAATCCGCTGAACGTCTGCATACCGCTTTCACGAAATTTACGCTTGATAAGATCCATTTCCGCCTGATTCACTCTTATTTTGATGTATAGATCACGGTTTTGTGTCTTGTCTTTCTTATTCATTCTCAATAGTCCTTTCTGTCGCTTTTTTCAAAATTGGGGTTCAAGGGGTGTCCACTTGCAAGCTATGCACTGTGGGGGTTTTACATTTTTGTACCCCCACGGTGCCGTGCTTGCTGCTCTACTTTCGCTTTTTCAAAGTAAGTTTTATTTTATGCCTTTCGGCTTGTGCCGATTCCTGATTTCGGATAGTAGATTGGTACGCTGATTTTTTATTTTTTGTAAATTCAATTTTCCCCATATCCACTATACCGCATATTTCCGGCTCTGTCAATGGATTTTTGAAAATTCTTTTTTGGAGTAAAATTTTCCCCCGGTCAAAATGCTGAAATATGATTTTCCCATAATAGCGTGATTTTGAAATTTTGAAATGCAAAATTCCTCGGTCTTTTGTGAATAAACTGTGAACAAAAGATTGTGCGCATTGCCAATTGAAATGCCCGGAAAATTGCGCTATAATGGATTTATGCAAAGGACATTCTGTCGGGAGATGTCCAACAGCATAGAACAAATTCAGAAAGGGTGTGGTTTCAAATGGGAGTCTATACAGAGAAAAAAAGACAGCTCATCGGAAAAATCAAGGATTACGATGCTCACATCAGGAGCAACACGGAGAAGAAGAAAAAGGCAATGGAGAAACTGAAAGAAGTTTCCCGTCTTGCGATGGCTGAGGAGTACAACTGCAAGCCCCACGAACTCGATGAAATCATCGAACGGGAGCATAGCATTATGCAGAAACTCAGGGCAAGCGGTCTGTCTGATTCCGAATTGCTTGAATTGGTTAGCAATAAAACAGCCAATGTTGCAGAATCGAAAAATGCCGAAACGGCTGAGCAGACTTCTTTCTTTGATGTGAAAAATCAATATTAAAAAATCGTAGCCGTACAAATATTCAAAGTCGGCAACAGTGCCGGCTCTGTACGGCAAAAAGAGGGTAAGAAACAGAAAGCGATGCCCTCACTCTAAAAGAATAGAGATAGAGAAGCTAAGGAGAAAATTCGCTATAAATAAAACTGAAAATACTGCCAATGAGAAGGTTATCATAACCGTTTTTCGCCGAGTATTCGTGACAGGTGAATTTTTATCATAATATAACCGCCTTTGTGTATAATATAGTTGATATA
>CANQVA010000037.1 GCA_947627175.1 uncultured Ruminococcus sp.
ACACCCGTTCCCATTCCGAACACGGAAGTTAAGCTCATTAACGTTGATGATACTTGGTTGGCGACGACCCGGGAAAGCAGAACAATGCCGGCACTTTAGAAACCTGTCTGATAAAGGCAGGTTTTTTTGTTTTATAATAAATATGAAACAGCTTTTTTTTACAAATTTATGTTGACAAATAATGAAATTTATGTTAAAATGTAATTATAATAATATAAGGGGTGATTTACTCTTGAAAAAATTTTTTACAAATATTACTGCTATAGCTTTATCGCTTACTGCTTTGCCGTTATGTCAATTTGTCAAGGCTGATGCGGTTGACAATTATTATGTGCGTGACCCGTTTTACAATTTCAGAAGTGATTATAATTACTATGAGTCTGAACATTTTCAGTTTATATGGGGAAATTCAGGCGATGCGTCGAAAGTCACACAAGAGTTTTTGCAGGAAAATTCAAAGAACTTTGAAGACTGTTGGAACGTTTATATGAATGATTTGTCAATGAAAGAGCCGTCCGAGGCGATAGAAGAAAATTTGCGTGACGGAAAAAAATACAAGACAAATATCTATATTTCGGGAACAGGATTAGAGGGAATGCAGGACGACTGGGCGTATATGTCATACGATAGCGGAGGTTTTGCATATATGTTCTGTTGTGTGGATTCGATGCAATATAATCCGCCGTCATGGGTATTTCCGCATGAATTTGGTCATGTAATGACGGCACATCAGGGCGGTTGGAATAATAATAAATACTCATATGCATGGTGGGAGGCTATCGGAAACTGGTACAGGGAACAGTACCTTTACAGTGACTATTCAAGTGATGAAACAGGTCACGGAACGGATTTTTTTGAAACATATATGAAAAACCTCTGTTTTACGTTTCCTTGCGGACGTGATTATTATGCATCATGGGCGTTTTTCCAGTATTTAACAGAAAATCCCGACAATCTTGACGGTTACGGTGCGGATTTTGTCAAAAAACTTTTGCAGGAGGGTCAGCCCGATGAATACCCTTTTGAACAGGTTGAAAGACTTGCACCGGCAGATTTAAAAGAAACTCTTGGTCATTATGCGGCACATATGGCAGGACTTGATTTCAGGGAGGGTTCGGCTTATCGTGCAAGACTTAATGAACTTTTGAATACAGGTTCATGGAATTGGCAACAGATTTACACTATGCCTGAACCCGTCGCAGGAATTAAAAATACTTACAGTGTACCGACAGAAAGAGCTCCACAATTTGCAGGAATAAATATAATTCCGCTTACTTCGGAGAATGGCAAACGTTCTGTAACTCTCAATGCGGGAACAGATATTGACGGTGCTGACTGGCGGGCTTGTATAGTACAGCAGAGTGCAGACGGAAGTTGCAAATATTCTGAACTTTTTAAAGCCGGTGAAACTGTTACATGGGATTCAGAAAGCGGAATGACTGAATATCTCGCAGTAATTGCCACACCTGACATTGATAAAATCACAAAGTGCGGTTTACCCGGATTATATGATGATAATTCAGAATTTTCGGAAAGCAATGTTCCTTTCAGCAGTAAAGAAAGATACCCATATTCCGTGACATTCAGTGACGGTGTTTCAATAGTAAAGCGTACAGTTGAAAACAGTGAATGGGATAGTTACCATGTTCATTCAAATGGCGGTGGTCTTGTTTCAGACCGTGCAAATGTAGCAGAAAGTGTATATGTCGGAAAAAATGCTAAAGTCATGGGAAGTGCGACAGTTTCGGGAAATGTAAGAATAGAAGATTATGCAGTAATTCAGGATAATGCAACAGTTCAGGACAATGCCGTAATAAGCGGATATGCAATAGTTGCAGAAAATGCCGTAGTATCGGGAAATGCCCGTGTTGATGATACAGGTCTTGTAATGGGTCGTGCGAACATCAGTGGAAATGCCAAAATAATTGAAAGTGCCTGCGTTTACGGCAATACAAAAATGACTGATAATGCAGTTGCAAAGGGTATAGCTTTTGTAATGGCAGATGCAGTAATTTCAGGTCAGGGCGTAATTGACGGTGATTATTACGATGACAGCAATAAAATTATTTCAAAAGGAACTGCTTACGGCTGGGCAAGTGCACAGTCTTATGCGGATAGTCGCCCATATACTGATAAACTTATTTATGCATACGATTTTGAAAATAATAGTTCATTGAGTTTTGCGGACAGATACACTTCTACTTATGGAATGAATTATGGTGCAGAGTGGGAAAACAGCCGTACATCTGCAAACGGTGTACTTACTTTCAGCGGGGATAATTTTGCGGACATTGACCGCAGTGCATTATATACAGAGGATATTGACATTCAGACAGCTATTATAAGCAGAGGTGGCGGAACTGTTTTATTTATGGGTGACGATAATTCATATATAAAATTGAGTGCTGAAGAAAATAATTTAATCGCTGAATTTTCACTTGACGGCAAAACAGAAAAACTTACGGCTGAAAATGCTGTAAAATTAGGACAGTGGGCAAAAGTACGCCTTATTCTGGACGGTGATAAAGGCAGAATTACAGTTGACGGAAAAACCGTTACAGAGGGTGAAATAAGTATAAATCCGTCTGATATTGCCGATGCTGTTGAAACAGGTGCTTGCAGAATAGGTGCGGACAATAACAGAGTAAACGGCTTTAGCGGTTCAGTTGACTTTGTAAGAATTTTTAACAGTGAAGCTGAAGAACCGACTGAAATTTATACAGATACTGAGGATATAAATACAAAAATACTTGTGGGTGATGTTCACAAGGATAATCGAATAGATATATTCGACCTTGTGCGTATAAGGCAGTTGACTATCAATTCAGAAGATATTACTTTATATGAAAAAACGGCTGCTGACGTAAACGGCGACGGAGATGTCAACATTGCCGATGCTGTAATGATGCAAAATTATCTTTTGGGAAAAATAAGCGAATTTTCGGCATAAACAATATCAAACAAAAATAAAAGCAGTTGTGTCAAATACAACTGCTTTTTTGTTTTATTGAGCTTTCACCGTGTCAAGGCGTGAAAAATAATTTTCGGCATATCTTCTGTAAGCATCATGGAAAGATTCATCATTTTCCTTAACGTCTGCAAGGTATGTGTGAAATTCTGTTTTTTCGTATGTCTGTATAAGGATACAGCCAATATTTGAACAATGGTCGGAAATTCTTTCAAGGTTTGTGAGAACATCCTGAAAGATATAGCCAAGTTCAACAGTACATTCGTCATTCTGTAAACGGCGGATATGTCTGTTTTTTAGTTCAATGCTGAGATTGTCTACAACTTCTTCAAGCGGTTCAATTTTATGTGCGATTTTAAGGTCATTGAGATTATATGCTTCAAAAGCCATATCAATATTTTCAGCGATAGCTTCTGTAATTATTTTTATTTCGTTCATGCACTCGTCGGAAAATTTTATTTTTTTGTCGTGTATTTCCTGTGCTGATTCAACAAGGTTTACAGCGTGGTCGGAAATTCTTTCAAAGTTTCCTATACAGTGAAGTATTTTTGAAACTGTACGGCTGTCATTTCCTGTAACACTGCTTTTTGACATTTTGAGAAGATAACTGTTTATAGTATCTTCAAATTTATCAATAATATCTTCATTTTTCGTGATAGTTTCAGCGTCTTCGGGGTTATATTCAATAATAATGTCAAGTGCCTTGTGTATAGTTTCTTTAGTAAGGTCAGCCATTTCCATAGCAGCAGTTTTGCAAGCCTGAACGGCTACACTCGGAGTTTTAAGAAGACGTTCGTCAAGTCCTTTGATAATTCTTTCTGAATTGTCCTCCGGTTCTTTTCCGTCACGTACAACAATTTTTGAAAGAGCTATAAGCTGTTTTATAAATGGTAAGAACATAATTGTTGTAGCTATATTGAAAATAGTGTGCATAATTGCAATGCCGATATATCCGACTGTTTCGTTGAATATGCTTAGATTCAGAGCAGATTGCAGAACCATTATAATCGGGAGAAGAATTATAGTTCCGATAATCTTAACGAGAATGTGAGTCCATGCAACTCTTTTAGCGTCTTTGCTTACACCGAAAGTTGAAAGTAACGCTGTAACGCAAGTACCGATATTGCAACCCATAATAATAGGGAGTGCCATTCCGTAAGTTAAAGCACCTGCTTTAGAGAACGCCATAAGAATGCCTATAGAACCCGCTGAACTTTGAATTATACCTGTAAAGCCTGCACCCACGAGAACGCCTAAAACAGGATTTTCAAAAGCGGTAAGGACTTTTTTGAAGTCCTCCGACTGTGCAAGAGGGTCAACAGAATCAGACATGAGGGTCATACCTGTCATAAGAACTGCAAAACCAACGAGAATACGCCCTATATCTTTTTTCTTGTTTTTCTTTGAAGCCATAATCAGTATTACGCCGATAAGTGCAATAAGAGGTGAAAAAGATTCAGGCTTCAGCATTTTAAGCAGGAAAGGGAGAACTCCACCGCCGTCAGATGTTTTTATATCTCCGAGGCATAAAATCCACGCTGTAAAAGTCGTGCCGATATTAGAGCCGAAACAAACACCTATAGTCTGTTCAAGGGTCATAAGCCCCGAGTTTACAAAACCAACAAGCATTACAGTCATTGCAGATGATGACTGTATAGCAATTGTAACACCCATACCAAGCAAAATACTTTTGATTTTATTTGAAGTCATTTTTTTTAAGGCGATTTCGAGTTTACCGCCTGTAAGCTTTTCAAGACCGGTTGACATTACATTCATACCGTACAAGAAAAAGGCAAGTCCGCCAAGCAAGGTAAAGATGTTAAAAATTGAAAATTCTTCCATAATTTTCTCCTTAGAAATTATTTTAAGCAATCCCTTTATTTTTATCTATGGTTATAATTATAATAAGAATTATCAAATAGTCAATAGAAATCACATAAATTTAACGTGAATTTAACAATCAGTACGGTAGTCTGAATTGTCCGACTCTTATTTTATTTCCGGCAATAACCATTGAAAAAGTTTCTTTTTCTGAATATGGTTCATCGGGTGAAGTGTCTGTTCCCTCATAATAATTTTCGACTGTAAAGAATATTTCGTCGTCTGTTTGTGACTGTATATCTACGATTTTTGAAACTGAATAATAAGGGTTCATTTCACGTTGACCGTTAAGGGCATAAACTCCGTCTTCAAATTCAAGATAGAGCATTTTCAAATCTTCATTTGGATAGCGTTCACTGAAAACTGCATAATAATCGTTTTCAATATCTGCGATGGAATGAATATTTTCGTCTGTAATTTTGTAGTATTTCCAGCCGAAACCATTTTCAACAACTGATTCAGTATCAATTTCATAAGGACAACCGACTGTATAAATCCACTGATAACGACACGCCGATTCAAAAAGAGCCTGACCTGCCGACATCATAAGCTGTTCATTGTCTGTTTCGGGTTCTTCCGTGAATTGTAAAGCACCGTCTTTGTCGTATGAGAAAGCACCTGCACCGAGTGGGTCAGCTTCAGTAACATCTTCAATTTTTTCAGTAGATGTTTCGGTTGATTCAGTAGCAGTTGTCACGGTTGACGTTGTTTTTTCGGTACTTTTTTCTGTAGACTTTTTTGTTGCAGTTGATGAAGAAACAGAGGACGTTTTAACCGAATAGGGGTCGGGCTGAATAGTCGGTGTTTCTGATGATTCTGTAATTTCTGAATTATTACTGCTGTTGTCGGTTTG
This sequence comes from uncultured Ruminococcus sp., assembly GCA_947627175.1. Lineage (GTDB taxonomy): Bacteria > Bacillota > Clostridia > Oscillospirales > Ruminococcaceae > Ruminococcus. Next base: position 5,703 of record CANQVA010000037.1, read on the forward strand.
TTTTTTTTCACAGCCGAAACTGCTTACTATAAGTGTTACTGTAAGAAGAGCCATTATGAATTTTTTCATTTTTATTCTCCTATTCTTCTTCATCGTCAAGAACAAAGTCAATAACGCCGTCGCTTACATTTACAGCGGAACATATTACCTGAATATTCTGACCGAGATTATATGAAACTTCGCTAAATTCTTCCGTAAGTGAAACGGGTTCGGAATAGTCATATTCACCTTCGGGGAGAGTTCTTATATGAACAAGTCCCTCAATGGTATTAGGGAGTTGTACATAAAATCCAAATTCTGTAACGCTTGAAATGCGTGCTGTAAACGTTTCGCCTATGTGTGATTTCATATATTCCGCTTTATAGCAGGCTTCACATTCACGCTCAATATTAGTTGCCCTTATTTCAGCGACAGAAGAACGTTCAGCGGCGTTTACAACAAAACCTGAATAACGTTTATTAAGCCATTCATTGTTATATCCGGCGAGAATATCAGTTATTATGCGGTGTATAGCAAGGTCGGGATAACGTCTTATAGGTGATGTAAAATGTGCGTAATCTTCAAGTACAAGTCCGAAATGACCTATAGGTTCAGGGGAGTATTTTGCTTTTGACATTGAACGCAGTACCATAAGGTTAACAGCCTCAAATTTGTCTGTACCTTTTGCCTTTTCAAGTATTTTTGCAGCGTGTTCGGGTTTAAATTCAGTGAAATGAGGGCATTCAATATTGAATTTCGGCAAAATCTCGTGAAGTGCTTCAATTTTTTCTTCAGGCGGTTTTTCGTGGATTCTGTATACAAACGGCACTTTTTTTTCTTTTGCAAATTTTGCGGCGGCTTCATTTGCAGTCAGCATAAATTCTTCAATAATATGTTCTGATTTTCCTCGTTCTCTCGGAATAACTCCGCAACATATTCCGTCATCGCCTATAATCAATTTGCTTTCAGTCGTTTCGATTTCTGGAGCGTTACGGCGTTTTTTCTTTGCAATAAGAATATCCGCCAGTTCATTCATCAGGAAAATTTCATTTCTAACATCATTATACTTTTCGGCAATTTCGGGAGTTTCAGAACCGTCAAGAATAGTATTTATTTCTGAATATACACCTTTTACTTTTGAGCATATAACGCTTTTACAGAAACGATAAGAAATAATCTGTCCGTCATTGTCAAGATTTATAAAAGCGGAAAGTGTAAGCCTGTTTTCGCCGGGATTAAGTGAACATATACCGTTTGAAAGTTCTTTCGGGAGCATGGGGACAACACGGTCAGCATAATAAATACTTGTACCACGTTTCATAGCCTCTTTGTCAAGTTCACTGTTGCCCTTTACATAATGTGAAACGTCGGCAATGTGTACGCCGAGAATATAGCCGTTTTCAGTCTTTTCAACGGAAACAGCGTCGTCAAGGTCTTTTGATTCAGCACTGTCAATTGTAAAGATTGTCATATTACAGAGGTTTTCACGGTTATTGAAAGAATACGGCTGTACACCGCCTTCAGAAATTTTTCTTGCCTCTTTAAGAACTTCTTCGGGAAATTCGTCGGGGGCATCGTGATACATAAGAATTGATTTTGCACATGATGAGGCATATTCTGAATTTCCGAAAACAGAAGTAATTTTGACTTTGTGTTCGGCGTGCCGTCTGCCACGGAAAACTATTTCCGCAAGAACTTTGTCACCGTCATTGAATTTTACACTCTGTTCTTTTACAATAATGATGTAATTTTTTTTTGCCGAATCGGGAACAAGGTAGGGTATTCCGTCAACATATTCAATTTTTCCGATAATTACAGAATTGCCAAAATCTATAATATCAATAATTTCGCCCTCGGGTTCGCCTGAACGTGACGGAATGTCCGATACAAGCACACGGTCGCCGGGCATAGCACCAAGCATACATTTTCCGGGAATAAAATACTCAATGTCATTTTCTGTTGTGACAAATCCGAATGTACGGCTAAGGCGTGTAACTGTACCGACATAAATATTCAGCCTTGAACAGAGAGCGGCTTTCATTCCTTTTCGGACAATAATAATTCCCTCCTTGCGGAGTTCGTCGAAAGCCTCTATAAAATCTTCACGCCCCTGCTTTTTGGTACGGCATTTAGTTTCAAGTTCGTTTATCGGCATAGACTTTTTATTATTTGTTTTAAGAAAATTTACTATTTTTTTTCTGTAGGTTTCTACATTGCTTTTTTCTGAACTGATTTTCTTCTTCATAAAATCTCCTTATAAAAAATCAAGCCCCATGACTTTTCTGTCACAGGGCATACAGTTTATTACTTTTCGGTAAAAATCGGAATAATATTTACAGCAAGAACAGCAACAAAAAGAATGATTGCGAGAGTTCTTGTAATCTTATTGAGAATAGCCTCTTTTGTTCTTCCCTCATTTTTACCATAGAAAGAATCTGAACTTGCACCCGTAAGTGCGGCAGTCATACTGTCCTGTGTTTTCTGGTCTTGTGAAAGACAAATAACAATAGTTACCAAACAGACGAGAAGTATTAAAATCCCTCCTGCAATTTCTAAAGTACTCATAAAAAAACCTCCGAGAATAAGATACGGCATATGCCGGTATTTCAAATATCCTTATTATTATAACATAATTCATATTATAATGCAAGTGCTTTTCAGGAAAAAATAAAAAATCGTTATATATTTTTTGAATTAACAAAAGACATTCATATGTATCCAAAAGATTTAAGTATGAAAAGCCATGTTGTAAGTGTAAAGGCACTGCAAAGAGTTGTGAGCATAACGGCGAAAGCGGTTATTGTACCCTTATGACCGAAATTTTTTGACATGACAAAACAACTTCCCGTTGTCGCACTTCCGAGCATGACAAGTATTGCAATAAGTTTTTCGTCCCTGAATCCGAATTTTACGGCAATCGGTAGGAATATTCCGCAAAACAGCACAAGTTTTATAAAGACAATGCCAAGAGTAACAGGCAGTTTTCCTTTAGCGTCCTCAAACTTGAAAGATGCACCAAGAGCAATAAGCGAAAGAGGAGTTGCCATATTGGCGAGATATGAAACGGATTTTGAAAGTATTACGGGCTGTGGTATTTTCAGCAATGACCATACAATACCTACAGCAATACCGAGTATAATAGGATTTGTAACTATGCCTTTAAGGGTATTCAGAAAAAGTGATTTTCCCGATTTGGCATTTTTTTTGTCGGGGGAGGTCAATGAAAGTGCAATGACTGCAATAATATTATAAATCGGAACAGTTCCTACAATCATAAGGGCAGCCATTGATGCCTCACCATAAATATTTTTTACAAAAGCAATACCGAGTATTGCGGCACTACTCCTGTATGAGGCTTGAATAATTTCTCCACGCTCTGATTTATCACTGTTAAGAAATGAGTAAAGAAAAGCAATTCCAACGCTGATAAGAGTTGCAGTTATACAGAAAATAACGAATCTTGTGTCCCATACTGCACGAAAGTCAGCCGTTGATAAATCCATAAACAGCAAAGCAGGTAGCAGTGTACGGAATACGAATTTATTTATTTGAGCGGTGGAATGTTCGTCAAGCAGATTTACTTTTTTTACGAACCATCCGAACAACATCATCATAAATACAGGTACAGTCGCATTCAGACTGAATATTAAATTTTCAGCAAACAATTTTTTTCATCACCACATTTTTATATTTACTTAAAATTATCCTCCATGTTTTTCACACGGAGGATATATAATATTATTATTCTTTTTCTTCTTCTTTGTTTTCTTCTTTGTTTTCTTCAATTCTTGCGTTCGTTTCGTCTCTGTAAAGAGCAAATTCTTTATCTCTCTTTTTGCGAATTATTTCCGCTCTTATTGCTGCAATGAAAGCGATAAGAAAATAAATTGCAAATACACCTGCTTCACCTAAAATAAGCGGTACTTTTACATTGCTTATAATAACACTCATTGTTGAACTTAATGTGTTTGATGCAGGAACAAGTATATTATATGCATTCTGGAAAGTAACATTTTCATAGTAGTCATCAGATGTAAGCTTGATATTTTCCACAAGTTCTGAAATTTTATTTTTTACGTCGTCAAGCTGTTTGTCAACCTGTTCAATTTTTTTAGGTGAATTTGCGGTACTTTTCTGAAGTGCGGCAAGTCTTTCACGATAATAAGTTATATTTTGTTTTGTTGTTGCAAGTGTGTTTGTAAGTTCAAGTTTCTGTTTCATCATGTCGTCATACTGTGCAGAACTTTGTGTTGCCTCTGTATCCGTGTTTTCTGCTCCGTTTCCGAAAATAATAATCTGGTCTTTTTCATATGCCTTAATTGATTCTTTTACAGATGTAAGTTGTTCTTCTGTTGATGTTTTAAGACGGGTGAGTTCGTTTATTCTGTATTCATAGTAATCCATAGAGGCATTTTTATCTTTTGTAAGATTGTTTGCGTTTATATAAGAAGAAACTTTGTCAAGGTCAATTGACTTTACAGTTTCTACAGCTTCATAAAGGTCATCAAAAGTATAGCCTGTTATAGATGAACGGAAACGTGTCAAATCATTTGTAGAAAGCTGATTTACATAATTACTGAGAGCATCAAGAGAAGTTTTAAGTACTTCAATAGCTTCTGTGTAGTCATATCCTGAAATATCAAGAGAATTAACCGAACTACCGAGAGATTCATTATAACCGTACATATCAAAGAAATAACTCTTGTATTCTTCAAGTATTGTATTGAGAACCTGAACAGCCGTTTTTCTGTTGAAACCTGTTTCAGCATAATTGAATGTTATTTTGAACTGAGTCGGGAATATCGGAATATCAAGCATAGACTGTGCTGCCTGAAGGTTGTTTGAGTTTGCGTTTTCATAAACATTTTTGTAAGTAAGGATTTTGTCCATAGTGTCTGCCGGTATAAGACCCTCAATATCAATAGCGTGTCTTATGTTGTCGAGCTGGTCAAGCGGTAAGTCAAGACTTGTAAGGGCGTTTTCTATAACAGTAGGATTTTTTATTGTATCTTTATTGAAATCCATGCCGTTAGGGTCAAGACCTTTTTCAATTCCCTCATGGGTAAAGCTTACAAGGGCTGTAATAGCGGGTTTGCGGTGTATAGACTGAATTGTAACACCGCCGAACACTGCTACAAGAACTACAGCTGCAACAACAAGCCATATCAGGAAATATTTTTTCAGCTTTTTGAATATCGCCGGTAGGGAAATAATCACTTCGTCCTTGTCGTCTTCTTCATTTTTGAGCGTAATATTTATATTACGGTTATCTTTGCTGTCCATTTTGTCCTCCATTTATATAATATTTTTATCAGAATACAGAATAATCTGAACAGTATCTGTTTCCGACCAACATTTATTATATCACTTAAAAACAGCAACGTCAATATTTTTCAGAAATTTCCGATATTTTCAAGCATTTAGCTAAAGTGCTGTGTCAATTCATATAAAAATTTTGGTAAAATGTAAAAAAACGGCTGAATTATACAGGAATAACCAGCCGTTTTTATATTATATTCTTATATTGCGTGACCCTTTGATTTTATTACATCTATTACTTTATTTACATATTTACGGCAGGTTTCCTCATCTCCTGCTTCAACCATTACACGGACAACGGGTTCAGTACCGCTTTCACGCACAAGAATTCTTCCTGAATCTCCGAGAGCTTCAGCCGATTCTTTAACAGCTTTTTGAACGTTGTTATCTGCTTGTGCGGCTGATTTATCTTTTACACGGATATTTTCAAGAACTTGCGGATATATTTTCAGAGGTTTTGCCAGTTCGCTTAATTTTTTCTGACTTGACATAATAGCCTGCATCATTTTAAGGCTTGTTAGAATGCCGTCGCCTGTTGATGCATATTTTGAGAAGATAATATGACCCGACTGTTCACCGCCAAGACAGCAGTTATGTTCTTTCATATATTCATATACGTATTTATCGCCGACAGCTGTTTTTGCGTAATTTATTCCCTCTTCATCGAAAGCCTTGAAAAGTCCGAAATTTGACATAACTGTTGTAACAACAGTATTATTTATCAGTTTATCACGGTCTTTCATATATTTTCCGTATATATAAAGAATATGGTCACCGGTGATAATATTTCCCTTTTCGTCAACACACAGACAGCGGTCAGCGTCGCCGTCATAGGCAAATCCCACATCAAGACCTTTTTCAATGACGAATTTCTGTAAAGATTCAATATGTGTTGAACCTGCATTCTCATTTATATTTGTGCCGTTTGGTTCAGCATTGATTACATATGTAGTTGCTCCGAGAGCATCAAATACAGCTTTTGCTATATTCCATGCTGAACCGTTTGCACAGTCAAGACCGATTTTCATTCCCCTGAATGAATATATGCCGAGTGAAATCAGATAGCCTATATAGCGATTTCTTCCTGCAACATAGTCAACTGAACGCCCGATATTTTCATTTTTTGCATAGGGTAGTTCTTTCATTTCCATACCGAAAACATTAAGTTTTCCGTCGATATAGTCCTCAATCAGAGATGTTACACTTTCTTCCATTTTTTCGCCCTGACTGTTGATAAGTTTCAGACCGTTATCATAGTAAGGATTATGGCTTGCGGAAATCATAATACCGCAGTCGAAATTGTCAACCCTTGATATATATGCAACGGACGGTGTTGTTGTAACGTGCAGAAGATAAGCATCAGCACCGGAAGCTGTAATTCCTCCGACAAGTGAATATTCAAACATATAGCTTGAACGGCGTGTGTCTTTTCCTATAATTATTCTTGGTGCGGAGTTATCTCCGTTTCTTTTTTTCATTTCTCCGTAGTACCAGCCGAGAAAACGTCCTACTTTATAGGCATGGTCGGCTGTAAGATTTTCATTTGCTGTTCCTCTGAAACCATCAGTTCCGAAATATTTTCCCATTATAAAAAACTCCTTATTTATATTATACTTGTATATACAGATATGCAAGTGAAGTATATTATATTATATCATGTATTTTTATTTCCGTCAATAATATATTCACACATGATGTTATTTTTGCACAATGAAAAAACGCCTTTCTGTGAGAAAAGCGTTTTTACAGTTTTTTTGAAAATATCAGATTTATCGCAGGACTACTCCTCCGCCTTCCCATGCGGCACTGACCTTGTTATAAATCTGTGACATAACCTTACTTCTTCTGCGTTTGTAAAAAGTAGTAACACCGAAATAAATTATTACAGAAAGGCACACTCCACCTATGAGAAGCTGCCACCATGTGAGGATTTTAGTTACTGTAGCAACTATCATAAGAACCCACGCAATAACTATACCTGCAATAACAGGTATACCTCCTGATGCCATAAAAGAATTATTGCGTACTTTTATGTATTTTCTTATTTCATTTGCTGTAAGGTTTTCCTGATAACGGGCAACAAAGTTATCCGCACTTGCCCATTTTGAAAACTGTTTCAAATCGGCAAATTTTGCGGTATAGTCTTGTCCTGTGCTTGTGACACGGTACTTTACGGTTACACCATCACTTTCCGTTTGTGCACCCATAATATGAATGACTGTACCGGCTGGTGCCTGATTCTTGAGACTTTTTGTTATAAGATATTTTTGGTCAACGGCATCTTCAATATTGTTGAGCAATAGCCTCATAAAAAAATTTCCTCCTTTTTTTGTATATGATTTTTTTCAGTTTGCACGGGTATTTCAAAGGCATAATACAACCGGAAAAATATTTCATATCAAAAAGGGATACCAATAACTTTCTCCCCTGCTGACGAATTAGTATAAATCACCGTTCAAAAAACATAAGATTATTTAATTTTTGAAAAAACTATTCGTGCTATTTCATAATAACACATTTTTTTAAAAAATGCAAGTCTATTTATAAAAAACAAATACAATTGATATAAGGGATTTTTGGCGTGATATAGCCTTAAAACTGTTAGTGACGAAAATTTGGCAAAAAATTTGTGCATAATCACGAAATATAATGTAAAATTATATCATATGTTTTGCATATATCAATTAAGTAAGTATTCACTAACAGTTATTATGCGTTTCATATGGGTAACATATAGTCATTTAGTGGGAATAAAAGGTTATAATATATATATGCTTAATCAAGGGGTGATTTTTTATTAAAACAGTTGAAATATTTACAGACGGTGCGTGCAGTGGAAATCCCGGAGCGGGGGGCTATGGTGTAATTTTACGTTACGGCGGACACGAAAAAGAACTTTCGGGCGGTGAAACTTCTACCACAAATAACAGAATGGAGCTTACAGGCGTTATTGTTGCTTTGTCTGCATTGAAAGAGCCGTGCAGGGTAATACTTACAACAGACAGTAAATATGTTGTTGACAGTGTTTCAAAAGGCTGGGTTTACAACTGGCAGAAAAAAAATTGGGTAAAATCGGGAAATAATCCCGTTCCGAATACTGACTTATGGAAACAGCTTCTTCCACTTCTTGAAAAGCATGAAGTAACTTTCAACTGGGTCAGGGGACACGACGGACACCCTGAAAATGAACGATGTGACAAACTCGCTGTTGAACAGCGTGATATATATAATCAAAAATAAAGGGAGGTATTTTTTTATGGAAAAAAAATTTATTTATGCGGATAATGCCGCTACTACTGCTGTTTCGGAGGAGGTACTCAATGCCATGCTTCCGCATTTCACAAAGGCTTACGGAAATGCCTCAAGTATATACAAACTCGGCAGAGATGCACAAAAAGACGTTGAGAAAGCACGTGAAAAGGTTGCAAAGGCTATCGGAGCAGAACCGGGAGAAATTTTCTTTACAAGCTGTGGTTCGGAGTCGGACAACTGGGCAATAAAGGGCGTTGCCGAAAATATGGCAAAAAAAGGAAAGAAACATATTATTACATCTGTCTTTGAACATCATGCCGTACTTCACACTTGTCAATATCTTGAAAAACATGGTTTTGAAGTAACATATATTCCCGTAAGTTCGGACGGTTTTGTAAATCCTGAAGATATAAAAAATGCAATACGTGAAGATACAGCACTTGTTACAATAATGTATGCAAATAACGAAATAGGAACAATTCAGCCTATTGAAGAAATCGCCAAAATATGCAAAGAGAAAAAAGTTATTTTTCATACTGACGCAGTACAAGCTGTAGGTCATGTTGAAATTGACGTTAAGAAACAAGGAATTGATATGCTTTCTCTTTCGGGTCATAAAATTCATGCACAAAAAGGTATAGGTGCCTTATATGTCCGTAAGGGAATAACACTCCCTAATCTTATTCACGGCGGGGCACAGGAACGTAATAAACGTGCAGGCACGGAAAATGTCCCTGCAATAGTCGGTCTGGGTGTTGCAATTGAATCGGCTACAAAGAATATTTCCGAAAAGGCTGAAATTATTACTCCACGCAGAAACAGACTTATTGATGGTATTCTTAAACTTCCATACACACGTCTTAACGGCAACCGAAACAAGCGACTGCCCGGAAATCTTAATATTTCCATCGAGGGAATAGAAGGCGAGTCACTTCTTCTTATGCTTGACCTGAACGGTATATGTGCTTCATCGGGTTCTGCCTGCACATCAGGTTCACTTGACCCGTCACACGTACTTCTTGCAATAGGTCTGAAACATGAAGTAGCACATGGTTCACTTCGTCTTTCGATTGAAGAGGATGTTACAGATGAAGATGTCGATTATATTCTTGAAGTTATTCCGAAAGTAGTTGAAAGACTGCGTTCAATGTCGCCTGTATGGGAAAAAATGATGAAAGGCGAAAGCTATGAATAATAAAAAATCATGAATTTCAGCGATGTCCTCTATAATCGGGACTGCTGTTAATATAAGTTATAAAGGAGATTGATATATTATGATGTACAGTGAAAAGGTACTTGACCATTTTTCAAATCCGAGAAACGTCGGAGAAATTGAAAATGCTGACGGTGTAGGCGAAATAGGCAACGCAAAATGCGGTGACATTATGAAAATGTATCTCAAAATTGACGACGGCATTATTACAGATGCTAAATTCAAAACTTTCGGTTGTGGTGCGGCTGTTGCTACTTCATCAATGGCTACCGAACTTATAAAAGGAAAATCAATTGACGATGCACTTAAACTCACAAATGACGCTGTTGTTGAGGCTCTTGACGGTCTGCCGGCTGTAAAGATACATTGTTCCGTACTTGCCGAACAGGCTGTGCGTTCTGCATTGTCTGACTATTACACAAGACAAGGTATCGACCCGTTGCCGATTATTGGCGAAATAAAAATGCCTGAAGAATAATAAAAATCCACGCAGAATTAAACTGCGTGGTTTTTTTTCAAAGAATATAAATTTGCCCGTCAATTGTATAGATATAAAGCATCATGTCTGAACCTGTATGTTGTGAAAGGGAATAACTTCCGTCATCGTCTTTCAGTGTGTAGAGAACATCTATTCCGACCATTTTTCTTGAAGTTATTTCAGCATCAGGAGAATTTTCAAGAATTTTTTGGTCAAGTATTGAAAACCCTGTGTCTTCATCATTATCATTTTCATCCATAAGGGAATTTATAAGAATATAATCAAATTCAAATTCTCCGCCTGCATAATTATTTGCAATGTTTTTGTGTCTTGTATCAAGGTAATCCTGAACATCTTTATTTTCATATTGTGTTACAAGATAGTCAAGATATGACGGATAGCAAGTACTTTTCATAAGTTCAGCATCACAAGTGTTTATTGCTGAAATATAATCGGAAATTTTTCTTGCTTCATCTTCAGTCATGAAACGGTTTTCATAAGAAATTGAAATCGGTACGCCGTCACGTTCTGAATAAAGGTCTGTCATAGTAGCACCAAAAGGCATATCATCGGCGTTTACATTTATTCCTTCGCCTAAGTCATCACTTACAAGGGTATTTCCGCTTGTTTCTGATGATGAAGCGGATTCACTGCATGAAACACACGCAAGCATTACAGCACAAACAAGAATTATAAATTTTTTCATAGTATTCTCCTTTATCCGAAAATTATAATAATCTAATTATCTTATTTTAACAATAATTCTTCAATTTGTCAATTGTATGTTTATTGTGTGGAATATTTGAAAAATAATTATTTTGCTCTCTGTTTTGCCCTCTGTGAATTGTTGAGTATTCTCTTTCTGATTCTGAGGGATTCGGGAGTAACTTCAAGAAGTTCATCATCTGCAAGAAATTCAAGGCAGTCCTCAAGGCTTAATATTTTGTGAGGTACAAGCCTTAAAGCATCATCACTACCGCTTGCACGTGTATTTGTGAGATGTTTTTTCTTACATACATTTACAACAAGGTCGTCAGTTTTCGGTGATGCACCTACTACCATTCCCTCATAAACCGGAGTACCCGCCGGAATGAAAAGCTGTCCTCGCTCCTGTGCATTATAAAGACCATAAGTAACGGCTTCACCTGTTTCAAATGATACAAGAGAGCCTGTTTTTCTTCTTTCAATGTCGCCCTTGTAATCGTCGTAACCCTCGAAAACGTGACTCATAATGCCCTCACCTTTTGTGTCGGTGAGAAATTCACTCTTATAACCGAAAAGTCCCCTCGCCGGAATGAGAAATTCAATTCTTGTCCGGTTTCCCTGTGGGTGCATATTTGTCATTTCGCCCTTGCGGCTGCATACTTTTTCCATTACAGAACCTACACAATCGTCGGGAACGTCAATTACAAGTCTTTCGATAGGTTCAAGCCTGCGACCGTCCTCGCCCTCTTTGTAAAGAACACGGGGAGTAGATACGGCAAGTTCATAACCCTCACGACGCATATTTTCAATAAGAATTGATAGATGCATTTCGCCACGTCCTGCTACATGGAATGAATCTGTTGATTCAGTTTCTTCTACACGGAGTGAAACATCTTTTAAAAGCTCTTTGAAAAGTCTTTCACGGAGCTGGCGGGAAGTAACAAATTTTCCCTCTTTTCCGGCAAATGGGCTGTCATTTACTGAAAATGTCATTTCAACTGTCGGTTCGCTGATTTTTACAAAAGGCAACGGCTCGGGTGTATCGACTGCACATATAGTATCACCTATTGTTATATTTTCAATTCCCGAAATCCATACAATATCGCCGACAACGGCTTCCTGAACCGGTACACGGTTAAGTCCCTGTATCTGTAAAAGTGAAACGATTTTTGAATTATAGTTTTTCTTTGAACCTGTATAATCACATACTGTAACCTGCTGATTTACTTTAACACTTCCACGTACAATACGCCCTATTCCTATTCTACCGACGTATTCATTGTAATCAATTGAAGAAATAAGCATCTGCAAAGGTTCATTTTCATCACCTTCAGGCGGTGCAATGTAATTTATAATAGTATCAAAAAGCGGTTTCAGGTCTGTGCCTGTTTCGTACTGACTTAATGATGCTGTACCGCTTCTTCCCGAACAAAAAAGAATAGGACTTTCAAGCTGTTCTTCGTTTGCATCAAGGTCAAGGAGAAGTTCAAGAACTTCATCGCCTATTTCGTCAAGACGAGCGTCGGGGCGGTCAATTTTGTTTACTACAACTATAATCTTATGACCCATTTCAAGAGCCTTTGAAAGTACAAATCTTGTCTGCGGCATAGGACCTTCAGCGGCATCAACAAGAAGAAGTACACCATCAACCATTTCAAGAACACGTTCTACTTCTCCGCCGAAATCAGCGTGTCCGGGTGTATCGATTATATTTATTTTAGTGTCATTGTACATTACAGAAGTATTTTTTGCAAGTATTGTGATACCTCTTTCACGTTCAATGTCGTTGGAATCCATAACTCTTTCGGCGACGTTCTGGTTTTCACGGAAAACACCGCCCTGTTTTAACATTTCGTCAACAAGTGTTGTCTTGCCGTGGTCAACGTGGGCAATAATAGCAATGTTTCTCAAATCATTTCTAATCATTTTAAATTCCTCCGAATGATAAATTATTTATGCAGACGGCATATTCTGCCGTAATTGATTTATATAATATCCTCAAAGTCACAGGCACATATTACCTGATTTTCTTGTTTAAGGAAGTAAATAAGCTGTCTTATATTATTTATATACACAGTTTCGGAAATATTTTTGAGTGGGTCTATGTCAATAATGAATTTCCAGTAAAGGAAGTCAGGATTTTCAGGAATATATTCCTTGTTTTTTCTTATATCCATATTGCACCATTCCGAAACTATACCCGACAAAGCTTTTTTCTGTCCTTTGACGAAGTTTTTAACGCTTTCAAAAAAATCATTATATTCTGAAATTGTATCGACGAATATTTTACAATAAAGATTTTCCATAATTGTCACACCTCATGAATATTCAATATATATTGTAAGATTATTTTCATAGGCTCTTGTGAACATCTCAATAAGGATTTTAAGAACTTTATGACTTTCAGCAAAATGCATTTTTGAAGTATCGACATTTTTCAGTTGATGTAAAGCCTGTTTAACGTCAGGGACTTTCCAGTTGTCATTATCAAAATCCCAACATAGCTGATAGTATTCGGCAAGACTTGTCCAGCTGTTTTCATCGGGTTCAATAGTATCAATAATATCACCGAAATATCCGCCCCATACGTGAAATTTTTCTATAATGTAATCGCTATTATAAAGACAGAAAATATATTCGGGTTCACCCTCGAAACCGTCATAATAGGTATAAATTTCAATCATCGTTTGACCTCACAGCAAAATAAATACATTTATGCACAATAGAATATAAATTCAGTACAAAATATCTTTTTTTTCGGACATAAAAAAGTCCTTGCAGATAAATGCAAGGGTTTAATCTGTAGTAATTGCAAAAAATAACCCCGAAAAAATCGGGGTCATCTGGTGGGAGAGGATGGATTCGAACCATCGAAGCTGAAAAGCAACAGATTTACAGTCTGCCCCCTTTGGCCACTCGGGAACTCTCCCATGATATTTTTTAATCGGCAATTACCAACAAAATGGAGCTGGTGGACGGACTCGAACCCCCGACCTGCTGATTACAAATCAGCTGCTCTACCAACTGAGCTACACCAGCTTATAATTAGTGATGTTATTGCTTGTCTCACTCGACTTATTTATTATATCACAACTATTTTGATTTGTCAAGTACTTTTTTGAAATTTTTCAAAATTTTTTGTTGTTTTTTATGTGGTCGAGGCGACAGGACTCGAACCTGCGGCATCTTGGTCCCAAACCAAGCACTCTACCAAACTGAGCTACGCC
>CANQVA010000038.1 GCA_947627175.1 uncultured Ruminococcus sp.
AAGGACTTCAACTTTTATTATTCCATATCTATCAAAATTTTTCTTTTTGGGTCATATCTATTGACAACGCAGATAAACCAAAATTTTTTTATTTATTTATATAATTACTCATTTATTGAAAGAACTTTGTTTACAACAAGCTGTTTAAGCAGAATAAAACGTGCTTCTTCTTTACATTCCGGCTTTATCATATAGTAAAGGTAATGCTCCATAAGATTCAGCATATGAATAGTGCGTCCTTCAATTTTAAACTGACTGAACCCCATAGGAACGTATTTTTCCCATATATCATCGGGTGTTATATGTGTACGGAGATTTTTTATGTCAAAAATAGTTCTTTCCATACACCGACAGCCTAAAACCTGTTTAATTTCGGGGTGTTCACTTACAAGACTGTCAATTCTGAAAGTAGATTCAGGATACTTTCTTACATGATTTGCATATGCTATCTGTTGTAAGCCTATTGACTCATAATGTGCGGAACGTCTTTTGCAAGCAGGGTCACAACAGGCATTCACAAGAATTTCACACTTTTCCTTATCAGGAATTTTTTCCAGTATATCAAAACGATTGTTCAAATCATAGTCAATTACTACGATATTATAATCTTTTTTTACTTCACTGCAAAGTGCATCAGGGTCTGTAATTCTCTTGCACGTTGAACTTGTAATTTTATATTTGGGATAATTCTTTCTTATGTAGTCCTCAAGCAGAGGCGACACAACTATAACTTCATTAAGCCCGTTATTTGCAAGATTCATCACCATATTACAGAAATCATCACTAAGATGCTTTTTTTCAAGCATGGGATTTGTAAAAGTAAATCTCAGCGGTATTCCCCTTTCGTTGAAAGTATTTATTACAGCTTTTATGTCCTTTTTACTGAAAACACCTTTCTGCATACGTCCGCCATTCCATAAAGATGGCGGAAATACTCCGTATATTGACGCTATTTCAACACCTTCACGAAAATATTCAGGGCATTTTTTCAACATCTCAATAAATACAAGATTGAACATAAAATGTCCGGTAAAATCCGGTAAGTGAAATTTAACTTTCATTTTTTTTCATACCTCTTTTCAATATTCAGTTAATTTTTTGTCATTCTGAATTTTCATTTATATCTTCCGTTTTTTCAGACTTTGTTACACGGCAAAGTTCAACACGATGATGATTTATTTGAAGAATTTCAATGTGCAGACCGTCCGAGTCAACTGAAATCTTTTCACCATTCTTTGGAATATCACCCAATTCTGCGATAACATAACCGCCGAATGTTTCATTTCTGTCAACGGGTAAATCAATTTCAAGTGCATCACAAACTTCACCGATTGTTACAGAACCGTGTACTGTCCAAGTGAAAATACCTGTTTTCATAATTTTTTCAAATGGTTCGTCATCATCGTCATCAAACTCCCCGACAATTTTTTCAACAAGGTCTGTAATCGTCACAATACCGCTCATTCCGCCGTATTCATCAACAACTACTGCAAAATGTTCATTGTTATTCTTTTTCATATGGGCAAAAAGACTATCAGCCTTCATATTTTCGTGGACAAAATAAGGTTCATGCACAGCGTTTTTCATAATCTCTTCACGATTTTTATTGTCAACACGAAAATAATCTTTTGCATCAAGAACACCTATTACATTATCGACACTTTCACCGCAGACAGGAAAAACAGAATGCCTTGTACGGTGAATAACTTCCTCCCATACTTCAACATCGTCGTCCGCCCATAAAACAAAAACGTCTGTACGGTGTGTACATATCTGACCTGCCGTCATATCATCAAATGCAAACACATTTTTTATAATACGGTTTTCAGCCTCATCAATAGCACCCGTTTCCGCACCTGCGTCCGACATCATAAGAATTTCTTCTTCAGTTACTATTTCCTCGGCATTCTTCGGATTTATTCCGACAATTTTCAGTATACCACATGAAATAACATTCATAAATTTTACAAACGGCAAAAATAAAATTGATACAGCAAAAAGTATTCCCGAAAATCTCAATGCAAGTTTTTCAGGACTTTCCGATGCAAGACGTTTCGGAATAAATTCCACAAAAGTCATAACAAGAAAAGTCATTATTAACAGAATGACCGTTACTGAAATTATTTCCGCTACACTCTCCGGAATACTTTCTTTAAGAATATTTGCCAGTCTGCCGGAAAAAAATACTGTCGCAAGTCCTACTGAAACAAATTCAAAAAGTTTTA
Source organism: uncultured Ruminococcus sp. (assembly GCA_947627175.1). Classification (GTDB taxonomy): domain Bacteria; phylum Bacillota; class Clostridia; order Oscillospirales; family Ruminococcaceae; genus Ruminococcus. The sequence continues at coordinate 2,226 of CANQVA010000038.1, forward strand.
CAGCCGTCTGCGATGACAACAAAAAACCGTTCGGATTATCTGCTATTCTTTTAAGACGGCGTGCTTTTTTTCCGCCTGATTCAGCAAGTTTTTCAAGCTTTGAATCATTAAACGAAATCAGCGACGATTCAGCAATCGAAAGAATTACACAAATAACTATAAATAAAATTTGCAGAATTATCTGCCATGACATAATAAAACCTCCGTAATTAAAATTTTTGAGAAAAAGAATAAAAAATTTACTCCCATTTTTCATCAACGGAGCGTATGTCATAATTATTCGGAATACTGCCGTCAGGGGCATTGTCCATTTCAATTTTCACCTCCGGAAAAAACGATTTAATATATTATATCTTATATCAGCATAATTGTCAAGCAAGGACAAGTAACATAAAAAATAAAAAAGAATCGGTGTTATCCGATTCTCATATTATTATTTCATTTTACCGATATATCTGTTACCGCTGAAAACAATACATATTAACACACCTGCAATTCCTATTATGAAGAAAAGAAGAGACGCACCACCGCCTTTTTCCGTGCCGAAAAAAGTTTTTATAAAAAAATTTTCCGAAACACACGATATAAACGGTTCAAAAATATTATCCAGCAGAAAACCTCCCAGAAAATAACCTAAAGGTATAGTAAAAAATTGAAGTGTATTTCTTACGGAATATATTCTGCCCTGCATATCCGCAGGAATATTTGTACGGAAAATAACGTCCATATTTGCATTCATAACGGGAATACATATCCAGCCGAATAACGCCCCTATACACCATATGAGCGGATTTTTACCAAATGCAAGAAGAAAGTTTTCTGTACTCATCGAAAAAAACAGACAACCACATATTACTTTTACTCTGTTTTTCGGCTGAGGCATCAGAGTGACAATAACACTTCCTATAAGTGTAGCAATTCCGACACAGGCATTTACAGCACCGAGTGCTGTTTCATCTGCTTTTGAAAGAATCATTGCCGGCAATGCCGATTCATATATAGACGAAATAAAATTTATTGCCGAAAGAAAAATCATAAGCCACAGAATGCCTTTATTTTCTTTAAGCCATGAAATTCCGCTGTTTACAGACTTCACAAAACTTTCTGTTTCTTCACCTTTTTTTATTTCAGGAATTTTAATAAAAAATAACAGGACAATAAAAGCCGTTGTGAATGTTACAAGGTCAAAAGCAATTACAGTTTCAATTCCCGCAAAAGTCAGAAGTGCAGACGCAAATGCAGGTGTTAAAACAGTTATAAGTGAATTTGAAAAAGAACGCATTCCGCTTGTTTTCTGATAATATTTTTCAGGTATAAGGAGTGTTAATGCAACATCAGATGACGGCTGTTGAATTGTATTCATAAGACCATTAAGAGCGTTTATAACATAAAGATGCCATACTTGCAGACAATTATTTTTCAGCAATATCATAACGACAACAGTGCATACCGCCGCAAAACTGTCACAGACAAGTATAATGACTTTTTTATTCCATTTATCGCTTACTGCTCCCGCAAAAATACTCACAATAACATAGGGTGCATATGAACATACTGAAAGCATAGCCGTTGTGAGTGCTGAACCGCTGTTTTTATATATCCATATCACAAGTGCAAAATTAGTCATTGCACTGCCAAGTTCGGAAAATGACTGTGTAATCCACAAAATAAAAAATGACTTTAAATCATAAAAAATATTTTTCATAATACCCTTGCTCCTTGAATTTATTCATAACCAAAAGTGCAAGGTATAACGGATTTTTTAATTACTCCATGCAGTCCGTCATTCCTTGCATGGAGATTCAACAATACAGAGTATCATTTTCTTTTCCTTTCATATATAATGAAATCTCCCTGAATAAACAGGGAGAATACAACTCAAAAAGTACTTGTTTCGGATATGCTTTTTTATAACCCCATAGAAAAGGCGAGAACCGCATCAAATGTATTACAATTCAGCAATTATTTTTTAAATTCAAATCCATCTTTGAAAGCGTCACCAACTCTTCCACTTACCTTATAGTAACCGTGTGTATATGGGTCAAATGCAATAGCTTCTACCATATCAATATCAACATTATCATCTTTCATAACGCTTTCATCAGCAGAAACATTTACAACTTTTCCTATTACACCAAGTCCGTATTGATTGTCCTGATACTCAATGAACTCACATTCAAGACAAATCGGAAATTCATTGATGATAGGAGCGTCAACATTTTCAGATTTTACGGCAGTCAGACCGCTGTCGGCAAGTTTATCCTTTGTGTTCTTTCCCGACACAACCCCAAAATAATCCGCTTCTGCAACGTGTTTACTGTCCGCAATACTAACAGTGAAACCTTTTCTTTTTTTAATATTTGAAACTGTGTGATGAGTTTCTGTCAGATTGAGAGCGACAATATTTCTTTCAACCATAGTACCCCATGCCGCATTCATGACATTTACAGTTCCGTCATCGTTGTAAGTTGCAATCATCAAGACCGGCATAGGAAAAATTGCTTCTGTAGTTTTTATATTTTTTCTCATAAAAATTTAACTCCTTATACTTATATTTTTTGCTGAAAATCCGCATGGACGTATTTCATTTTCAATCAGATATTTTGTGTTTATACTTATAACCATAATCGTTCACATTTTTAAAAAGCGTATCAGAAAAATTTTCTCTCATTGAATAACTTTCATATTGTCCTATGATTATATGGTCAATAAGCGTGATATTTATATTTTTAAGAGCGTTGATAAATTGCCTTGTTGAAGATATATCATTTTCAGACGGTTCAGCATCGCCGATAGGGTGATTGTGTGATATTATGACTATGTTTGCATCATGATTAAGTACAAATTTTGAAATATCATGACATGATATACTTACATTCATATTTGTACCTGATGAAAGAAAATCATATGCCTTTATCGAAAAATTATTATCAAGAGCAATTACAGCAATTTTTTCTTCTGATATACCGATGTAATAATTTCTCAGAAAAGCAAATGCACTTTCTGTACTTCCGATATTATGAATGTTTTCTTTTTCCATATTGTAAATACGGCTAATAATAGTAATCAGTCTTAACAATACGGCACTTTGATTACTTATATCATTATCTTTTAATATAGTCTTAACATCGAGACTTAAAATATTGTTTATACTCCCATAAATATTGAGAAGTTTGTCAGCGAGTTCATGTACATTTTTATTTCCTGAAAAACAGAAGATAAGCTCTAAAATTTCAGATGAAGAAAGCGATTCCAAACCATGATTCACATACTTTTGAATGAGTTCTTTTTTCCGTATTTTCGAGTTATTTTCCGTATTCAACAACGTCCTTTCAAATATCTTTTTCGCTTTCATTAAATTTCATCATCATATTTAAAGACAACTTTCCATATACATCTTTCTAAGTTATTATACCACAAAAATCTTTCTTTGTCAAGTATTTTTTGAATTTTGGAGTAGCTAAAAGCGTTGTTAAAGAAAATCAACGACAGAGAAAGGAAGTTCAACGGCTGGGGAATGTTTGTAACATTTTTGAAGTATAAGCTTGAAGAACAAGGTAAAAAACTTGTAAAAGCAGATAAATTCTTTGCAAGCAGTCAGACTTGTTCTTGCTGTGGTTACAAAAATTCCGAAACAAAAGATTTATCTGTCAGAGAATGGACTTGTCCATAATGCGGTACGCATCATGACAGAGATGTCAATGCCGCAATAAATATCAAAAATGAGGGTATGCGTTTAGTTTTTGCATAACCTGAAATAAAAGAACCATGGGTTTGCCTGAACTACTACAGCATCTATGCCAAATCACATAGAATCAGACTGGTTAAACAGGAAGTCCCAACCTCTTTAGGTGGGTAAGGATGTCACGTATTGGATAACATCTGAAGTAATTCCTGAAATTACACGTAATGGAGTGTACATTAAAACAATTGTTAAAGAAATGCCTGACAAGGAACAATGTGAGAAATTTTTTTCACAAAAAATGTTATTATAAAAATTTTAATATATAATTTTGCTTGACATTGTATGAATTTTGTGATATTATAAATACAGAGCATAAAGCTCACCGTCTGAAACAGGTTGGCAGACCTGAGACAGACACTAAAAACAAAAGTTACAACACTAACTTTGTAATAGTTTGTAAGCAATACGCCCTGTAGCTATATCATTATATCATATGGAGCGGAGTTTGTCAAGCTTTTACTGTGGTAACTTTTGTTATTACAGTTTTTTTATTATTAGGTGAAAATTCTAACTTATGGAAATATGACATTAAAAAATTCTCCCTTTTTGTTATTGAAGAAAAAAATATCAATTCCATAAAATGGCGACTTTAGAAATTTTCCCGAAATATAGGATAAAAATTTTATATTTTCAATATTTGAACTATTTTATTTTGATTTATATTATTATGGAAAGGAAAAAATTTATATGGATAAAATTCATGTTTTTATAAATGAAGAATTTGGTGAAATCCGAACAATTGAAATTTATGGACAAATTTATTTTTTCGGCATTGATATAGCTAAAGCATTAGGATATAAAAATACTAAAGATGCTATAATAAATCATGTCCGTAAAGAGGACAGAATGATTTTAAGTAAAAAACTTTATTGTCAGGTTATGAAAGGTTCAAGAAAATTTTCAAAAAATTTCCCCAACAGAGGATTAACAATCATAAGTGAAAGTGGTTTATATTCTCTTGTTCTATTCTCAAAGTTGAAAAGAGCTATGGAATTAAAGTATTGGATAACATCTGAAGTAATTCCTGAAATTACACGTAATGGAGTGTACATTAAAACAATTGTTAAAGAAACGCCTGATAAGGAACAAAGTGAAAAACTTAAAGATATTATAAAAGAAGCAATAGATGAGAAATCAGAAAATATAATAGATAGGACGGTAGACAAAACTGTTAAAGCAGTGTCACCGCTTTTGACGCTCCCGACATCTGAAAAAGAAGTCAAAACAATTAAAGAAGCATATAAATATAGTTCTTCAAAAATGATGAGGCTTTCGCCCGATATAAGGGAACAAGTAGATAATATGATTATTTCCGGTGAATATTCTTGTCAGAAAATTGCGGATTTTATAGAAGATAACACCGGTATAGAAATTTCCTATATGACAGTAAGCCGTTACATAAAAAAATATTTTACGTTAAAATAAAAGAACGGAATGAAAAAAATTCCGTTCTTATTTGTTTATATATTTATTTATCGTCTTTATCGTCGCTGACGATTTTTTTATAATTTTCTTCAGCTTTTTTTTCTTCTTCAATTTTTTTAGCTTTTTTCGCTCCGGCTGATGCACCTTTTTTTCCTCTTGACATAAGCACTACAGCAAAAACAGCTACTGCAAGTATAAGACCGACTGCTATAATTATGAAAGCTGTTTTTTTAATACTTCTGTCTGCAACGTTATAGTCAATTTTATTATCTTTTGCATATTTCAGGGCGGAAGAACCTGAATAAACACTCATGCTGAAATTATCCTGTTTTGTAAATTCCTGCCCGTCAAGTACATATCCGAAAGCATTATCTCCAACTGATGTAACGCTTTTCGGAACATTTATTTTTGTAAGATTCTCACAGCCGAGAAAAGCACTTGCTCCTATTGATGTAACCCCCTCCGGAATAATAGCTTTTGAAAGTGTGCTGCAATATGCAAAAGCCTCTTCACCTATTTCTGTAACAGTAGTCGGAATTGAAATTGTTTCAAGGCTTGAACAGTACATAAAAGCACCTGCTTCAAGTATTGAAAGTCCCTGTTCCATGTCAACTTTTTTAAGGGAACTACAGTTTGAAAACGCATCCGCACCTATAGTTGAAACAGATGACGGAATAAAAATATTTTCCAGTTTCTGACAAGCTGAAAATGCCCCGGGTTTGATTACTGCAACGCTATTGTCAATATATAAATCGCCTTCCAGTCCCACAGAACCACGGTAAATTTCAGATTTTGCCTTATTATAAAGTATTCCGTCATCAAATACAAAAGTCGGACATTCCGAAACATCAAATGAAGAAAGTGAATAGCAGTCTGTAAAGGCTTCGGGGTTTATTGTTGTGAGGGATTGCGGGAGTTTCAGGCTTTCAAGGCTTGTACATTGTGCAAATGCATAATTACCGATAGCTGTTAAAGTGTCAGGCAGTTCAACATCAGTTAATGAAGTACATCTCATAAAAGCACAAGCTGAAATTTCGGTTACAGTATCGGGAATGACAACTTTTTTAAGCGATGTACAGCCTACAAATGCATTCATTCCGATTGAACGGACAGTATCAGGTATTTCAAGTTCTGATATGCCTTTACAGCCTATAAATGCCCCGTCACCTATTGCCGTTATTGCATAGCCGTTTCTCATTGACGGAATACTTTCAACTATAGAGTTAGTATCACAAGCTGTTATCGTGTATGAATCGTTTACAAGTTCATATGTAAAAACACCGTCTGTAAGTTCATCTTCCGGACTTTCAAGACTATCAGCATAAGCTGAAACAACTGTTAAAAAGGAAAATGACATAACAGCAGTAACAGTTGTCACAAGAAATTTTCTGATATTCATATTATTTTTCCTTTCTTTTTCCGACTTTTTTCTTTTTTATGGTTTTTGCGGTGAAAAAACCAATAAGTCCGATAACAATAACAGTTATAATTCCTGCAACCGCCCACAGAAAGCCTACGACAACATTTTTGCCGAAAACTTCAATAGTACCGCTTACAACCTCTATACCGCAGGCTTTTGCATACTGATAAGCCGTTGAATCCTCATCAGCATAAATTTTAAAGCCGTCAACAGTTATCATGTTGTCTTCTGACGATGTTTCACCCGATTCGGCGGCGGTATTATCAAATTTATAACCGAAAGCATAATCTCCTATGTTGACAGTATTTTTATAGACACGTATGCCTGTAAGGGACGGACAGTCTGCAAATGCATATATATCAGCCGTTTTCAGATTTTTTGAAAGTACGGCTTTTTTTAAACTCTTGCTTCCCTCAAATGCATATGCCCCTATTGTTTCAACGTTTGGCAGTTCGATTTCTTCAAGATAAAGATTATTACAGAATGCGGACATTCCTATTTCTTTTACACTGTCGGGAACGATAAACTTTTTGTCACTTTTTGACGAAGGATAAGCTAAAAGTTTTGATTTGTCCTTGTTGTAAAGAATGCCGTTTTCAGAGGAATATTCCCCGTCACCGTCTGTAACGTTTATTGACTGCAGGAGGGGGCATGATAAAAAGGGTTCATCTCCTTCAATCGTCTTGCAATTTCCGGAGATTGTTATATTTTCAAGTGCATCACACATAACAAAGGCACTATCGCCTATTGTTTCAGCACCGTTTATTGTGAGGTTTTTAAGATATGAACAGCCATAAAATACAAGTTTGTCAATTGTCTTTACAGATTCGGGTATAATAATTTCTTCCGCTGTACTTCCTTCAAAGGCACTTGTATATATTCTTGTTACGGGCATACCGTTAATTTCGGACGGAACTTCTATTTTAACATCAATAGAACTACAGCTTGTAATTACTGCTTCTCCGTTTATTGACGTATATTCAAAATCTCCGTACATAGATTTGTCAAATGAATTATATTCTTCTTGTTCTGCTGCTGCGTCGGGCGTTGTAAATGCAAAATCATTTTTGTAGCCGTATTCTTCATCTGAATCTGTAGCATAAGTATTTGCCGCTGAACCGTATGAACCTATGATGAGAAAACCGTCAACGGGTGTTGTTTCGTCGGAGTATCCGAAAGCACTGTATCCTATTTCAGTAACCGAATCGGGAATTTCAACTTTAGTCATGGCTGTTCCCATAAAACCGTACTGTCCTACATAAGTAAGAGAATCGGGCAGAGTTATTTCTTCAAGGCTTTTACAGTTCATAAAAGCACCCACATCTATTTCTTGCAAAGTATCAGGCAGAATAACTTCATTCAGTGACGGACACTCCGCTAAACCTGCTACGCTGATTACTTCAAGAGCCGTACCGCTCAAATCAACTGATTTTAAATCAGCATTTTCACTTAAACCGAAATCTCTTATATGTTCAAGTGTTGACGGAAAATTTATCTCACTTAATTTTGTATTGCTTATGCCTGATAAACCTATTTCCTTTACACCCTCAGGAATATCAAAACTATTTCCCTCTTTAGCTGAAGGATAGCATATAAGCAATGATTTATCTTTTGAATAGATTACGCCATTTTCAGAAACATAGTCAGCGTTTGCCGAATCAACTGTTATTTCTTTGAGTGACGGACAGTACATAAAAGGATTGTCCTCTGATATATAAGTAACAGTTGCAGGTATGCTTATTGTTTCATATATCTGGTCGGGAGTTTCTCCGAAAGCCTTTCCGCTTAATTCTGCAACGGTCATTCCGTCTATACTTTCAGGAATTACAAGGTCTGTTTCCGTACTTGTACAGCCTTCAATACAGATAGTTTCATCATCTATAACAGAGTACATAAAATCCCCTGAAACTATATAGTCATTTTCTTCTGTTTCACTTCCGTCAGTAGTTTCAGGTATATTTTCTTCCGTTTCATTTTCAATGGTAGTTTCGGATGTGGTTTCTTCCGAATCTACAGCAAAAACACTGTTTATCGGTGTTGATGCCGAAAAACATATCAGCAGACTCATTAAAAAAGCCGTAATTTTTTTATATTTAAACATAATTTTTTCCTCTCAAAAAAATTTACCTTGTACATTATATCACAGGAAAAATAATTTTTCAATGCATTTCACATATTTTTCCGATAATAATCATATTGAAGAAAAAAACCGCCCTGAGCGGACGGTTGTTATATTATTTTCTTCTTGTACCGTTTTTTCTGTCTGTACTTCTTTTCAGGTCACACATTCTTTCTTCACTGCTCTGCTTGAAATGTGACATCATATCTTCAAATGTCATTTCAGACTGCGGAACAGTTTTTTTCGGTTCATAAACATTTGGTTTATTTCTTTTCTGACCGTCATTTTGTCTTTTCGGTTTTTGCGGAGGTGGATTGTCAAGAGCCTTTTTTATTGAAAGACTGACTTTTCCCGCCTCATTGATACCGATAACTTTTACCTTTACTTCCTGATTTTCCGTCAGGTGGTCACGGATTTCATTAACGAATGTGTTGGCGATTTCGGAAATATGTACCATACCCGTACCGCCTCCCTCCAAATCAATGAAAGCACCATACTGTGTGATTCCTTTTACTTTGCCATTGTAGATTTTTCCAATTTCCGGTTGCATATATAAATAAAACTCCTTTAATATTAGTCCCTTGACGTATCGTAAAATCTCCGTTCGTCCGGATAAGCATAGCCTCTTTCTTCAATTGCTGTTCTTTCCATATAGGCAGTTATGTCGTCGCTGTCCAGAATGCGTTGAAGTTCTGTATTTTCTGCTTCATACAAATCTATTTCATACTGGACGGAGGCAAGCTCACGTTCCTTTTCGGAGCAGTCCTTTTCAGTTGTAAAAATAAGCAAGCCGCAGCCGACGATGACTGAAGCCGCAGCAAGCTTTACCAGTCCACGATTAAACAGACTTTTTTCCTTTTTCTTTTTCCTTTGTCTTGATTTTTTCGGCAACGTTCTTCACGTTCTTTCTTTTTTTATTTTCTCTTTTATTATACAACAAATCCGTCTTATTTAGCAATAGGAAAGAAGATTTTTTAATTTTTTTAACTGAATTTTCGGGATTTCCTACAAATTTATTATCAACTTTTGTATATAAAAGTACATAAACAGACTTCAACGGCTTGAAAATTATTTCAATAACTTTTCTGAAAGCAAAATATATTTTTTTCATTGCACCTATAACGACACTTCCGAGAGTAAAGAAATATACAATAAATCCGAGTGCATTTCCGATAACGTAGTAAAACCGCAGTTCTCCCCTTGCGGCAGCAGAGGAGAAAGAAGAAAGAAATATTGAATATCCTGCCATAAATATAACGTCCTCAATCACGACAAGAACAGTATTATGCGGAAACAGTATTCTTGCGGTTCTGAAAATATCGTAGCATATTCCTATGATAATACCAAAAGCACATGAAAGCCCGAAAAGAACAATTTCCTCACTTACAGAAAAGAAAGTTTCGGGGACGTTCATTTGAAAAGTCTCCCGAGTGCGGACAAAGGACTTTTCTTTTCTTTATCTCCGTAAACTATTGCCCATATATCGCCTGTAATGGTCATATCTCCCGTTTCAACGCTCATTGCATCTATATGTAATTCCCTGCCCTGTATTGTAAGTTCACCAAGTTGTGTATAAAGGCATATGGCTTTTTCGTCGAAACTGTCAACATCAGTTATTCCTGAAATACTGAGGTTTTTTCGGTTTTCAAGTATAAGATTCTGATTTTGTTTTATATTCTTGTCCTGCATAAATATTCCCTCCATGTTTTTTATAATTATATTCATATTCTGAAAAAATTATGACAGAAGAAATATAACGGACGGATTTTCAGGCAAAAGAAATCATATAATATACCTGCTGTTTTTGTAATTATTGCAAATCATCAAGGTACATATTGTAAAGTTCGTCAAATGCTTCATCGCCTTTATATTCATCATCTGTAATAGGATAGACACCGATATAATTCGGTTCTTCCGGATCTATAATTGCCAAATTAACTACTGCATTGTCTTTTATTTCAATGATGTATTCATAACTTCTATAATCTCCGAAAAACATTTCAAGTGTTTCCTCAAATTGACTTACATAATCATCGCTTATATTGTAATTTTTGGAATGGTCGGAAGATATGATACAGTCAGGAAATACAATGTCATACTCATCAAGCTCCGAAAGTGATGTGTTTGACGCAACCATAATTGTTTTAGCTGATGTGTTTATGCTCAACTGTTTTGATTTTTTCACATATCCCATCAAGGACATATCTACTTTCCAGCCCTCACCGTCAATATAGTATATTGCACACTCTATTTCAGACGTTTCTGTTTCGCCTGCTGAAGATGTAGATTCAATTATACACTTGACTATCTGTACATCGGGAACTTCAAAATAAAGTTCAGGCGGATTTTCCATTTCTGCTTCATAAAGAAATGATTCAAATTTTTCTTCATCAATATTATCTTTGCCATTCTCTTCTATGTATTGATTTATAAGTTCAAAAGTGCCGTACACTTCCGATATATAATCAAGTTCTTCTAATGGTAACGGTTCAGCGGAAACAATTTCAACAAGGCGTAAAGTTTCATCTGATTCTTCATTATTCATTGTCAGTTCATCAAGAGAAGTACCGCTTAATTCTATAATGAGTTTCAATGCATCAATATACTTGTCAGGAAATGAAACTTTCATTAAGCCTTCAATGTCTTTATTATTCGCACAGTCAATAAACATATTTAATGCGTCCTCATAAGAACCATTGACGGATAAATTTTCAGACTGTTCATTTGTGCTTTCCGTTTCATCTTCTGTTTCATTTTTCGTTTCGGATTCTGTTTCAGATTCCGTGATTTCTTCTGTTTCGGATTCTGTTATTTCTTCTGTTGTTTCTTCTTTTGATACTTCTGAAACAGATTTTTCGGAAGATTCCTCTGATACTTCTTCTGCCGTGTCTTGTCCGCAAGATGTAAATGAACATAATACCGCTGTAACAGCAAGCATTGTAATAATTTTTTTCATAATAATAACCACCTTTATTTTTTTATATATAATACCATATATGAATAATATTTTCAATTACATTTCTATTACAATTTTACATTTAATAATTTGACTAAATTTTATATTTTTTTCTATAATTATTGACAATTACAATATACTATGTTAAAATAACATTACAATGTAATGTATTGTAAATTTTATATTTTGGAGGATGAGAAAATGAAAAAAAAGCATTTTCAAAACCTGATTGCAGGAACACTCAGTGCTGTTATGATTTGTTCAACTGCTTCGGCTGTATATGCTGAAGATTCTGCAACAGGTACAGATGAGGGCGGAAAAATAATATATTCGTCTGATTTTGAGGACGGCGACGTTTCAATTTTTACAAAGAGAAATGACGGCGATACAACCGTTATTTCCGCAAGTGAGGATAACGCAGTAAGCGGTAAAAAATCACTCTGTGCAAGCGGACGTACAAAAACATGGAACGGCCCCGCAATAAAACTTGACGACATATGCGAGGCAGGAAAGGCTTATCTTTTAAGCTGTAAAGTTATGGGACAGTATTACACAAGTAATACAATGAGTATGCAATATACTGATTCATCAGGTACGGAAAAATATGAAAATCTTGTAAGCCTCAACGGCAACGGTTGGCAGGAAGTAAAAGATGTTAAGATAAGTTTTTCCGATGATGTAAGCAATGTAATGATATACTTTGAAGGCGGTACGGATAATATTTATATTGATGACTTTACATTGAAAGAAGCTCCCGTTCATGATATTCAGCAGGATATTGCATCACTTAAAGATGTATACAGTGGATATTTTAAAGTAGGTACTGCCGTTACTGCAAAGGAACTTGCTCCGCAGTCAACAAAAGACCTTATATTAAAACATTTCAACAGCATAACAGCAGGAAATGAACTCAAACCCGATGCTATTCTTGACCAGAAAGCTTGTCAGGCTATGGCGGCAGACGGAAACGACGAAGACCCACAAGTTAATCTTAACAGTGCAAAATCAATACTTGATTTCGCAAGGGACAACAATATCCCAGTAAGAGGTCATGTCCTTATATGGCATCAGCAGACCCCTACATGGTTCTTTAAGGAGAATTATGACCCTGACGGTGAATGGGTTTCAAAGGAAAAAATGCTTGTCCGTATGGAAAACTATATAAAGAATGTTTTTGCGGAAGTTGAAAAAGAATACCCTGATGTTGATTTCTATGCATGGGACGTTGTAAATGAATGCTGGCTTGATGACGGCACAGCACGTAAACCCGGTTCACAGGAAGAAGGCTCTCAAAATTCACCATGGGTTAAGATTTTCGGCGACAATTCATTTATAAAGCCTGCATTTGAATTTGCAAAGAAGTATGCACCCGAGGGAACTAAACTTTATTACAATGACTTCAACGAGTATATGCCTCAGAAAACAGACGCTATTATTAAAATGGTAGAGGAAATAAATTCAGATGGTCATTATATAGACGGTATCGGTATGCAGTCACATCTTGATGCACGTTCAGGCAGTGATGCATTCCCCGCTGCAAACGTATACAAAAAGGCTCTTGACAAATTCTGCGAAACGGGTCTTGACATTCAGATTACAGAACTTGATGCAACAGTAAACGGCAACGATGAAGAGAGTTTCAAAAAGCAGGCTCAATATTACAGCGATATTATGGACGCTATTGTTTCACAGAAAGACAAGATTTCATCTGTTGTATTCTGGGGAACTACAGATGACCAGAGCTGGAGAGCTTCAAAATATCCGCTTCTCTTCAATGAGGACTATTCCGCAAAAGAATCTTTCTATTCAATTATTGACGGAATTGAACCGACTGAAAGCACTACAACTACAACAAATTCACCTGAAACATCTTCAACAACTACAACAACTACTGCCACAAAAGATACAAACACAACAACAACTACTACACAGAATGGTTCTTCAGCCGGAACACTTGAATATGGTGATGTTAATGAAGACGGTGCTGTAAATATTTCTGACGCAGTACTTATTATGCAGTCAATTGCAAACCCTGATGAATTTCAGATTACGGAGCAGGGCAAACTTAACGGCGATGTCGTAGACAACGGAAACGGTCTTACAAATATAGATGCTCTTGCTATTCAGTATATTGAAATAAAAACTATAAGTACTTCTGATTTACCTTTAACATCAGAACAAATTGAAAATCTTTCAAAGTAAATATAATAAGGCGTACCCTGAAAGTACGCCTTTTTATTATTTATATTATCTGAATCAATAAGCCTTACCCCAATAAACCATATGTTTTGCAGGTTTTCCACAGCATACGCATTTGTCTGAAAGTTGTTCCTGTTCAAACGGAATACATCTTGAGCCAACGCCTGTTTTTTCTTTGACTTCATCTTCGCAGGATTCTTCACCGCACCACATAGCTTTAATAAAGCCGTCTCCTTTTTCTTCAAGAGCCTTTGAAATTTCGTCAATACTTGTGCAGGCATATGTTCTGTTTTTCTGATTTTCAAGAGCCTTGTTATACATTCCGTCATGAGCCTCTTTAAGTTTCTGCTGTACGGCGTTTTCAAGTTCTTCAAGGGAAAATGTTGTCTTTTCGCCGTTCCAACGTGAAGCAATAACACACTGTCCGTTTTCAATATCCTTGGGGCCTATTTCAACACGTACAGGCACGCCTTTCATTTCATATTCCGCAAATTTCCAACCGGGAGAGTTTTCGCTGTCGTCCAGTTTAACACGGATACCAATATCAGCAAGACGCTTTTTAAGTTCGTTTGCTTTATCAAGAACACCGTCTTTATGTTGTGCAATCGGGATAATTACAGCCTGAACAGGTGCAACGGCAGGAGGAAGCACAAGACCGTTGTTGTCGCCGTGTGTCATGATAACTGCACCAATAAGACGTGTAGTAACACCCCAACTTGTCTGATGCGGATTTACTCTTTTATTTGATTTGTCGGTGTATTCAATTCCGAAAGCCTTTGCGAAACCGTCGCCGAAATAATGTGAAGTACCTGCTTGCAGAGCTTTTCCGTCATGCATAAGTGCTTCTATTGCATAAGTAGAAACTGCTCCTGCGAATTTATCGCTTTCTGTTTTCTTTCCCTTGATAACAGGCATTGCAAGGGATTCTTCGCAGAATTGTGCGTATATGTTAAGCATACGTTCTGTTTCTTCAACAGCCTCTTCAGCAGTTGCGTGAATTGTGTGACCCTCCTGCCAAAGAAATTCCCTTGAACGCAGGAAAGGGCGTGTAGTTTTTTCCCAGCGTACAACGCTAACCCACTGATTATAGAGTTTAGGCAAGTCACGGTATGAATGTATGATATTTGCATAATGTTCGCAGAAAAGCGTTTCAGAAGTAGGACGCACACAAAGTCTGTCTTCAAGTTTTTCGTTTCCTCCGTGAGTTACCCATGCAACTTCAGGAGCAAAACCTTCAACGTGGTCTTTTTCTTTCTGAAGAAGACTTTCCGGAATAAACATAGGCATACATACATTTTCATGTCCTGTAGCCTTGAACATTCCGTCAAGAATTTTCTGAATATTTTCCCATATAGCATATCCGTAAGGACGGATTACCATACAGCCCTTTACACTTGTATATTCAACAAGTTCAGCTTTTTTGCAGATGTCTGTATACCACTGAGCAAAATCCTCGTCCATTGAGGTAATTTCAGTGACCATTTTTTTATCCTTTGCCATAATTAACAACCGTTACTGAAAACTTATAAAAAGTTAGAAAACAAACTTTTATGTTTCATTCCTTGTTCGATGTGTCCATTTTTGATATGACAAGTCATTATCTACTCATGTTTTATACAACACTCCGAAGGCGTAAATTTCCGACTAACGTATCGGTATATATTGACAATACTTATTATAATTATGTTGTCAATCTATAGTTCATTAGGTTGACACTTGCCTGAAAATCTCTGTCAATAACAAGTCCACATACAGAACAATGATAAATTCTATCAGATAATTTCAAATCTTTCTTGATGTTTCCACAACATGAACACATTTTACTTGACGGATAATATCTGTCAGCCGTGATAAATTCAATATTATGACATTCACATTTATATTGAATTTGCCTGTAAAATTCGTAAAAACATTGTTCCTGAACGGCTCTTGACAAGTGCCTGTTCTTCATCATGCCTTTCACATTCAAATCTTCCAAAACAATAAACTTTGGTTTTCGGTTTATGATTTCAGAAGTCACGGAATGCAAATAGCTGTGACGAATATTTGTTAATCGGTGATTCAATTTCAAAAGTTTTATTTCACTTTTTATAATATTGCATGTTTTACAGTAACGCTCTCCTTTCTTGTTTTTTGAGTATTTTTTTGATACTCTGCGTTGCAATCTACGCTTTTTCTTCTTTAGTTTTCTGACTTTTGCGGTCTTGTTAATATTTTGATAAACATTTGTATCAGAACAAATTGCTAAGTCTTTGATACCAATATCAATTCCAATTCCCTTATTTGTTGGTTTTTCCTGTGATTCTTCGCAATCAATTCCAACAGAAATCCACCAATTCAAGCCATCAAAAGTAATTCTTGGATTGGAATATTTTGCATCAACGGGGATTTTGTCAGGCTCTGCCAACTTAACAAAATTGAACTTCTGCTTGTTTTTCTTTTTACTTGTTGTCAGCTTTTCTAATTTTACATGGGTAGAAGTAAAACTGATTTTGAAAGTGTCAACATAAAAAGATGGTTTGGACTTTCTTCTACTCTTGAATTTTGGAAATCCTGTAATACCTTTGAAGAAGTTCTGATATGCTGTGCAAGCATCTTTAATAGCCTGTTTTGTTATGTTATTGCTGTAATCATTCAGCCAAGCATATTCCGGTTGTGTTTTCAACTTTGTAAAAATTCTACGTAGTTCATAATGAGAAAGAAACGAATTTCCGGTTTCATAATTTTCTTTTTCATAACCTAAAGCCCAATTATACGCAAATCTCGCTGTTCCGGCACATTCAAACAATTTTGTTTTCTGCTTGTTATTCGGGAGGAGCATGACTTTGATTGTCTTAATCATTTTCTGTAAGCTCCTTTATCATTATGGATTGTGTGATATTCATGACTTTCACCTCCCTATATTGATATTATTGCATATAAAATTATAAAAGTCAATAATTTATTACAACATTTTATAGATGTCTAAACTGTTAAAAACCTCTTTTCTGATTATTTTAATATTCATTTCATTATATCATTTTTTTATAGTAATGTCAAACAAAAAAAGTCTGTACCCACGGAAATCAATTTTTGTAAACGATCTGTAATAAAGACTGAAAATCGAGCAAAGAATCAAGCATAATATTGGAAATCGGCTTTTTAGAGCCAGTTTCAGATTTATAGAGCTTTATCAGATTAATAGCAAGTTTTCTGAAAATATTCAAACTTTGCTGAACATTTTTATCACTAACTCTGCACCAATCTTCTTCAAAATGTACATCAAGCAGCCAATGCATAGACTCGACTGACCACTCTATTCGGGCGTGATGAAGCAATTCTTCCGGTGTGAGAGAACAGCTTGAAATATAGTAATGCCATTCACTTGAAGTTCC
>CANQVA010000039.1 GCA_947627175.1 uncultured Ruminococcus sp.
CCAAAGGACTTCAACTTTTATTATTCCATATCTATCAAAATTTTTCTTTTTGGGTCATATCTATTGACAACGCAGATCAGGTAATACTCTTTTTCTTTTCAGAGGGTTGACTTTTTTGATGCTATGTGATACAATATTTGTGTAACATACCTAAAAAAATGCCTATTATTGGAGATGATAATAATGTCTGCTAAAAAAAAGAAACTTATAACACAAGAAGATATTATGAAGATGCTTGATGCTTGCTATGAAAAGTGTCTTAACGGAATCCCAAAAGTAAGTCCAAAAGTTGAAGATCTTGCTAATGATTACTTAAGTAAGCACAAGACAAAAAAAGAAGCTTGCAAAGCGATGATTAGAAATCAAATTGCAAAGTGTACAACATCGGGATTTCTGACAGGATTTGGTGGGCTTATTACTCTTCCTGTATCAATTCCGGCAAATGTAAGCAGTGTTATTTACGTTCAGATGAGAATGATAGCTTGCATAGCGTATATCTCAGGTTATGAATTAAATTGCGATCAAACACAGACCTTTATATATGCTTGCCTTGCAGGAGTAAGTGTGAATCAGCTTGTAAAATCTGTTAGTGTTAAGTTTGGAATCAAATTTGCTAACAGCATGATTAAAAAGATACCCGGAAAAGTACTCACTAAGATAAATCAAAAAGTCGGATTCAGGTTTCTCACAAAATTTGGTACAAAAGGGCTTGTCAATTTAGGTAAACTTGTTCCAGGTGTTGGAGCAGTAATTGGCGGCGGGCTTGATTTTGCCGAAACGAAGATAATTTCAAAGAGAGCTTACAAATGGTTTATTAAGGGGGATTTTAGTACCACAGATGATAAAGAGGAAATAATTGATATAACTCCCGAAGATTTGTAATAGCTTTTGCACATTTTCTGCATTTTGTAATTGCAAAGTTTGCAAAATGCGGAAAGTTCAGATTTCCCATAATTCAGGAGAATAACAATTCAAATTCAGAGGATTGACGTTTACAACCCCTGTATGATATAATTATAAAGTAGTGATTTATGGTATAAATCGGAATTTATAGGAGTTGGAATTTATGAGAAAAGTAATTACATTGTTGTCAACACTTACGCTTTTGAGTTTTTACGGCTGTACTCCAATTACTGGTGTTGTCAAAAATGCAAAGGTAGAAAAAATAGATTCAGAAATTTATTCAGAAGATGATATTAATGAAGCTATTGATGTTATTGAGAAGTATTTTGTAGAAAATTTTGACGGGTGCAGACTTGAAAAAATTGCTTATGCCGGAGATGAAACAACAAAGCGTGAAAGTCAGTATCAATCTGAGCATAATGAAAACCATAAAGAGTTCATTGTTCTTATTTCTGATTTTTATGTTTACCCCAAAGGCGGTGACGGCTGTTTAAATACAGATTATACTTACAAAAATTGGAACTGGATATTGGAAAGGACGCCCAACGGAAACTGGGAACATAAAGATCATGGATATGGCTAAATTTTAATTTATAGGAAAAAATGTATATCAGAACAGTACAACGTGACAGTATATATATTCCCCGTGACGGTCGTGGCGATGTTCTTGAGGTCTCAAAAAGACCGTCACCATCGACGCACATAGTCACGCTTTCGATTTTGGGAGTATGAACTATCGACATTATCAACATTTTCGGATTCAGGAATTTTCGATTGTGCTGAAAATGTTGAAAATTAAGATTTCTCACAATTCAGGGATATAACATTTCCAATTCAGAGAGTTGACATTTATTGTTTTGTTTGATATAATTATAAAGTAATGATTTTTACAATAAATAAAAATTATGGAGGTTGTTTTATGATATGTTCAAATTTGGAAGAAGTCCGTTCAAACATTGATAGGATTGATAATGAAATAATTAAACTTATTGCTGAAAGAACAAAATATGTTAAACAGGCTTCATTTTTCAAAAAGAATGAAAATGGAGTAAAAGCACCAAATCGTGTTGAGGCTGTCATTCAAAAAGCAAGAGAAAAGGCTTTAGAATATGGTGCAAATCCGGACATGATTGAAACGCTTTACAGAGAGATGATTTCAAGTTTCATAAACATGGAAATGGAAGAATTTAAGAAAAATCAAGGATAAATTATAAATCTAAATTATTATGGCTTTTGTATTTTTTGTGGCGGTTGACTTGATTTCCACATAGATATGCCGTTCTGAACTTACAAAGCATTACATTTCAAATAATGCTCTTTTTCTTTTCAGAGAATTGACATTTACTGTCTTGTATGGTATAATTATAAAGTAATGATTTTTACAATAAATAAAAATTATGGAATTTGTTTTATGATACGTTCAAATATAGAAAAACGCTATATAAAAATGGTGTATTTACACTGTTTTGTTCAGGGCTAATTCTAAAATCATAACAAGAGGTGTTTTTTATGAAAAATAATAAAAACATTAAAAAACGAACACGTTTTTCCGCAGGAGAAATTTACTATGAAAATATTGCGTGTAAAATAACTACTTCAGAATATGAAAAAATCAATAAATATTGTATAGATAAAAATATTTCAAAAAGTTATTTTATGGCGTTGGCAACTATGTATTTCATTGAGAACAATATAGATGTTGACGAAATAAATAAAAAATAATTTTATTAAAATGCCTGTCAGTTTTAAATCTGACAGGTATTTTTTTATTTGCTGAAATTTTTAAGAAAAATTTTCTGTGTTTTTGATAAATATTATACAGTCAATTTTTGTTTAATATTGCGAATCAATGTTGACAAAAGCGAGAATTTGTGATAAAATGTAACTTGCAAATTTTAGTATACTTTAATAAAAAGAGGTAGAAAAATGAAGAAGTATATAGTTACATATTTTTTAGCTGTTATGACAGTTATTTCATATCTTGTACCAGGTTTTTCGTTTTCGGCGAAAGAGGTTGAAAAAGAAGTTGAAGTACCGGTAAAATACTATGAATTTGATGAAGGAAGTGATTATGACATATCAAATTCCGGGGCATTGCAAAAGATACAACATTCCGAACTTGGAAAACTGACAGTAAGCGGAAATTTCAAAGAGAGTGAAAAGGACGGAATACCTGCTTATACGGTTTCAAATGGTGAATCTTTGTCATTGAAATTTATTTATAATGACACTCTCAAAAATGCATCTGACAGCGAGTGGCACATAAAAAAAGACGGCGGAAATAAAGTGAACGGTATAAAGCTTGAAAATGATATTGACAGAGGAGCAATTATATTACAGACATCTCTTGACGGTAAAAAATGGGCAACTGCTTTTGAAAAAACGGATTTTACAAATGATGTTAAATTAGATGCAGATAAAGATGCGAATTATGTTCGGCTTGCAAACGGCTGTTATTATCGTGTTATAGTGGCTTATAAAATTGAAAAAGAAATAGGGTCAAAGGAAGTTTTCTCAATAGAAACTCCTATCAAAGAACATGACGATTTTAAAAATGCACAAGTTTATGATTTTTATGCAAGCTATGAAAATATAGATGAAAACTTTATTTCAGGTGAAAAATTTTATTTTCCCGCAGGGGCAAAAAATTCAAAATATACAGTGGCAACAAAAAAGAATAATTACGCCGGTTCTGAAACTATTGATAAAGACGACCCGCATTATGGCTGGGATTTAGGTAATTTCTGCCTTAGTGGCTATACAGATAAAGGCGATGCCGATGATGTATATTTGAAAAAAGTCGGCAACGAAGTAAAACTCACTTTCAAACTGGAGCAGGATATTAAAAAACTCAATGGCAACAGTAATCTTGTAATTGCAGAAGATAAAAAAGGTTCTGATGAAGAGTTTAAGATTCAAAGTCATAATATGAAACATGGCGAATTGATTATACATCATACAGATTCTGAAAATGTTCCACATGAAGCTAAATATTCCGACTTTCTTTCTGCACTTTCATCACAAAACGCCGATACAACTATACAGCTTTTTGAAGAGGGTGACTATGAAGTTCATCTTGACTACACTATAACAGATAAAAAAGGTATTGACAGTGATACACATTATCAGACTTCTTTCAAATTCAAAATAAGAAATGCTAATTGTATGGTTTACATATTTGATGCTGAATCAGGTGCAGAACTCGGCAATGGTGATGTTACGGAAAATGGTTTCCGCATAGATACAGCAAAGTCAAGTTATCCTAAATTACAAGTCAAAAAAGAAATACTCAACAATACTAAAAACGGACTTGTGGAAGATACAAGATTCAACGGTGCTGCCACTGACGGCGAAATTTTCACAGATGAGGGAATTTATACCGTCAAAGCATATAACCGATATGATGATAAACTTGAACCGGCAGTAAAGACAATTTATGTCGGAAATAATAACATTCTCACAGCATATACAAAACATCTTGGTACATCTGATGAGTATACCATTCAGGAAATAAATAATCTTATTGAAGACGGATATAAAATAAACGATGACGGCGATATTATAGAGCCTGTCACAACGACTACAACAACAATAACAACAACTACTAATACAACAACTTCTACTGAAACTATTACTGAAACAACTACAACAATAACTAATACAGAAATAACAACAAAAGAAACATCTGCAAAAATTGAAGAAACAAGTAAAATTTCTTCAGAAATTACAACAACAGCGGTTTCAGAAAAGAATAACAAAGAAATAAGAATTTCTGTCTGGTTGATAATTTTATTCATTGGTATTATTTTTATTCTTTTAACTTTAGTTGTAATATTACTCTTAAAAAAGAAAAATGGCAAAAAGGGGTAAATTATGAAAAAATTACTTTCATTCATTATTTCATGTGCAATGTTTCTGACAGGCTGTTCAGCTGAAAAAAATGTTGAATCTGAAATTTCAGTTGAAAATCACACTGAAATAAGTTATCAAGAAGAATCAAAAACAGAACCCGAAACTATAGTTGAAAATATTACGGAAGTCGAAACAATAACAGAAACTCAAACCATACCGGAAACTGAAACAGAAATTCAAGAAGATTTTACCGAAATAATTGACACAAATTCAAAGGAATATATTGAAAGCCTCGGTTTCACATCTTTAAAAGATGATGAATTTATAAACTATATTGAAGACACTGTTTATGCAGATTTAGTAAACAGACTTAACAGCGATGACTATTTTGTTGAAAATGTTGAAGCTGTGTATATTTCAAAAGAATATTTTGATGAATTAGCCTATAATTCCCAGGAAAATATCTATTTTGGCTATAAACTTTCAGAACTTGATGAGGCTTTTCAAGGTCAGGAATATATTTTTACTCTTGGTGAAAACGGTCAAACAGATGTTGTGCCATTTGAAGAATATGACGGGACTTTTGAAACGGTTGCCCGAAATGTCGCAATCGGTACGGGCGTAATTTTACTTCGTGCTACTGTTGCGGTTGTTACAAAAGGAAAAATTATATCTGCCATATTTGCAATATCTGCAAACTCACCCATTAAGGTTGCTCTTTCAAAAAGTATTATAAGCGGAGTAACTGAAGGAATAGTAGAAGGTATGGAAACACATAATTTTGACAAAGCTGTAAAAGCAGCAGCCCTAAAAGGCATCGAAGAATTTATGTGTGCAGCTATTTTTGGTACTATGAAAAGAAGTAAAGGTTAAGATGTCACTCTAAAATGTGCTTAATAGAACAGCTTTCGGAATATGTCCGTTCTGATAAGCAATCCTACTCCGCATATCTACAAATAAATAAGAATCATCAGGCATTGTTGAAATTTGCTGTAGTGTTAATTCCATATTTATTTAACATTTTCCTATATTTTAATATCTAAAAATTTAAATTTGATAATCAATTGCTGCAATATCACCGCCGAGATTCAGAATATCAAGAATTTTAGAACGATATACCTGAAATGTATCCTGGGCTCTTGCACGGGGTCTTGGTAAATCAATATCAATAACAGCCTCTACTTTTGACGGTCTTGCCGACATGACAACAACTTTATTTGACATATATATTGCTTCGTCCACATCGTGCGTCACCATAATCATAGTCATGCCGTGTTGTTGCCATATTTTCAGAATTTCATCCTGTAAATTCATTCTTGTAAATGCATCTAAAGCTCCCAGAGGTTCATCAAGAAGTAATACTTTCGGGTGACCTACTAATGCCCTTGCTAATGATGCACGCTGATTCATTCCGCCTGAAAGCTGATGCGGATAAGATTTTTCAAATCCATTCAACCCTATCAGATTGATAAAATCCTGTACATCTTGCTTGTGGTCTTTATAAATATGCCTTGCTTTTAGTCCGAAAGAGATATTTTGTTCGACAGTAAGCCATGGGAAAAGGTTAGAACCCTGAAATGCAAATCCACGGTCACTTCCGGGTTTATTTATTTCCTTACCATCAAGAACGATAGAACCACTGCTTGGGCGATCCAATCCACCAATCAAACGTAACAATGTTGATTTTCCACAACCTGACGATCCAATCAGACTGACAAATTCCCCGGGCTGAATATCAAGAGTGAAATCATTCAGGGCAACAATATTTTCCTGTGTGGAATCCTGATTCACAAATTCTTTCCTGACATTTTGAATTGAAATATTTCCTACCATTTTATTACTCCTTTCTGCCATACAAGAATGCGGTCTCTTACTTTGAACAGTAGCGTTAAAATTAAAGAACATAAAACGGCTATTATAATCAATCCTGCATACACACCGTCATACATCATAACCTGTTTCTGCCAGTTGATATACCATCCAATTCCGCTTGAATTTCCGTTCATTTCCACAGCCATCAGTGTTGCAAATGATGATACTGTCCCGTAGAATATGCCTAAAAATATACTCGGCATTGCACTCGGAATAGCTACATGAAGAACTTTATATAATGTTGATGCACCTAACGTACTTGACACTTCAAAATGTACTTGATTTGTGCTTTGTATACCGCTACTTGTCATTAGTGTAACAGGAAACCATACTGCAAAAGCAATTAAAAATATATTTGCACTGTTTGTTGTCGGGAAAACGCTTAATGCAAGCGGAATCCATGCCGTTGTCGGAATAGGACCAATGAATTTTGTTACAGGGTTTAACCAATAACCAACACTTTTATTATATCCTAATGCAAGCCCCGTCAAAAATCCTGTTACCGCTCCCCATATAAATCCGGTAATCAGAAGTCTGAATGAACTGAATATGTTTTCCAGAAGAAATTGCCTTTGTTCATAAATTATAGCAATAATTCTGTCAAGGGACGGAAAATATAATGTCGGAAGTATTGTTGTTTTTGTAGTAACAGTGTTAATTAAAGCAATGAAAATAATTATGCCTGTGAGCAGAGGTGCTTTATCCGTAATTATTACTCTGATTTTTTTTACAAATATTGATGCAATTACAGCAACAATATAAATTACCGAAACAATCAGCATTAAATACACATAATACGGATAATCTGTTGCTTTTTGTTTTCCGCTGTCACTCAATCCGTAATATGCAGCAATGGAAAGCAAAACCGCAATTATCGGTAAAATCAACTTTATGATGTATCTTTTCATTTTTCTCTCCAATCTGCGGTTTGAGATAAAGCCTGATTTTGAATCAGACTTTATCAGCCGCAACAGTCACTCATTTTTTTTTATCGTCAACGCTTGTAAAAGTTCCATCATCATTATATGTATAGCTGTCGGGAACATCATCAAATTTAACAACGTGTTCCGACGTAAATTGGTCAATGTCCCTACCTTCTTTCAAATCACCTATTTCCAGCAAATCCGTGCAGGCGTTGCGGAAAGTCTCTTCCATTGCACTTACAGAAGGCTGATAATTATATGATGCTAAAAGTTTTGCATTATTTTCCAACTCTCCGGAGCATTGATTATTGTCAATCTGTAGCTTAGCGGAATTTTCAGGTTCAGCCTGAACATATGCGGAAGCTTTCATTAACGCTCTTGTATAAGCGGCAGCGGCTTCAGGATGTTCAGCGGCTACTTCTGTCGTTACAAAAACTGCACAGCAATATTCATTTGCAAATTGACCGTCTTCTGTCAAATCAAATATTTTTTTAAAGCCGTATTCACTTTCAGCTGATGAGGCTACAGGGTCATGTAAAGCAACAGCATCTACCGCACCATTTTCCAAAGCAAGCGGCAAATCTGTCAGATTATACACAACAAGTTCAATTTCCATATTGTTTGCACTTACATTTATTCCTAAGCCATGAAGAATACGTTTCAGTGCTACAACAGAGGAATCACTCATTCCCGGAACACCAATCTTTTTTCCTTTCAGGTCTGCCATATCTTCTATTCCTGAATCGGCTTTAGTATAATATTTTGTACAGCCTGTGTGAATACTTGTTGTGAAAGCTATTTCAAGTCCGCTGTCGATTTGAGGAATATAGCTTCCTGCAAGTCCAACGCAGGCATCAATTTTTCCTGATGTAATCAAATCAGAAGCTTGATTCATGTCAATTTCAACAAGTTCATACTTGATACCGGCATTTTTAAATTCTTCATCAAAATATCCGTTGTCCGCTGCAATGTGGAGCGGTGCAAGACAGAGAGAACCGTTTGCCGTTCCTATCTTGAACACATAATCTTCACCATTTTTTCCGCTCTCTTGTTTACCACAGCTTGTAAGCATTAACGCAGACAACAGTGCCAGCACCAAAACGATTGAAGAAAATTTTTTTAAGTTTTTCATAATATTACTCCTTTCTAATTAAAAAACCGAACAACCGAAGATTTTTAAAAAACCTCCGGTTGTCCGGTCAATTATCAATATTTTATTTTCTGAGCGATTCGTGATTATCAATTCTGCTGTAATATGATGTAATTTTCTGCAATGATTCATCAACGGAACAATTCACATCAAAGACCGAAATCGCAAGTTTTTCAAGCTGTTTTCTTATGGGAAAACCGATTTTTGTACAGACAACACAACGGCAATCTGAAATTAAATCTACTTTTTCGGAATGTTGCCCGCCATTTCCGCAACCGTTTCCACAACCCAAATCACAGCCATTTTCGCAGTTTTCAGGAGAAATTTCCTGCGATTCATGAAAAATTCTTTTTTCAACAAGAGTAAAATTTTTGTCATTTATTTCATAGATTGTGAAATATTCAGCAGAACCGAAAGTACGGTCAATATTCACGCCGTCCGAAGTCGCAACCGCTATTTTATAAGGCATATTTCCACCTCAGTTCCAACGCTGAACGGCAACAGAATAAATATCTTCAATCAGCCTGATTCCGCCCGTATAGCCTACATAGAAATTGTCTAATACTACTTTATCCTGCACGGGGAAGGAAATATTCAGATAATGACCGAAAAGTTTTTCGGTGACTTCTTTTTCGTAGTAACTGCCTAAAATAAGCGGATAACCGTGGTAATCATGGGACAGAATTTCATTGTGAATTTTGTAACTGTCTGTTTCAAATTCAACTTCTGCCTTAATTCCGTAATTCAGATTTGCAAATTCTGCTTTTATCTGCTCCTGAAAATTTTTCGGTGTGTCGTCTGTAATGAATTGTTTTGCCAGAACAAGTCCTAAATCGTTTACAAGGAATTTCGTGATTCCCAGTGAATATTGTGCGTCTGCCACAACTGAAAATTGTTTCGCCATAACACGAGTTTCAAGGAACATATCAGCATATCGTTCTATTAGATAGTAATAATATTTTTCGTGTTCGGTAATAACTTTTTCCACATTTTCAGACGGAATGCCTGCAAACTTTCCCACAGAACGCAAAAATTTACTTGTTTCAAATGCACCTATCGGCAAAGTAGGATAGTGCAAGTACGGAATGCCGAGTTTTTTCTCCATTTTCTTCATATTTTCAACAGAAACCCACGGCGAAACAAGCAGATTAAATTCAGCTTTCGGGATTCTGTCAATATTTTTAATTCCGTGTCCATAGCCGAAAATCGTGTTCGGTTTAAGCCCTATTTCTGCAATCAGTTTTTCAAGTTCACGAATATTACCCAGCCAAAACAAATCCTGATACGGAACATCAGCCCAAATATTCACAAGACCTTGTTCTTTTTCGTCTGATTTTTCAAGATATTGTTCTATAATTGCATCAATCACTTGTTCATGACCCTTATAATTATTTCCTTTAAATCCTGCTGTAGAGGCGTAAATTACAGGTTTTTCAGCATTCTCAAAACGGCTTACAACTTCGCCCGTATCATCTCCGACAATCTCCGGAATACAGCCGGTCAATACTATATACAAATCCGCATCAATGACTTTCAGAGCGTTTTCAATTGTCGTTTCCAATTTTTTCACACCGCCGAAAACAACGTCCTTTTCGTTGATACTTGTACATGGGAAAATATTCGGTGAAAAATAGCCGCTACTGCCGATTGAATCAGATAATTTCTGTGCACAGCCGGGGCCTGAATGTAAAATCGGAATTGCCCTTGAAATTGCCTGAACTGTCTGCATTCCGCCTAACGCACATTTATACCTCTGTTTGTCAAGTAATTTAGCCATTACTTTTTAGCCTCCTCTAAGAATTTGTCAACATTCTGCTGATACCACCAGTCAGTATACGGCAATTTTACACGCTTTGCAAGATTTTGTTCAAAACTCCTGTTGTGAATGCTGTCAAGTATTGATTTTGCAAATTCAAGTGTATGCTTATAGCCGAAAATCATATATTCATCAGCGACATAAACCGCAGGCGTGCCGTTTTTTATTGCCCAAACGGTTGAACCGGGGTGACGTGAAAGGTATAAATCAGGCTGGTATTTATGTAAAATATTCATAACTTCATAATTCTGCTGGTCAGCAACACTTGCTTCAAAATCAACATCATTTTCAAGCAGATACTTCATAGATGGCGGAACATCACCGTTTTCATACTTTTTGTCATAATGCCATGCTAACGCCCATACAACTTCAATTCCGAGTTCGTTCAGAACTCTTGATACCTCAAAAGTATATCCGGGTCCCATGCCTAAAACTGCACGCAAGCCTTTTAATTCTTTCTTGATTTCCTCAATCTGTGGAATGTAAATCTCACGTTGTTCGGCAATATATTTTTCAACTTTTTCGCTTCTGTCGGTTACTCTGCCTATTTCACGCAACCATGTTTCAAAACCTGCTATTCCCAACGGATTTATTGTTCTTATGTATGGAACACCGTATTTTTCTTCCAAACCGTTACCGAGATAATTTCCGAGAGTACCGCAAATGCAAGTTGTCGCAAGTGATTCCGAAATGTGGCTTAACTCCTCAACCGTTGAATTACAGTAGAGGAAAATCGGCTCTAAATCGAAATTTTTGAATATCTCAATAATTTCAGGTCTTGCACTCTCATAAAAATTTTTAAAGTTAATTGTATTACGTTTCTGTTTCGGAGGCTTGACAATACTGCTCAAAACTGCATGGTCTGAAATATCAAAACCTGTAGCCCATATTCTTGACTTGAAACCCTCACAGTGTACCGCAACAATCGGCACATCAATTTCTTCCTTTACATCGTCAACAACGCTGTCAATATCTTCACCAATGATTCCCGTTGCACAAGAACTTGACACAAAAATTGCTTTCGGGGAATATCTCCTGTTTACTTCAAGAATAATTTTCCTCAACGCCTCAGTCGAGCCGAAAATTGTATCTTTTTCGTTCATATCCGTACCGACATAGACAGTGTTATTTGTCACGCCACGTTTTTTTGCCATGACTTTATCAAGATAATATGTACCTGCACCGGCTATAGAACAACCTGCCGGGCCATGATGTATAATAGCAATATCACGAATTGCCGAAAGTTGACCCAATGCACAGCCCGAAAGACAAGTACTTGATTGTGAAAAACAACGTGAACAGCCTTTGAGAGTACCGCATTCACTTTGTTTTGCAAGGTCGCCGAGAGTACCAATATAGCCCGTAATTGAGCCGATACGGTTTTCTCTTGTGGCAACGTTTGAATTGTTAAGATTTATAGCCATAGAAATTCCCCCTTATTCAACTTTAAAATCTTCATTGAACATATTTGTTGAAAGGTAACGCAGACCCGTATCAGGCAAAACGGCAACAATTGTTTTTCCTGCATTTTCAGGCTTTTCCGCAAGCCGTAAGGCAACATTTATTGCCGCACCCGATGACGCACCGACTAAAATTCCGTCTGTACGTGCCACTTCCCTTGCTGATGCATACGCCTGATTTGTGTGGACTTCATACCATTCGTCATAGACTTTTCTGTCAAGATTTGCAGGAATAAAACGTTCTTCAACATTCTCAAACGGATGAACACCTGTAATTTCTTCTTGGTCAGGATTTTCAGGTGTCTGGAAAGAGTCGGGCGTAGGCTGAATACCGACAACTTTAATATCAGGATTTTTTGATTTCAGGAAATTTCCCGTTCCTGAAAGAGTACCGCCTGTGCCGACATTCGCAACGAAAATGTCAACTTTTCCGTCCGTATCCTCCCATATTTCAGGACCCGTTGTATTGAAATGAATTTCAGGATTTGCGGAATTTCTTGTCTGGTCTGCAAACCATACTTTCTGACCCTGCACAGCTCTTTCAAGTGCCTTTACACATTCAACAAAATCAGCACCATATTTTTCCATACTTTCCGTAATTTCGGGGACTTCCGTTATTTTAACCGTTTCACCGCCGAAAGCGTGAATTACCTGAAAACGTTCACGGCTAACCTGGTCTTGAATGTAAACACGGAATTTATAACCTTTTGCCGCTGCAATTGCCGCAAGACCGATTCCCGTGTTTCCGCTTGTGAGTTCGATGATAGTATCGTCTTTTGTGAGTTTTCCTGACTTTTCGCCGTCCTCAATCATTGCAAGGGCAATTCTGTCCTTGACACTCTGATTCGGGTTGAAATATTCCAGTTTTACGAGGATTTTCGCCTTTAGATTGTGCTTTTTCTCAAAGCCGTGAATTTCAAGCAAAGGTGTGTGACCAACCAGTTCCGCAATTGAATGATAAACTTTTGACATAAAAACTTCTCCTTTAACTTAAATATGATAATCATCTGCCGAGTCCATAAGACCAAATTCAAGCAGAATTTCCTCCAGTCGCTCTTGTGTCATCGGTGTCGGAATAGTGAAATAGGTGTTATTTATAACCGCTTCCGCAAGATTTCTGTATTCCTGTGCCTGATTTGAATCGGGCTTATATTCAATAACAGTTTTCTTGTTGATTTCCGCACGCTGTACAATATTGTCACGTGGCACAAAATATAAAAGCTGTGTGCCGAGTTCTTTTGAAAACGCACGGAGCAAATCATGTTCACGGTCAACGTTTCTGCTGTTGCATATAATTCCGCCAAGACGCACACCGCCTGTTTTTGCGTAACGCTTTATACCTTTTGCAATGTTATTTGCGGCATAAAGTGCCATCATTTCACCGCTTGCAACAATGTAAATTTCTTTTGCTTTGCCCTCACGTATCGGCATTGCAAAACCTCCGCATACAACATCACCGAGAACGTCATAAAAAACATAGTCCAAATCATCAGTATAAGCACCGAGATTTTCAAGCATATTGATAGAAGTAATAATTCCACGTCCGGCACAACCTACACCGGGTTCAGGGCCTCCCGATTCAACACAACGTGTACCGCCGTAACCCTCACGCATTATTCTGTCAAGTGCTATATCTTCGCCCTCATCACGTATTGTGTCAAGCACTGTTTTCTGTGCAAGTCCACCGAGCAAAAGCCTTGTAGAATCGGCTTTCGGGTCACAACCAACAACCATAACTTTTTTTCCGTGTTCGCAAAGTCCTGCGGTCAGATTCTGCGTTGTTGTGGACTTTCCGATTCCGCCTTTTCCGTAAATTGCAATCTGTCTGATTTCTGACATTATATTCAATTCCTTTCAAATAAGTTTTGTATTTCAACAAATGAAACTGCTTTTTTAAGTGCATCTTCCACCATATGAGGAATTTCAAACGGCGTAATACCGAGGTTTTCCGCCTGTTGCTGTGCATACGTGCCTATACGGCTTACAAGCAGAAAACGGCAGTCCTCTATGAGTTTTAGATTTTTCAGTACTGCATTTTCGTCATGTTCTTTTGAAATGCAGGCGGGGTTTACGTGTCGTATTTCAGTTTGAGTAAAATTCTTGTCATGCACTTCATAAATATAAAATTGATTTGCATGACCGAAATGCTGATTGACGACAATTCCGTCCGAAGTTGCAACGGCAATTTTATAATTATCCATGTGAAAAATTCTCCTTTGCGGCAATTCTCCGCTGATAAATCTGTTCGCCGTATTCTGATTTTCCGGGAACGCCTACAGCATCGGCACGGCAATGCTGACAATGTCTGAAAACGTCAATATATTTACTTGCAATCGTTCTGGCGTGGTCAATCTCCGCACAAGTCGGGGCTGAATATCCTGACAATTCAAATTGAGGAATAAGCGGAATTATGTTGTAAATTTTCGCACCGACTTCACTCACGGTTTTAGCAATTTCCTCAATATGTCCGCCGTTTATTTCAGGTACAAGCACTGTATTTACTTTAACAGTAATTCCCGAATCAGCGACTTTTTTAATGCCTTTCAACTGATTTTCAATAAGTATCTCCGCACCTTCAACACCGTCATAACGTTTTCCGTGATAGATTATATATTTATTTAATTTTGCCTCAATTTCAGGGTCTATAGCGTTCACTGTAACAGTCAAGGAGTCAATTCCTATTTCAATAATCTCGTCCGCACGTTCGTCTAAAAGTAATCCGTTTGTACTCATGCACTTAATTAAATTTGGGAACTTTTCCCTTATTTTTCGGAAAGTTTCAAGTGCATAATCAGTTGCAAGTGTATCGCCCGGCCCTGCTATTCCTGCAACTGTAATTTCAGGACAAATCGCAAGAGCCTTTTCAAGAATTTCAATACTTTCGTCAGGCGTGATAATTTTTGAAGTCACTCCGGGACGGTTTTCGGTGTCGTTTATTGCCCTCTCGCAGAAACGACAAGCAATATTACAACCGGGACTTACAGGTAAATGTATTCTTCCGGTATTGTTTTTCTGTCCGCCAAAACATGGGTGTGATTTCTGTAAATTTTCATATGTATTACTCAAAAATATCACTTCTTTCGTAAATTTTGGTAATAAAAAAGTCGGAGGTATTGCAAGCGAAATTCACTTAGCAAAACCTCCGGTTTTCCGGTCAGTCTTTTAACCTGTATTTTTCTGTTTTATCTATCTGAATAATTTTTCCGTCCTGTACAATCAGGGTGATACTTCCATATCTCATTGTATCAAGGAGTTTTTCAAGTATTTCAAAATGAGAACTTTGTTTTTTTTCGTCTGTTTCACTCATTCTGTATTCACTCCATTCAAAAAACGCCGTTAATTATTGCTGAAAAGAGGAGTTGACAAATATCTGTCACCTGAATCAGGTAAAAGAACAACAATTGTTTTTCCCTTGTTTTCAGGTCTTTCAGCAAGAATTTTTGCCGCTTTGAGTGCTGCACCTGAAGAAATTCCGACGAGTATTCCCTCACTTACCGCAAAAGCCTTTCCTTCTGCAAATGCGTCATCATTTTCAATTGCAAGCACTTCATCATAAACTTTTGTGTTGAGAGTTTCAGGAACAAATCCTGCACCGATTCCCTGAATTTTATGTGCACCTGCTTTTCCTTTTGAAAGTACCGGAGATGTAGCAGGTTCAACCGCAACTACTTTTACATCGGGATTTTGCTCTTTCAGGTATTCGCCAACACCTGTAATTGTACCGCCTGTTCCGACACCTGCAACAAAAATGTTAACTTTTCCGTCTGTCTGCTCCCATATTTCAACACCCGTTGTTGCCTTGTGAATTGCAGGATTAGCAGGGTTGACAAACTGTCCGAGAATTACAGAGCCTTCTATTTGCTGATTAAGTTCATCAGCCTTTGCAATTGCACCTTTCATGCCCTTTGCACCCTCTGTAAGCACTATTTCCGCACCGTAAGCCTTTAGGAGATTACGTCTTTCAACACTCATTGTATCAGGGAGTGTAAGAATTGCCCTGTAACCTTTTGCGGCTGCAACTGCTGCAAGACCGATTCCGGTGTTGCCGCTTGTTGGTTCAATAATCGTTGCACCCTCTTTAAGAATGCCTTTCTTTTCTGCGTCCTCAATCATTGCAAGGGCGATTCTGTCCTTTACTGAGCCTGCCGGATTAAGATATTCCAGCTTTGCAAGAATTGTAACGTTTTCAATTCCTGCTTTCTTTTCGTAGCGGTTAAGCCTGAGAATCGGTGTACCGCCGATAAGCTCCAACGCACTCTGTTTGATATCACTCATAATAATTACCTCCATAAAATAATTTTTTGCTATTCCTATTTCTTGTATAGGTTTTATCGGGTATGTATTTAGTATACACTGTATTTTTCATTTTGTCAAGGATTTTTTTAAAAAAACTGTTATATATAATTTCTATTGCAAACTATAGACTGATTCAATAACGAATACAAATTATAATATACTTTTAATGCGGTCAAGTGCCTCTTTCAAGATACTTTGCGGACAAGCAACATTTATACGCTGAAAACCCTCTCCGCATTTACCGAAAATTTTCCCACTGTCAAGCCATAATTTTGCCTTGTGAATAATCCGTCTGTCAAGTTCATCGGCAGACAATCCTGTTTTGCGGAAATCAAGCCATACAAGATATGTGCCTTCAATATCAATCATAGAAACATCAGGCATATTTTCAGCAATATATTTTTTTGTAAACTCAATATTCCCCCTCACGTATTCAATCATTTTACAATACCATTCTTCGCCCTTGCTGTACGCCGTTTCAGTCGCAACAAGCCCTAAAACGCTTAATTGACTCATGCCTGAAGCGTCAACTTCTTTGCGAAATTTACGCCTTAACTGTGTGTTTGGAATAAAAATATTTGAAATCAGCATACTTGCAAGGTTAAAAGTTTTACTTGGTGATGTGCAGATAATACAATTCTGCTGATATTTTTCGCCGAGATTCGCAAAAACCGTATGTTTTCCCTGAAAAACAAAATCCTGATGAATTTCGTCACTCACAACAATAACGCCGTATTTCAGGCAAATATCGCCGATTTTCCGAAGTTCTTCAACCGTCCAGACACGCCCGGCAGGATTATGCGGACTACAAAGTAAAAATAATTTAATATGATTTTCAACTATTTTCCGTTCAAAATCATCAAAATCAATGTGATAGCGGTTGTCATTGTCAAGGTACAAATCATTGCTTACAACTTTTCTGCCGTTGTCCTCAATCACTTCTGAAAACGGATAATAAACCGGCTGTTGAATTAAAACGCTGTCATTTGGCTGTGTGTAGGCTTTTACCGCCATTGCAAGAGCAAACACAACACCGGGAGTTTTAATCAACCATTTTTCTTCCGGAATCCAGTTGTGATAAATTTTCATCCAGTTGCGGACAATTTCAAAATACGGTGTCTGTACCTCACTGTAGCCGAAAATCCCGTGATTTATGCGTTCTTTCAGTGCGTCCTGAATGTACGAAGAAGTCTCAAAATCCATATCCGCAACCCACAAAGGCAATACATCTTCAGGCATTCCCCGACGTTTTGCAAAATCATATTTCAGACTTCGTGTGTTATGCCTGTCAATAATTTTATCAAAATCAAGATTTTTTTCAGCCACTTAATTCACGCTCCGTTTCATGAAAAACTTTTTCGAGTTCATAAATCAAATCATTTGAATTTTCAATTCCGACGGAAAGCCTTAAAATATTTTCCGTAATGCCGTTTTTTTCACGGATTTCCTGCGGAACATCGGCGTGTGTCTGCGTTACGGGATATGTTATCAACGTTTCCACTCCGCCTAAACTTTCCGCAAATTTAATCATGCGAACTTTTTCAAGAATTGAAAATGCAAAATCTTTATTTTTAACGCCGAATGTCAGCATTGCACCAAAACCACGGGCTTGTTTTTTCATAATTTCATGACCCGAATGTTCGGGAAGTCCGGGATAAATAACGTTTGTAACAGCCTTTTGATTTTTCAGCCAATTAGCAATTTTGAGTGCATTTTCCTGTGATTTTTCCATACGGATTCCGAGAGTTTTTATTCCTCTTAAAATTAACCAACTGTCAAACGGTGCAAGCCCTGCACCCGTGGTTTTTATCAAGAATTGCAATTTTTCGGCAATTTCAGGATTTTTCGTAACAAGAAATCCCGCAAGTGTATCATTATGACCGCCTAAAAATTTCGTTCCGCTGTGTACCACAATATCAGCACCCAAATCAAGCGGATTCTGAAAATACGGCGACATAAATGTATTATCAACTATCAGAAGCAAATTATGTTTCTTTGCAATTTCAGAAGTCTTTGCAATGTCCGTGACGTGCATCATCGGATTAGTAGGCGTTTCAATATAAATTGCCTTTGTATTTTTATTTATATATTTTTCAATATCCTCTCTATAGCAGTCTATATTTGAAAATTCAATGCCGTTTTTCTCCGAAACATTGCGGAAAAGTCGTATACTTCCGCCGTACAAATCCGAATCAGCAATAATGTGGTCACCCGGTTTGAATAACTCCATAAGAAGAGAAATTGCAGCCATTCCCGAAGAAAGTGCAAAACCGTCTGTACCGTTTTCAAGTGATGCAACAACTTTTTCCAGATGTTCCTTTGTGGGATTCTGTAAACGGGAATAATCAAATCCCGAACTTTTTCCTACTCCCGAATGTGCATAAGTTGCCGTCTGATAAATCGGATAACTTATTGCACCATAATTTATTGTACTGCCTTCTGTTTCCTCTAAATGCAAACACTTTGTTTCAATTGACCTTTCCATGTTATTCCTCCAAAAGTTATTTTTCAGATTTTCACAGAATTTTCTGTTCTGTTATTATTATACACCTACTTTTCCTATTTGTCTAATATGTATTATCTATAACAAAATATAGATTTAATCTATAGCTAAAACGGGCGAATATATTGCTCCCCTATTCTCAGATATTCTATCTTTATGGTTTTGATATATTAAAATAGAACTTGACAAAAAAGAATTTTTTTGTTACAATAATTTACAGAAATGCAGATATATATCTATTTGTGCAGACTGCTGTTGTTATATTTGTTTCTTTAAATAAGTTTCTGTAATATTTTTAGTTTATTAAAAATGAAGTAGTGTAGGTTGTAAATTTGTCATATTACTAATCCCTCACCCAAAAAGATGAGGGATTATTTTTTTAGAATTAGCGTCTCTGTTT
>CANQVA010000040.1 GCA_947627175.1 uncultured Ruminococcus sp.
TCAAGGGTGGAGAGCTTTGCTGTCATCTGTTTTTGCTGTCTGTCCTGGGAATCATTAAGATTTCCGCCAAGTTCAGACATATTTTTTACAAGTGTTTCAGACACAAGATTTAACTTACTGTCAAGAGTTGTTTGTAATTTTTCATTGACTGTAATATTTATCTTGTCAAGGGTTTCAAGAATTTCCGCACGAATCTTGTCAAATCCGCTTTCAAGGGTAGAAAGCTTTTCTGTCATCTGTTTTTGCTGTCTTTCCTGAGAATCATTAAGATTTCCGCCAAGTTCAGACATATTTTTTACAAGTGTTTCAGATACAAGGTTTAACTTACTGTCAAGAGTTGTCTGTAATTTTTCATTTACTGTAATATTTATCTTATCAAGATTTGCAAGAATTTCCGCACGAATCTTGTCAAATCCGCTTTCAAGAGCAGAGAGCTTTTCTGTCAGTTGTTTTTGATATTGTTCCTGTGTTTTATTAGATTTCATTTCAAAATCAGTCATTATTTTTGTCATAGTTTCAAAAAGTTTGTTAAAGCTGTCTGTCGTCGATGATTGAAGATTATTTCCGAGATTACTTATTCCGCCATTAACTGAATCACCAAGCCTTGAAAGCTGATCCATTGTCATTTTATTCTGTGTGTTGGTTGATTGATTAAAATTTTCAATCTTTTCATTGAGTTTTTTGGCTGTTTCCTCAATCGTATCCATTCTTTCAATCAATTTGCTTGAATCCGTCAAGGCGTTTTCTCCCACGTTTTTATGGGAAATTTTCTTCAGTATTGCAATAAGAATGGCAAGATTTACCACCATAGCAATTAAGAGTGTTGTTTGTAAAATCATTTTTTTCCTCCTGTTATTTTATTACATAATTTTTTATTGACTGAATTTAACCTGCTTTTTTCATGAAAATATAACAGACATAATAAAAGTCTAATTACAGTGTATATAAAAATATAACTACAATACTATTTTATAACAATATGCAAATAATGTCAATAGTTTTTTTTGACATTAGCGTTAATTTTTAGTTTTTTATTCAGTTTTGACTTTAATATATGCATTTTCAAAATGATATTTAATTTGTCAGAAATGTAAAAGATATGTGATATAAAACTGAAAATCATCTGAAATAGCTGTTTTGCTTGACATTGTAATAAAAAGCAGATATAATTATAATATAATGAATGGAGGTTACGCTATGAATAAAAGATTTATAAAAACAGCAAGTGCAATTACAGCTATATGCGGAGTGCTTTCCTGTTCAACAGTCGCATATGCTACCACGGTTGACGACGTGGCGAGAATTGCGAGGGAATACGGCTATTCAGAAGACCTTATACAGCAGGGATACAATGAATATTATTCTAATCCCGGAAAATATTCTTCTGCTGATTTCGACCTTGCTATACAGCAAATATATGAGGCAAACGGAGTATTTACAACAGCTCCGCAGATTCCGCAGACTTCACCGACCACAACAGCCACAACGTCCGCACCCGCAACAACTCCGCCTTCCGATAACGGAAATGAAAATAATCAGCAGGGAAATTCAGGCGGAACTGGCGGAGAAATTACTCTGCAAACAAGCGACGGGACAACGTTTACAAGAATTTCCGCAAGTGATTTTATAAAAATGTCATATGAAGAAAAAATGAATTATATTCGTACATTTACACCCGAACAACAGCAGATTATTTATGATAATCTCACTCCTGAAGAACGCAAAAGTATGCTTAAACAACTCCCCGTTGAACAGAAAGCTGAATATATTGATTCTATGGCAGGCTTTGCGGAAATGTTTGATATAAACGTAAGTGTGGAGGAAATCAGCGATGATAACGTTTCTCTTGCTATGAGAAATGAAGACGGAGAACTGATTGGTATGGCAAATGCAGGTGTTCTTGTTGAAGATACAGGATATGACAGACGTGGAATTTTTGCGGTTTCTGCCGGACTTATTTTCACAGGCGGTCTGCTTACTGCCGTTGCGTACAGATATTTCAAGAAAAACGGTGAAGAAAATGAAAGATAATTCAAACAAAGGCAGTCTTGCAATTCATATAATAACACCGTTTATAGTATGTTTTCTTTGTGTTGGAATTTTTCTTGTTGTTATGATAAAGCCGAGTGACAAAATAAAAGTATATATGAACCTTGCTTTTATGGACGACCTGAAAATTACTCCTGACGGCACGAGGGGGCTTGTCATAAAGGAAAACGAAATTGTAAACAATTACAGCGGAGAAACAAACGACACAGGGGAATTTATTCGCCCTAAATTTGCCGAACTGTACGCAGTAATAAAAAGTGATGCATTTGAACTTGATGTTCCTGTTTACTGGGGCAGTGACCGTGAACTTTTTGAAAGGGGAGCGTGTCAGTCATCGGGCTCGGTGCTTGTCGGTGAAGAAGGTAATACTGTTATAAGTGCTCATGAAGATACTTTTTTTTCAGAACTCAGCACTTTAAAAATCGGTGATATTATAACAATAAACACAAATTACGGACAATTCACATATAAAGTAAAGGAACTTATTGAGTTTAAAAAAGATGACAATAAATATGTTGTTCCGTCAGAAGAAACAAAGCTGACACTTTATACCTGCAAAAAAAATGTACTTGGTTCATCAGATGACAGAATAGGTGTAATATGTGAACTTACAGAGAAAAAATTTTATACGGAGGGCGAAACATGAAAAAATTCAGCACTTATCTTCCGTCACTTATTATTTCAGTAATGCTTGTTTTTCTCATTATTATTTCAGTTCTTATGGTTATCATTGATATAAATGTGACAGCAAAAAAGAGTATTGCCCTTACAGAAAAGAATAATATATCTTCAATAGTTTATAGTGAACTTGAAAATTATTTCAATGACCAGTACAACACAACAGGCGTTCCGGCTGATGCATATATGGACGCTATTGACGAAAATTATATAAATAGTGTTGTTAATCTCTATACGGAAACTATGTTCAGTTCTCTCAAATCAGGAGAAGCAACTGTTTTCAAAATTCCTGAAAATCAGAATCTTGAAAACAGTATAGAAAATTTTTTCAGTACCTATGCCGACGAATCAGGTTATGAAAAAGATGAAACTTATGAAAAAAAACTTGATGAAACAATAGACAGTGCCTATCGCATTATTGAAAATTATTGTGATGTCTATAAATATTCTTCATTGCAGAAACACGGAGTACTGACGAAAGTTTCAAAAATCTACAGTCATATAAATATATTGACTGTTGCGTGTATAGCAGTTTCAGCAGTTCTTATACTGATTCTTTTAATGATAAACCGCAAAAATATTTCGGTGTGCCTTTACTGGGTAGGAATTTCTTCATTGATTGCCGGATTTTTCGGAACATTT
Source organism: uncultured Ruminococcus sp. (assembly GCA_947627175.1). Lineage (GTDB taxonomy): Bacteria > Bacillota > Clostridia > Oscillospirales > Ruminococcaceae > Ruminococcus. The sequence continues at coordinate 3,370 of CANQVA010000040.1, forward strand.
CCAAGTGCCTTTTTACTTTTGTCAAGGTATTTTGACGCATTCGTTATAAAACAGCCACAGGTTTTCAAGGCGTTTACAAGTGCTATGTATGGACTTACAAAAGCGTTTATGTCAGTTCATATTGCAGTTCTTTCAATAGGAATATGTTTTATAATTTTATATGTGACATTAAATAAAATGTTAAAAAATAAAAAAAGTACGGATTGCTGAAAACAGTAATCCGTAGTTTTATTTAACTTAAAGAAGAAAATAAAAAAATCTGAAATTTTTTTCAAAAAACCCTTGACAAATCAAAAAAGACATGATATAATATATATCGTTGATTGAAATACGCTGATGTCTGGGTGTGGCGCAGTTGGTAGCGCGCTACCTTGGGGTGGTAGAGGCCGTGGGTTCAAGTCCCGTCACTCAGACCAACGCCCGTTTTCAATTTAAATGACATAGTGGGAAAATGCATTCACTTTGTGGGTGCATTTTTTCATTTATAATTGAAAAATCAAGATTTAAAGAAAAAACATTTTCGGAGAATATTGACATTTAAGGGAAAATATGATATTATACAAAAAAGATTTTGAATTTGAAAAGCTGTTTTTGTTGCTTTTAAGGAGAGATAAAAATTGATGGATAAATATTTATTATATGACAAATTCTGCGGTTGTCTTATTGGCGGAGCAGCGGGAGATGCCCTCGGTTTTCCTGTAGAATTTTTTAATGAGAATGCCATTTTTAAAATATATGATGAAGGCATAACAGAATACAATTTGAATAAATACACAGACACAGCTATAATATCTGATGATACTCAAATGACATTGTTTACCGCTCAGGGAATTTTGAATGCATATGAAGTATTAAACGCTCACAAATATAGTCCGATAATCAGACAACATATAGCAAGATGTTATCAGGAATGGCTTTATACACAAGAAAATCATTTCAATATAGAGAAGAATAAAAAAATGTCATGGCTATGCGAAATTCCCGAATTATTCAGCAGAAGATGTCCGGGAAAAACTTGCATTTCCGCACTCTCAAAAAGAAAAAATTTACCTGAATCTGATGACTACATAGCAGACAAACTGAATGACAGTTGCGGGTGTGGTGGGGTGATGAGAGTTGCACCTTTAGGTTTTATTCCGTGTGACGATATAACATTGATTGACATGGAAGCGGCACAGGCGGCGGCAATAACACACAGTCATTCACTCGGATATATTCCTGCTGCTATTCTTGCCCATATTATCCATAGATGCATTTACAAAACAGATGATTTGATAAACCTTGAAGATATAGTAATTGATGCTTTAAAAACGGCAAAGAAAATTTTTAAGGGTGACAGAAATATTTCAAAGCAAATCAGCGGATTGAAAAAGGCTATTGATTTTTCAAAAGATAGTGATACAGATTTGAATAATATTCACTTTCTCGGTGAGGGCTGGGTAGGTGATGAAGCACTGAATATAGCGGTTTATTGTGCTTTAAGATATAAAAACGACTTTTCAGCCGGAATAATATCCGCTGTAAATCATCGTGGTGATAGTGACTCTACGGGTGCAATTTGCGGTAATATTCTCGGAGCATATCTCGGAGTAAGTGCTGTTGACGATAAATGGAAATTAAAATTGGAATTAAGGCAAGTAATAGAAAAAATTGCCGAATCTTTTACAGAAAGGTAGTGTATTAAAAAATGGATGTAACCGTAAAAGAAATAGCTGAAAAGCTGAAAGAATATGATAATTACTGCATTATCTATCATATACGCCCTGACGGTGATTGTGTCTGTTCAGCGTTCGGGCTTTGCCTTGCTTTGCAGTCTATCGGAAAAAAATGCACCGTTAAAGGACAGGACGAAATACCACGTATTCACCGATATATGACGGATAAAGTCAATCTCGACGAAATAACCGAACCCGTTTACATAGCTGTTGATTCCGTTTCACGTCATAGGGTCGGCTCTTACGGAGATAAACATTTTACATTCTGTATAGACCATCACAACAATATTTTTGATAACGTTGATTTTCGTTATTTTGAAACAGACACAGGGGCTTGCAGTGAATTGGTTTATAAGGTAATTAAAGAAATGGGAATTGTTGTTACAAAGCAAATAGCCGACTTGCTATATACAGCGATTGTCACTGATACACTTTGTTTCAGAACAACAGATACAAGGGTACAGACTTTTGAAATTGCAACTGAACTTGTCAGGGCAGGTGCTGATGTTTACCATATAGGCAGGATAAATACTTTTATAAAATCAGCAGGCAGAATGAAAATTGAAAATATTCTGCGTGATAGTTTTCATTTTATATGTGACAATAAAATTGTGACAGGAATTATCACATTGAAAGACCTTGAAACAGCAGGGGTGCTTGATTCTGATATTGAGGGAATAAATTCTTTTGTAGAACAAATAGAGGGTGTCCGCATCGGCATAACAATCCGAGAACTCCCCGACGGTCGAATGCGGTGTTCTATTAGAAGTAACGGCGATATTTCCGCAAATGATATTTGTAAAATACACGGTGGCGGAGGTCATTTTAATGCCGCTTGCTGTGAATTGAATATGAGTGCATCAGAGGCAAGAAAAGTTATTGAACAAACTTGTAAAAAGTATCTTGAAAGTAAAGAGTGCTGACAAAAAAGTGCCGTTTCGTTTTTTATGACGAGGTGGCACTTTTATTTTTACCATAAAATAAATTATCATACAATAATTGTGAAAATTATATGAAAATTTTGATTTATATGTTGATTTTGTGTTAATTATAGTTTATACTGATTATATTGACACAAAATCAAAACAGGAGGTTTTTAAATGGAAAAAATTACATAGGCAACCAAAAAAACGCTCCCGATGATATTCAAATGAATGACCGGACGGCGTAAGCAATGAGGAACACAGCAAATCAAAGTAAAAAGTAAACATTCTTAATCAAGAAAGGAAATGATACATATGAGTAAAATTTTAGTCGCATACTTTTCCGCAAGTGGAATAACAGCAAAAGTTGCTGAAATGCTTGCAAAGACAGCAGGTGCTGATTTGTACGAAATTAAGCCCGAAATCCCTTACACAAATGATGACCTCAACTGGATGAATAAAAATTCACGCAGTTCAATTGAAATGAGTGATAAATCAAGCCGTCCTGCAATTGCTGACAAAAATGCCGATATTTCGGGATATGACACGATTCTTCTCGGCTTTCCGATTTGGTGGTATGTTGCTCCGACTATCATCAATACATTTCTTGAAAGCTATGATTTTTCGGGCAAAAAAATTGTCCTGTTTGCAACATCGGGCGGTAGCGGTTTCGGAAAGACTGTTGACGGCTTGAAAGGCTCTGTTTCAGCGGATACTGAAATTGTTGAAGGAAAATTGCTGAATGGTAAATTGTCCGAAAGTGAATTGAAAAAGTGGGTTGAAAGTCTGTAAAAATTTTTATGCAGGAATTTCATTAACGCTTGTCCGCTATCTGAATTTTGTATCAGAAATCAATAAAAAAATTATAATTAAACGGAGGTAATTATGGAAAAATATTTTGGCGAAAACACACCAAAACTCGGATTCGGTCTTATGCGTCTGCCAAAAGACAGCCACGGAAAAATTGACATTGAACATACAAAACAAATGGTAGACCTGTTCATGAAAGCCGGACAGACGTATTTCGACACGGCATTTGTTTATGATAACGGAGAATCTGAAATTGCAACGAAAAAAGCACTTGTTGACCGCTATCCCCGTGAGAGTTTCACGCTTGCCACAAAATTATGTGCATGGATGGGCGGACGCACCGAAAAATCCTCAAAACAGCAGTTTTATACAAGTCTTGAACGTACAGGAGCAGGCTATTTTGACTACTATCTTCTGCACGCACTTCAGGCAGATAATTACAAAATCTATGATAAATTTCATATATGGGCAAATAAACAGTTATTACAAATTGATAAAAATATATACAAATCAATAAAAATCTAAAAACAATTGACAAAAAAGGAGTTTTGTGGTAGAATAAAATTGGTACGAGAACCAAGTACCAAGCAACTTGACAAGTTAAGATATGCGGTTTTACAATCGAATCGTATTGTATGTAAAATCTTAAGCGTAAAATTTGAGAATCTGCATAATTCTATTTTCAGGGAAATGCAGATATGTACCTATCGCTACTGGGGAATTTAAGCCTGTGGAGTGTTACAGCAAACATGAGTAGAGCATGACTTGCCATCTCAAAAATGGACACAATGAAGCAGGAAGGCATTTCGTGAGGAATGCCACAGTATAGATATATTAGATTTTTATAAATTTGTATATATTTATCGTAGCGGATTTTGTAAAAGAACAAAAAGAAAAAGGCTTAATAAAACACTGGGGTTTTTCATTCCATGCAACGCCCGATATTCTGGACGAAATTCTCACCGCACACCCCGATGCGGAATTTGTGCAGTTGCAGTTGAATTACGCTGACTGGGAAAATCCGAAAGTAACAGCAAGAGAAAATTATGAAGTTGCAAGAAAGCACGGAAAGTCTATAATTGTTATGGAACCCGTAAAGGGCGGTGCATTGGCTGAACCGCCTGTAGAAGTGCAGAAAATTTTCCGTGAAACAGATTCGGAAGCATCTTTTGCATCATGGGCAATTCGCTATGTTGCATCACTTGACGGCATTATCACTGTACTTTCAGGAATGTCAAATCTTTCACAAATGCAGGATAATCTTTCATATATGGAGAACTTCAAACCATTAAATCAGGAAGAACAAACAGCAATTCGCAAGGCACAAGAAATTATGACGGGCATAAAATCAATTCCATGTACAAGTTGTCATTACTGTACATCAGGTTGTCCGCAACAAATTCCGATACCTGAAATTTTTTCCGCAAGAAATCAACAACTTATCTGGGGACAACTTGAAAAAGGCGTTGAGGAATACCGAAATTCTACGAAAAATGGCGGAAAAGCAAGTGAATGTATTGCTTGTGGACAGTGTGAGAGTGCTTGTCCGCAACAAATTGATGTCATTAACAAACTGAAAGAATGTGCAGATTGTTTTGATTAAAAATTATTAAGGAGGTAATTTCATGACAACAGCAGTTAAAAAAATTTCAATAAAAACACAAGCGGTCGGCACAGTAATTGCACTGATTTCTGCCGTAGCTTTACCGCAGATTATTCACGTTATAGGTGCAGTTTCGGGAATGGGTACGTCCCTTGGTGAGGCACTTTTGCCAATGCATTTGCCGATTATTCTCGCAGGACTTTTAGGAGGGTCATATGTTGCAGGAATTGCAGGACTTTTAAGCCCGCTTTTGAGTTTCGCACTTACGGGAATGCCAACAAGTGCAATGCTCCCCTTCATGATGATTGAACTTTGTGCATACGGAATTTGTGCGGGACTTCTTAAAGATGCGAAAATTCCTACAGTTTCAAAAGTCCTTATTACACAAATTGCAGGCAGAGCTGTAAGAGGAATTGCCCTTGCAATCGGCTTTTATGCATTCAATACCGCAATTGCACCGTCAATTATTTTCACAAGCATTACAGCAGGTTTATTCGGAATTATTTTACAACTCGTCATTATTCCGCTTGCTGTTTACCGTTTAAAAGAGGCAGACCATGAATGACCTTGAAAAAGCAAAGGAAATGCTTGAAAAATCGGAGTATACTTGTGTTTTCCGTAATGGTGATTCAGTAATGACAAATAAAAAACGTGGTGTTGCTCCCCTGCTTGAATTACTTGATGAAAATAAATCACTTGAGGGTTATTCTGCTGCGGATAAAGTTGTTGGAAATGGTGCGGCGTTTCTTTATGTGCTGTTGAAAGTGAAAACGCTTTATGCGAAAATCATCAGTAAATCAGCACTTGAAACGCTTGAAAGATATAAAATAAATGTGCAGTATGAAACACTGACTGACGCTATAAGAAATCGTGATAACACGGGATTTTGCCCGATTGAAACAGCAGTACAAGGAATAACCGAACCCGAAATTGCTCTTATTGCAATACGTGATAAATTAGAAAAAATGAAAAATCTTGAACGTTGAAAATTATTAAGCAGTTTATTTTTTAAAATATTCAAGAGATAATAGAAAGGATATATTTTATGATAGCACATATAAGGCAAAGCGATGGTCAGGAACAGTCGGTAGAATGTCATTGTCTTCAGACTGCAAATTATGCGAGAATAGCAGGAAAATCAGTCGGCATGGAACACCTTGCCTTTGTTGCCGGTTTGTTACACGATATGGGAAAACTTTCTTCAGCATTTGATGCATATATTCATGGAGATAGTCACTATTACCGTGGAAGTATTGACCATTGCTTTGCCGGTGCAAAGTATCTTTCAGAATTAGCAGAAAATGAAATTTTTTCACACAAAAAGGCTCAATTTTTAAAGACAGCTGAATTTCTCGGTCATGTTATCTTATCTCATCATGGTTTACATGATTGGATTGATGAAGAAGGAAAAGATTATTTTCATGCACGTATTATGAAAACGGAATATTATAAGGAAATTCTTGAAAATGCAAAAAATATATCTTTTTTTCAGGATTGCCCTGAAAAATTCCAATTAGCAGAAGCAGAATTCAGTGTATTAAAATCAAAAATAAAATCTATTGTTTCGGAAATGCCGCTTTCTGATGCAACTGCAAAAAATAAAAATGAAATATTATCTTTTTATCTGGGTATGGCAGAACGTTTAATGACTTCAATTTTGATAGATGCAGATAGAACTGATACTGCTGATTTTATATCAAATGTGACAATAGAAAAATCTTTTGATTCTGCCTTGTTATGGGAAAAAATGCAAAAACGAATGGAACAGAGGCTTTCCGAATTTTCAGAAAGAACCGACAGAATTTCCAAGCAGAGAAACAATATTTCCGAACGTTGTGCGGCATTTGCTGAACATTCTGTAAAAATTTGTCGGCTGATTGTTCCGACAGGTGGAGGAAAAACTCTTTCTGCGTTACGTTTTGCCATTGCCTATTGTCGTCGGTATCATAAAAAAAGAATTTTCTATATTGCACCGTTTTTGTCAATTTTGGAACAAAACAGCGATGAAATTCGTAAAATTGCCGGAGATGATGAATTTTTAGAACATCATTCAGATGCAATGAATGAAATTCTTCAGAAAGAAAATGCTGATGAACTTCATTCCTATGAACTTCATACGGAACGTTGGGACAGTCCGGTTATTGCGACAACAATGGTACAATTTTTGGATAGTCTTTTTTCCGCAAAAACTTCTGCTGTAAGAAGAATGCATCAACTTTCTGAATCGGTAATTATTATTGATGAAATACAATCTTTGCCGACAAAATGTGTTTATATGTTCAATCTTGCAATGAATTTTCTATCCCGTATTTGTGGCTCTGTAATAGTATTATGTTCGGCAACACAGCCACCATTTGAATTATTGAAAAAGTATCCGTTATTATTGGATTCAAATTCAAGTATGACCGGTGAAACTGTAGGAGATTTTTCAGCGTTTCGGAGAACGTATATTGAAAATTGTATTAAAGAAGACGGATATTCTTATGAAGAAGCAGCAGAATTTTGTCTTAACAAACAGTCGAAATATGGCAGTTTGTTAATGATTGTCAATACCAAACTTGCGGCACGGGAAATTTTTCAGAGGTTACAGCAAGATTCTTTAGTACCGATATTTCATCTTAGTACAAATATGTGTCCACAACATCGTCGGGAACAAATACAAAAAATTCGTGAAAGACTTGAACAACATTTACCGATAATTTGCGTAACAACACAGTTAATTGAAGCAGGTGTAGATATTTCTTTTGGGTGTGTGGTACGGTCGTTGGCAGGTATGGACAGCATTGCACAAGCGTCAGGAAGATGCAACCGTAATGGAGAATCTGAAACCGCCTGCCCCGTTTTTATTCTGGATATTTGGGAAGAAAAACTTGCAAATCTGGAAGAAATTCAAGCGGGACAAGATATTTCATTACAAATGCTGGATAATACAGAGAAAAGAACTGATTTACTGGGCGTGGAAATGATGTCAGAATATTTTCGCAAATTTTATCATGAAAATAAAGAACAGCTTGTTTATCCCTATCGGAATGAGAATTTGATTGATTTGTTATCTTTAAATCATGATAGAAATTTATTATCCGGAAGAACGAAAGCCAATGTCAGCGGACAAGCATTTGCTACAGCAGGACAGGCATTTGATGTAATTGAAAATTACACGCAAAGTTTACTGGTTCCGTTCAATGAAGAAGCAAAAACATTGATTGCGGAACTGAATACAAATAAAACCCCTTCGGAAATTCGTTTATTACTTCGTAAAGCACAGCCTTATATGGCAGGAGTATATCCGCAAATGTTCCGAAAATTGCAGGAAGAAAACGCAATTTTTTCATTAACTTCAGGTGTTTTGACTGTAGATGAACGATATTATCATTCAGAATACGGCTTAACAGAAGAAGCTGGTATGCAGCAAAATTTTATTTTATGAAAATAGGAGTGATTGTGTAATATGGAATATAATAATCAAGTAGAATTTATGGTATATGGCAAACAAGCACTTTTTACTGATGTACTGACCCGTGTCGGAGGAGAACGCTGTACTTACATGATTCCCACTTATGAAGCATTAAAAGGCATTTTGCACAGCGTGTACTGGAAACCGACGATTATATGGTATATTGATAGTGTACGCATTATGCACCCTGTCCGAACATTTCGGAAAGGAATTCGCCCAGTTGGCTATACTACAGGAAAAAATGACCTTGCTTATTATACTTACTTGGAAGATGTTTGTTATCAGGTACGTGCACATTTTATTTGGAATCCAAATCGTCCGGAATTAAAAGATGATCAAATTCCTGAAAAGCATTTAAATATAGCACGGCGGATGATTGAACGAGGCGGAAGACGAGATATTTTTCTTGGTACAAGAGAATGTCAAGGATATGTTGAACCACGGTGTTTCGGTGTAGGAAGAGGATATTATGATGATATTCCGGAAATTTCCTACAGTTTAATGTATCATAGCATGACTTACGCAGATGAGGCAATTCTGGAAGAAGACAAAGGAAAAATGACTGTGCATTTCTGGCAACCTGTTATGCGGAAAGGGGTTATTGATTTTCCCAAACCGGAAGAATGTACGATTAAAAGACATATCCGAAAAATGGGAATTAAACCTTTCGGAAAAAAACAGGAAAATTTTTCCAGACTTGCTGAAGAAAATTTAGCATGGATCACAGGAGGAATGCTCAGTGAGTTGGACGAATGAATTATATCAGGTTTATGAAACGCAGTACGGACAGGAATTTCATGATGGCAGTGTACTAATGCCAATTTCACATTCTACTGCTAATACACAAATTGAAGTCACATTACGGGTAGACGGTACTTTTGTAAAAGCCCGTGGTTTATCTAAAGAAGAAGGTAAAAATACAATTATTCCAGTTACAGAAGATTCTGCTGCAAGAGGGAGTGGAGTTAATCCCATGCCATTTGCGGATAAACTTCCCTATATTGCCGGCGATTATTCAGATTATGTGGAAGACAAAAATGCCGATAATGCTAAATATCAAGCTTACATGAAACAATTGCAGTGCTGGCATGAAAGTAAACACAGCCACCCTGCTGTAAATGCACTGTATACGTATCTTTCCAAAAAAACGCTAATGCACGATTTAGAAAAATGTCACATAGTTGAATTAGATGCGGAAACCGGCAAACTTACTGAAAAATATAAAATTGCTGGTGTCGGACAAAAAGAAGCTTTTGTGCGTTTTCGGGTGAACGATTTGAAAGAACCGCAGACATGGAAAGATAAAACATTATATGATGCGTTCATTGCATGGTATAATGAACAATCTGAACATATAGACCTTTGTTATGCTACAGGGAAATATCTTCCCGTGGCAGAAAAACACCCTAATAAAATTCGTCATACTGGCGACAAAGCAAAACTGATTTCTTCTAATGATGACAGCGGTTTTACTTACCGGGGAAGATTTCAAAACAGTCATGAAGCACTCAGAATAAGCTATGATTTTTCACAGAAAATGCATAATGCACTGAAATGGCTGATTCAGCGGCAAGGAATATATTTTGATTCATTAGTCATGATTGTCTGGGCAAGTACATTAGAACCGCTTCCAGATATTCGAAAAGCTGGATTACCTGAAGAAGATGATGAAGATGAAGATTTATATGAAGATGAAACGCCGATTGTACCAGATACAGTGAAAGGCTATCGAGACGTACTTCAAAAGCGCATTTTCGGAAATCAGTCAGAAATAGAATTACACCATAAAGTTATGTTGCTTGGTGTAGATGCAGCTACAATCGGAAGGCTTTCCATTTCTTTTTATGAAGAACTGGGAAAATCAGAATTTTTGTCCAATTTGATGAAATGGCATGAAGAAACTGCTTGCCGAAGATATAACAGAAAAAAGAAAAAATATCAAATCAATTCATTCAGTGTTTATGATATTTTGAACTGTGCTTTCGGCACAGAAGGGAATTTAGGTTTGGAATGCAAAAAAGAAACACTCAAAGAACAAATATTGCGTTTAATTCCATGTATTACCAATTCAAGACCTTTGCCGGCAGATATCATGTGGGCTTTATATCATAAAGCTTCTAATCCTCTGGCATATGAGAAAAGTTTTAATCATCATAAAGTACTGGAAACCGCTTGCGGAATAATCCGCAAATATAATATTGACCGAAAGGAAGGAATTATTGCTATGGCTTATAATCCGGAAGAAACTGACCGCAGCTATCTCTATGGCTGCCTGTTGGCTATTGCTGATGCCGCAGAACGTGCTGCATATGATGAAAATGAAGACAAACGTGTGACAAATGCACGCCGTTATTGGAATGCCTTTTCTGGCAGACCTTACCAGACATGGAAATTGATTGAAGAACGCTTGCACCCATATCTGGACAAACTCGGCCAAAAAAGCATTCGCTATGAAAAAATGCTGAATGACATTATGGCGAAATTTGATTTCCAGAATTTTGAAGACAATCATGCACTCAGTCCGTCATATCTGCTGGGCTATCATCATTACACAGCAGAAATTTATACATCTAAAAAGAAAGAAGAGGAATAATTATGCTCACTCATAAGATTGATTTTACGATGCTGATTACTGTCACAAATGCTAACCCGAATGGTGACCCCCTTAATGGAAACCGCCCCCGTGAAACATTCACGGGTCATGGGGAAATTTCCGATGTGTGCATTAAACGGAAACTTCGTAACCGTTTGCAGGATATGGGCGAAAAAATTTTCGTTCAATCCGATGACCGCTGTGATGACGGGTATAACAGCCTTGCTGACCGTGCAAAAAATAATGAAACGCTTAAAGCAATAATCAACGGAAAACAAACAGACCGTGATACATTTGCTAAAGCAGCTTGCACAGAATGGATGGATGTCCGGAGTTTTGGGCAAGTGTTCGCTTTTAAGGGCGATTCCGTTTCCGTTGGCATAAGAGGTCCAGTTAGCATTCAGCAAGCAGTCAGTGTTTCTCCTGTGGACATTATCAGTATGCAAATTACTAAAAGCGTCAACAGTGAAAGCCAGAAAGCCGGAAAAGCTTCTGATACAATGGGAACGAAACATCGTGTGTCATTCGGGCTGTATGTTGTTAATGGAAGTATCAATTGCCAGCTGGCAGAAAAAACAGGCTTTTCTGATGAAGATGCTGCCAAAATTAAAAAAGCTCTTGAAACACTTTTTGAAAATGATGTTTCTTCTGCAAGACCTGAAGGCAGTATGGAAGTATGCCGTCTTTATTGGTGGGAACATGATTGCAAAACACCACAAATAAGTTCCGCTAAATTGCATCGCTCTGTCAAAATTTCATTGAAGAAAGAAATCATCAAACCGAAATGTTTTGATGATTACGAAATTACACTTGAAAATACAGGTGTAACTCCGGAAATTATTGATTTGTTATAATATATTATGTATACAGAAGAAGAATATTTACAGTTGTCAGGAATCCAACATTTTGCATTCTGCCGCAGACAGTGGGCTTTAATTCATATCGAAAAGCAGTGGGAGGAAAATTTTCTCACTGCTGACGGTAGAATTATGCACCAAAATGCACATAACCCGGAATTTCGTGAAAAACGTAAAGATAAAATTATTGTACGGGCAATACATATTTCTTCGGAAACTTACGGATTAAGCGGTGAATGCGATATTGTGGAATTTCACAGAGATGATAAAAACGGAATTTCCTTGTCTGACATGGAAGGAAATTATACTGTTTTTCCCGTGGAATACAAAAGAGGCAAACCTAAAAAAGATGACTGCGATTGTGTACAACTTTGTGCACAGGCATTATGTCTGGAAGAAATGCTTTGTTGTGATATTCCGGAAGGATATTTGTATTATGGAGAAATAAAAAGACGTGTTCCGGTTGCATTGGATAAAGCACTACGAGAAAAAACAATGCGATTTATCGAAGAAATGCATCAGCTTTATGCACGGAAATATACACCAAAATGCAAACGGACAAAATCTTGTAACGCTTGCTCACTGAAAGATATTTGCCTTCCATCATTGGATAATCATGGTACAGTTTCTGAATATTTACAAGAATTTTTAGGAGAACTTTAATGAAAAAATTGATGAATACCATTTATATAAATACACCGGGCAGGTATTTGTCTTTAGATGGAGAAAATGTTGTTATTTGGGAAAATAAAGAAAAAATTACTCAACTTCCATTGCAAAATGTGGAACGTATAATAGCATTTGGTTCTGCCGGAGCAAGTCCTGCTTTAATGGAAAAATGTGTCGCTGACCAACGTGAATTATTATTTATATCACGTTCCGGAAAAATTTTGGCACGGGTAGAAGGAGAATTCAATGGTAATGTTTTACTTAGAAGAACACAGTATCGTATTGCAGATGATACTGAAAAAAGTCTTGCCATTGCCAAAAATATGATTGCTGCTAAAATTCATAATTGCCGTTCGGTATTGGAACGAATGATTCGTGACCATGCACTTCGGATTGATACATCATTATTTTCTCAAAAATCACAGTACCTGCAACAAGCTGTTAATACAGTGATGGCTGCACCTGATGCTGCCACATTGAGGGGAATAGAAGGAGAAGCTGCGTCTGTTTATTTCTCTGTATTTGATGACATGATTTTGCAGCAAAAAGAAGATTTTCAATTTAAGGGGAGAAATAAAAGACCACCTCTTGATTATGTAAATGCTTTGCTCTCTTTCGCTTATTCACTTGCAACAAGTATGTGTGTGTTAGGATTGGAATCTGTGGGATTAGACCCTTATGTGGGATTTTTACACACAGACCGCCCGGGAAGACGTTCGCTTGCATTGGATTTGGTCGAAGAATTTCGAGCTTCTATGTGCGATAGGTTTGTTTTAACACTAATCAATAAACGAATCATTAACAGAAAATCATTTTTACAACAGGAAAGCGGTGCAATATTATTGACTGATGAAGGAAGAGGAACATTTTTTAATGCATGGCAAGAACGCAAAAATGATATAATTACTCATCCTTTCCTGAAAGAAAAAGTACAGTGGGGTATGTTGCCTTATGTACAATCATTACTTCTGTCAAGATATTTACGGGGAGATTTAGATGCATATCCGCCATTTTTCTGGAAATAAGGTGAAAATGATTATATGTTAGTGTTAATTACTTATGATGTCAATACAGAAGATTCTGCCGGAAAAAAACGCTTGCGTCGAGTTGCAAGATGTTGTAAAAATTATGGAATCCGTGTACAAAATTCTGTATTTGAGTGTATCATAGACTCCGCAAAATGGCGTGTACTAAAGCAGAAACTTTTGGAAGAAATTGATGAATCCAGCGATTCCTTACGGTTTTACTATCTTGGAGATAGTCAGAAAGTGAAAAAAGAACATTTCGGCATCAATCCCGGAATTGATATGGATAAACCTATAATACTTTAGTGCGAACCATAAGTAAACATCATAGAAAGGGGTGATTCGCACCGGAAAAATAAATATAGACATAGTGAAATGACATCAAGTCTGATAAAATATTCCCTAATTAGGAACATTTTTTCAGAATGGTTCGGCGAATTGCTACAATTTTGTATTTATCATGGCAAAATATTGAGCATTCCGCCGTCGCCCTCTCACAGAGGGCGTGGATTGAAATTAACTCTTTGTCACCCTGTATCCACCCCCACTTTGGTCGCCCTCTCACAGAGGGCGTGGATTGAAATTAACTGTCTGCTCGACAGATTTTGAGCATCAATGTCGCCCTCTCACAGAGGGCGTGGATTGAAATAATCTCACAAATACGTAACCGCCAGCCGTCGGTCGTCGCCCTCTCACAGAGGGCGTGGATTGAAATGGATACAACGCCATCAATCGCATAACCGTAATCAGTCGCCCTCTCACAGAGGGCGTGGATTGAAATTCTTCTCTTGCGAGAGAAGAGAGAAAAGAACCCTGTCGCCCTCTCACAGAGGGCGTGGATTGAAATTTACAAATATGACATAGACTATCGACATTGGCATACGGTCGCCCTCTCACAGAGGGCGTGGATTGAAATAGAAGAAAATCAATTGTCAGTCCTCGACTATCTCGGTCGCCCTCTCACAGAGGGCGTGGATTGAAATTTTTGATGGTATTTTTGGTGCTTTAGATGCTATTGCGTCGCCCTCTCACAGAGGGCGTGGATTGAAATCAATACTCTCCCTTGGCATTGTAGGCGGTTGTTAGTCGCCCTCTCATAGAGGGCGTGGATTGAAATGGGTAACTTGAGGGCAGCGGGGAGCGTGTGCTGGTCGCCCTCTCATAGAGGGCGTGGATTGAAATTTGACAATAATTACCGTTAATAAGTTCGTAAGAAGTCGCCCTCTCATAGAGGGCGTGGATTGAAATGTCCGAAAGACCAAAGCAACATCACAGGCGGCAGGTCGCCCTCTCATAGAGGGCGTGGATTGAAATGTCAGCAATAAGACATTCCGAAAGCGGAATAGATGTCGCCCTCTCATAGAGGGCGTGGATTGAAATAAAATCAACTACCCCCAATGACAAAGTTTTGAAAGTCGCCCTCTCATAGAGGGCGTGGATTGAAATATTGACTTGCTTGTATGTATTATCAAGAAATTACGTCGCCCTCTCATAGAGGGCGTGGATTGAAATTTTAAGAGCAATTATGTTAATAATGCCCTGTTTCTGTCGCCCTCTCATAGAGGGCGTGGATTGAAATGGGCAAGACAAGATTTTTTGTCAAGCCGTACCTGGTCGCCCTCTCATAGAGGGCGTGGATTGAAATGATCAAGAGCTGATAAATTTATCGCCTCGTTGAGTCGCCCTCTCACGGAGGGCGTGGATTGAAATGCTGCTTGAAAAAGTCAAAAAAAGTCTGCAAGTGTCGCCCTCTCACAGAGGGCGTGGATTGAAATATGAGGCGATCGGATTACAAACTCACGATCAGATGTCGCCCTCTCACAGAGGGCGTGGATTGAAATATATAGATTGCGGTCTTTGCCCAATAGGTAAAGGTCGCCCTCTCACAGAGGGCGTGGATTGAAATAAAAGAACATATTGAAAAGACGATAAACTAGAGCGTATTGACACTATTTAATCCAAGTAAATATAGAAGCAATCTGAATGAACGAGAGAAAGATAAAATCAAGTTTATCATATCTGGTACAGACTCT
>CANQVA010000041.1 GCA_947627175.1 uncultured Ruminococcus sp.
AATTATTCTCACAGGCGGGCCGAACAGTTGTTATGAAGAGGCATCACCAACATGCACGAAAGAACTGTTTGAACTGGGGATTCCGGTTCTGGGTCTTTGCTATGGAGCGCAGCTTATGCATCATGTTCTGGGTGGAAAAGTGGAAAAAGCGCCGGTGCGTGAATATGGAAAGACAGAGGTTACGTTAGATACACAGTCGAAGATTTTTGCAGGAATCGAGGAGAATACAATCTGTTGGATGAGTCATTTTGATTATATTTCACAGGCTGCACCCGGATTTAAGATTTGCGCGCATACAAGTGACCGCCCGATAGCGGCGGCTGAGTGTCCGGAGAAGAAGTTGTATTCCATTCAGTTTCATCCTGAAGTATTACATACGGTAAAGGGAAAGGAAATGCTCCGCAATTATGTGTATGATGTGTGCGGCTGTTCGGGAGACTGGAGAATGGATTCTTTTGTGGAACAGTCGATTCAGGCAATTCGTGAAAAGGTAGGCGGCGGCAAGGTTCTTTTGGCTTTGTCGGGAGGCGTTGATTCATCCGTTGCAGCAGGTCTTCTTTCCAGAGCGATTGGAAAGCAGCTTACATGTGTGTTTGTGGATCATGGACTTCTTCGCAAGGATGAAGGCGATGAAGTTGAGGCTGTCTTTGGACCTTCAGGAGATTTTGATTTGAATTTTGTGCGTGTGAATGCGCAGGAGAGATATTATAGCAAACTTGCCGGTGTTACGGAACCGGAGCAGAAACGTAAGATTATTGGTGAAGAATTTATCCGGGTATTTGAGGAGGAAGCGAAGAAGATCGGCGCGGTTGATTTTCTTGCACAGGGAACAATTTATCCGGATGTTGTTGAGAGTGGACTTGGCGGGGAATCTGCGGTGATTAAGTCTCATCATAATGTAGGAGGACTTCCTGATTCTGTTGATTTTAAAGAGATTATTGAACCGTTGCGGGATTTGTTTAAAGATGAGGTGCGTAAGGCGGGACTGGAATTGGGAATTCCGGAGGCACTTGTATTTCGTCAGCCGTTTCCCGGACCGGGACTTGGGATTCGGATTATAGGAGAGGTGACGGCGGAAAAAGTCCGTATTGTGCAGGAGGCGGATGCGATTTATCGTGAGGAAATTGCAAATGCCGGACTGAATCAGGATATTAACCAATATTTTGCAGCATTGACAAATATGAGAAGCGTGGGTGTTATGGGTGATGAGAGAACGTATGATTATGCAGTGGCGCTGCGCGCTGTGCGAACTGTGGATTTTATGACGGCTGAGGCGGCGGAGATACCGTATGAGGTGTTAAATAAGGTCATGAACCGAATTATCAATGAGGTAAAGGGAGTTAACCGGGTGATGTATGATTTGACGAGTAAACCACCGGGAACGATAGAGTTTGAATAGTAGAAACAACCCCAGAGAGCCTTTGTTTATGGGAACTCTGGGGAATTTTTATGTCTTGTGATACCTTTTTGATACCTGTTTATTCACTTGAATAATTATTTTTGTCTATATAACTAATCAGATTAAATCTAATCACAACTGTCAGGAAAACGGATTTTCCAATCAAAGTATTCATCCTGACTGATAATTTCATTTTTCAAATCAGACTTTTTTTGCATCCACATGTGCATAAATTCGTCTACCAGACCATAGTTAAACCAGAGACCGACAGGCGGTTCTACCGGCATATCGTCGTTGTCGTCATATTTGGCAACAATATTGTTGCCGGTGCCATATTTTTTGTTGCTCCGTTCAAATTCAAACAGATTAAGAGCAGAGGGATTGTCCTCATCCAGCCACAAGAGTGTCTGTATGATATCTTCCGAACTGCCGGATACAGGAACATAAAAGTTCAGATAATTGACATTTAGAGCCTTTGCCATATCAAGCAACATATCCTTTTTTGGAACACGGTAATTGGTTTCATACTGTGCAATACGGTTGGCAGCACCTTTGACATCCAATCCGATTGCTTCGCCCAACTCCTGCTGTGTCATATTGCGAAATGTTCTTATTCGTTTGATTTTTTGACCAAGTGTCATATGCGTTGTACCTTCTTTCATTTAAGAGAGAAAAGCATATAATGTGTTTCTGCTCTTTAAAATTATTACTATTATAACTCATAGAGTAAAGATAGTAAATAAAAAATTAACAAAAAAGCGAAATAAAGCACTTGACATTAACAAAAAGGCGAATTATAATAAGCATCACATAATATTAACAAATATGTTAATAAACAAAAAGAAAATCATATTAAAAGAAAGGCAGGTGAAAAACATGGTGCATTCACTATTTATGACGGCGCAGGAAGTGGCTGACATATTAAATATATCTAAACCGTATGCTTATAAAATTATCAATAGATTGAATAAGGAGTTGGAAGAAAAGAATTTTATAATCATTCCAGGTAAAGTAAGCAGAAAGTATTTTGAAGAAAAATTTTATGGAATAAAGATTAATGAAAGGGGTGATTAAAATGACAGCTTATAAAGATGAAGTGAGGGGAACGTGGTACGTTTCCTTTCACTATTATGACTGGACGGGCAAGAATAAAAGGAAGATGAAAAGGGGATTTAAAACAAGAAAAGAGGCATTGGAATGGGAACATAACTTTAAGGTAAAGGAAGCGGATGGAATAGATATGACCTTTGGAGAGTTCTTTGAACTCTACACTTTAGACATGAAACCAAAATTGAAACTGAATGCATGGAAAACAAAAGAGGCAATTGTAAACGGAAAGATACTTCCATACTTTAAGGATAAAAAAATTCAAGAAATCAGAGCAGCAGATATTATTAAATGGCAGAATAAAATATCTGCAATGAAAACTCCATCGGGGAAACCGCTAAAACCGACATATCTTAAAACCATACAAGCGGAATTGAGTGCCATATTCAACCATGCGGTAAGGTTTTATTCCTTGAAAGAAAATCCAGTATTAAGGGCAGGTGCTTTCGGAAAGGGAAAGGCTGATGAAATGCTTTTCTGGACACAGGAAGAATACCTGAAATTTATTAAACAGGTAAGGGATAAACCAATCAGCTATTACGGTTTTCAGATACTTTACTGGTGTGGTTTGAGAGTTGGGGAATTGTTGGCTTTGACAGCAAAGGATATTGATGTTGGAAATAAGGTGATTCATGTTACAAAATCCTTTCAGAGAATTGATGGAAAGGATGTTATCACAGAACCAAAAACACAAAAGGGAATAAGAGATGTGGTAATACCGGATTTTCTTGTCGATGAACTAAAAACATATCTTAGCAGGCTGTACGGATTTTATGAAACAGACAGGATATTTCCGGTAGTAAGAAGTTACTACAACAAAGAAATTGAGAGAGGAGCAAAGAAAGCAGGAGTGAAAAAGATAAGAGTTCACGATTTACGTCACAGTCATGTTTACCGTTCTAAAGGACACTTTGAGGGTAGTGTCCTTTTTTTCTTTATTTTAAGCCTTTGAATCGGCTTTTTCTTTGGCTTCTTTCTCAGCCTGTTCCTTTAGTTTCTTGCGGTGACGGTAGTTGCGGCTTTCGGCACGCTTTTTACGAAGACGTTCCTGTTCCCTGCGTTCTTCTGGCGTAAGTTCCGGCATGGGAACATCCAGCTTCCCGATATATTTCAGATAAATATCCACCTGCTGGATTCTCTCTCCTGTTGACTTGTCAGCCTCATGGACAATTATCTTATCTACCAATTCATAAATCATGGGAGCAGTAAGTTCCGTGAAATCAGTATACTTATGAACAAGTTCCATGAAGTTTTCTGTACGCATACTGTCAGTCTGAAATTTTTCCAGTTCTTCTTTTAATGAAAGAATTGCATTATCAACTTCTTCCTGTTCTTTTTCATAGTCTGAAAGGAACATCTGAAATCTTTTGTCCGATAACTTACCGCTGACATTATCCTCATAGATTTTCTTGATAAGGTTATTCAGTTCCCCGCTGCGTTTTTCCTTTTTGGCAATATCCGATTTGATTCCTTTCAGGGAAGAATCTCTCCTGATATTAAAAGCCTCTTCCACTTTTGCAGTAAATTCTTCTTCATTTTCCTTTGCATAGTGGCAGGTATACTTTATCGTATCAAGAACAAGTTCCATTAACACGGCGGTACGGATATAATGTCCGGTACATTTGGTTTGAAATTTTCCACTTGAATTACCATAGGTGGAACATCTGTAATAATCCTGTGCATTTGTCCATCGGAGAGTTTTACCCGCCTTTGTAACTCGCGGTGGATTTATTTCATATCCCCCTGTTTGATGATGATATAACCGCCTGCCACAGTCAGAACAGAGAACAAGTCCGGTTAAAGGACTAAAATCTCCCTTTACATTAGGACGGTGTTTTGTTTCTCTAATCTTTTGGACCATATCCCAAGTTTTTTCATCAACAATAGGTTCCTGCGTGTTTTCGAAAATAACCCAGTCTTTTTCATCCAATGTTCTTGAATGTTTATCCTTGTAGGAGTCTTTGTGTGTCCTGAAGTTTACAGTATGCCCCTTGTATTCAGGTCTTTTTAACATTTCAGATATTGAAGATGGTGTCCATGTGTATGGCTCATTCATATCACAACTGCCCCGGCAGGAGCCAAGTCCCTGTTTTGCAAGATAATAGGAAGGTCTTTCCACTTTGTCATTGTAAAGAATCCTTGCTATCTGCATCGGTCCTTTGCCCTCAAGAACCAGATTAAAAATCCGTCTGACTACATTTGCAGCTTCCTCATCAATAAGCCAGTGATTGGAATCTTCCGGATCTTTTTTGTATCCGTAGATAACATTACCTGTCAGATGTTTCCCTTCCATGCCTTTGGCATGCATTACAGCCTTGATTTTCCTGCTTGTATCCCTTACATACCATTCATTCATGATATTGAGAAACGGAGCAAACTCATTACTGTCGCTCCGGGTGTTATCCACACCGTTTGATATGGCAATAAACCGTACCCCCTTCTCCCGGAAGAATACATCGGTATAAAATCCCACCTGTAAATAGTTTCTTCCGATTCTGCTCATGTCCTTTACAATGACTGTTCCCACAAGACCGTTTTCGATATCACCAAGCAGTCTTTTCCAGTCCGGTCGCTCAAAGTTTGTTCCCGACCATCCGTCATCCGAATAATGTCTTAAGTTTGTAAATCCCTGCTCAAGTGCATATTTCTCAAGCATCTTTTTCTGGTTTACGATACTGTTGCTTTCCCCGTTTATTTCATCATCACGGGAAAGCCGCTCATAAAGAGCCGTTATTTTTGTGTTGTCCGATTGTTCCATTTAAAATCTCCTTTCACACAACCGGCACAACTGCATATATTCATTTTATATGAACTGTTCAAATAAAAGAACAGTTACATTCTTATCTTACCATGGTTTGCCCGGTTGCGGTTATATTTTTTTATGAAAAGATATTTATCCTTTCATAAATAGGAGAATTTTCAATACCGGACCGGAACCATGAAATATACAATTTTATAAATTTTTTATATGATATTGGATAACAACTTTTATCCACATCAATGTTTACCTGTTTTTAAATTCGTCCCTGCATTCTCTGGAACAATAGTTAGCGTTTGCATGTCTGCTGATAAATGCCTTTCCGCAGTTCCTGCATACCCGGATTGCGGAATCCGTATCTGTTATCATAAGGCTTAACATCATCTGTATCTGTAACAGCAGGGAATTAAATTCCCATATGATTGTCGGTGTGTCACGCAGTTCTATGTGGTAGGTCGGGGCAACACCGCCAAAGGCAGCCATTCCTTTCCTGTATAAATTTTTCTGTTCTTCGTCTAAAACGTCAAAGTCCTGATAATACAGAAATGATGAAAAGAATGTAAAAGCAAGGTCGCCAAAAGCATTGATAAGCCAGTCCAGTCTTTCTGCATACTCTTTCTGAAAACTCATAAGAACTGCCTGCGGTACATTCTTTAACGTCAGTATCAGTGCCCCCATGGAGGCATCCGTAACACTCCAGCTTGATTCCAGTTTTTCCTTAACAAAGTCAATTTCTTCAAAGGGGAAAAAGTAGGAAAGAAATTCCTGCGTGGACAGCCTCTCTTCCTTAATGTAATGATTCTTTGGCAGATATACATACTCATAGGTAATAAAATCCGGTGTGGTCGGAAGTGCCGTCATAAAGCCCGGCAGACCGTAACTTTCCACAAAAGAAAGAATCCCGTTTTTGATTTCTTCTTTATCCGTATCTTTATTCATGCAGGACATTCCTACATTTAAGGCATCCAATATCATTTCTTTGCAATTCTCCATCGGATTATAAAGTTTCAGTTCTGCATCTTTTGCAGGTGTCAGAAACAGAACTCCGTCGTTATCTGATTTCCATTCATAGTTATCATATTTTACCCAGTAGGAACCTGCATTTTTAAATATATTGTTCATATCCTGCCTCCAATCGCAACCTGTTAAGTATCGTTGTTTTTACTTTTCTGATATTCCGGTCAGTACATTTCTTTATGACTGCAATCTGCTGTGGTGACAGATTTTTTACAATCAGATAATAGAGAAGTTCCTTGTGTTCCGGTTTCAGATTATAAATTGTTTTTGATAATGCTTCATTTTCAACCAGCTCATGCATTTCAAAGGGACAGTTGAAAATGGCATCAATAAACTCCCCTTTCAGAATCTGTCTCCACAGAACTTTATTCCCCGGCACCGGAAATATGATGCCGTCTTCACTTGCACCATATTCAAGGGGAACAACGGAACGACCGACTTCGTGGTAGCGTTCTTTCCGCTCACGGTTGGAATCATTTCTGTCCCATATACTGACAACTTCCTTAAAATCTTCTTCCGTTCTTGCCGAATCTTCCAGCCTTAAGAGTGCCATTCGTTTAATATCCCTTTTTAAAAGTTTCCGGGGAGAAGGTTCGCCGGACTGTTCTTCTTCATAAGAGGAAGAAACCGTAAGGTCTAAACTTCCAAGTATTCTTTTTTCTTCTTCAATGGCAGATATAACATCCATATCCGTATCGTAAATTTCATTGAAATCTTCCATGTCATTTTTCAAACCGGACACCCCCTTCAAAATATTTTCAAAATAAATCTGCCTGATGGTTCCGAATCCTTATCTGCATTTCTCCTATTAGTGAAAGGGAAAAATTTATTCCCAAAAACAGAAAAGGAGAAATACAAAAATGATAACAAAATCAAAACTGAAAATGCTAAAATGCCGGTTTCACTGCCGGGAACCTACATGTATGAATTTTATTGTAACAAACATACGTTCGTAAGGCAAGAAGAAAAATCAGAAAGCGAGGAAAGAAAAATGGAAGAAATGATTAGAAACAATATGGAGTTTGACGACCGGGTGCAGAGAAGCAACAATTTAACAAAACTGATTCTGGTATACAGCATAAAGGCAAGGGAATTTTTCACAAATAGGAAAAAAGATATTTTTACAAAACGAATCGGAAATACCACTTATCAGGTCAGGGTGTTCTTTGATGAGGGCAGTACAGAACCATTAGCAGATAAGATTATGCATTTAGTAAATACAGAGATTGCAGGAATGACTGCGGAAAGGAGCATTTATGAGTAAATCAAAAAGAAGCTACGAGGAACGAATTGAGGAACTGAGACTTAAGGAGCAGGCAGCTCTTGAAACAGCAAAAAAGTATGAGGAACGAAAGAAACAACTGGAACGCCGGAAAAAGGATGAGGAGGCAAGGATAAGAACCCACAGACTGATTGAAGTCGGTGCCTCGGTGGAATCCATTCTTGGCTGTCCGGTTGAAAAAGAAGATTTACCGAAACTTATCGGATTTCTCAAAAGGCAGGAGGCAAACGGAAAGTATTTCTCAAAGGCAATGGGTAAGCATAATGAAGCTACAGAGGAAAACGGAAATGTATAGGGAGCAAAAGTTCTTTGTTCCCTATCCGTCGAAGTCGGCTAGGGCGCACTTACGGACAGTCAGAGACTGTCCTCTTCCCACTTTGTGGGGTGCGCTCTTCGAGGACCACTGTGCGTGGAGCACCACTTCGTGGAGAGTCCTGTGCGGACAGCAGTCTTATGCAGACAGCACCATTCCATGGAGGCTCTTACGCAGAGGGCGGTCCTGCGGACGGCATACAGTAACAGTCAGGCATATCGCTCTGACTGTTACTGTTGATAAATTACTAGAAGGGAGATGTTATCATGGCAATTTATCATTTTACTACCAGCATTGTTAAGGCATCCAAAGGCAAGTGTGCCGTGGCATCCGCTGCCTATATCTCCGCAGGAAAGCTGTATGATGAAAGACTGGGACTGACATTTTCCTATACAAGAAAAGAGGAAGTTATTTATACAGAGATACTACTTCCAACAAATGCACCAAAGGAATTTAAGGACAGAGAAATGTTGTGGAATGCGGTGGAAAAAGTTCAGAACAAATCCAATTCAAGATATGCCCGAATGTTTGAAATGGCATTACCAAATGAACTTACTACTGAAGAGCAGATTGAACTTGCAAGAACTTTTATTCAGAAAAATTTTGTTGACAAGGGAATGGCTGTGGATTTCGCACTTCACAAAAAAGAGGGTAACAATCACATCCATGTGATGACTACGGTTCGGGGATTTACCAAAAACGGAACATGGGCAAGTATGGAGAAAAAAGACTATGCAATAGATGAAAACGGTAACCGTATCCCACTAATTGATCCTGTTACCGGATTGCAGAAACGTGGGAAGAAAAATGACCTGCAATGGAAACGGGTTACGGTAAAACGAAATGAATGGAACAGCCGGAAACAGTTACTGGAGTGGCGGAAAAACTGGGCGGAGGAATGTAATAAATATCTGCCGGAGGAAAAGCATATCGACCATAGAAGTTATAAGGAACAGGGAATTGATAAAATCCCGACCATTCATGAGGGATATGCCGCAAGGCAGATGAAAGAAAAGGGAAAGGTGTCTGACCGCATACAGATAAACGAAGAAATCAGACATCAGAATAATGTAATTGAAAAGATACATTCCCTGCTTTCGAGTGTTGCAGAAAAAATAAAACAGATAAAAGAAAGAATGAAAAAGGAGCGTGATAGAAATGGAGAAACTTACACTGGAAAAGTTGGAACTGATGGAGCAGCTCATGAATCTGATAACAGAACAGCAGGAACTACTGACGGAACTAGACAGGGAATACCAAAAAGCATCGGAGTTTACGGCACTTTTGGAAACGGAACTTATGACACTGCAAAAACAGAACAGCAAATTGCTGAACTTAAACGAGGAGTTGCAGCAACAGAACAGGCAATTAACAGAATTAAAGCAGAAATGACAAGGAGGGTAAAGGAACTGAATGAACGAATCAATCAATATCGAAGAAATGCTTCAAACGTTGGAGCAACAGGACAGGGCGATTACAGAACTGAAAAAGGAAGTATCACAGAGAACAGAAACCGCTATGGATTACAGAGACAGGAACATCATGTTGGAAAAGGAAAATGGGAATCTGTTACAACAGATACAGACGCTTTCCTCCGAGAAATCGAAACTGAAATCCAAAGTGCAGGAACTGGCAGACAAAATCGTCAGGATGAACAGAGCCGATTTAATACTGAAAGAGAACGACAGGTTAAGGGAAGATAATAAAATTTTAATCAAGGAAGCAGAAAATGTAAAAACAGCTATGCAGACTGAAAAGGATCGGATTAAAAATCAGTACCAAAGTCACCTTGAGGCTGTGGTACAAAAAGAAACGGTGCTATTGCAAAAAGAAAAACTGGCAGATGAGAAACTGAAAAATATCAGGGCATATATAGATATGGAATCTGAGGTAAAAGCAAAAAAACAAAAGAATTTTTTGGAGAAAGCGTTCAAGATAAAAACTTTCGGATATCAGATATATGTTATTTCTGCTCTAATGTATGGCTTGCTGATTACAGTCTTTACAGCAATAAAAACAAAACAGATAACAAATGATTTTGCAGAGTTTTTCTGCACGATTGGGAAAGGAATACTGGCAGGCTGGAAATATCTATATCAGTTTGCCACATTCGTTTCCAACGTATCAGAGAAAATCAAACAGGAAACGTTGGCACTTATCCTTCATTGGCTGATTATCATTTTAATTGTTGGAATCGTGGTTGCAGGAGTGACAACCGGGATTATAAAACTTTTTATTGTGATAAAAGATTATTATGTAGAACATTTGCTTGATAGGATTACACTTGCAGTAATGTTAATAAACCTTGCGTTAATTGTCTTTTTCGGAAAAGAGATAAGGCAGGTTTTACATATGAATTTGCTACTACTCTCACTATTGTTTCAGATGATTTATGTCGGCATAAGGGATTATGTGAGAAAATGGAAAATAGCAAGGTGGCGTTAGTGAATCATATTAAATCAAACTTTTATTTAATGAAATGTGATTGCTAAAGGGAGAAAGTAATGGCGAGTCATATAATTGTTTGGTATAATCGGTATATCAAATCACAATTTGTGAGGGCATTATGAAAATAATAGCTATTGGAGCAGTTACTGCAGGAGGGAAGACAACAGCAATAAAGTCGGTTGTGGAAAGCATGCAAAAAGCGACAGCTCTTCATTTTGATGACTACTCATTTGAAGGAGAGGTTGATGACTTTTATCAGTGGGTTATCGATGGAGCTGACTATAATGTATGGGATTTGACTCCTCTTAAAGAAGATATTGAAAAGGTAATTGAAAGTGGTGAATTTGATTATTTGTTTTTGGATTATCCATTTGCATATCAGAACAAAATGATCAAGGATTATCTGGATTGCGCTATTTTTATTGATACACCTTTAGATATTGCAATGGCTCGAAGAGTTCTAAGAGATATGAAAGATGCATCAGCAGATGATATTCGTTCTGATATGGAAATATATCTGCAATATGCGAGATGTGCATATGTTCAAATGTTGAAAGATATATTACCGGCATCAGATTACGTAGTTGACGGAACTAAAAATCTTGAAGTAATTGTTGAAGAAATTAAAAGCATAGTTACAGAATGGTAAATTCGGAGTTGTGGAGGTGCGATATGCAATATGCTATCGAATTGTATTACGATAAAGAAACAGAACAGAAGCTTTCTAATTTAACTCATCGGGTGGCTGATGAAAAATTGAGCACAAAGTTTTTAGAATGGAAAACAAGACCGCATCTTACATTGGCTTGTTTCAATGATGTTGATGAAACAAAATGTATTGAACAATTAAAAAGTTTTGCTCAAACGCATAAAACAATGCCAGCATATATTGCCTCTGTTGGAATGTTTACTGATACAAGGACAATTTTTGCATCACCTATATTGAATGATAGTATGTATCAATTTCAAAGAGAATTGTATGAGTACTTAAAGGATTTTGATGCAACTGGATGGGAATGGTATCATCTCAATAGCTGGGTGCCACATTGCACTTTAGCTCTTACCAAAGATGATGACGAAGAAGTTTTTTATAAAGCAAGCGACCTGATTTTACACGAGTTTAGAAAAATGAGTGGAGAATTTGTTTCTATTGGGTTGGTCAAAGTATCGTTTCCTGTAGAGGAAATTTATACCATTGAATTGGATAGATAATCGAAGTTTATAAGGGAAAATGAATGGATAATATAAAGTGGTTATTTTTTGATTTGGGTTCAACATTGGTTGATGAGCGTGAATGTATCAGCTGGCGTTGCAAATATATCATTGAAAACAGCAGGCTTGAAGAACAAGAATTTATGGATAAAGTCGAAGAATGTGCCAAAACGGAACATTTTGCAGTGAAAACTGCTGCTAACTTTTTTGGGGCGGAAATACCCAAATGGCCCCAAGAACTTGAAAAATTATATCGAGATACGAATAATGTATTGGAAAATTTAGCATCAAAATATAAATTGGGTATTATTGCAAACCAAAGAGCTGGAACCCAAGAGCGAATTGAAAACTGGGGAATTGCCAAATATTTTGATGTAGTAATCGCTTCAGCTGAGGTTGGTTGTGCAAAACCAGATATAAGGATATTTTATATGGCATTGGAACAAGCAAATTGTTCACCTGAAGAAGCAGTTATGATTGGCGATAGACTTGATAATGACATTGCTCCTGCCAAAATGATTGGTATGAAAACAATTTGGGTGCGTCAAGGATTTGCTCAATATCAAAGTGTAAAAAATGAAAATGAGAAACCGGATTATTCTGTTGAAGGTATAGGAGAAATTATTAATATATTTGAATGATAAATTGAAGAATATTGTTCTATAAAAAGATTCTAACTTCGGATTTGAGGAGGCATATAACATGATAATTGGTGGAGTTTGTTTACAGACAAATGATGTCATAAGGCTTGCGGATCTTTATAAAAATTTACTTGGTATTGACAACGGAAGTGACGATGAGGTTCATCAAGTCATTATTGCAGAAGAAACAATGCTGACCATCTATAATGATGGGACAGAGAAAAATAACAAGAATCAAAATATTTCCCTGATATTTACTGTTGATGACATTGATATTTTTTATGAGAATGTTGTTCGATTGGGGGCAGAAATTATAGAAAGACCAATCGCTCGCCCATGGGGTGCAACTAATATGAGTTTCTATGACCCTGACAGGAATGTTATATACTTAAGAAGTTTCTTAGAAAGAAAGTAAGTTCAGGTTTACATAGGAGGATGATTAAAACATGATAAATGATTTTCATGTTCATACAGAGTTTTCGTGTGATTCACAGGCGGATTTAGAAGAGTATATAAAAACTGCACTACTATATAACATGAATTCAATATGCTTCACTGAGCATGTCGATTTTAATAAAAATGATTATGGATATAATTATTATAATCCAAATCAATTTTTTAAAAAATATAATGAGATAAAACCTAAGTTTAAAAATAAAATAAAAATTTTGGCAGGCATTGAATTTGGCGAACCACATTTGTATTATGATAAATTAAGAAAATTATCTGCTTATCCGTATGATTATATTATTGGTAGCATTCACTGGATTGGAGATATGTTTCCTTGTCAAAAAGTTAGAGGACAGTATTCTGCAAAAGATTTTTATACACTCTATTGGCAAGAAATATTAAAGACTGTAAAACAAGGTGGATTTGATGCATTAGGGCATATTGACTTTCCAAAAAGATATTATGGTGAGATTTATTATAATGAACAGACTATGAATGAAATATTCAAATATCTTTTAGAGAAAGATATGGTTATTGAGATAAATACATCATCATTGAGGAAAGGACATCAACAAACAATGCCAGGTACAGAATTATTGCAAATCTATAAGGATAATGGTGGAAAGTATATTACGATTGGTTCTGATGCACACGAGGTAAGAGATTTAGCTGCTGATAATAGTATTGCTCGAAAAATTATTTCTGATCTCAATTTGCAAGAAGTGATTTATATCAATAGAGAAAAAGTAATTTTGTAATTCTCTTATCATGAGGAACAAAATACTGGATTGAGAGAAAAAGTGCAACTTATAAGCGATATGGATGTCTTTTACCTGATAAGGATAAAGGTTATCATTTGAAATAAACTGTTGACATCTTCCATCTAAGAATGTAATATAAAACACAATTATATCGATATAAGAAATTTACAGAAAGGAATTTGTGCAATGCAAAACATGAATCATTTTTCACAGCAGTATATGTATTCAGTTTCACCCGTGGTCTACGTCGATTATGGGTTTATTGCTGATGGAAATGGTACAATGTTGAAAAATTCTTTATTTCCTACAGAGATAGGATGAAGTAAATTTATTGTTGCAAATATTTAAGGATCATTCACCATCAGACGATAGAAATATTGTTTGGTGGTGTTTTTTATTTCAGATGAAAGTAGAAAAAGTCCGGATTGCCTTTAAAATTGTAAAGAGGATTTAACATTATTGGAGGTGTATATGGAATACAGATTAGCAAAAATGGATGATGCGAAAAAAATATATGAAATTGTTCAGGATACAATTAAGAGAATTTACCCGAAATACTATTTGCCCCAAATCGTTGATATGTTTTCACGTTATCATAATCTGGAAACAATAAGCAATGATATTGAAAATGAAAATTCATATGTTTTATTGGAAGATGGTAAAATTATTGGAACAGGGACAAAGGTTGAAAATCATATTTCAAGAGTATATGTACTTCCAGAATTTCAGGGAAAAGGCTATGGAACCTACATCATGAACCAACTTGAAAATGAGATTGCCAACAAGTATGAAACGGTAGAGTTGGATGCATCTTTATCGGCATGTAAGTTGTATTACCGTCTTGGATACAGAACTGTGGAGCATGGAATTTGGGAATGTGCAGATGGTGTAATTCAGGTTTATGAAATCATGGAAAAAAATTTGGCGAAAGATATCGTTACCTGCAATGCATTGAGACTTCGACCTTATAAGGCAGAAGATGCAATGGCCATTACTTCTTGGATTCATAATGAAGAGGAGCAAAGGCGATGGAGTGCTGATATATACAAATCCTATCCGGTAACGCTGGAAGATATAAATGAAAAGTATTGTATGGAAAATGGAGCTTGCCTCCAATCAGATGATTTTTTTCCGGTAACTGCAATAGATGGAAATAAAATCATAGGGCATTTAATCTTGAGGTATTTGGATGAAAACAAGGAAACACTTCGTTTTGGCTTTGTAATTGTAGATGATAAAATCCGTGGCAGAGGTTATGGAAAAAAGATGTTGCAGTTAGCAATTCAGTATGCATTTGAAACATTAAAAGCAACACGAATTACCCTTGGGGTGTTCGAGAACAATCCGGAAGCATACCACTGTTACAAATCTGTAGGATTTCAGAAAACCGACGAAGATGTTTATTACCAATGCATGGGAGAACAATGGAAATGTATAGAAATGGAAATCAGGGAGGAAAAGAGATGAATCATCAGGGAACAAAACAATTGGAAACAGAACGACTAATATTACGAAAGTTCAAAGTGGAAGATGCTGACGCAATGTTTCACAACTGGGCATCGTCAGATGAAGTTACAAAATTTCTAACATGGCCATCCCATGAAAGCGTTGAGGTAACAAAGTATTTACTAAACGACTGGATTCCCAGATATAATAAAAGCGATTACTATAATTGGGTTATTGAATTAAAAGAAACAGGAGAAATTGTGGGAAATATTTCTGTCGTTCAGATAAACGAAAATATAAAAGAGGCATCTCTTGGCTATTGCATGGGAGAAAACTGGTGGGGACAAGGTATTATGCCGGAGGCTGGAAAGGCAGTCATCAACTATCTATTTAACGAAATCGGCTTTAATCGAATTGAGGCATACCACGATAAGAATAATCCCAAATCCGGACGAGTAATGCAAAAGCTTGGAATGATTTATGAAGGCGTGCGAAGAAAAAAAGGCATTAATAATCAAGGTATTATAGATGATGTTGTTTATGCAATTTTATGGGAAGATTATCAACAATCATGCATTCGGCTTGTGAAAGCAACAAAGTTAGATGCTGAACTTCTTCACAGACTACAGATTGAAGCCTTTATGCCTCTTTACAAGAAGTATCATGATGATGACACAAATCCTGCAAAAGAATCAAAAGAAAGAATTTTGCAAAAAGTAGAAGATACCGATTTCTTTATTATTTATCACGGAGAAGAACCTGTTGGGGGTATTCGAGTTAAGGAAGATTATGAAGAAGAAAAAGTAAAATGGATTTCTCCATTATTTATTGTTCCTCAATGGCAGAATAAGGGTTTTGCTCAGGAAGCAATAAGGATGGTCTTTGAAAGATACAAAAGAACAGATACATGGCGATTGGCTACAATTAAGCAGGAGATTGGAAATTGCTACCTCTACGAAAAACTAGGCTTTGAAAGAGACGGATTTGAGCAAATCGTAAATGAAAAAATGACGTTAGTCGGATATTGTAAATCCGAAAATATTTGAAGGAGAATTCTTATGGAAACCAATTACATAAAAGACTTTTATAAATTATATTGTAACGAAGAAGAACGACTATTATCTCGTTCCGGAAATATCGAATTTATAACAACGATGCATTATATCCACCAGTATTTAGAAAATAATAAGTCTGCGAAAATACTTGAGGTTGGAGCCGGAACAGGAAGATACAGTATTGCACTGGCAAATGAAGGATATCAGGTTGATGCACTGGAGTTGGTAGAAGAAAATCTGGAAGTGTTGCGTTCCAAGATAAAGCCGGAATATCGTATCAATGCAGAACAGGGCAATGCCCTTGATTTATCCAGATATAAAGATGAAACCTTTGACATTACTCTTGTTCTCGGACCAATGTATCATTTGTTTACTGTTGAAGATAAAATAACTGCTATGCAAGAAGCCATACGTGTCACAAAGAAAAATGGGATTATTATGGTGGCGTATTGTATGAACGAGGCGACAGTTCTTCAATACATTTTTAGTCAAAAACATATATTAGATTATATGATTAATAAAAAAATATCAGAAAATTTTATGTGCATATCAGATCCAAGTGAAATATTTTCATTAATGCGAGTAGAGGACATTAATCAATTGAATGAGAGTGTTTCCGTTACAAGAGAAAAATTGATTGCCACAGATGGAGCCGCAATGTATATGGAAAATGTATTGACTGGATTATCCGATGAGGAATATGAACTATTCATTGAATACCATTTAAGGACTTGTGAAAGACAGGATTTAATCGGTGCAACGAATCATGCATTGGATATTTTAAAGAAAAATAATTAAAGCCTTTTTACCTTTGATATTGAGCAATCAACTCAATATCAAAGGTGTTTTTTTAGTTGAACACATTCATTGCATCTATATACCCTTGTAACCCATCAGGTTGTAAAGAAAAATAGATATAGTTAAATGGCTCTTCTCTTGCCAGTCGATGAAGATAGGCAATATCTAATGAATCTTCAAAATAAACGTTATTATTTAACCTGGTACAGTTCAGTACAAATTTGAGTTTTTCCCCAATATAAATTTCTATGGTGTTAGTCACTTCATTATAAATCGCAAAATAAATCTTATTCATATCTTCTAATCCTTTCGTTAATCGTAATAAAAATCCATATGTTAGTAGTTACAAAATTTAATAAAAATATAGATGCAGTCTTGCCGATTGTTCTGTTGTCCTCAAAGTGTCCTTTAGAACGTTATACCCACGTTTCACTGCTCATAAGTCTTGGATTTCCTGCCGTATCAATTGCAAACAGAGTAGGTCATGAAAGTGCAACAGTAACTTACCGGTACGCCCATATGTTTCCAACGGAACAGACACGAATGGCTGACAAACTGAATCAGTCATTTAGCACAGCAATAAATCTAAAGGAGGGAAATTAAATGCCAGGAGTACACAAATATCCGATAATCAGCTTTCGAATAAGCGATAGTCAGAGAAAAGAAATTGAAGCAAAAATTAAAGTCAGCGGAATGCAGAAAAAAGATTATTTTATCCGTTCATGTATTTATAACAAAGTGTGTGTTGTGGGAAAGAGAGAAAATATTTTACCTTTGGTTGAGGAACTACACAATATGCAGATAAATATAAAAAGGATATATGAGCAGATACAGAGCAATGATTTTATGGTTGCAGATACAGATATGGAAACTGTGACAGAAGATTATTTGAATCTGTTGGAAGCAGTGAT
The DNA here is from genome assembly GCA_947627175.1 of uncultured Ruminococcus sp. Classification (GTDB taxonomy): domain Bacteria; phylum Bacillota; class Clostridia; order Oscillospirales; family Ruminococcaceae; genus Ruminococcus. The sequence goes on from CANQVA010000041.1 coordinate 17,599, forward strand.
ATGGATGCTGGATGGAGCAAAATATTTATGGAATGAAAATGACAAATAGAAAGGATGTGGTTGTATGAGAAAAAATAACACGCTTAAGAAAATCAGGGAGGCTGAAACAGTCTTTGTGGAAAATGCGATTGAATATTATGAGGAAGATGGATTGTATTATCCCAAATTGATTACGGGGGACGAGTTGGAACAGGATATTTATGTTGGTCGCTGGGGCAGAGAGTGGATGCAGTATTTGGAGACGGCAGACAAGATACGTTATCGGAGATTGATGATAACGGGGAGGCTTAAAAAGATTGCCAAAGTCGTAGATAAAGAAGCAGGGGAGATGGTTGAAAGGCTGAAAAGAGAATATTATGAAAAGCACCGACGGTGTTGTACGGGATTTTGGGAGACTTATAAGATTCGTGAGCAGGGAAGGATGATGGCAGAGGAAATTGTAAGGAGTGAAATTATTTACAAAATAAGGTAGAAGTGGTTTGAATACATCTGATTTAGATGCTATGAAAAATGAGCAAGATGGAACAAAATCTTTATGGTTTTGAACCATCTTGTTTTAATTTTATCGTTTGTAAGGTTATAAAATTTGGTTACTCGTGGAAAATGCAAAACCATATGGAAACCTGTTGGAAAAACAGTAGTGGAAAACCCATTTCCGTATGGTTTTTCCATATGGTCCTAAAATCTGGTTACTCGTGGAAAATGCAAAACCGTGTGGAAACCTGTTGGAGAAGTAGTAGTGGAAAATCCGTTTCCGTATGGTTTTTCTGTAAGGTCCTAAAATCTGGTTACTCGTGGAAAATGCAAAACCGTATGGAAACCAGTCGGGAAAGTGGTAGTGGAAAAGACATTTCTGTATGGAAATCGAGGTGTTTCCGTATGGAAAAGGGAATATGGAGGGGAGGCGCATCTCAATGTAATGAATATTTTGAAGACAAGTTGTCTTTGGCAAGATACGCACTTTGTAAAGCAAGTGCTTTTTGTTAGGGGAGCAACCCCTAAGACACTCGGCAGAGCCCCCACACTTTTGGCTTGACGCAAGTGCTAGGGGGTTATCAATAAAGGCGGAGCCTTATTGATAAGAAATATGCAAAAAGCAAAACTGGCTGGGACTTTTGTAATATCTGAAAGTCAGACTGAGGTGTAGAAAAAATTACATATATAAGTTGCATTGAATGTAATAAGTTGGGAGGCATTGTTGTGATTGAATATCATATAAAACAATCGATTTTCATAAATAAATAATGAAATACATATAGATTGATTGAAAAACGTTTGCTTAAATGTTATAATC
>CANQVA010000042.1 GCA_947627175.1 uncultured Ruminococcus sp.
ATTTTTCTTTCGTCAAAATTCCGGAATTTACCATCTGCAAACGGCGTTGAAATTCCTTGTCTGTGTCTTCAAGAACATTGTTTGCCTCGGTTATTGCACTGCACATCGAATCACCGTCAATAAAATTTAAAAGATATTTGACAAAAAAGAATTTTTGTGGTATTATAAAATTGGTACTAAAACAAAGTACCAGGCAACTTAAAAAGTTAAGATATGCGGTTTTACAATCGAATCGTATTGTATGTAAAATCTTAGGCGTAAAAAGTTATTTTTCGCCCTCTCTTAGGGGGCGTGGATTGAATCATACTTCTATATCCATGAACTGAGCCATTGCCACAAGTCCGGAATATGTATAATTTTCGTTATCATATGCATTTGAAAACAGATTTATTGCACCTCTGAGAGCCTGCGGAGTTCGTGCGATTTTCAGCAAATAATCAATTTCAGCGTTCATGTTTTCAGCCTCTAAAATCGGGAAAATTTTGCATATGTCATCACGCTGAATTTCGCTGTTTCTATAGATTTTACGCTGTTTTGTGCGGTTTGCAATCTGTGCAAATTCAGCCTTTTTACTGCCCATGCGTGTTATAGTTTCGGCGTTGCCGATAAAGCAAATTCCGAGCGTCTGTCCCTTGTTGTTGAAGTAATCTGAAAAGCTTCTGAGTACCTCAATCGCCTTGACTGTCAGATGCTGTGATTCATCAAAAATCAGAACTTTTCCGTCTGTCAGCTTGTGTACTATTGAAAGCCATAGTTCGTTATTTGACTTTTCCTGAACCGCACCGATACGGTCGGCGATAGTTTTCAAAAGACTTTTTGTATTTGTCAAACACGGATTGATAGTCACTAAAAAGCTGTTTGAGGGGTTGTCTTTAACAAATTTCTGTGCGGCTTTTGTCTTGCCAATTCCTGCATCTCCGCAAGCCACTGCAAGACCGCCTTTTTTCTGACATAGTGCAATTGTTGCATAAACCTGTTCCGAAATGCTTGTCGGGGCATATTCTACTTCTGAATATGCAAGTTGTGATTTTTCTTTAACTTCAAAATAGCCTGAAAGTATATCAAAAATCTTTTGCGGATTGGCGTTATACTTGCCGTTTTTAAGTTGTGAAAGAGATGTTCCCGAAATTCCCAAAAGTTCTCCGACGGCATTTTGACTTAGATTTTTCTCTTTTTTGAGAGCCTCCACTTTGTCAAGAAACTCAAGCTGTTCCTGTGTATACATAATCATTTTTTTCTCCTTAAATCGGCATTTTTTATCATTCGCCCGACATCAATTTTAACATCTTCCGCACCGACTGCTATGCGTTCTTCCTGCGATTCTTCGTTTGCTGTCAAAATGATAATATTTTTTGGAAGCTGTACATTGAATTTTCCGGAATTCTGTGCTGAAATGTATCTCAGACCGTCTTTCTGTGTGAAGTTGCTGTTTCCTTTAAGTTCTCTTGCACGTACCTTGACCTGTTTTGTAACATCTGCCTGACCACGTCCAAGCTCTGCAAGTTTTTCGTTGCTTGCGTTGAAATATTCAAGTGTAAGCCAGTCTGCACATTCCCAACTGTAAAGGTATCTATCCTCACGGTCATAAAGTCTGACGGTTGACGGGTCGTTGCGGTCATATCTCACGCAGACTTCCTCACCGATATGCTGCCATGTGATATTTTTATCGTAGTACCAGATTTTTTCGCCGTGATACGTGATAAATACGCCGTTACGCTTGACTTTCTGAAATCCTGCGTTTCTGAGCATGAGCAGGTCGAGAGTTTTCATGTTTGCTTTTCTGAATTCTGTCTCTTTAATTGAAGTATTCCACACGTCAATCAGGGTCATGCCCTTGTATTTTTGTTCGCTGCCTCCGTATGGCTGTACATTGTATATGTTGTCGGCGAAATCCGCAAACGATTCACGGAGTTCAGCCTCTGTTTCAATGTTGCAGTTTCTGATATTCTGCTTGAGAATTTCAGGACGTTCTACAATGTTTCCTCCGCAGTAACCATACTGTGCGGTACAATACTGTTCCTTGATGATGCGATGGATTCGCTCAACGACTTTTGCCTGTGCGTTTCTGACTTTTGCAAAAATCAGCTCTATTCCAAGCCTTTCAACTATTGTAACCGGAATATTGCTTTTTTTGTCTTTTGATACTTTTCGGTTACGCTGTTCTCCGGCAATGTCGAGTGCCGTAAATTCACGACCGTTGTCAAAATACAGGCGTTTCGGGATTCCGAAGCGGAGCATCGCAAATCTCAGTGCGTCAAGCGTTGAGTTCGAATCGGGACTTTCTGTGATGTTCCAGCCGACAAGGACATTTGACTTTACATCAAGAACTGTCGTGATATACAGTCGTCTTGTTTTTTCTGAACCGTCGTTCTGTCTGACTATAACGTCAAAGGTGTAGTTGTCCATAACCCAGCCGTCGTTTGCATAAACATCATTTTTACTTCTGTTCGCATATGGAATACAATGGTCATGCAGAGCCTTTTCACCTTTGTGCGAATATTCAAGAACCGCAAACGGAATTGTTTTTATTTTTCTTCTGAAGCACGCTTCTGACGGAATTTCTCCCACAAGTTCCGGATATTCCTCAGCTATGTATGCATTCACCATGCGGTAGCACTTGCTGATTTTCGGTTCACTCTGTTCAAGATAAACGCTCAGAAAGCTCTGCCAGATTATACTGTCGTCATTGAACTTGCTCTTGCCTCTGTTCCAGCCGCCTCGACTGTCTACAAGTTCGGCGTAACACTCGTTTTTATAAGCTGAGTATTTACGGTACAGAATATCCGTGCTTATTTTCAAATCCGGATTGAGATATTTCTGATGAGCGACAAACAGCTTGTCAAATTCTGTTTTGTTCTTACGTTCGGAGCGTTCAGACTGCCACTGTGTGAGAAGGTCTGTCCAAAGTTTTATTTCTGTACGTTCTGCTTCCGTGAATTCCTCAAATGCCTTTTTAATACCTTTGGAGCAGTATTTAAAAGCTGATTTTTCTTCGGATTCACTGTCGGTCTTTTCAGGAAGTATTCCGGCTTCAGTTCTTTTTCTGCGGTAGTACTTTTCCTGTAAGTCCTCCGATAGAGCGGATACAGGTATCATATAACAGGGTCGTTTATTTTGTGGGTGTGGCTGTAATTCACTTTGAATTTTGCCGTCTTTGCAAATTTGTTTGATATATCGTTCAGAACAGCCTTTTAATTCGGCGGTTGTCTGTTCCCACTCCACAGCCATTCTGATAACTTTGTACTGTGCCTCAACGTTATCTTTGAGTTCATCACTTATTATTAAATAACTGGATAAAATTGGGACGTAGTATTCCAGCAGAGTATATAATTCCTATTTGCGAATTTTTTGATGTTTCTTTAGAATATTTACTCACTGGTAAAGAAAATTCTAATATATCAACCATATCAAATTCTATTGTCGACCATTCCAGTGGAACGATAACAGTAAGCGGTACAAAAGAAATTCAACCTAAATCTAATACTATATTGAGTGAAACCGAAGAGGAATTATTAAATGTTTTCAAAAAACTACCAACAAGAGAACGTGTGAAGCTACTCAACATAGTTTACGATTTTGAAGAAAAGTACAAAAAATCAAATAAATAAAATCAAATATTAATTAAACGTGGACAAATTCTTAAACAACTTAAGCTTGAAAGGAAACTAACACAAAATGAAGCAGCTGAAAATTTTGGAATATCGCAGCAAACGTATCAAAAATATGAAAGTGGAAAAACAGAGCCACTATATGATTTGTTATGTGATTTTGCTGTTTTTTATTAAACTCTACAACGAACTGCCCGACTACGCAAAACAAATTTTTGTTGATACTATGGCAAAACTTTTACAAGCAGCAGAACAGCCAAAATCGCAACCAAGAAAAAGGCACGTTGAACGCTTGGGCGACATTGAAGACAAATTAAAACAAGAAGAAGATAAAGCTAAAGACGCAATATAATAATGATAAGATACTATTAATTGCATCGGAGCATAGAATAAAAAATCCGTCCATGATAACATATTGGACGGATTTTTTTATTACAGATAGTATAAAATTTAGGGTAGGAACAAGTTCCCATCCTTTATAAATTTAGTTTCCAACTTCCTACCCCTATTTTTATTAATTGAAAACAAATTTAACCTTAGATTTTCAAAATATTTAAAAATTCTCAAAATTGATTTAAACGCTATATTTCGACATTTATGCTATTTTTTTAAATACTGAAATATTTTTTAAATAGTCTTTAAACGATTTTTTTAAAGAAAAATAAAAAAACTCAAAATTGGACTTTTACTCCAAAATCAAGGTTTTTATTTTTGCACGTTAAAAGTTTTGATTTCAAGATTTTTCAATTTATCCCACTGTATATTAGGCTATATATCGTCATTTTTCGCATATTTCACGTTTTTTATTTGCTTTGTTCAGCTTTATCCGGTTTTGTATTTTGCTTGTCAAATTACAACATTCGTAATGTACGAGATAAAAAAGATACACATAATGTTGAAAACATAAATGCTGATTTACGTCATTATATTCCTGTTCTTGCAAGAAAAAGCAGATGCTTTTCCCGAAAAATTGAAACACTTTATGCTGTTGTTGCTGTATTTATTGATGACTACAATCGCTTCGGTTTAGCTAAATATAAATATCGTCAGCGTAAAAAAGCCATTGAACTTCCTTTCTCTGTCGTTGATTTTCTTTAACAACGCCTTTAGCCACTCCTCTATTTTCCCAGGAGTAGACAAATTACGAATATTATGATATAATAAAAGAAAAAGCACAAAGAGATGTTTTAGATGAGAAAAGCAACAATAAAGGAGCAAAATAGTGATATATAATTTTGGTGTTTGCTATAATTTTAGTGAGGTTATAATATGGAATCTATAGTGAAGCTTATGATTGTATTAAAGAATCTTATACTTTAAATCCTGTAAATGATAAGGTATCATTTGAATATGCTGAAACATCTATTAAATTTGGTTATAAAGAATTAGCTAAAGAACTCTTAATAGAAATTTTACAAAGAAATCCTACATACAAAAAAGCAAAACAACTTTTAAATTTAATATAAGATTAGTGATATAATTCGTTGAGATGTATTACATAAATACTGAAAAATAGATATGCCTGAAGTAGATAATATCAAAGTACCTGTTATTAGGACAATGTTATAGTAATGCATTATACACATAAAGGAAAGTAAAATTAAATCTGACAAATACAAGATATTATATATTCAAAATGAAAAATGGAAAGTATATACAAAGATATGATTTACACATTTTTCTTGATGAAAATAATGAAATCATAGGAATATTTGGTGATTGAAAAAATGATAATATACTATTTGAAAAAGGTATCATTAGAAGATGGCAGGCTTATTAAACAAATCTCTAAAGGTGATAAGAAAAATATTCATATGTTAAAAAAATTCAGAGGTTATTGTTATCTTCTTTTATCAAAAAACAAGATAAATGGTATATACAAATCTTATTCTGATATTTATAATAAAGAGCGTTTATTTAATTATAAACAATGCTTTAATGATTATTGCAAATATTATTGTCATGATAGATTTGAATTTTTGCAATGTACACCGATGCACATATTGAAATTTTATCACTAAACATAAAATTGCATATGAAATTGAAAAAATAAAAATATTTGGTGCAAACCAAAAGATGATTGGGGTTATCTTTGGTATATAATTTATAAAAGTGAGAAAAAATCATTTCAGGAATATTATGGTTACTTATCTGTTTTATATCCGGTAGCACTTATAATGGATAATTGTCCGGAATTTATTATCAATGATTCCTCTTCTAATTCAAGCAGTAGCTAAAATGGCGGTTCATTAAGTTCTAAAGTTTAATATAATGTTAAATAATAAATGGAGGATGGGGTAATTTCCCATATTAAAATAATTTATGGCAAAATTGATAAATATTAATAAAACTATAATGTTTGAACTGAAGCCGTTGTAAAATAAAACCCTAATTCAATATGAAGAAGATTTTAAAAATTGGATAGGATTTTTAATGCAAGTGAAATCTTCAATCGAATTTATTGTTTATTCTGAAAAAGATGGCATGATGTTGAGTACTTCATAAGTTAAAATTTTTTTAAATGAGATGAAAAAAATTGACGGTTCAGTTGCAGTTATCACGGGTTCTGAGGTTGATAAAATACTTGAATTATCAGATAATATATCCTCTGAAATTGTTATAATCTTACTTTCTTATGTATGTGATTCTACACATATAGCACCCATTACTATATCAAGAGAATGCTTAAAGCAATTTCCTGTTGATTGGATAACTAATAAAATAATGAGATTAGTTTTTAAAGCTATTAATATTTATGACGATTGAGATTATCGAAGATTTTTAGAATTATCGGATTTAATTTCTAAGGATTTATTGGAATGGGCAATTTCAATATCTAATCATTCAAATAATTCAGATATAATTGAAGCAGCAACGGATTTTACAGAGCGTTTAATAAAATAAATCAGAATTTATCAATTCCATTCGTATTCCGATTTCCAACCATCAGGTATATCAGTGACATTGATTTCCCTTAACAGCATGGCGGCATCGTGGGGGAACGCCTGTACAATCCATTCGTCAACAGAATATCCTTTTAATTCATAAACTCTATCGTCTTTATTTCCATCTACAATTCCGATTTGCTTTCCACGTTCACCATAACCTGCTAATGCACCATATGGTACATATGTTTTGTCATTCCATACTATGGCTGCATAGCCATCGCAAACTTTTTGGGACATATTATCTAAATTTTTCCGAGAGCAGGCACACAAGGAAAAAATTAAAGCAGAGATAATAGCAATAAATAATAATGTTTTTTTCATTGTAATGTTTCTCCTTTTTGATTTAGTAAATTAAGTTAAAAACTTTTCTCACAATCAATTATAAAATATTATCCGAAAAAAGTCAATCTCTAATATTAGAGTGGTCAATCCTCTCACTAACTTCTTTCTATAAACTTTTCGGCAATTGTTTTCGTATTGGTTAATTATGGGAGAAATTTCTTATATATTCATCGCATCATAAACAGAAATGTTATTCATAACAGAAGTAAATATTTTTCTGTGTTTTGTGCCTGAAAACAGCTTTTCGCCATTCTTAAAAGCAATCAATTGTGCTGTCGGAAACTCTGTCCAAACATCGTTTCCAAGAGGCTTTGTGCTAAAATAATAGCCATTATCGGTTTTCAGGTAAAACAATGTTCCCTCCATATTTTTGTGAACATACAGAATATCTCCGTCTGATATAAGAAGATTTAGTTTATTGTTTTCTGAAAGTTCTTGCACAACTTCATCTGCAACTGCAAAACGTTCTCTTTCATTACTTGGACATACCTTGTCCAGCTTGTCAAGCAAATACAGAAAAACACGCTCGGAATCCGTATTTCCACGCTGTGCCGACCGATATGGAAAAGTTCTGTTTACAGAGTAGATTGTGCCATTATGTATCAGCGTCCAGCGTTTTCCCGATGCATCTGTTCCACTGAATGGGTGACAGTTTTCCGTTTTGACTGCACCTGCTGTAGCAAGCCGTATATGTGCCATAAAATGCTTTTGTGGTTCAATTGTTCGGGTGATTTCCTTTGCAAGTGTACTTTTTGTCGAATTGACAGCCTCTTTTACTATCTCAAAATTTCCGTGATGTTCACGATATATTCCCCAGCCGTGAGGGTGATGTACACCATGATTGAAAAACTCCGATAAATAGCCGCTTATATCTTCATTTTCTTTCAGACTTGCACCGAGTAATTCGCACATTGCTTTCCGCTCCCCTCATAAATTTTAACACAATACCTTTGATTTTCCTTGAGTTTTCTTTCCTGATATTCAAGCACTTTTTCAGCATAGACATATCCCTCAAAAAACTGCTTCATTTCGGTAATTATCGCTTTTGCCTCATCAAAATAATTCTGATTGGGCATATATTTTGCGGCTTCCCTATGGTCGTAAACAGCTTTTTCTTGTAGCTTTGCAGTAAAATCAAAGTCAGGAAGATGAAGCAAGTAAAGCATCAGAAGATGTGCAAATTCAGCATCTTCGCTGAAAATTCCCACATCACTAAGTGGGTTCAAGTCAAACATTCGCAGTTCAATGTGGTCAATACCATTTTTTCAGAGCATCAAGACTGTATGCACCCTTTGGTTTCAAACGGACGGGCAAATACAATTCCGCAGGTGACAGAAGAAGACCATCATCAATATAGCCTTGTATACTGTTTATGAATGATTCAATGTTGCTGTAGTCAAGAGTAGGTATAAATTGATTCCAGTAGCCGAACTTGGAATTTCTCATTGAACCATAGCCACTGAACATTTTACCTGAACTGCCTGCTTCAACAAACGAACTGTCATATATCGGACTCGCAGCAATAAGAAGAACTATCAGCCAACTATGACGAAAAATCTGTTTCATAAGCCTGAAATAAACGCTGTCCTTAAATTGCCTGAAATTCTGCCCTCTGCCTTTAATTTCACGGAGATATTTTTCTGAAAGTGAAAAATTAAAATGTATTCCCGAATAAAGCATAATGTGCTTGCCGTACTTCTGTTCAAGCTGTTTGCGATAATTGAATTTTGACATTTCCATATTGGAATAAGCAACAGGTATTTCCAATGCGTCCGAAAAATACGGAGGATTTGAATAAATATGTAATTTTTCACTTTTTTCAGCAAGTTTTTTTCTTACAGTCAAATCCCATTCCGCAAGTTCTCTGACAGCATTTTTGACGGAATCATTAACGTCTGTAATAATTTCAAGCTGATTTTCGCAAAAATCACGTTGCAAATGCGGATTATCGAAAGGGTGCGGAGTCTGGGCAAGTCTGCCGTTTTTATCAATTCGGAGAGTTTCACGTTCCAAACCGAATCCGCCTTCAAAAAAATAGTTACTGAATGTATTCATTACATCACCTCAAAAGCGTCCGCCTGAAAGCATCAAGCAGACGCTGTTTTATTTAATTAAATTACATAGTCCAATTTTCTCTCGTCAATAATTCGCCTTGATTTATGCTCTGAACGTGTATCAAGTCCGCCGTCAGGATGTACAACGACTTCATATGGCTTTACACCGATTCTTGCCTTTAATGCTGATGAAACTTTTTCTGCAACAAAATCATCAGATGCAGTATTATCGGAATTTTTCTCAATCTCAACAGAATATTTGCAAGTGAAATCTTTTTCAAATACACGAATAAGATATTCACCTGTCACACCGTCAAGTTCTCTGATAACTGCTTCAATATCACTCGGGAATACATTAACAGCCGAAACTATAAACATATCATCTTTTCTGCCGTTAATGTGTATTCTGCCGTGAGTACGTCCGCATTTGCAAGGCGTATTGTCTATGTAACCTATATCACCTGTCTTGAAACGAATCAGCGGTCTTGCGTGTTTACGAAGTGTTGTGAATACAAGTTCACCAACTTTTCCGGGCGGTAAAATCTCGCCTGTATGAATATCAATTGTTTCCACAAGAATATGATTTTCTGCAATGTGCAATCCGTCATGATATTCACACTGTGCGGCACAAGCACCGAAAATATCGGAAAGTCCGTAAAAATCGTAAACTTCAGCCCCCCATAAATCTTCAATTGCTTTTCGTGTTGAATCAATAGAACCGCCGAGTTCACCTGCAACAATAATTTTTCTGATAGACAAATCTTTTTTAGGGTCAATGCCTGCTTTTTTAGCCTTTTCGCCTAACTGCCATGCATAAGACGGACTTGTCCATATTATAGTCGGCTGGTATGTTTTCAGAATGAATAACAGTCTTTCGCTTGGGAGAGTGCCGCCCCATATACATAATGCTCCAAGATTCTGTGCCCCTATAACGTCAGGGCCTCCAACATAAAGGGAAAAATTCAGGGCGTGAACATAACGGTCATTCGGTCTCATGCCGATTTGCCAAAACCAACGGCTTTCCGTGTCTTGAAATTCGTCAAAATCCTGCTTAGTAAACGGACTCATTGTAGGCACTCCTGTTGAACCTGATGATGTTGAAATAAACACAACATCTTCTTCGGGAACGGCACATAATTCACCGAGAAATGAACCTACACCCTGTGTATCACGCTGTGTTTTCTTGTTGACAAAGGGGAACTTCTGAATATCAGCGAGTGTGTGAATATCTTCCGGCTTTACACCTGCTTCATCAAACGAACGCTTGTAATAAGGTGCATTCTCATATGCGAACTTCACGATTTCTTTCAAATCTTCGAGTTGCTTTTTTTCAAGTTCTTCACGGGGCATCGTTTCAAGTTTTTCGTCCCAGAATTTATTGTTAATGTCTCTTGTACTCATTTTGCATTACCTCCAATTTTTTTACAGGATTTCCTGTTCTGTTATTATTATATACCTACTTTTCCTATTTGTCTAATATGTATTATCTATAACAAGTTATAGATTGAATCTATAACAAATTGGCGAGCAATATCGCTCACCCGATTTTCAGACTTTCAGATATTCTTTCAGTTTTTTAATATATACATTTCCGACTTCACTTAAAATTACATTTTTTCTTGTAATATAGCCTATTTCCATAACACTGTCATCGTCAATCGGCACGGCGGTATATTCATCACCGTTAAGACTTCCGCAAATAATTCCGGAACAAAACGTATAGCCGTTCAAACCTTTCATCAAATTTAACATTGTTGAACGGTCTGATGCTTTTATAACTCTTGCATAATCTGATGTGCTGTAAATCTCTTCCGTAAGATAAAATGAACTTTTATTTCCTTGCTCAAATGTAAGACAAGGATAATTTTCAAGTTCTTTAAAAGTTATTTTTTTATTGTTCGCAAGGGGATGTTCTTTCCATAGATAAACATAAATTCCGCAGTCAATGAGATGATGAAATTCAAGATTATTTGTTTGCAGAATTTTAGTTATAACTTGTCTGTTAAAGTCACTGAGATATAACAGACCGATTTCACTTTTCATTGTAGATACATCATTTATTACTTCAGATGTTTTTGTTTCATAGACTGCAAATTCATATTCAAAAGTGTTAAATTCCTTGACAGTGTCCACAAACGCCTTGACCGCAAAAGAATAATGCTGTGTGGAAACGCTGAATTTTTTCTTGACTTTTTTGCCTAAATATTTTTCCTGCAATGTTTCATACTGCTGATAGAGTTGTCTTGCATAAGTCAGAAATTCAGCACCGTCAGCGGTCAGAGATACACCCTTTCCGCTGCGATAAAAAATAGTAATTCCGATTTCCTTTTCAATTTCATGCACTGCACTTGTTAAGGACGGCTGTGAAATAAAAAGTTGTTCCGCCGCTTTATTCATAGAGCCTGTGTCAGAAATTGTAATAATATAATTTAATTGCTGTAAAGTCATAATATTATCCTCGTGGTTTTATCTTTTTTCTAATATCCGCAAGACGATTCAAAGCCTCATTTAAAGTGTCATTTTTCTTTGCAAAATGTAGGCGGATATAACGGTTTTCAGGTTCTCTGAAAAAACTTGACCCCGGTACTGCTCCGACACCGACTTTTTCCGCAAGTTCTTCACAGAATACAAGGTCACTGTCATAATTAAATTCTGAAATATCAAGCAAAACATAATATGCACCCTCCGGTGTAGTGTGCGGAATTTTAAGGCTGTCAAGACCATTCAAAAGCAGATTTTTCTTTTCAGTGTATTTCATTTGCAAATCGTTATAGTAAGCATCACCGAATTTCAGCCCTGTAACTGCCGCCTCCTGTAACGGAGCAGGTGCACCAACTGTCAGAAAATCATGTACTTTTTTCACCGTGTCTATAATATGCGGAGATGCTATTACATATCCCAAACGCCAGCCCGTAATTGAATATGTTTTTGAAAGTGAACCACATGAAATTGTCCTGTCTTTCATGTTTGGCAACGTTGAAAAATACGTGTGTCTATGCGGTGCATAGATAATATGTTCATAGACTTCGTCCGTAATTACGAAAGTATCATATTTTTCGGCAAGGTCTGCAATAATTTTCAATTCGTCATATGTAAAAACTTTTCCGCAAGGGTTAGACGGATTGCACAAAATCAACGCTTTCGGCTTTTGCCTGAATGCATTTTCTAAAACATCTGCATCAAAATTAAATTCAGGCGGATTCAGCGGTACATATATAGGCTCTGCTCCCGAAAGTATCGTATCTGCACCGTAATTTTCATAAAAAGGCGAAAATACAATAACTTTGTCGCCAGGATTTGTGACACTCATCATCGCCGACATCATAGCTTCTGTACTTCCGCAAGTCACGACAATTTCGCTGTTTGGGTCAATTTTCATGCCCGTAAAATGTTCTTGTTTTTTTGCAAGTGCTTCACGGAAATTCTGAGCACCCCATGTAATAGAATATTGGTGGAAATCTTCACTCGCCACTTCCGCAAGCCTTTGCAGAATTTCTTTAGGCGGTTCAAAATCAGGAAATCCCTGTGACAAATTTACTGCTTTGTATTTGTTGGAAATTCGTGTCATTCTACGGATAACGGAGTCTGTGAAATTTTCTGTTCTGTTTGATAATTCAGGCATATTATCTCCTCCAATCTCTGCGGATTTTTTCCCATTTTGCATCACGGGACTTAATAATTATCTGAATATCCTCATCTGTAAGATGTCTGAAACGGCTCTGTTTTTTCAGGTATTCCGCAATGTCTGTAAATTCTTTCGGGTCATGATTCAACGTAAATTCACCGTTTTCGTACTCAGCAAGATACCATAATCCGCAGTCGACAATTTCACGGGAAATTTCAACCGTATCGCTTACAGGAATACCCCAACCGGTCGGACAAGGTGCGATGACGTGAATATATTTTGTTCCGCTGATTCCGCAAGCCTTTTTGACTTTGTTCATGAAATCTTCCATATATCCTATACTTGCGGTTGCTGAATAAGCTATATTGTGTGCAGATACAATTTCAAACATATTCTTTTTCGGGCGAATATTTCCGTGAATATTTTTCCCTGCCGGAGTAGTTGTTGTCTTTGCTCCAAACGGTGTAAGACCGCTTTTCTGTATACCCGTATTCATGTATGCTTCATTATCATAGCAAATATAAAGGATATTGTCGTTACGGTCAATAGTTCCCGAAAGTGCCTGTATACCGATGTCTGCTGTACCTCCGTCGCCTGCAAATCCTACTGACGTAAAATCAGTAATGCCTTTTGCACGAAGTCCTGCCTCTATTCCCGTGAGCATTGAAGCTGTTCCGGCAAATGTGGAAATTATTGCATTATTCGCAAAACAGAGTTGAGGAAAATTGAATCCGACTGCCGACATACAACCTGCCGGCAAAACTGCAAACGCATTTTTTCCAATCACTTTGAGGGCATTTCTTACGGCAAGACTTCCTCCACAGCCTGCACAAGCCTTGTGTCCATAAAAAAATTCATCTTTTGATAAATCTTTTGCTGTCATCTTCAATCACCGCCTTCAATTCCGACAAAATTAACACGCTCCGCACCGTTTTCAATCAAATAAAATATATTTTCAATATCTTCATGCGAAATATTTTTACCGCCAAGTCCGCCGATAAAATTGTACGACGGAATGACAATTCCACCTTGAAACAGTGCAGAATTGACATTTGTAAAAACAGTTCCCTCACTGCCGAAAGAAATATCTTTTTCAAGAACACCAACAGCTTTTGCATTTTTAACAGCCGTAACAATTTCTTCCGTCGGAAACGGTCTTAAATAACGCAACCTTACAACGCCTGTTTTTTTGCCTTTTGCCCTCAATTTATCGGCTATTTCACGGCAAAGTCCCGCAATACTTCCAAGCGTTATCAGTATGTAATCAGCATCTTCTGTACGGTAAGTTTCAAGCAATCCCGTATATTTTCTGCCGAATATATCCGCAAAACGTTTTTCAGCGTCTTTAATTATTTTTTTCGCATTCAATAAAGCCTTATGTTCTTTATATTTGAAAATATAATTATGTTCCGGACCTGCTGAAAATGCCATATTTTTGGGATTTTCTAAGTCAAGTTTATTATCTGTTTCATATGGCGGAAGAAATTTATCAGCGAGTTCCTGTATGGGAATATCTACTGTTTCATATGTATGCGTCAGAACAAATCCGTCAAGATTAACCATAAACGGCGTTGAAACGTCTTTGTGTTCTGCAATATAGTAACTCATCAACGCAAAATCAAGCCCTTCCTGTGCATTTTCGGCATATGCCTGTATCCAACCGCTGTCAAGCTGTGAAATGCTGTCACGCTGGTCGCCGTAAATATTCCACGGTAATGCAGTAGAACGGTTGGCATTCATCATCACAATCGGGAAACGTCCGCCCGACGCATACGGTAAACATTCCGCCATGTAGAGAAGTCCCTGCGATGAAGTCGCTGTAAACGCTCTTGCACCGACAGCACTCGCACCAATTGCACAAGATAAAGCCGAATGTTCCGATTCAACGTGTATAAATTCGGACTTCAGACTGCCATTTTCGACCATTTCCGAAAGACGTTCAACAACAATTGTCTGTGGTGTAATGGGATAAGCTGATATTACTTGCGGTCTTGCAAGTCTTACGCCCTCTGCAAATGCTTCATCACCTGATAAGAATTTTTTCGCCACTATCGTTCCGCCTCCATTTCAATTGCATTCAATTTGCAGATTTTATGACAAATTCCACAACCCTTACAGAAATTATAATCAATTACAGCTTTTTTATTTTCAACAGAAATCACACCATCAGGACAGTATAAATAACATTGCATACAGCCGACACATTTTTCCATATTCACAACAGGTCTGATACTCCGCCAGCCACTGTTGACTGATACAAGATAGCCTGCTTCAAATGACGTACTTTCGGGAATGTCACTAAATCCGAAATTTTTCTTTTCCCTGAGATAAGGTTTCATTCGCACACCTCTTTCAACGCATTGTCTACAGCTTGTTTATTTTTTGTTTGTATTTTTTCAGGCATATATAGTTCAATCGCTTTGTGTAAATCATCAGCAGTAACAATTTCTGATAATGCCGAAATTACTCCGAGCATTACTGTGTTGACTGTCGGTAAATTAAATTTTTCCGAAATTGAATTTCCGTCAAAAATATAAGCATTACCGGCTATTTCATGCTTTGAATTTGCGACTATTTTTCCATCGGATTTAAGCAGATTTTTCAGTGAATCATTGTAAAGCGTATCGTCAAGAATTACAATATAATCAGCTTTTTCAGTTTCACTTCTATCTGCAATCGGCTTTATATCAAGTTTTGTAAAAACTCTGACAGGTGCACCACGGCGTTCAGGGCCGAATGACGGAAACGCAAGCGAATAAAAATTATCTCCTTTTAGGGCATAAGCCGCTCCAAAAAGTTTTGCCGCTGTAAATGCACCTTGTCCGCCTCTGCCGAGCCATATTATTTCTGTCATATAATTACACCTCTGTTTATAAAAATTTTTCCTTAAATACAATAGTTGCCGGCAATAACTATTTCTTCTTCCCAGTCCATTAAATCTGCAAGAGTGATACTCTCCAATGTATCACGTATTGCTGTATCAAGCTTTTTCCACATTCGATTTATCACACATTGTGTTTGATTTTCACACGGATTTGCACAATTTTCTAAACATTCTACTGGAGAAAGACTGCCCTCTGTTGCAGTTAAAATCCGAAACATAGTGTATCGCTCGGGAGGATATTTCAAGAGATAACCGCCTTGATTTCCTTTCACACTTTGAAGCAGTGATGCTCTTTGCAGAAGTATTGTAATTTGTTCAAGATACTTTACCGAAACATTCTGACGGGCGGCAATATCCTTTAATCTTACAGGTATACCGTCATTATGATTTGCTAAATCAAGCAGCATCTTGACCGCATTTTCACCTTTTGTTGAAATTTTCATATTACACCTCCCGGACAATACTGTTATTTATATTATACCATACATATAGGAAAAGTCAAATATATTTTTCCTATAACTTGTTATAGATTCAAGCTATAACTATTGCTGATCTGTGAAATTAAAAAAATTCAAGAACCTGATATAAAAATCAGCTTGCCGTTGTCGGTTTTTTCAGGGTTGCCAATGTAGGCTAACGCTTTAGCCTCAGCAGCTTTGATTGGGAAAAGTTCAGCTGTTGCCAAATATGATTGACGTTGTTCATAATCGTACTCACAAGCCGATAAATTTCCTGCGATTCAGTTTCATTCAAGTGGACAGTAATTTTTAAATAAACAGTTTTTTTATGGAACTTTTTTTGATTTTAAGACAATATGTATATAGAAGGGCAGGGGAAAGTAGTGACTGTTAAACAATTTGAAATATTACTTGAGAAATATAGTGATTCAATATTTGGATTTTGTTGTCATTTAACAGGAAGTATAGATTCTGCTGAAGATTTATACCAATATGCAATATTGAAGGCTTTTTCAATGATTCAAAAAATCAATTGTGAAGATACAGATGAAAATTCCTATAAATCAGTAAGAAATTATATAATAGGAATTGCTGTAAGACTTTATAAAAATGAAACTAAGAAAAAAATAAACAATATTCTTGTTTATGACAAAGAAATTATTGACAGCATAAAATCAGAGCAGGATATAGAATCTGATTTTATCGGAAATGACATAAAATCTGCTGTGAGACAGATTGTTGCAAATCTTTCATATAAATTCCGTAGTGTAGTATATATGTTTTATTTTGCTGATATGAGTATAGATGAAATCTCCTGTAATCTTAAAATTCCAAAAGGAACAGTAAAAAGCAGATTGAACAGGGCAAGAGCAATTATAAAAAAAGAAATGGAGGAAAAAGGTTATGATAGATATTGATGAAATTATCAAAGAATCATTAAAATTTTCTTCAAAAACAAATAAGGGGCTGAATGATAAAATGATTAGCAAATATTCAGAATCAACGAAAAAAGGCAAGAAAATTCCAAAATGGGCTGTTGTGGTAATTATTCCTGCTGTTGTTGCCTGTATAAGTGCAGGCACATATATAGCGGTTGGTAAAGGTTTTTTCAGAGATAAATCCACAATTACAGGGACTGTCATAGGGCAGACATATGAAAATGCAACAGATGAAATTGAAGTTGCATCAAACTATTCTGATGGAATACTGCATATTACTTTGAATCTTCTGAAATCCAATAATGTTCCATATTCAGCATTGGACGAAATAAAACCTTATGACTGTAAAATTACAAATCTTTCAGACGGAACAACTGAAGATATTCAGTTTGACTATGCGGCTGTCAATAAAAATAGTGTAGATATTTCAGTTAATTTCGATGCAACGGAAGATACAGAATATAAGCTTGAAATCAGGTCATTTCTTGGTTCAAAAAAAGCAGAACAGCCGTTAGAAATCAATGGAAAATGGGAAACTGTTTTCAAGGCTGAAACGTCTGAATTTGCAAAGTAAATTTAATAATTTTCTTTAAAATTAAATGGCAGTTTCATTACAGAAACTGTCATATTTTTTAATATGGTGTGCAATACAAGCAGAATAAAGTCTATGTTAAAGCGAAATGGGGGATTCCGAAAAAATTCGGTATTAAGAAAATCTCCCTAATACCGAATTTTCAGATTATTCAGATAAATCAAAATACTTATATCTTTTTTATAGGGTGTCTGATAACTGTTTTCCATTTTTCAGGGGGAACTTTTCTTGCATCTGACATATAAATTTCGTGGTGAAATCTTGTTGTCGTCATATCATTAACATACCCGTTTTCAGATAAATATTCATCCATTATTGCGACAGTAGCAGGTTCATCATCAAATGACCCAAAGTGCATTATTTGAACACATAGTCCTTCATCAATTACCATAAATTCAGCTGATGAACAATCTATTTTTTTCTTTTTTGTAGCTGTTTCGACTGCCCATTCAAAGTCTTTTTCTGTTACAAAATCGGGCAAACGTATCACAGAAATCCAATTAAATGCGGACTTATTCGTAAAATCAAAATCAACAGTATTATCCTGCCACCAAAAACCTTCAAGAGGTGGTACTACATATTCAAAAAAACCATTTATTTTATAATCAGTTTTATAACTCATTTTCAGAGTATATGCAACAGCATATAAAATACTTATCGCTTGCTGATACGTACCACCCACTTCATTCGGATTGCCTTTACCTTTGACTGAAATGTAATTCATCTGCGGTATTGTTACAATTTCAGGTTTGTTTTTTGGCATATAATATTCTTTATATTTCTTCTTAAAGTCAAAAGCCATAACTGCCTCCATTAAATTTCAAATCAATATATAAAAAGCTTATCTATTATTTATTATATATCATTTTTTTGAAAAAGTCAACATATGTTTGAAATTTTACACGGAAATCAATTTTTGTAAACGATCTGTAATAAAGACTGAAAATCGAGCAAAAAATCGAGCATAATATTGGAAATCGGCTTTTTAGAACCAGTTTCAGATTTATAGAGCTTTATCAGATTAATAGCAAGTTTTCTGAAAATATTCAAATTTTGCTGAACATTTTTATCACTAACTCTGCACCAATCCTCCTCAAAATGTACATCAAGCAGCCAGTGCATGGATTCCACTGACCACTCCATTCGGGCGTGATGAAGCAATTCTTCCGG
>CANQVA010000043.1 GCA_947627175.1 uncultured Ruminococcus sp.
AAGCGACCAAGATTTTTCTTAGTCGCTTTGTATAAATTTTCTTTTAAAAGTTTGTCTAACTTTTTGGGGTCAATTCAAAATGGAGGGGCTGTATTTGAAAGGAAGTAATTACTATGGGAATTTTCAGCGGACTGTTCAAGAGCCGTGACAAGCCTAAAAACAGCTATTATTCACCGTCATACAGTTATTATTTCGGACGAACAGACAGCGGAAAGAGAGTTAATGACCGCACGGCGATGCAGCATACAGTTGTGTTTGCGTGTGTACGTGTCCTGTCTGAGGCGTTGGCACAATTGCCGTTGCACGTCTATCGATATACGGAAAAAGGAAAAGAGCGAGTGCCACAGCACCCGCTATATTTTTTACTTCATGACCAGCCAAACCCCGAAATGACAAGCTTTATCTTCCGTGAAACGCTTATGTCACATTTGTTAATCTATGGAAATGCCTTTGCACAAATTATCCGTAATGGACGTGGCGAGGTCTTGGGGCTTTATCCGCTGATGCCGGACAAAATAAAAGTTGACCGTGATGAACATAATCGCCTGATTTACAGATACAGCCGATATGATGAGCAGAATCCAAATTTCATAGAACAAGGCGAAATCATTCTGCAAGCAGAAGAAATTCTGCATATTCCGGGGTTGGGGTTTGACGGTCTGGTGGGATATTCGCCCATTGCAATGGCAAAAAATGCAATCGGCATTTCCCTCGCTTGTGAAGAATATGGCTCTACTTTTTTCGCAAATGGTGCAAGTCCGAGCGGTATTCTTGAACACCCTGGAGTCATAAAAATTTCAATCCACGCCCCATAATACAGGGCGAAAAACAACTTTTTACACCTAAGATTTTACATACAATACGATTCGATTGTAAAACCGCATATCTTAACTTTTCAAGTTGTAGGTACTTATTTTTTTGTACCAATTTAATAATAGCACAAAAAATTTTTTTGTCAAGTATTTTTTAAAAAAATGCTTGATTTTCTCCTTTTTGGGTTTACTCCGTGGTGATTATGCAAGCAGAATGCAAGGATATGCGACTGCACGCCAAAACGGCTGGATGTCGGCGAATGATATAAGAGACCTTGAGGAACTCAACCGCATACCGACCGAAGAAGGCGGTGACTTGTACCTGTGTAACGGCAGTTTTACAAAACTTGCTGATGCGGGTGCATTTGCCAAAAATTCACAGTAATTTTAATTAAATGGCAGAAAAAATCACCGAACAAGACATGTGTGTTTGTCCGATGTATTTTTTCAGTGTTAATTGATAGGGTCGTAATCGTCATCACAATCAAACTGATCACCGCTGTTTTTTTCGTAGAGCGAACGAGGATTCTGTTTTGCGGATAGTACATAAATACGGCTTTTTTTGTACCAGTTCGCCTCTTTTTCATCAATAAAACTCGTTTATAATTAACATCGAGAGAATACTATTATACATTTGAATTCTGACTAATGAAAATTCAGGGACTTATGTTATGTCCACTTTCACCCCTTTGTTTTCAAGTGTTTCTATCTTCTCTTTTGTGAGAACACCCTGATTGATTCTTAAATACTCTAAATCTGCCATTTCCAATATAGCCGAAGGATTCTGACATTTTATGCCATCGAGGACGAGATAACGCAATTTGTGCAGATTCTTTATTCCTGAAATATCATAAATTTCTGCTGTATTGACAGGAAGAATTGTCAGCATTTCTACATTTTCAAGTTCTGCAAATATATCCAGATTTTCAATTTCAACATTGAAAAGAAATACATACGCAAGATTTTTGTTGTATTTCAATGACGGTATATTGGTAACCGGACATTCTGCGGAACAAGTAACACTCAGGTATTCCAATTTATCCAATTTCATCAAAAAATCCAAATTTGTGATGTTTGTATCATAAATAGACAGCGTCTGCAAATTCTCGAAATAAACGATTTCCTCTATAGTATCATCGTTCACATTGTGATTTTCCCAGATTGACAAGTCATCGGAAAAACTAAAACTATAGGTATTCCCTATTCTTATCACTTTTTTGGTTAATCTTAACATTGTGAATATTAACACAAGGCACATAAAAGAAATACAAAAAATTCTGATATACTTTTGAATTTTTTTAGTTACTCTATTCATATTTTCTCCTTAAATTATATTTAACAGAAGTGTGGGATTCAGCCGACAGAGTGCTTCTTTCAATTCATACATATACAGCAAAATTCGGTAAATGAAAATTATAGTCACTTAATGAATTTTTTCTGATCTTTTTCATCAATAAAATCCATTGCCCAATAAAACCTATGCGCTGCTGTTTCTTCCATTCCTGAATTAAGTTTTAATAGTTTAATAACATGATTTCTCGCCCACTGTTCCGCTTCGTTCAGAAGCTCTTTTACTGCTTCTCTGCTTTCATCCAATTCATTAACCCTCGCCATGATCAGGCTTATTTCACATATATCCCAGTTCTTCAATACAAATTTTCCTGACTTCTTCACAATCGGTAGATTTGATTTTTCTTATCATAATATTTCCCTGACAAATTCAGATCTGTTTTTCTTATCTTTTATTCGTCCAAATATAATGTAAACCGGAAAATTTACATCGTAAAAATATAGTGTACCATGCTTTTCATAAAAAGTCAATCACTTTACAACCAAAAATCTATTGTAACCTTAGGCAAGTTAATTATTATGTATCTGTTCATTTTTAAAATTTAAATTTTTGGTATGTTTTTATTTTTACACTCTGTAAACTTTTCAGATCTACAATATTCTTTTCGTGCAGTTGGATTACTCCCACAACGAATATATGACGATTACTTGTGAAATTCACGAAGCAGGTGAAAACGATGACTTCAATTGACGATTTGACTTCCGAAATTATGAAAGGCTTGACAGAATATGCTGAACTTGCCGATTCTGCGATGAAAAAGGCTGTCCGTCAAACAGCAGCTTCTGTCAAAAAGGAAATTTCCGCAAACGCCCCAACAAGAACAGGAAAATATGCAAAAAGCTGGACAACAAAGAAAACGGCTGAAAATAGCCACAAACTTGAAATGGTCGTGCATTCCAAAGACCGCTATCAGATTGCCCATTTACTGGAAAAAGGTCACGCCAAACGGAATGGCGGTCGGGTTGAGGGGAAACCGCATATTTCTCCGGCTGAAGAACACGGTGAAAATTTGCTGGAATCCCTGATCAGAAAGGAATTGTCATGACATATGAAGAAATTCACGAAATGATGCAGGAAATCGGGCTGCCTTCCGCCTATCATCACTTTGCGGAGGGCGAAAGTCCTGCACCGCCTTTTATCATTTTTTGTCCCCCGGCGAAAATACTTTTTCGGCGGATAACGTGAATTATCACAGTTTCAAAAAATTGGATATTGAATTGTACACCGATAAGAAATCGCCCGAAACCGAAAAAATGGTAGAAGAAATTTTGCAGGAACATGAAATTTTTTATCAGAAATCCGAACTTTGGATAGAGTCAGAACGGCTCTATGAGGTACTTTTTGAAATGGAAGTATGAGCAATGGCTCAGAAAAATAAAGTAAAATTTGGCTTGAATAAAGTTCACTATGCGAAAATTATTGCGTGGTCTGAAGACGGCGTGCCGACTTTCGCCACACCTGTCCGCTTGCCCGGTGCAGTTTCACTGTCAATCGATGCAGAAGGCGAAAATGAAAACTTTTACGCCGACGACATCGTTTATTATGTCATCAATAACAACGCAGGCTACACGGGTGACCTTGAAGTTGCCCTGATTACAACGGATTTTGCTTTGACAATTCTCGGTGAAACTCTTGATACGAACGGCGTTCTGGTAGAACGGAATGACGCAGAACCGGCACAATTCGCTCTTCTTTTTGAATTTACAGGGGATAAAAATCATATCCGTCATGTGCTTTATTGCTGTTCCGCAAGCCGTCCCGCAACTGAAAGTTCCACTAAAGAAGAAAGCACGGAAGTCAAAACGGAAACGCTTTCTTTGACGGCTTCAGCTTTGCCAGACGGATTGGTAAAATCCAAAACTTGCGAATCTACGACAGATGCCGTTTACAACAATTGGTACAAATCGGTCTACATTCCTACAGCAGCGAAATCTTCTGTGCCTGCAAAAGCTGCTGCTAAATCCGAATAAGGAGAACGAAAATGGCGATGACAAAGACGATTTCCATTGACGGAATGGACGTGCCATTCAAAGCGAGTGCTGCCGTGCCGAGAATGTACAGATTAAAATTCCGCCGAGATATTTACAAGGATTTTTCAGAACTGCAAAAAGATGTCAGCGAAAATGACCATGAAAATTCAGCACTGGGCATTGAAAGCCTTGAAGTTTTCGAGAATATTGCCTATATTATGGCAAAACACGCTGATCCGGAAAATGTCCCCGCAGACCCTGATGAGTGGCTGGAGCAATTCAACACGTTTTCAATTTAAGAAATTCTGCCGGAATTGATTGAACTTTGGGGGATGAATGTCGAAACGCAGGTAAAAGCTAAAAAAACATCGACAGCTTAACCGTGAAATGACAACGCCCCTTTTTCTTTTACGATGCAAACAGCTCGGACTTTCCTTGTCTGAGCTGGATTTGCTGACCATTGGCATCATCAATGATATGTTCACAGAACAGGAAAATGATGATGCAGATTACAGTTATCAGGCAAATCAATCCGATTTTGATGCGTTTTAATGTTCAGATTTCTCTAATTTTTGAAGAAAAATATCCGGAGTATAAATGATAAAATCTGATTTTTTGTAATCTTTTGTATTTCTTGTGACAATACAATTCATTTCAGAGCGTTTTGCTGTTGCAATCATTACTGCATCCTCATAATCTGAAATTGTGGAAACAAGTGCATGATGGCAGTCTGCTCCGGTTGTATCCAGAATATCAAAAATCATCAGCAGTCTGTTCAATAAATTTCTTGTTTCGGTATCACTATGTGTACAGCGGTGCATCAGATAGTAAATATCTGTTACAGATTTTGCACTGATATAACCTGAAAATTTGCGATTTGCAGCACATAGAAAAATTTGTTGTGCCGTTTCTGCAAAGGGTTCACGGTTTTGAAGTGCATCCACAATCACACAGGTGTCAATTAAAGCTTTCATAGTTTTTCCAACCTTTCCGAACGTGCCTCTTCCAACGTGATGTCTGCCGGAAGAACACCAAACAGAGATCTGGCAATATCCACTCTGTCCTGATTGGGGTTCGTCAGTTTGGCAATGACTATACCGTTTTGTGTAATCAGCACATCTTCTGTTTCGGAAAGAAGAAGATACTTTTCAAGATTTTCTTTCAATTCTGTAGTGGTAACTGACATAATCATTCTCCTTTCATTTGGTGAGTTTTTTGTATGCTTCAGAACTGCTCCTAATCTTATTATATCATACTTTCAGAATAAATTCAACCCTTTTTTAAGGCAGGTGAACTCATGGCGAACAGAATCAAGGGCATTACCGTAGAAATCGGCGGTGATACCACCAAACTTTCAAAGGCACTCGAAGGGGTCAACAAAACAATTAAAACTACGCAAACACAACTGAAAGATGTAGAGAAATTACTGAAACTTGACCCGACGAATACAGAACTTTTATCGCAGAAACATAAACTTTTAGCAGAATCCGTTTCCGCAACACAAGACAAGCTGGAAACCTTGAAAACTGCCGCAGAACAGGCAAATACAGCACTTGCCAATGGTGATATTTCGCAGGAGCAATACAATGCCCTACAGCGTGAAATCATCGAAACACAGCAGGAATTACAGCGTTTGCAGACAGAGGCGGAAAATTCCAGAACGGCACTTGTAAAAATTAGCGAGGCAGGTGCATCATTGGAAAAAGTTGGTGACAAAATTTCAGGTGTTGGCGAAAAAATGCTACCGATTACTGCCGGCGTGACGGCTCTCGGCACGGCTGCCGTGAAAACCACTGCCAATTTTGATGCCGCCATGAGCAAAGTTTCGGCTGTATCCGGTGCAACTGGAGAAGATTTTGAAGCTCTTCGTACAAAAGCCCGTGAAATGGGCAGTCAGACGAAATTTTCCGCTGCTGAAGCCGCCGAAGCAATGAATTACATGGCAATGGCGGGCTGGAAAACGAACGATATGCTTGACGGTGTTGAAGGCATTATGAATCTTGCGGCGGCATCAGGAGAAGAACTCGCCACAACTTCTGACATTGTGACCGATGCCCTGACGGCTCTTGGAATGTCCGCTGAAGAATCTGGTCATTTTGCCGATATTCTGGCAGCCGCAAGTTCCAATGCAAACACAAATGTATCGCTGATGGGCGAATCGTTCAAATATTGTGCGCCTGTTGCGGGTTCGATGGGAGCAAGTGCAGAGGATTTATCCATTGCTTTAGGCTTAATGGCAAATTCAGGAATTAAAGGCTCTCAAGCCGGAAATTCGCTGAAAAATGCTCTCGTCAATTTAGTCAAACCAACTAAACAACAGGCTGCAGCAATGGAAAATCTCGGCTTGCTGACCACGCAAACAGTCAATAAGATTGATCCCGAAAAAGTCGAAAAAGCCCAGACAGCAGTCACAAATAAAACGCTTGATTTGCAAAAAGCACAGATTTCCTACAATGATACCGTAAACAAGTACGGCGAAACTTCCTCACAGGCACAGAAGGCGTTACTCAATGTGCAGAAAGCGGAAAATAACCTGACACAGGCACAAAACAACCTCACAACAGCACAAAAAGGCACAATTGAAACTGTCGGCACGGGGCAGAGTGTGTTTGTAGATGAATATGGAAATATGAAGTCCCTCGGTGAAATTATGGCGATTCTGCGTGAAAATCTCTGTGCGGTCAACGTTGACCTTGTGGATTCGGAGGGAAATGCCCGTGAATATGAGGATATTATTGCGGAATTAAGCCAGACTGAAGAGGGATTGACACAGGCAGAGCAATTAAAAAATGCTGCCATTATTTTCGGTAAACAAAATTTATCCGGAATGCTTGCCATTATCAACGCATCAGAAGCGGATTACCATAAATTATCTGATGCGATTTATGGTTGTGACGGCACGGCACAAAATATGGCGGAAACCATGCAGGACAATCTTTCAGGACAATTGACAATTCTAATGTCACAATTACAAGAATTAGCCATTTCTTTCGGGGATATTCTCATGCCGACAATCCGCAATATTGTGACAAAATTTCAGGAATTGGTGGACAAATTCAATGCCCTCCCTGAATCCACAAAAGAAACCATTGTCAAAGTTGCCCTTGTAGCGGCGGCTCTTGGTCCACTTCTGATAATTTTCGGGAAAGTCACAAGTGGTATCGGAAAATTTATGCAAATCATCGCCAATGTTCCGGCTATGCTCACTAAATTAAAAGCCGGATTTGCAGCGGTAAAAGCGGCGATTGCCGGCATTTCCGCACCAGTTGTGGCAATTATCGCTGTCATCGCATTGCTGGTTGCTGCTTTCAAGCATTTATGGGATACAAATGAGGAGTTTCGCAATTCTATCATCAATATATGGAACGGAATTGTGGCGAAATTTCAAGAATTTTTCCAGAATATTACGGACAGAATTAACGCTCTCGGTTTCGATTTTGAGTCCATTGCAAAAGTGCTGAAATCTGTATGGGACGGCTTGTGTCATTATCTTGCACCGATTTTTGAGGAAACTTTTGCTTTGATTGGCGAGATTCTCGGTAATGCACTTGATGTAATTCTCAGCATTGTAGACGTATTTATTGGCTTGTTTTCGGGAAATTGGGAGCAAGCATGGACGGGAATCAAAGAAATTTTCAGTGGCTTGTGGAACGCTATTGTTTCCACGCTGAAATCTGCATTTTCGATTTTGTGTAATATTTTCGGCACGGATTTAGAAACGGTAAAAACTTTCTGGGTTGATGTCTGGACAAATATCAAGGACTTTTTTGTCAATATCTGGACGAATATCAGCACTTTTTTCAGCACGATTTTTACCACAATTTCTAATTTTTTCACTACTGTTTGGAATGGAATCAAAGACTTTTTTGTTGGCATTTGGACGGCAATTTTTACCGCTGTTTCGGAGAAAATTAACCTAATCAAAACAGGAATAGAAACTGTATGGAATGCTATTTTCACTGCGATTTCTACTGTTCTCAACACGATTTACAACGTAATTTCCACGGTTTGGAATACGATTTATGAATTTATTTCGCCGCTTTTGGAGGCGTTTAAATATTTATTTGAAACAATTTTTCAAGCGATTCAAATTATCATCAGCAATGTGCATGACTGGATTTCTGAAAAAATTTCCACCGTCTGGAATTCCATTGTTGGCTTTATTACGCCAATTTTAGAGGGAATCAAAACTTTTTTT
This sequence comes from uncultured Ruminococcus sp., assembly GCA_947627175.1. Taxonomy (GTDB): domain Bacteria; phylum Bacillota; class Clostridia; order Oscillospirales; family Ruminococcaceae; genus Ruminococcus. The sequence continues at coordinate 8,332 of CANQVA010000043.1, forward strand.
GAAACAATCTGGAACGCTATTTCTACTGCAATTTCTACGGTATTGGACACAATTTATAATGTGATTATGACCGTGTGGAATGCTGTATATGGCTATATTTCGGAGATTTTAATCACAGTTTGGACTTTTATTCAGAATATCTGGAATACAATTTCAGGATACATTTCCGGTGTACTGAATGCAATCTGGACAGTAATTTCCACAGTCTGGAACACGATTTCTACCACCATTTCAAGCGTATTAAATGCAATTTTTACGACAATTTCCACGATTTGGAGCAATATCAAAACCACAATCAGTAACGTTCTAAACACTATCAAAACAACAATCACGAATATTTGGAACAGCGTAAAAACGGCGATTTCAAGCACAATTACGAACATCAAAGACACCATTGTCAACGGGTTCAACAACGCTGTCAATTTCGTCAAAAATCTCGCAAGTGAGGCGTGGAATTGGGGTGCGGACATCATCAGCGGAATTGTGAATGGTATCAAAAGTCACATTCAATCCGTGGCAGATGCAGTCACTGGTGTTGCCGATAAAATTCGCAGTTTTCTGCATTTTTCCGTGCCTGATGAAGGACCGCTGACGGACTTCGAGAGCTGGATGCCGGACTTTATGCAGGGATTGGCGGACGGAATTGTCAATAATCAGGGTATTGTGGAGGAGACTTTAAGTCAGTTTACGTTTTCTGTTGTGGAGCGAATCCGTGAGGCACTCGCACAGGCAATGACCGTTGTTTCGGAAAGTATTCAGGGATTTGCGGAAACGATTTTCACCACCGTTGCCGATGCGTGGAATCAGGCGGGAACGGCAATTAAAGCAAATCTTGAAAATATTAAAAATATTGTTGCCGAAAGTTGGGACGGAATTTCTGAAATTGTTGGTTCTGCCTTATCCGATGTGCAGAATTGTGTGGACAGCGTTTGGAATGATGTCAGAACGTTGACAGAAAAAACGATGAAATCGATTTTTTCCACGGTCAATTCTTCTTTGAATAACCTTTTGAATACTTCTGAAAATGCACTAAAAAATTTGCAATCCACAATTACAACAGCATTCAAATCAATTTTAAATACTGTCGAAAATTCCTATATTTCGGTGAAAAACTCAACAGAAACCTCGTGGAACTCCGTAAAAACAACCATTTCCGAAATGTTAAATTCCATTCAAAACAACACTTCTTCAGCATGGAATACCATTCAAAATTTTGTGACAAATAGTAATACTTCCATTAAAAATTCAGTTTTTGAAATTTGGGAGTCCTTAAAAAATGGCATCTCCGAAAGAGTAAATTCTCTGAATGAAACAATTTGTAATTCCATGAACGGCATTCAGGACAGAATCATAGAAAAAGTCAATTCCTCGTGGAATTGGGGACATGATTTGATGCAGAATTTTGTGAACGGAATTGACTATTTGTATTGGTCGGCGAATAATCTTGTCAGCAACGCAATGACTGAAGTGCAGAACAGAATCATTGAAAAAGTTAATTCCTCGTGGGATTGGGGTCGTGACATGATGCAGAATCTTGTCAACGGAATCAACTGGATGTATTGGGACGTTGTGAATGCCGCTGCTGATATTGCGGGAGCAATCAGCGAATATCTGCATTTTTCCGTACCGGATAAAGGACCTTTAGCAGATTTTGAAAGCTGGATGCCGGACTTTATGCATGGCTTGGCGGACGGCATTAACAGAAATAAAACTGTTGTACAAAAAGCTGTCAGCGGTGTTGCCAAAACAATGAAAACAGCTATGAATAGCGAAAATATGGCATTTTCATTTGACAGTAATTCTTTGATTTCAGGAGTAAAATCTTCTGCCGGAACGACAAATAATTATTACAATACTGACAATTCACGAACAATCAACCAGACGAATACTTCCCCGAAATCGCTGTCAAGACTGGAAATTTACCGTCAGACGAGAAATGCGCTGAAAGTGTAGGTGTGAAAAATTGTTTTACTCATTGATTTTGGAAAACGAAAATGGTGATAAAATTGATTTGTCAAAAACGGCAAATCAATTTATTTTTTCGTCAATTGAAGGACTGAATCCGCCCGCCGGAACAATCAGCACTTCCAGCTATGCGGGTATGGACGGCAGTTATCTGAACAATGCTTTCATCGAAAAAAGAAATGTTGTGATTTCGTTTTCTATGCGAGGAATGAGCATTGAAAAACGTAGACAAAAATTATATAAAGTTGCCAAACCAAGCCGATATATAAAAATCAATTATCAATCTCCTTTGCGTGATGTGTATGCAGAAGGCTACGTGGAAACGTGCGAAATCAGCAATTTTGAACAGACGATTACAGGACAAATTTCTGTGATTTGTCCTGATATTTACTGGTATTCCACAAGCGTGCAGATTGCCGAATATTCGCAGATTATCGGTGCTTTTCACTTCCCTTTTCCGGAAAATGACAAGCCTTTTCCGTTAGGCGTTTACAACACGCAGAACGTTCTGAACATCACCAATGACGGCGACGAAATCGGTTTTACTATCATTATTGAGGGCAATTCCGAAACAGAAATAGCGGCAGTTAATCCAATTATTTACAATACGGATACTGATGAATATTTGCAGATTTCAGGCGAAATTCTGAATGGTGACATTATTACAATCACCACACGAACGGGCAACAAAACTGTGACATTAAACCGTGGCGGCGTGGTGACAAATATCATCAATCGCCTTGTTTCCGGTTCAACTTGGCTGACGCTCCGTGAGGGTCAAAATTGTTTTACACTCCGTGCAGCGGACGGTGTGAAAAATTTGAACGTGAAAATCATTCACCGCAATGCTTATCTGGGGGTGTGAAATGCAGATTGAAGTTTACAGTATGACGGCGGACGGCGAAAATTTGGTCATTTCAAGGGAGGCAGTTTGCGATAGTTTTTCAAGTTTTCTGTGGGATATTGAATATTATCAATGCGGAAAATTTGAAGTGTACATTGCCGCAAATTCGCAGAATATCGGGATTTTCAGGACTGGCAGAATTATTGGCAGAGATGATGATTCTGAACATTTCGGCTTGATTGAATCCATTAAAATTGAAACTGATGCGGAAAACGGCGATTATTTAACGGTTTCCGGAAGATTTCTGATGTGCCTGTTGGAACGCAGAATTATTTATCCAACATTAAATTTTACTTCTGAAAAAAGTTATGCGGAAATTGTACAGACGGCAGTGCAAAATAATGCAATTTCAGCGGAAAATCGGACAATTCCTGCATTATCTTTTGGAATTATTCAGGGCGAATGTTGGGAACAAAAAACTAAACTTCAAATTAGCTATAAAAATTTAATGGAGTGGATTTTTACCATTTGCGAAACTATCGGCGGAACGGCAAATATCCGCCTTGCCAAACTCGAAAATGAACATTATCAGATGCTGTTTGACCTTTTGGAGGGCGTGGACAGAAGCATTCAGCAGGACGAAAATCCGCATATTATTTTTTCAGATTCATACACAAATTTGCTGACTTTTCAATATGCATCTGATGTTTCCGTACAGAAGAATTTTGCCTATATATTGGGGCAAGGCAAAGGTGAGGAACGTAAGCGGACGACTTATTTTCAAGGCGATGAACCTACATATCTGGAGCGTTATGAAATTTATGTTGATGCGGACGATATTTCGGAAGAGGAACAGCTTGACGGCGAAACACGGCAAATTCCAGAAGAAGAATATATTGAACTGCTGAAAAATCGTGGTTCTGAAAAAATTATTTTGCCGAAAACAGCATCAGAATCAACAATTGCCGCCAACTCTACGCAATATCAGTATCAAAAAGATTACGCTGTCGGTGATTACGTTACCGTACAGCACACACGTTTTGGCTTAATACAGCCGAAAATTCAGCTTATTGGCATGGTGGAGAGTTTTGACCGGAATGGCAGAAGTCTTACACCGACTTTCAAGGAGGGGTAAAAATGGCGTTTTCCTGCGGATTTTTTAATGCAAAAGGGCTTGACAGGACGTACACAGCAGAAAATTTCTGCGATTATCTGGGCAGCTTAATTTGCAACGGGATTCAGGATAATTTTGGCGAACAATTCAATTTAACGGCTCCCGAAACGGGGCTGAAAGTCATTCTCGGAACGGGAAAAGCGTGGATAGACGGGCATTATTTCATCAACGATGCGAAATACAGCATTGATTTATCAGCATATCAGGATGAATCTTTGCCGAGGTACGTCACAATCGGCATCGTTTGCGACACTTCCGAAAATGTCCGCAGCGTGAAAATTGAAATTCTCGCTGGTACACCTGCGGAAAATCCTACTGTTCCGGCAATTGCGGTGAATGAAAACCGCAAAAAACTGACACTTTATGCAATTCGTCTGAATGTCGGAGCGACTTCTCTGAGCGATTTTGACTGGTTTGACTATCGGGAAGATGCAAATGTCTGTGGTTATTGTAAGTGCATTTTGGGTAAATGCAAAGTGACCGAAATGCAGGCACAAATTGCACAATTGATTGCAGAAATGTCAAAATACAATAAAATTATTGCAGGGCTTACGAATAAAATAGACGAATTACAAATCAAAGTGGACGATTTGACAAGCGATGTTGTTGAGGCAGGGCAATGCGGCGAAAATATTTATTATGTGCTGTATTCCAACGGAAAATTGCTGCTCCGTGGCACTGATGAAACTTATGATTATCAGGCATCAGGCTTTACGGCAAATACATTTTTGTCGCCTTTTCTTAATCATGAAAAGATTAAATCTGTAGTATTTTCTGACGGAATCACTTCTGCCGGCGACTTTCTTTTTGAATTTTGTGACAATCTGGAAACGGTTTCTTTTCCCAATACACTGGCAAAAATTGGGCATTGTTCATTTATGCCGCATCTGGACAGCAGCACTACACCACAGACGGCTCAAGGCTTGAAAACGCTTATTCTTCCGGACGGCATCACGGAAATTGAAAAAGCTGCATTTGCCGGCACAAGGTTGACGGAATTGACCATTCCAAAATCGATTGAAACCGTCGGAGATTACGCTTTTGAAAGTTGCTTAAACCTTAAAAAAGTACGGTATGAAGGGAAAATCATCGGCGGTTTTATGTTTGTGAAGTGTTTCGCCTTGAAAGAATTTACCATTGCAAGCACCTGCACGGAAATTTCTTCACACTGTTTCAATTATTGCAGTAATTTGCGGGAAATTACCTATGAAGGCGGTCTGAAAGCGTGGGATAAAGTTACGAAAAGGGCAAATTGGGACGGGCATCAGGGACAATCGGAAACACCGCTGACAAAAATTCAATGTTATGACGGATTTATGCAGTGGAATGCGGAAAATCGAACGTGGGAAGAGGTGAAAGAAAATGCTTAAATTTCTCGTCAGACAGCAGAAAATTGAAATTCTGGAGCGTGAGGTTATCGCCTCCGACCAGATTTCTTTTGTTACGCTGAAATTTATTTTTGAAGGTGACTGGAAAAATTTTCACAAAGTTGTGCAATTTACGCAAGATGATGAAACTTATAATCGAGTGCTTGGTTTTGACGGCACAGAACAAGCGTGGCTGGAAAGTCTGAAAGGCGAATCCGGCAAAAATGGCATTGACGGAAATTCACCTGATTTATCCGAATATGTAAAAACGACAGATGTTGAAAATCTGATTGCTGAAAATTTGCACACACATCATAATTTTGCTATATGGCAGGCATTCAGTTTGCAATTTTGCGTGCAGGATATGGAAAAGTTGCATCGCAAAAAGACGGAAAATTAGAGGAAAATTACAAAAATGCAAAAACAGCCGGCATTCCCGTCGGGGCATATTGGTATAGCTATGCGACGACTGTCGAAGAAGCAAAACTGGAAGCACAGGTTTGTCTTGAAATTCTCAACGGAAAGCAGTTTGAATTTCCAATTTATTTTGATTTGGAGGAACAGAAAGCGTTTTCTACCGGAAAAGCAAATTGTTCTGCTATGATTCGTGCTTTCTGCGGTGAACTGGAAAATTCCGGCTATTGGGCAGGGCTGTATATGAGCCGTTCGCCATTCTGCGATTATACCGAAAATGACATTCGGACACGCTATGCACTCTGGCTTGCGGAATATGGTTCAACACTGAATTATTCCGGTTCAGTGGGAATGTGGCAGAGTTCCAGCACGGGCAAAATTTCCGGAATTTCAGGCAATGTTGACCTTAACACAGCTTATGCGGATTATCCCACAAGCGTGAAAAAAGCAGGACTGAACGGATTTGCAAAACAGACTGCTGCACCCTCAACAAGTCCGAAAACTGAAACAAATAAAACGGTCACGGTTTTGGTTCAGATCGGTGATGTGGTCTATAAAGGGACACTTGCAAAGTCGTAAAACAGGGTAAATATCAGCATATTATCCACAATTTACAGTCTGTAGATTTGTCAGATATATGCTGAAAATTAAGCTGAAATCCGCTTGACTTATTTGACAGAATGATTTAATATGATAATGCGAAAAGGGTGTGAAAAAATTACTTTCACGCTCGTACATAAACCGCAGGAGGGGTGATACCATGCAGGAATTCAAGTTGAAAGTAATGGATCGCAGAGATGTTGTGAAACGAATGGAGCAGCTCTCAGGCATCCATGCAAAATTCATGAGAGGTCAAGATTTTTGTTATCAAATCGGAGCTTATACCATCACAAGAAATGGCATCCTAATTGCACCTGATGAAGTCTTTGAAGAGATTTTACAAACGCTTGTAATGGAAAATTTAATCGAGCGTATGTATGACAGAAATGAAACAATTTCAGAAGAAGTGACACAGAAAATAGTGCCTGAACCAGAAAAAATCATGAATGTTCCGGATGACACGTTGGAAGATGTATTAGAAGTCCCTGATAACATTGAACCTATGCTGACACTGCCGTTTACCGGCCACACGGGCTTAACACTTTGGAATCTTGTACATTTCTTTTACACAAGAGCAAGCCTGATCAGAAAGGCAACCGGTGCGCATTTTTATATATCTGATACAGCAATTAAAGCATTACAAGATGACATCTGTACCTATTCTTTGGGTAATTTTATCAAGGTAATTTCCGAAAATAGTGCAGAATTTCATGGTGTTTCATTCACCAATGACAGCATTTTTATTACAGCCACGCCTAAAAATACAGATAAAGAGCATATGAGGGCTTTTCATGATCTCATTACTTTGATGAATCAGTCAGCTATTGCACATAAGCGTATTTTTGCCAAGAAAATCAATGAAGATAATGAAAAATTTGCTATGCGTATCTGGCTGGACGGCATCGTACTGAAAGGTGCAGAATACAAACAAAGCCGCCGTATTCTCATGAAGCCCCTACATGGTATTTCTGCCTTCAGAACACAAAAACAACTCAACATTGCTGTTGAGAAGTTCAGAAAGGAAAGAATGTATAAATGAAAATCATTATGCCGGATACACCGCTGCCGGTTCTTTCAAAAATCAAAGTAGCCTGCTACATTCGTGTAAGTACGAATGATATTTCTCAGGAGAACAGCTACGAAGCACAGGAAAAATATTTCAGAAAGCTGTTGTTTTCACGTCCTGACTGGGATTCAA
>CANQVA010000044.1 GCA_947627175.1 uncultured Ruminococcus sp.
TCACAAATGACAGAATTTTGCGAAAACTCTACAAGAGTATCATTTCATTTTGTAAGAATATACTCATTACTTTTAAACATTGAAGAAAGGAAGGGTTAACATGAGCATACATGAAAAACAGAAATCATGTAAACTGTTCAGACGTATTAAAGCAGGTATTATTTCAGCTGTGATGTTTACAGGTTCTGTGATGACAAATTATGCGGGGCTTATAGAAAATTCCACAATGTTCGCTGCCGGAGAGGAAACCGCCGGAATCAGTGAAGAATCAGGGACATTTACATTGAAGTCCATAGCTTCGGAACTGGATTATAAAATTGAGTTAAAGCCTAACGGACAGTGGAAGTTGAAACTCATCACTACTATAGCTACTGAAATTCCGGCAAATATTATGAGTGCATCGGATTTTGATGACTACAGGGATAATATTGATGAGATTGAATTGCCGGGTAGTGTTACTACAATAGATGCCCACGCCTTTGAGGGTATGAAAAGTCTGCATACTGTCAGTGGAGGTTTTGCTGTCAATGAAATAGGCGAGGCTGCATTCAAAGACTGTACTTATCTTACTCAGTTCGTTGCAATCACTCCTACTTCTGAGGGTTATGTACACAATTCTCTGAAAAAAATCGGAGCTGAGGCGTTCAGCAATACGGGACTGACAGAAATCAAAATGTCTACTGTATTAACAGAAGTAGGCGATAAAGCTTTTTATGGGTGTAAAGACCTGACGAGCATAGGCTTTTCGGGAGACAACAATAATGAAGTCACTTTCAAGGCTGAAGCATTTGCAGACTGTACAGCACTGAAAAATATCAATCTTGAAAACTGTACAGGAATTATAAAATTTGAGAAAAGAACGGGTGAGGACTGGGCGACAGTATTTCACAACTGTACGGCTTTGGAAGAAGTTACAATTCCGTCAAGTGCAACTGGAAGTTTAAACAATCTGTTCAACGGGGCAACGTCTCTGAAGTCTATTACTTTTGCAGAAAATAATGGAGTTGACGATATCGGACATATTGTTTCAGGCACATCTGTTGAATTGCTTGACCTTACAAATCTTAAAAAATTAACGTCAATTGGTAACTATTGGTTTCAAAATGATGATTTAATCACTGAAATAATAATTCCCGAAAATGTAAGTGGAATTGATAAGTATGCAATGGCAGAGATGGACTCGCTTGGTGCTGTGGAATTTAAGGACAACGAAAAAATTACAAGTATAGGGGAATATGTTTTCTGGAAAGATACTTCTTTAAGTTCTATCAATCTGGAAGCTTTAACGAATCTTCAAACAATTAAACAATACGCCTTTGATGGCTGTTCTGCCTTGACTTCTATCACAATCCCCAAAACAGTAACAGAAATACAAAATAATGCTTTCAGTGGCTGTGTCGGACTGGTGAATGTCAGATATGATGCGGAAAACTCGACAGTGGGAAACGGTATTTTTGACGGAGCAGGCGTTTTTGATTTGACAATAGGCGGAAATGTAGAGAAAATTTCTGTAGATTTTCTCCGTCAGGCACAGGAACATATTTCGGGGCTTAATTTTGAGGGAGAACCGACGTTCACTATAACAGGCACCGGCGATTTGAATGCACCGTTTGAGGCAGGCGGCACTTATACTGCGGATGAGAACGGAAATCTCTACAAAATAGAGGAAGGCGGAGCAAAACTTGTCTATGCCAACAAATCAAAAGGAGAAATGACAATTCCCGAATCTGTGAACGGTCATAAAGTTACAGGCGTAGCGAGAGATGCTTTCAAGAATGCAAATGTAACAAGTTTAACATTTGAGAATATCGGACAAATCACAACTCTTGAAGATTACGCCTTTGCAAATGCGACACTTCTTGCATCAATCAATGACAAAAGTAATATTGAAGATGTTAAAGGGCTGTTCACAGGTATCACTGAAGAAACTATAAAAGATAATGTCTTTTATAAAACGGCAATCGGTGTAGATATTTCAGATGATTCAAAAGAGGAGGTTTTCCCGCCTACAGGAACAGCCGAAAAACAATCTCATGACCAGCAAATCAAAATTGATAGAAATGGCACTATGTCTTTGAACTATAATGTCCAAAATGCTGATGATGAAATTAAAGAAGATGAAGAACGCAAAGGCAAATTCTGGACAGGTCAAGTTGCTAATGTGGGATTTTCCTATGTTGGCGGTCGCCCGGTAAGAATTTATATCAAAGCGGACAAAGATGCTGAAATTAAATTAAACAGCAATGGCAAAACTCCTGAAAAAACAAATATAGACGGAATTTATTACTATGATATTATTTATGATGGTTCAGAAACAGGTACAGACGCTCTGAATCTTAGCTATCCGAATTTTACCTCACCTGGCAGTAAAATGCAGGTATGGGCAGTAGAATTTAATACTGATGAAGATTTTAATAATTATTTTAAAGATGAAAATAAAAATGCAGTCATTTATCCCGGTCAGACTTTAGATGAAATTATAAAAAATACTGCAATAGTTTCAGATAAGTATTTTGAACTTGAATGGACAACACAGCCCGATACTTTCAAGCTGGAGAAAAACTGGGTCAGCAATGACGATGTGAATTTTATCAAAGCATCGGACGGCAGTACGACCGTCAGCAATCTTAAATGGCAAATCGTTTTCACGGACGAAAACCCAAGAGAAGAAGACGTGAATCTTGGAAATGACATTGTCCGCTATGTAGATTACACAGATGAAATTACTCTGCCCGATACGTTAAAATGGCGTGAAAAAATCGGCAAAAACATCGAAAATACACGCTTTATCAAAAAGGGCGACAGCGGTACGCTGTATGTCAATATTGATGACAAAGACTATGAACTGTTCACGCTCACCAATTTTGCAAATCTTGTCAGTATGTCCGTTGAAAAAGGCGATGGTGATAATTACCTGCTCCACTGGAGAGTTATAAACCCAAGCACAGAAGCAGAAATTCCCGCCGTGGACAATGGATATATCACTTTCGGTTCGGAAGTCATTGTTGCTGATAGTATTACTGCCGGGGCTACTATAGGAAATATAACAAATAAAGTCCACACCGATGAATATTTTACTTTTTCAGATGTGCAGAAAGATGATAATGAAGCCTCAACAGGAAGTTTCAACGCACCTGCGGGTAAAATAAAAATCAAAAAAGAACGTCTGAACGATATAACCCGCATGGGCGAAGATGTGCAGTATAAAATCACTGTTGAAAATCCGTCCGCATTTGATTACAATGGTATGACTACAATTGTCGATAACCTAAATGCAGACGGTTACAAAGCCCACTATATCAAACCCGAAAATATGCAGGCTCTCTTTGATGATGTTGAAAGTGAAGATAAAAAAGGCGACAGATTGACAATTACTATAAACAATGCGGTTTTGGCAAAAAAACTGACTTCAAAAGATGCTAATACAGTTGCTAAGACTGGTACAGAAATTTCCGAACAAGACACCGCTGCCGACAATCCACAATATGCGGGTCTGGCAGAAGATGATTTAAGTGTTGCACATGATAATGTGACAATCACACTCAAAAAAGTGAACGACAATATCACACTTACCTGCACAGATGCAACTCCAAGCACATTAACTATTGGTGAGGGACAGCCATATAAAAACATTGCCGACGCACTTAGCGAAATAGGCTATATTGTCACAGCGTCGGACAGCTATCAGCTTGAATGGAATTATTCGGACTATATGCTAAAAGGCGGCGAAAAGCTGGAGTTTACGCTTGATACCACGATTAAAGATTCTCTGATGTATCTGCCCGAAAAAGACCATGAATATTTCTATAATTGGACGGAAGGTATTACTCTTAACCTCTTTAATTCCGTAGCAATGAGCGGAGACGAAAATTTGTTTGCCAATACCGAAAATTCTAAGGCACAGGCACAGCAAGACCTTGAAATCAGAAAAACTGCTTTTGTTGGTGACAAGGAAATTAAATCCGATGACAAAGATTACGAGAAAAATTTCAGTCCGTCCGACGGGGATATCATTGACTACTATGTGAAAGCCATTCATTACGGTACGGACAATTATGAGGTTCTGCCGGTAGTCGACCACATGACGGGAATGCAGGCGGTTATTGTCGAAACTAAATGGAATGAAAATCCTACATGGAAAAGCTTAGCGACAAAGACCATTATTGACGGAACTGAATATTACATTCTGAATAAAGCAGGCACTTATGAGGGCGTTTACACAAGCCAATATTTCTATGCCGATTCTATTGTAGTGACAGATGTAAAAGGCGGTCTCGATACGCTGATTAAATATTATATTGAAGACACCCCCGGCAGAGATTTTACTTTGAGTGTGCCGTACAAAGCTATACTCAGTCAGAAATTTGCAGGTGATGAGGAGACCAAGTTAGATTACAAATTCAGTAATGAGGCGTGGCTGAATGACCGTCCCGGACACAGAATACACGACACAATCGGCGGAGCAGGTTTAGCTGTTGAATTTGATAAAAAAATTCTTGTTGGTGACCGCAAAAGCAATCCTGATGAGGAAGAACTGGCAAAATCTTCCTCGCTCGAATCAAATAAAAATAAAGTCACCTACAGACTGGAACTGACAAATATAGGTTCTGTCAAATACAAAGCAGGAACTGACGTAGAAAATTTAGAAAACATTGAATCTATAGCAGATACACTTGAAATAACAGGCAAGGATATTTTTGATATGCTCCCGCTGACAGGAACTGCGTTTGACTGGGAAAAGGGAACAAATATCGGTAAAATTACCTACAGCAAGGGAAAAGCGGGATATGGCAAAAATGAAGGAAGTGGTTTCAATCATGAGACATATGGAAAATTCTTTTATGGTGATAATGAACTTACTGACAATGCCGAAAGTGACGGAGCTGAATGGGAGATTACGAATAAGTCTCCCTCAACGGTTATAACATCTGACAACACCGACCAGCAATATATTAAATGGGCTGATAATTTCACAATAACACTACCGCCACAAGCGACAGTATATATGTATGTGACACTCACATTTGCGGAGGGCGAACAATGGAGTCAATTCCTGAGCGAAAAGAGCAGTGAGGTTTTAATCAATACATTTTATTTCTGTGAAATGCCTGCACAGGTATCACATAATCTCTCAGGCGCTCCTGTTGTACTGCTCCAAAAGGGCGTTTATGAAACGGGTTCTTATGTCAATTATTACCGTGATGGTAATCCTGATCTATCGGGACAGTACATCAAAGGTCAGGACAGATTCCACTATTCAAACACTCCCGAAAAGGGCAATCTGAAAAACACGGTAACTTACTATGTTGTACTGCGAAATTCGGGAAATACAAATCTGTATCTCGCACCGATTTATGATATTCTCCCGCCCGGATTTACCTATATGGCATTGCGAACTCGTGACGGAAACGGAGGTTCATGGCATGATGTAGGTAATGCTAATACTGCTAATACTTTCAGTAGTGTACCTACACAAAACGGAGGTAAGGGGACAATTTTGGCAAAGCCCGGTGAAGATGATTTCAGCGATTCGGACAGCAATTTTGTAAAAACTTGTGTAAAATATTCCTACGCTGGTGACACTGAAATGCACATGACTGACAACAATTGTCAGATATTAAAATTTGAGTTTGAAAATGCTACTGAGGGTGAGGACAATAAAGAACTTCAAAAGGATTCTAATGGATATTATCTTAAGCCCGGTCAGTATCTCGAATTTGGCTATACGGTCTATACGGGCAATAATGAGATTACAGAAGCAGTCAACACCGTGGCTATGCAGTACTATGACCCGTTTAAGACAGGCGTGGACGCTAAGCTTGATACGGATACGCCTGTGAAAGTAAAGGATATTCGCCATACTTCCCCGAATAATGACGGTGGTCGTGAACTCTGGACGAATAAAGAGGCGAATGAGTTTGGTTTCCCTGATGAATTGGTAGGCGATGATAAAGACCCGGAGTGGTTTGCCTCTGATGTTACGGTCACAAGAGAAAAAATTTCCCCCGGCATTAAGAAAACTGTTGGAAATCCAATGATACAAGCCGGTAAGGGAGCCGACTGGACGGTAACTTCTTTTAACAACTCGACTTCCGAAATTTCAAACTATACAATCACGGATACACTTGATTTACCGCTGCAATTTGAAGGAAAATTTACTTATTCTCTGTACGATTCGGAAAAGAACTGGTATGTTCGGGCGGGTGACAATCATAAAGATGATAGTCCAAACAATTATTTATTTAATATGACGAGAGATGGAGATAGTATCAAAATAACTTCCAATACAGGAGATACAAAAGATTTGACAGAAGGAAATAATGTAACTTTATCTGTAAAAGCTGTATCTTATAATGATTATTGGGATTGGGCATATGATACAGAAATCACTGTAAAGCTCACTCATGATGATAAAAATCATGAAGTATTAACTATAGGTTTTACTAATGCAAGATGGGGTATTGTTCCAAACGGTTACAGCGTGCTGAAATTTTCTACATCAAGTCCGCAGTATGATAAAGACAATCCCAAAGATATAGCAGGACAATACGTCAATACGGCAATGTTCAGCCCCAAAGATAAAAATTATGATGATACTATTACACAGGGTAAACTTATAGAAGATAAAGACGGCAACAACGTCGGCGTGGAACACTCCGCAGTGGTCAGCATTTACACGGGCAGTCCGTCGGGTTCAGTGAAAATGATTGAACAAAAAGGTAAAACAGATAACTTCACGACTTCCGAGAGAGACGACAATTATATCAAACTCCCGGACGAAAAAACGCCTTTCACCTATACGCTTGAAGTGCGAAATCTTGCTGACGGCACAATGGATAATCTGGTGATTATTGACAATCTTCCCGAACAGGACGATGCAACGACCCTTAGAAAAGAGAGCATGAGGGAGAGCGAATTTAAGGTAAATCTTGCAAAAAATGGTGACACAATAGAGCCGAATATTCAAGTATGGCTATATAGCAGTGAACAGGCAGCAAAGTTAAATGAACTGTCGGAGAATAGAAATAAAATATCTCCTGCTGAGTATAAAGACATTGGAAAAACAGAACTTACATTAAACGCTGATGATGGTTATACAGTTCAGTATAGCGATAAAAGCAGTAATGCAAAAGATGGTTTCACTGAGCCTGACTGGCAAGGAAATGAAACAAGTGACTGGTATAACGAACCAAAAGAAACTACCCGTTCAATAAGAATACACTTCAGTAGAAAAATTCAAGCAGGAGAAGTAATTCAGATTCGTTTCGATGCGATGATTGATGGTTCTGATGAAAGTGCACAGCCCGGCAGAATTGCGTGGAATACTTTCGGCTACAGCTATAAGGTTGGCGAATTGACGGCAAAAGCCTCCCCGAATAAGGTCGGTATATGTATTCCCGGTTCTCCTACACTCACAAAAAAAGTCGTGGATTTCAGCGGAAAAGAATCAAAAGTACCGGAAAAAACAACGTTTGGATTTATCATTTACAAGAGTAACAATCCCATCAGCTTTAAGGATTATACCGAAAAAACAGTTGCAAAAACTCTGAATGATGCAAATATAGATTTTATGTATAAAGAACTTACTGTTGATGCAGGTGAATTTGAATCAAAAGCAATTCCTTTAGATAAATTTGTAAAATATGATTATAAAGGTGACGAAAATTTCAGTAAATTTGATGAACCAAAGGACAAAACCGGAGATTTCTGGGACGAAAATTCAAACTATTATGTTGTGGAGCTGGATACCAATGATAAATTCAGTTATCAGTCCACCAACGGAAATACTACAAATAACTACAGATTCAAAGTTGACCCCATTCGCAACACTCTGCTTGAATTTGTCAATGAAAATTTGCAAGCCCCTGTGGAACTCCCCGAAACAGGCGGTAAAGGTACAGGAATGTTTGTTTTCGGCGGTCTGATGATGATTTGCCTGAGTGCGTTCTTCCTCTTGCGGAATAAGCGAAAACATACACAAAAATAAAAATAGCCTCCGTCATTTTTTGGCGGAGGTTTTTTCAGGCAATGCTGAAAAAAGCTAAATTATAAAATTTTTTATTGACTTCATAAAATACATATGATATTATATTATTAACATAAAAAAATAAAGAAGATGATAAATATCTTTCAATATCTGAAAGTGATGACAACTAAATGAAAATAAGCGATTTTTACGAAAAATACAAACAGAGAATGTATGCTATTGCATTTAATATATTAAATAATGTTCAGGATTCAGAAGATGCTGTTCATGAGGCGTTTATATCAATTACAAGAAATTTTGATAAAATTAAAAAATTTTCCTGTCAGGAAAGGGAACGATATATTGTTATAATAGTTAGAAACGCCTCTATTAACATTTACAGGAAAAATAAAAAAACCCGTCAATATATTACTGATACTGAAATTTATGACAACCAACCGGCAGTTAATGTTAATTTTTTTGAAAATATTGATTATCAGATACTGCTACAGACTATTTCTGAATTACCACCTAATTATAAGGACGTTTTGTTTATGTATTATGTAAATAATTATACAACTAAAGAAATTTCAGAAATACTTAATATTTCTGTGGACGCTGTATGGAAAAGAATAGAGCGTGCTAAAAAATTACTAAAGGAAAAACTGAAAGAAGGTGAATAATATGAAAAAAAATAATTTTGAAAAAGCATTACATGATGCACTTTCTTCTGAATATGAAATGAACATAGAGGAAGAAATTCCCGAAGAACATAAATTCTCTTTGGATTTTGAAAAAGAAATGAATGAATTGATAAATACACCGGAACAATCAACCTGCAAAGTAGTAATAAACAGAGTAGGAAAAGTTGCTGTTTGTATGGCTACAGTTATTGCTTTTGTGTTATCAACAAAATTCACAAATTATATCAGTGCTTCCGAAAATGACCTTTCCGATTTTATTATACATACATATGAAACACACTCTAAAATTAAAGCTAACCCAAGAGATGATGACCCAACCACCCTTGAAGAACTTTATGAGATAACTTATGATATCAGTGATTTTGAGGAACATTTTTGCTTTGAAGATGAATACAGCCGTTATGTAGGTTATTTAAAAAATAAAAATATTGAAATACTTCTTTGTCAAGAAACTACAGATATGTACTTTCCCGCTGTAAATACAGAATTTGCAGACATTTTAAAAGAGGATATAAACGGACATGAAGCAATTTGTTTTACAGATTTCAGGAATAACTACACCACTTTAATTTGGTATAACGGAGATTACGTACTTGAAATTTCATCAAATCTTGACAAAAATATAGTAATTCAGATAGCAGAATCTGTGCAAAAAGTAGAATAATAAAAAATTGCATTTTTTCTGTCAGGATTTTCTTTTCTGATTTGTTATGATTTATTGAACAGGGAAATTCTAAGATTTTCTTGTAGCAATACAGTCAGGAGGTGATTTAATTGATTAAAAGAGTTACATCTTTGCTTTGTGCCGCTGTTCTTTCTGCATCCTTTGCTGTTGGGAATATCGCATCAGCCGCTGTGCCGATACCCGATTCTCCTGCATATGAACGTGCATATAAATGCATTTCTGAAATATCTGCATCAGGAACAACAGCAACCTGCACGAGTAATGTTATTGGTTTCTCCGGCAGGACGACTAAAATCGTCATAAACCAGACATTGCAGAAAAAAGACTCTTCAGGCGATTGGGACTATGTATATAGTTGGTACGATACTTTCAATGATAGTAGCGTTTTGTTTACTAATACAAAGTCGTCATTGTCAAAAGGTACATACCGTGTAAAAACAGTAGCTACTGTCTATGAGGGAACTGAAAATGAAACAATAACCGAGTACAGTGCAGAAAAAATCATCTGAAAAACTATGGCAAATATTTTTCAAGTTTATTGAAAAATATAATACCATGTATTCAGTGATTACGAAAATCAACCACAAATTTTTATGGATTGGATTAACCAATCAGAAAGGAAATTAAAATGAAAAAATTTATTTCAACTCTTGCTGCTTCTTTAATGGCAGTATCAGCTCTTACAGCTGTTTCAGCATCTGCTATCAACGTTGAAACAGACAACACACTCACAATCACAACCGAATCACTCAAAACTGCAATAACAGCAGATAACGGAACAGTAATTCCAGCCGGTGCAACATCTGTTACTGTAAGCATCTCAGGAAACACAGGATTTTCTGCAAAATCCGTAAAACTTGACGTTGGCTCTGCTGATGTCATCGTTGATGAATCAGATATGCCGATTGTTGACAGCGGAAGTGTAATCGGCGATTCTACCGTTGGAAGTGCTGAAAATAACGGTATTGTAGTACTCGCTTCAGCTTCTGCCGAAGAAAACACATCTGACGGTGATATATTCACATTCTATGTTTCAGACAGTTCAGCAGACGTTTCTATCATCGAAGTAGACCCAAGGGTTAAAGTTGGAAGTGAAGTTTCACCTATGGCAACTCGTTATTCATACCAATTAGGAGACGTTAATGGTGATAAGTATATTGATTCCGTAGATTCTTCATATATACTCAGTGCTATTGCTACATATAAAGAAGAAACTATGAATAATTATGCTATTTTGCCTGTTTCTCAAGCAAATCAATATTTAATATACTACTTCCCATATCGTACCCCAAGAAAAGCAGAAGTAGCAGACGTTGATGAAAATGGTTATATAACAACGCAAGATTCAGATTTTGTTATGAATTACTATGCAGCAATGGCAGTAGGTAACCCGGTTAATACAGATACAATGGCATATACAGGTGAATGGAGGTATTACTCCGAATAATATGAAAAAGGTATTTAATTTTATACTCGCACTTACTGCGGTAATTCCCTCTTTTTCAAATCCCGTATTAGCAAACTCCGCCGATGTACAAGCCCCAAATGAAATTGAGGCTTACGCAAATGAACTTGGCAACTTGACAGATAGATTTCTGTTTTACAATGGAAGATATTATGGTAAATCAGAAGCATCTAACGGACAAGATAAGAATTATGTTGAATATTTAAAAAATGCTTCAAATCTTCAATTAAAAGACTCATGGCAACGTTTTTATTCCGGTACAGCGGTAGGACGTTGCTGCGGAATGTCAATTCTGTCTATACTTGCACATAATGGTGTTTTTTCGCCTTCCGACATACAGGAAGGCAAAGAACGCCTCATAGATATTGAATGTAATACTAAATCATTTTTACTTGCATCAGAAGACCCTGTAATGAATAAAATTATTTCTTATCAGCTAAGGCAGGATAAAATGGACTTTAACCTGTTTATGAAATGGAATTTTTCACATTACAGTCAGGCGGAATTAGTAGATTATGCACTTGAAACAGCAAAAAAAGCAGACGAAAACGGAAAATATTTCTTTTTAACATATTATGATTCCAATCTATGGCATACAGTTACGGGAATGGGAATTATGGACGGAGAATGGGAATGGTATGGAAAAAAATATGATAAATGCATTCTTACGATTGATACAAATATATTACATGAAGTTGAAGAAACAGGCGATGTAATTTCATATGGCTGTAATGATGATGCGTGTCTTTTCGTAAATTCAGAAACAAGAGATGTATGCCTGCCGTTTTATTTTGACCCCGAACAAGCTCCCAGTATGATATGCGGCGGTGAAGATTTTAAAGTTTTCACTTTTGATGATGACGATTTTATGAATTATATGGGAAAAATAAACCCCTCTTATTCATACGACACAAAAATTTCAGACGCAATTTCAGACATAGCGAGTATCAGCGTAAACACAGAAAATGAATGTGCTATAAATGTTACTGACAGCGAAAATAATACATATGACGGAAAAGCAGAATGCGATGTGATATTTCCAAATAACGGCAATGAATATGTGCTGAAAGGCAAAGACTTTGAAGTACAAAATATAGATAATGCCGAAAATTTCGGTGTGAATTTTGCAGATATAAATCATGGTGTCTATACGAATTTTCAAGGTGCTGTAAATAATATTTCCTATAATTCCGATGAATTTAATTTTGACGTTTCAGCACCGACAAGTTATGATATTTCAATGATTTTTGAAGAGGGAAGCTATGAATTTTCACCGCACTACAGATTTGATTTTTCGGGAAATGCTAACACCGATTTTAAAGCCGTACAGACTGACAGAGGGGTAATTTTAAGCAGTTCTGACGGTCTTGAATGTCAAGTAAAAGTAAATGACATAATACGTGACGAAAACGGGCTTGTTTCGGTAGTCTATGAAGATAATGACACTAACAAAAGAGCATTCCCTGAAGAAAAAGTGCAGGAAGAGGCAATTTCTACTTTGAATAATGTTCTTCTGACTTTTGACGAAAACGGAAGTTTAAAATATTACATCGGCGAAAATTACGATACTGAAGTAGAAAAAGGCGATGTAAATTGTGACGGTCTTATTGATGCAGTCGATGCTACACAAATACTTATAGCTTATTCTAAAAATTCTACCGATTCAACTGCATATGTGGGAAAAACTCTCGGCGATTACAACGGCGACGGATTTGTTGATTCAGTCGATTCAACACAAGTTCTTATGAAATACGCTGAACTTTCTACAAAATAATAAACGGAAATTATATATAACGGTTCAAATATAAAAATTATTAGAGTTGGAAAACAGATTAACGGGACGTTGATTATGAAAAGAACAATTTGGATTTTACTGTGAACCCCCTGAAAAAAAGAGATTATAAAAAGCGGCTAAAATATTAGTCGCTTTTTCATTTGAAAAATCACTGAACATCTTTAATATCTGCTATCGGCAGTTTGCGGAAAAATGCCACCGCTAACAACAATGTAACAGGTACAGAAAGCAACAGCGAAACAGGCTGTGCTTCCTGAATACCGGCAAGTCCTCTGATGTGTGGAAGTATCAGCAATGCAGGAATGAAAAAAAGTCCGTTTCTCAATGATGACAGAATACTTGCACCAAGGCGTTTCCCTGTACTTTGAAATAACATCTCTACTATCATACAAGGGGGTAATGCCAACGTTGCAAGTGCTTGCAGTTTCAAGGCTCTTGTGCCTACCTCTATAACTTCGGGGTCATCTCTGAATAAGCCTATTAAACTATCAGAAAATACAATCAGCACAGTACAGCTTACAATAATAATGCACTCTGACATCAGACACGCAAATTTGAATGCTTTTCTCAGACGGTCATATTTTTTTGCTCCATAGCTAAATGCGGATACAGGTTGAAATCCCTGACCGACACCAAGTGCAACAGAAAAGGCAAAGAAAACAATACGTGATACAATACTCATCGCAGCAACGGCGGCATCTCCGTAATCAGCACAACTGTTGTTCAAAAGAACTGTTGTTATGCTGTTTAGTGCTTGTCGCAAAAGGCTTGGAAAACCTGTAGCCATTATATTTAAAAGCATTCCCACCGTGGCAAGCCTTGCATTTCTGAAACTGATTTTCGTTTCTGTTTTGCCTTTAAGGAACATAAAAACAAGAATGCCCCAGCTGATAAACTGACTTAATGCAGTAGAAAGTCCTGCTCCTGCTATACCCATATTCATAACAAACATAAAAAGCGGGTCACCAATCATATTTATAACTGCCCCTGACATCAAACCAATCATTCCGAGAAACGCTTTTCCCTCATAACGTAATATATTATTCATTGTAAGACATGAACACATAAAGGGTGCAGATGCGAGAATGTAGGAAATATAGGTCTTTGCGTATGGTGCAATTGTTTTTGTACTTCCGAGACACATAACCATTTTATCAAGAAATAAAAATCCGAATATGCTGATTAGCAAGCCAAAGAAAAAAGATGCAAAAAATCCTGCCGCCGCATGAATGGAGGCATTTTCTTTATCACGATTTCCCAACGCTCTTGAAAGAATACTGCCCGAGCCCTGACCAAACATAAAACCAAATGCTTGAATTATTGCCATAAATCCAAAGACAATACCTACAGCCCCACTTGCACTTGTGCCGAGTTTCCCGACAAATGCAGTATCAACAAGATTGTAAATATTTGTTACAAGCATCGAAATTATCGCAGGAACTGACAACGTTAAAATAAGCTGTGGTATCGGTGTATCTGACATTTTTTCATATTGAGAAGTTTCTTTCATTTGTTCATATCCTTTCTTTTATTTATTTGTATTTTTCCCACCAATGCACATTAAAGGAAGAAATATTATCATAATTCATTGTTTGTCCTATTTCAGGGGTTGCAAGGGAAACGCCTTGTTCTTCTGCCGCCTTGATACAACGTTTTGGGGGTTCGTCCCATGGATGCGTAGAAAGTCTGAAAGCTCCCCAATGTACCGGCATAAGCCATTTTGCGTGTGCGTCCTTTGCAGCCTGCACTGCTTGTTCAGGGGTCATATGCGACTGTGCCCATGCATCGTTATATTGTGCAGAATCTGAAAGCATCAATTCTGTTTCGCCGAAACGTTCATACACTCTTGAAAAAACATCATAATAACCACCGTCGCCTGTGTAATACAGACTGTGAAAATTATTTTTGATATATATACCGCCCCATAATGTCGCAGATGTATGTAATGGATTTCTTAAAGATGAATGTTGCGACGGGACAACAGTATAATTAATACCGTCAAGGTCAATACTTTCCCACCAGCCGAGAGAATGTAATTTGCTTTCATCAACGCCCCAGCCCTCCAGTATCACATCAACTCCAAGAGGAACAACGTAATTACTAACCTTGCTGTCTATCGCTTTAATAGTATTATAATCAAGGTGGTCGTAATGGTCATGAGAAACAAACAGCACATCAATATCAGGTACATTTTCGGGAGCGAGTGCAAGGTCAGAAAAACGGTTATATCCTGCAAAGCTGACAGGGGCACAATATTCATTCAGCACCGGGTCTAAAAGAATATTCTTATTCCCCATTTGTACAAGTGCAGAAGAATGACCGAGCCATATGACTTTCATTTCATCAACGCCCGCACGGTCAATGCTCTCTATCTTCTGCACGGGGATACGGTTTTCAGGTTCTGTGCGTTCACTTTCATTTTGGTTTGAGCCGGTAATCATGCTGAAATCATTTTCATTGTGAAATTTGTTATCATAGTATAAGTCAGTCTTTTCTGCGTATTCCCTGCGTTTTTCCTTATCGGGTAATTTTCCGATAGGAGGGTAAAATTTTAGTATCAACAAAAATATAACAATCAAGACTATAAATATTACAGCAATTATCACAAGTATCTTGCTTATTTTTTTAAGTATCTTCAAACAAATCACTCCCCTATCCTCTTTTTTCCATTTGTATAATTACACAAATTTCATATAATAATTATACCACATTCAACCGTATTCGTCAACACCCTAATAAAAAAACCGACATAACTCCGCTTGAAAAATGGTTGATTTTTTTAAATATTACTAACTACTAAATTTTTTTTAAAAAATGTATGTGTTAAAATGATATGAACCCAAAAAAATAGAAATTCCAACCGAGATATGGTATAATAAGTTTAC
>CANQVA010000045.1 GCA_947627175.1 uncultured Ruminococcus sp.
GGTGGAAACCGTGAAAACATTTATTCTGTTGTGACACCATCTGCAAGTGCGTTCCTTGTGCGGATCGGTGCGTTCCTGAATGTGAAATAATCATCTACGCACTATTCGCCGATAAGACGCATTATTTGAAAAAACGTCTTGTTTTTACACAGATACACTTAAATATATCAAATAACGATTATATTTGTATCCTCATTTTCACTTGATACTTTATTTAATTTGCGTGTGGGCATAAAAATACTCCGTTCGACTTTTAAAGCTGAACAGAGCCTCTTTAAAATGAAAGAAGCAGGAATCGACAATTCTTTAAAAGCTTGTCAAACTCCTGCTTGGGAAACTTATTTTAGGGTTTGTACTAAGTTGCTATTCAATTTTTATTTTTCGTAATACCAAATGGCACTCCATTTTAAGGGAAAACAAATTCATCATTAAAAGATATTTTTTCACAATAAAAAGAGAATGTATCGTTTTCTTCATCGCAAACATAAAATTTAGTGTTTTCCAATTGACAATTTGATTTATCATATATGGCGAATTGTATAGCTAATATTGGATTTAAATTTTCCATAGTTAGCTCTTTTACGTTATAGAATTTTAAAGTCACAAAATCTTTAGAAAAGTCAGCATCGCAAGACAACAAAATTTCTAAATCTAAATAATACCAATTGTCAGTAAGTCGTTTCTCTATGTTTACTTTCTTTACATAACCAGTTTGAGCTAATAGTACATTCACATCATCTAAGCTATTCACGGCCTATATTCTCCTTCTATATGTTTTGCAATCTGAGCTACGCAACCATTAATAAATGCAAATAAGTGGTGATGAATATCGGGTATTCCAGCTGTTTTATTTCCAGCATTGTAATCTGTTCTGGCAATTAAATAACCAAATTCATCGTAATAGGCATGCCACGGTTCTACACGACCCTTACCATTAACATGAAATCCTGTCATTTCTGTAATTCCCAGATTTGCTTGCATTGGTGCATCTTTAGTAAAAAATTTATTATATGCTTTTGCATCTTCTGGAGACATTTGGGAAGCAAAATCATTTTTGCCTTGCTGTGTCGGTGTAGAATTATTCTCCCCCTCTGCATCGATATAATTGTGCACCAAAACAGGCACATCGCCAACAAAGTAGGTATTGAAATCAGCAACTTCAAGGTTATAGACAAGAATTGCTTCATCAAGTTTCTCAATTTCCGAACCAGTGATAATTGCAACTGAACCATAAAGTGTGAGTATCTCGTCACCAACAATAAGGTCTCCGGCAGCTACCCAACCACGGTCAATAACATAGAACGGGTGGTTAGTAGTTGTGTCAATATCGCCGCAAGACGTATGCAGATGAAGGATCTCATCTACTTCATGTACATAAACTTTTGTAACTTCCTTTAGAGCCGTTTCACCTGTGAAAATGTCATATGCCCAGACCTTGTCACCGACTTCAATTTCATCAATACGAATCTGTCTATCCTCAGCTGCAACAAGTGTTTCGCCTGTAAAGCAGTTCTGATGTAGCGACATAAGCGAGATTATAAATTGTATGGAACGTGTTGCTACTAAATCCCAATCCTTGTTATTAGCAGCTTCCATTATGCTTTCCCACTCGGTTACCAGACCGTATCCGATCACTATCTTGCTGATAATTGGACCTATCGCTTTCATCTGGCACATACGGTTCATAAACAATCCAGTGATTACACCACAAGCAATACCTTCAACCATTTGCCAACCCGAAAGGTTAGGATCGTTAATGATCATTGCTATCTGCCTGCAAGTATCATAAACCGTTAAAACATTATTAATCATATTTAGCTTACTTTTCAGATTATAATAAATCTTCATATAGTTAAGCTCTGCTGAATGATCAAGAATATTATTTATTGCACCAGATACGCTAAGTCCAGCCAAAGTGAAGTAACCGGTCGGATCACAATTCATCACAGGATTTGCATTAGCATAAAGATACTTATGTATAGAAGTCGGATCGAAAATAGTTCCTGAATACGTATCCTGTGTAATGAATGTACCAGTTGCAGGATTCATATATCTCGCACGGAGGTAGTAAAGACCAGTTGTGCTGTCGAGCTGTTCGCCGCAGTAGAGATAGCTGTTCTCGGTATCGCCTGTTGATGAGATCAGATTGCCCCATACATCATAAATATAAGTGTCTGTTACTGTACCAGTGGAATCAGCAAGCTGTCTTACTAAACTTTAACATATCATTATAAGTTTAGCTCCTTTTTAGCCATATCAGCAATATAATCATTTGAAACATTTGAAAGCTCGATCAAGGCGTCTTTTGATGCATTGTTGTTAATATTACTTAAAACTTTAATACATTTTTTTGCTAATGCAAAAGTTTCGTTTCCTTCATACATTAAATAGCTATATTGCATAATAGTAGCTTTTTTTAAACATTCTATACTAGATTCAGAATTATACTTTGCTAATTGTCTCACTATGTCTTCATGTTTATAATGCCATTTTTTCAGCAAAAGACTATTAAAAATATTTAACAGTTCCTCAGACTTCAATTCAAAATAATAAACCAAATAAACAAGACAATCCAAAACTTCAGCATCTTCATTTTGAATAGCAACTGTAAAATTTTTCACTATTAAATCTGAAATTGTCTTTTTATCATATTTAGCTAAAATGGAATCCTTGTTTTTTTTCCCGATTACCAAATCAATCATAAGTTTTTTTACAGAATTGTACGAAAAAAGCATGATCTCCTCCAAACTGAAAACTAAGCTATTATAGAAAAGACTACGAATTAAACGCTGTTATTCGTAGTCTTTTTAGCAGTAATTAGTTTAATCTTTTAAATCCTATTATGTTTAAATTAAACTTCTCCAATCCAGCACCCTTTCCAAGACCAATATTAATTTGAGTTCCTTTACCTTTGAAATACGCATTGTTAATAGTCCAGCCTTCAACGCTACTTACTCCAGGCATATTAGGATAAGATATTTTAGTTAAGTTTGAGTTATCCCTCACACCTATTTGTTCCAATGCACTTTTAGTTCCAGGGTTTGTTGTAAATTCAACCAACACACCATCATAATCTTCTGAAAAAGATTTTGTTGGAAATATAAATGTTTCCCCTGTTGCTTTAACCTCTCCAGCTAGTTGCAAATAATCATAATCTTCTTGCTTCATTGCTCTATAATACTTTTCATAGCTTTTAATGAAATACACAGTCAGTGAGTATTAAAGTTGCCCGACAAATCGGAATTTGTCCACCGTATCTATTTTCCTTTTGGGGAAAACATTTCTGAAGAAGGGTTATTTCCCAATAGCAAGGTAGATATGGCATACAAATTCTGATTTAGTAGAGCAAGTCAAAGACTTCTCCCATAATTCATTATACACTACTTTCCTGAAAAAGTCAATCCTCAATAAAAATTTTATCAAACTGCCGCCAAGACTGCGCAATAATTGTGCCGAACCGGATTAAAATAAAATCATGCAGGAGCGTGAAAAATAGCTATAAAAACAGCTAAAAATAGAAATTAGCAGATATGTCTGTTCAAATTTAGTAAGCACAAGAAAATTGATGAACTTGAAACAATCAACATAACTTTTCTTATCGTGAAATTGTTATGAGGAAAATAAAAAAGCTGCGGAACGATGAACGCTCACACAGCTTATGAAGATATTCAATTTTGATTTCATGTTGAAATATTGCTAAGCTAAATCAGAATATGCAGTATCTTAAAAATCATCTTTATTTTATCATTTCAACAATAAAATGTATAGTTTCGAGCGTACAAATTAACCATATCGAAAAGAAAAAAAGAAAATACAGGATTTCTCTTGCTATTGTAAGTACTCCGAGATTACAATAAATATAAGAATTATTAAGTCTGTAAACAGTTATATCATATGGATACTTAAAACGAAACCTCATTGCATTAAATTGTATATGTCTTGTCCTGCCATTATTATCTTCTAATTCAACAACTAAAGCCCCAAATCTGCTACGAGAACCATGCTCATATCTGATACATTTTCCTGTTTGCTTCTCTCCATTTTTCATAATCGCTATGTCAAGTTTCAGCATTTTTCCTATATATAACAAAGGCAGAGAAGTAAATACAATACCAATTAATATTAGAATAAGAAAAATCATAGCTTTTCTTAAAGAATACAGATTTGCCATAACAATAACAAAAGAAACAAGGACTACAAATATCAAAATTATCTTTCTGTTCTTCATATTATTACTCCACTATATTTAGATTTACACGAACAAGCCGAATGACTACTTTTACTCCTAAATTATATCACAGAACCCCAAAAAATGCAATCACATTTTCAAAAATCCACTTTCCGAAATCACCATCATCCGCCTATATGCAGAAACATCATTCAAAAGTAGTGGAGATTTTTGCAGATATTTTGCCCTTACCGTGATGAATGTTGAGAAAAATTTTAAGAACATTAAGCAGATAGTAAGGTATATTTCAAATTCGTTCAAAAAGTAAAATAAATCAAAATTCAGCATTACGAAAAAAATCAATTATCTTAAATTTTACCTCGTTATATTCTTGAATTGAAATTTCCAATCTATCAACCAATTCTGCTTTTTCACTTTTCAAATTACATACAAGAATCTTTACATTAAAGCTATCCGATATGATATAAAATCTATAACCAGAATCATTTATTTCGTGAAATGGTATAAAGTAACGATAATAATTTTCTTTTTCCTTATCATCAACAAATTCTATAATTTGCAAATCATTTTTTTCGTACAATTCTTTATCAATTATAGGGTTTATAAATGCCGAATCTGAACCCAAAATCTCCGGTATTTCGCTATTAAATGTAGTTGTATGCACATCTTTGGGATAAATATTATCATTTATAATTACAAACATAATTCCGTTTTTCCAAATGCCTTTTTCCCAGTCGGGTATTCTTTCTATTAAGAAAGCAAATTTATATGGATTGCCTAATAGCATTTCTCATACCTCTCAATTTCTGAATTTTTATGATTAAACCAAGTATTTATTATATTTATAATTATACATCAAAATAATTGAAAAGTCAACCATAAATTTCTAAAAAATACAAGTTTCTCACTGACAGAGAACAAGAAGAAATTCGGCAAACAATGTTCCTATGAATTTTTGATATAAATATCATTTTCAGTCTGAAGGTAACTTATCAATTTTTTCACAAGTATCTCTACTACGAAACTTTTCCCTACCAAGCAGACCGATAGCCTGACAGCTTATTTTAGTTGAACGCACAAAGCAATTGCTCAGGACAGCATAACCATCTGATTTATGTACACGGCAGATTGTATCAGAAACAGTTTTTTTGATAAATTTTTTATTCATTTTTCTCACCTCATCAGTATATGAATTCCATATTTGCTATTCTCAGTTTGTTTACTACATAGACACAGCCATAAGGTTTTTCAATTTCAAAGAGAAAGCCTCTTTTTGTTAGTTCATTTACGGCAGTTCTGATTTCCTCGTCTGAAAAATCAGACAGAACATCTATTTGAACAATTTCGTCAATTGTAGAGTAGTCTCGTTCTTTTTCATTCATCATCGTGTGCAGAATAGTCATCTGTTCCTCTGAAAATCTCAGGTTCGGCACACCAATCACACTTGGGTTCGGCATAGAAAGACCTCCTTGTTGGCTCAGGAAAATATTTTTTTATTTCTTTTGAATAGACTAATCAGTATTCAATTCAGGGCATAAAAATAGCGGACAGTGTTTCTTGATATGAAACACCGTCCGCTATGTGATATTCAATTTGTCAACAGACTTCTGCCGATTTGGGCTTATTTTGGTTATCTACCAGTTTTCTACCAACTTTTTCTCCCGTTGGTGTCTACCGATTGTCTACCAAATTTCTACCAGATTTCTTAAAATTTGTGATTTTTGAGAACAACGGAAACTCGCTGATTTCCTCATTTCTACCAACTTAAACGGCGATTCTACGTCAATTTGGCAATGTTTAATAATACTTGGTGATAAATGGCGATAAAGTGGTTTAGTTTTACCACATAATGCCGAATTTGGCAAGTGTTTTTTCGTAACTTTTTGTAATTTATAGTATTTCGTCTACGGCTTTTTGAAAAGAAATGTGGTACAGCACATCATCAAGTTTTTTATAGCCGATAAAATGGCTTTTGACAATGTATTTCTTACTATCAATGACATATTCTGATGTTCTCACAGGGCAGTCTTTGTACTGCTTGTTCATTTCTTCCATAGTTTTATTCATATTATCACCTCATAGCAGACGCTTCTCTTGCTTTCTTCTATCTTGTTGTAAATTTATTCCAATCTAAACATTTCTTTTAGAGTTTAAACAATGTAATTCTGTGTATCCTGTAAGTGTGCTATATGGACAAAATCCAAAATTCTTTTTTCAGGGATTGACATTTATTGCTTTGTATAGTATAATTATAAAGTAAAAATTTATACTACAAATATGGATTTGCGGAGGAAATTGATTATGGCTATTTCAAAGGTAAAGGCAGTATTTATGGTAAACATACAAAAAGTTTGGAATGTTGTCACTTCTTTGGAAAATTATCAATGGAGAAGTGATATAAACAGAATAGAGGTTATAAATGAAAAACAGTTTGTTGAATATACGAAAGAAGGATTTCCTACAAAATTTACAATCACAGCAACAGAGATATATAAGCGTTGGGAGTTTGACATAGAAAACAGTAATATCTATGGACATTGGATTGGCGCATTTTGCGAAACTGATGGAAAGAGTGAAATTGTTTTTACAGAAGATGTGACTGCAAAGAAATGGTTCATGAAACCTTTTGTAAAATTATTTCTTAAAAAGCAACAGACCCAATATATAGCTGATTTGAAAAAAGCGTTACAGTAGTAAAATTTTTATTTACCGTCACGCTTTTAATTTTGAAAACATGAACTATTGACATTATCAACATTATCAAATCCGATTATGCTGAAAATGCTGATAGTTCAGATTTTAGGATTTACAAAAACCATAATTCCACTTTTGTTATTGCCATTTGCTCCCTGAATTTTTTCACGGCAAAGATAGCCGTATTCTTCGAGCATTTCTATTGTTTCGTCAAAATCAGCAGCATTCCTGAAAAGCGTACAGCGACAAATTTTGTACAGGTCATTCTGCCTGATTTGATAAAAGTGTCTGGAGCGTATTTTTTCAAGCACTCTTTCTGCTTTAACCGTTGAAATGTCCACATTGCTCATTCCGTAAGCGTAAATCGCCTGTTCAGAAAAGTATTCCTCAAGTTAAATGACATTGCAGAACGTATCAGGAGTGACTTTCAATTCAACAGGATTCGCATTATTCAGCACACATTTCACACAATGAGAATTAAAAGCTTGATTTTTTGTCATATTATACAAATAATTTGCTAAAAAAAAAAAAAAAAATAGGTAAAATCGTACATTGATTTTCATAGTGTGATATGTTATAATTGAATTGTGGAAAATTACATGACATAAAAAGGCAGATTATGGCAGTCCGGAATTTCCTATCCGTCTGTTGTAATTTTAGCCGGATTGGAGCAAATATGAATAAATTAAAATATCTTGCTTTAACAGCAATTATTATTCTGACAGGTTGTTCAAATACGACAAGCAATGATTCTATGAGTGACGATATTTCTGTAAATGACGGTTCGTCTGACAGCACGCAGCAAGTTGTTCCTGCTGATAAAAGTATTGATGTAAAAGATTCATATGTTGATTCCGGACAGGCTGTTGAGGTTCTGAAAAACGTTCCAAATCTCACTGTTTCAGATGATTTTTTTATTTATACACCTCAAAATTCAGATTCAGTAAGTATATTTGATTTAGAATATGAAAGCAAAATTGATAACAAAACTTTTTATGAGAATTTTACAAATCTTTTCTCATATCTTTTCCCTGACAGAACTCTTGAAGATGATAATTTCAGATATATGGGAACTAATTCAAAAAGTAAACGTGATGAACATGGAAATCTTATTTCAAATTATAAAACGGTAAAAGAATCTTATGATTCTATCATATCCGGTGAAGAAGATGTTCAGGAATTATTTTATGAAGATGGTGAAATTGCTTTAGAATTTACAGATCCAATCTGTGGCGTTCTTTCGAGATTCAACAGAGGAAAAATGGCATCTATGGCTGGTCTTGATGTAAGTACACTTTTTCAGGCAGAAGAAAATTTCAGTACAGAGGGAATTTATTCTCCGGACAGCACTGAAAGTTTCAGACTTATTGATAAAGAAATGCCTATAAATCAAGCGGTTGACTTTTTTGAG
This sequence comes from uncultured Ruminococcus sp., assembly GCA_947627175.1. GTDB lineage: Bacteria > Bacillota > Clostridia > Oscillospirales > Ruminococcaceae > Ruminococcus. The sequence continues at coordinate 8,295 of CANQVA010000045.1, forward strand.
AATTATATAAATAATCTTCCTTATCAAAGAAATAATGGACTTGTGAATACTGTAGTTGAAAGTGTTGAGGTATTGAAACTTGATTCTGAAAATTTCGGTTATCATTTTCTTACAACAAGAGAATATGGTGGACTTATGTTTGACAGAGGTGAAACATCAATACACACAAATGCAAAATCAGAGGGATATACATATGATATTTCAATTGGCGATATGATTCAGAGTGATGAAGTAGAATATGTAAACGGCATTGAACGTTCATTTATCATTCATAATGAAACAAAATACGATAAAATTATACCTTTTGAAACAGCAATTAAAAATGTCAGAGAATCTTTAACAGACAACGTTGATTTTGAAATACAAAATGCAGAACTTGTTTACTGTTCAAAAAACCCTGATACGCCCTATTCATCTATTGACGGCGTTCTTTTCCATACTTTCCCGTCTTGGAAATTCACTTTCTACAATCCAAATGATAACTTTGATTACGTCTGCTATATTGATGCAGTGGACGGCGGAAATATCAGATATTATACAGTTGGTGAGCAGGGATGATGAAAGCACTTGGAAATTATAATGTCAATTTAAGAAAAGTTTTAACGGGTTACGGATTTTATGTAAGTGTGGCGTTTACTATTCTGTTGCTTGCTCTTTCATCTATTTACAGTACGGACAATTATGATAATTATTCGGCAATCCGTGTTCTTATGGAATATGACCGTGATTTTATGTTGAATAACACCCATCTTTGTTCTTATAGCGTTGTCAGAAACAGTACAGGCGGTTGGTTTTCAATGTTTGTTCCGATTATATCTGCATTTGCGTTTGTTCCCATGATATGCGATGAATATGACAGTGGTTCAGTAAGATTCAATATATTCAGAAGTTCTAAACTCCGCTATCACATCTCTAAATTCATAATCGGAAGTACATCAGGCGGTCTTGCTGTTCTTGCAGGGTTTATTGTCTACACTGTTTTTGTTTACAGTGTATTTCCGGATATTTCGCAATATTCTCCGGAAAATCAATCTTTTTTTGAACAAAGCTTAAAAAATTCGTTTCCACATATTTTTGAATATGGATATATACCGCTGTTATTACTGAAAAGCCTTGAAATCTTCATTTATGGTTTTGTTTCATCAGCTCTGGCAGTATTATTTACAAGTTTCATAAGAAATAAGTATCTTGTTATGTGCATACCGTTTTTCGTTAAATATGTAGTAACACAGACTTGTACAAAATTTAATTTTGATGCAATGGTCAAGCAAAATATGAGAATAATAAAACTCTCGAATATCATAAATCCCGATTCCGTTCTTAACCTCTATCTCTATAATGATTATCGACATATCATTATAATTTATAACATTATTTTATGGTCTGTTTTATTTGCTGTGTACATTGTAATTTCGGTAAAGAGGGTGGATTGCGGTGAATAAATTCAGGCTTAAATCTGTATTCTCTCTTGCAAAATCTGAATATATCAGATGGGTTACAAATCCAAGAATGATAATTGTCGGCATACTGGTTATATTTATGAACACACTCGCTGTAATTCCATTATCTGAAAAAGCTGAAAAATTCGGTGGAAAACTGAACATAGCAGAACCGTTTATAGCTATCGGAAATTCAAAATTGCTTGTATTGCTGATACCGTGTGTATTTCTTATACTCATAAGCGATTACCCTGTTATCAGCGGAAATACATTGTTTTTCATTCAGCGGACAGGTAAACTGAATTGGTTTTTCGGGCAAATTCTTTTTGTATTTATGGCAGTTATTTCCTATCTTGCTTTTATTTTGATTGTAAGTATTATAGTATCAGGCGGAGAATTTGGAACAGACTGGAGCGATGCTGTAACAAAATATAATGCAAGGTTTCCTGAAGAATCAGGCAATTTCACATCTATGCTCCTGCCATCAAATTTGTATAATCAGATACCGCTTAAAACGGCTGTTGTTCAGACTTTTATATTTCTTGCGGCGTACCTTTTTCTTCTTTCACTTATATTGTGCCTTTTCAAACTGTTCAATATTCATTCTTTTGGAATATTCGCAGTATATGCTGTAATATCATTCGGAGTAGTTTCAACATTCCTTGAAAGCCGAATGATGTGGGCTTTTCCAATGGCAAATACTTTGGTTTGGATGCACTATGAAGAAATATTTGACAAACCTGTTTTTCCGATATGGTTTTCTTTCGTTTACTTCCTGATTGCGATTATTTTACTGATTACAGTTAATTTAATCGCACTTAAAAAAATGCAGTTCATAAACATTGAACAGACAAGGTGAATAAAATGATTAAAATTTGTGATTTATGTCTTGTCATAAAAAAGACGGAGATACTCAAAAATATAAATGCAGAGTTTAAGCAGGGAGAAATCCACGGTCTTATCGGCAGGAACGGTAGCGGAAAAACTATGCTGATGAAGTGTATTTGCGGTTTTGTCCGTCCCACAAGTGGAGAAATCACTGTTGCAGGAAAGCGAATCGGCAAAGACTGCGATTTCCCTGAAAATGTGGGAATTATTATCGAAACACCGGGATTTATTCCATATTATTCAGGTTACAAAAACTTGAAACTACTCGCTGACCTGAATAAAAAAATTAACGGTGAGCAAATCCGTGAAACGATGCGGAAAGTCGGGCTTGACCCTGATCTGAAACGCCACGTAAGAAAATATTCTTTGGGTATGCGTCAACGACTGGGGCTTGCACAGGCTATTATGGAAAATCCCGATATACTGATACTTGATGAACCTATGAACGGACTTGACAAAGACGGTGTTGGTGATATGCGTGAATATCTCCTTGAATTGAAAAATCAGGGAAAGACAATTATAATCGCATCACACTCTGCCGAAGATATTGAAGTTCTTTGTGATACCGTTTCGGAAATGGATAAGGGTATTCTTACAAAAATAAAATAAATATAACAAAATCACCGTCGGGACTTGCCTTTCGGTGATTTTTATTTGTCGAATTTGGCTACTTATTCCGTGGTTACTATTTGTATAGTTCACAACGGCAAGTCACATCTTTGAATCCACAAGTCCTTCATGATACCCAATCTTCACATAAGTCTTTCCGTCACTGTCCTTATGTGAGAACACTCTGTGAATTGCCGTCATAAGATTCGATTTTATCAATGATTTCATAGCCCATTGACTGAAAATTAAGCATATATATCTTTGTCTGCTCTCACATACAGTGGACTCTCAAAAATAAGAGAAACATGACTTTGACTGATACTTCCTTTTGACTTGTATCTGCCTGTTCTCAATGTGACAATATCATTTTCTTTGAAATATTCGATAATGTCTTTCAGCTGAAAAGCGATACGCACCGACTCTGTCTGTTGATGCGTTCAATATCTTCACGTTCAGGCGGTCTGTCAATATCAAGACCGAGAGAAAAATCGCTGTTGATTCGTTTTACCGCTCTGATAGCCGATATTCTGAAAATCTCCTGCACCAGATTGATTACATCGCCATGTGCCTTACAGCCGAAACAATAATAATTCTTTTCGTAAAGTTTCATAGAGGGCGTACGCTCATTGTGAAACGGACAAAGACACATATTTCCCCTGCGGACATCAATGCCATAGTAACGTGCTACTGTCGGAACGCTTACAAGTTCCTTTACTTCTTCAAAAATAGTCATAAAAAAAACCTCCTTCTATAAAGGGGGCAAAAAACGGCTTTATTCAACGGAACACCATTGAATAAAAAAATATTTCATCAGATTTTTATAATTTTCATCAAATCATCATATTTATTTTTTCAAAATATATTTATATAGCAAATCGAAAAATGGCGTCTTGGCGTATTCTCTGCTATATTTCAGTAAAAATGGCGTATCGCAGGGTGTATTGTCAAGCGTATTATTTTACAGAACATTGAAACTGTTTCTGAAAGATGAGTTCAGTTCACCAAAATACATCAAAATTTTTCTTTTTGGGTCATATCTATTGACAACGCAGAGTTAATAACTACCAGAATAGTTCTTGCACAAGCCCTTGAAATATGCTATAATAAAACTGTCAATATGTGACGAGGAGATGGTTAAAATTAAAAAAATTTTTTTATCAATATCAATGTTAATGGCTTTTTTTCTTACATCATGTGGCACATCAGTAAAAAAAGTTGATTTTGTTTCTGACAGTTACTTAGATGCAATTCAGACTGATATTGTACAGGATGAAAATATCGTTCTGACAATGGCGATGACCGGAGATTCAAGTGGTATTGAGCAGACAATCAAAGAATTTAACAATGAGGATAATGGTTATCGCATCGAAATAAAGCAATACTCTGACCAGATAAGTGATGAGGAATTATCTTATGAGGAAAGTGCAGAAAAGTATCAATATGAGGATATTGGTATTTTGCAGGATATAATCAATTCATCCGAAATTGATATAGTATGCAATGCAAGTTTCTTCAGTGAATCATACTACGAGATACTACAAAAGAAAGATGCTTTTATTGATTTGTACAAGTTTATGGAAAATGACAGCGAAGTGAACACTGATACACTTGACACACATATACTTAATCTGAACGAGACGGATGGGAAACTATACACATTACCGGTTTTTTATGCAATAAACACCCTTGCAGGTGATTCAGAGTATGTTGGCAATAAAGAAAACTGGACTTTTGACGAATTTGTAAGTCATTGGAATGATATGCCGGACGGCTCAACAATTATGGGAGCAAATCAAAAAGAAAAAGTTTATCCTATTGTTCTGAGAAACAATTTGGATAGTTTCATTGATTATGAAAATGCAATGGTTCATTTTGACTCTCCCGACTTTAAGAAGATGCTCGAATTTTGCAATCAATTTGAATCTGCAAACGGACAAAAGGGAACATATGATTATGATGCAATCAGCTTTATTAGTCCGATCTTAGCAACAGGTATTATGGCGTCGCCAACCTTTAACCCTGAAAACGGACTTACTTGTGTGGGGTATCCATCACAAAACGGAAAAGGAGCATATTTGTCCTCTATGGATTTATGCTACTCAATAAATGCAAAATCTTCCCCTGAAAAACAGAAAGGTGCATGGAAGTTTATCAGAACTTTTGTTACAGAAGAATATCAAATGAACAATGCTATTCCTTTTTTTGAAGATGAATCGAATCAGGAAGGATATTACTCATCAGAAATAGGATTCTGCGTAAACAGAAATGCATTTGATAAGATAGCTGAAAAGTTAATTAACAAGGAGTACTACTCATCATCATTTGAGGATAAGAATAATACATATGACCGACGTTTTCCAACAGAAAAAGATGTTGATGAACTTCGCAGATATATTTTGTCAGTAAATCAATGGGGAACGATGATAGATAGTTCGTTGGAAAAAATTATTGATGATGAAGTATTTGCCTATTTTAATGGCGAAGAAAGTATTGATGATTGCGTTGATATTATTCAAAGCAGAGCATCTATCTGGATAAGTGAACAATCATGAATTTGAAAAGTAACTGAATTTATAAAAAATAGAGTTATAAGTGATATTGCAACTCAAAGAAATAACTTTTCTCCGCTGACCTTTCTTTGCTCAGCAAAATCAATCAATACTAATTGAATTGTAATTATAGTATAGATAATAGCTCTTTTTATTATAACATTCTATTGTTCAGTGTTACGTTATGCTAAAAAGAAAAATAATACTGAGGATAAACTATGAAAAACAAAATAATAATTGCTATTACATATGCTCTCAATGAAATTGTAGCTTTGCACGCAAAATACAAAAAATTTGCACGCAAAATGCAAAAATAAGTCTGAAAAATTTACAGAGTGTAAA
>CANQVA010000046.1 GCA_947627175.1 uncultured Ruminococcus sp.
TGCCGTTGGCATATTCCTGTAATCCGGGTATTCCACATCTGATTTCAAAATTTTATCTAATTCTGCATAACGAATCCGTTTTTTCTCTTTTGTAAACGCATGACGTACAATATAATTTGCATGATTGTACAGATTTTTTGATTTGTGACAAAAATCAAAAAGCATAGGGAAAAAGCTATCAGATGCTTTGATGATATGCTTTTCAACTCTTGTTTTGGTTTCCTTTGTCATCTTCCATCACTCTTTTATATTCTGAATTTTTTTTTGCCATTTTTCATTGTATCATATTTTATATAAAATGCCAATACTTATTTTTTATATTTTTAATATTATTTTTGATTATATTCTGTCATGTACTCAAATGCTCCGTAAGTATCGGCACTTGCTGTAATGGGTGCAGTAAAAGATATATTTTCTCTCTCAATAGCTGCACCACCCGAAAAAGCAAGAGCAAGTGCAAGCACTCCCGCAACTGTTTTAATGTGTTTTTTCATATATAAACCTCCTTTTCAGTGCTTTCGGAAAATCAGATAACCGCAAAGTCTGAAATAATTTTATTTGTAATATCATCATAGCATATATTAAAATATATGTCAATAATACGAAACACAAAATTATATAATTGTATGTTTAAAAAATATCGAATCAACTATTGACAGCTTGACAGAAATTGTATATAATAGTATTAGAGAAACGATTGACTTTTTCAGACGTTTCGCATACATGAGTTATGAAATTTCTCATGTAATATTAAAAAATAAATTTTTTAGGAGGTATATTGCGATGTCACTGACAAATAACCAGAATGTTCTCAATTGGGTTGATGAGATGGTTGCTCTCTGTAAGCCCGACAATGTTGTGTGGATTGACGGCTCGGAAGAACAACTCAATGCACTCAGAAAGGAAGCTATCGAAACAGGCGAAATGATTGAACTCAATCAGGAAAAACTCCCCGGCTGTCTTTATCATAGAACAAATCCTAACGACGTTGCACGTGTTGAGGACAGAACTTTTATCTGTACAAGAAAAAAAGAGGACGCAGGTCCGACTAATAACTGGTGCGACCCTCAGGAAATGTATGCTAAGCTCTCAAAACTCTATGACGGAGTTATGAAAGGCAGAACAATGTATGTTATCCCTTATTCAATGGGTCCTATCGGTTCACCTCTCGCAAAAGTGGGCGTTGAAGTTACTGACTCTATCTATGTTGTTCTCAATATGAATATCATGACAAGAATGGGTGCAGATGCTTTCAAGAACCTCGGCGACGTTTCCAATGACTTCGTAAGAGGTCTCCACTCAAAAGCTGATGTCAACCCCGAAGAAAGATATATTGTACAGTTCCCCGAAGATAACACAATATGGTCTATCAACTCTGCTTACGGCGGAAACGTTCTTCTCGGAAAGAAATGTTTCGCTCTCCGTATAGCTTCATTCCAGGGTAAAAATGAAGGCTGGATGGCTGAACATATGCTTATTCTTGGTGTTAAAAAACCTGACGGCGATATTAAGTACATAACAGCCGCTTTCCCGTCTGCCTGCGGAAAAACTAACCTTGCTATGCTCATTCCTCCGGAGGGATACAAGAAAAACGGTTATGAAGTATTCACAGTAGGTGATGATATTGCATGGATGAAACCCGGCGAGGACGGCAGACTTTACGCTATTAACCCTGAAAACGGTTTCTTCGGTGTTGCTCCCGGAACTAACGAAAAATCAAATCCGAATGCACTTCACTGCACAATGAAAAATGCTATCTTCACAAACGTTGCTATCAACAATGATGATAATACTGTATGGTGGGAAAAACTTGACAAAAACCCACCTGTAAATGCAACAGAATGGAAAGGTGCAAAGGTAAACGGCGTTGAGTATACAGCAGCAGGAAACACTCTTGCACACCCTAACTCACGTTTTACTGCTCCTGCTGAAAACTGCCCTTGCCTCTCATCTGAATTTAATAATCCTGCCGGTGTTCCGATTTCCGCTATTATCTTCGGAGGAAGAAGAGCTTCAACAACTCCCCTTGTATATCAGTCATTTGACTGGACACACGGTACATACATCGGTTCAGCCGTTTCTTCTGAAACAACAGCTGCTGCTACTGGTGCTGTTGGCGTTCTCCGTCATGACCCTATGGCTATGAAACCATTCATTGGCTACAATGTCGGCGACTACTGGGCACATTGGCTTGAAATGGGCGAAAAACTCGGCGACAAGGCTCCTAAGATTTTCAATGTAAACTGGTTCAAGCAGGACGAAAACGGCAACTTCATATGGCCGGGATTCGGCGACAATATGCGTGTTCTTGACTGGATTATCAAAAGATGTGAAGGCACTGTTGACGCTGATGAAACAGCTATCGGCTATCTTCCTAAGAAAGAAGATATTAACGTTGAAGGCATTGAAGATGAAGTTACTCCTGAAGTTATGGATAAACTCCTCGCAGTTGATAAAGAACTCTGGACTAAGGAAATCGCTGAAATGCGTAGATATTATAATGAGGACATTGCCGCTAAGGGCGGTAAAGTTCCGCAGGCTCTCTATGAAGAACTTGACAAGATTGAGGCAAGACTCAACAAGTAAAATTTGTAATAAAAAAGCTCTCTTTCGGGAGCTTTTTTTATTTCGGTAAATTCTATTTCAAAATTACTATTGCATTATAAGAAATAATATGATAGAATATAATCTATAATAATTTATTTTAGAAAGGTCTAATATGAATAATTCAGATTTATGGAAAATTGTACTTGTAATTATTATGATGATTTTTTCAGCATTGTTTTCAAGTACCGAAACAGCATATTCAAGCGTCAACAAGCTGAGACTGAAAAATTATGAGGCTCAGGGAAACAAAAAAGCCGCAAAAGCCATTATTCTTGCTAATAAGTTCGATGAAGTTCTTACCGCTGTACTGATAGGAAATAATATTGTAAATATCGCTACATCATCAGTAAGTACACTGCTTTTTGTGAGTATTTTCGGAAAAAACGGTGCGGCAATTTCAACGGCTGTAATTACAGTTCTTGTACTTATTTTCTGTGAAGTTCTCCCGAAATCATATGCAAAGAAAAATGCCGAAAAACTTGCACTTCTTTTTGCGTCACCGCTTTCCGTGCTTGTTACTGTGCTTAAACCGTTTGTATGGACTTTGAATAAAATTTCATCACTGCTTGCATCAGGAGAAGAAGCCCCGAGTGTCACGGAAGATGAACTGAAATACATGATTGATGAAATAGAAGAACAAGGCGTTATTGAAGAACAGGAAAGCGAACTTGTAAAAAGTGCATTGGAATTTGATGAAATATCAGTTGATGAGATTCTTATTCCGAGGGTAAAAGTAGTAGGCGTTGAACTTAATGCGGAAATCGACGAAATAAAAGAAATTTTTATAACTGAAATGTATTCACGGCTTCCCGTTTATGAAAAAAGTCTTGACGATATAGTGGGAATTATAACAAATAAGGCATTTTTCAAAATGCTTGTAGAGGGAAAACGTGACATAACATCAATTATTCAAAAAGTTCCGCATATAGCAGACAGTAAACTGATAAGTCAGGCGATGCGTGATATGCAGCGTTCAAAAGTACACCTTGCAGTTGTAATTGACCAATACGGCGGTACAAAAGGAATTGTTACACTTGAAGATATTATTGAAGAACTCGTCGGCGAAATTTATGATGAAGATGATGAAATCGTTGCAAGAATAGTAAAGCTGTCACCCGATAAATTTGAAATTGCAGGCGATATGAGTGTAAATGATATGCTTGAACAACTCGGCCTTGACAGTGGACTTGTGCAGACTGAATATAATTCCGTCGGTGGCTGGGTAACGGAAGTTATGGAGCATATCCCCGAAAACAACGAAACGGCTGAAACGGGTATTTTCCGCCTTACTGCCTCAAAGGTGAACGAACAGACAGTTGAAAAAGTAATCCTTGAAATAAAGCATGACAACGAATAAGATAAATTATTTAAATATATAATATCTGAAAAAATAATTATCAATTATATTGTCATATTGCACAATATAAAAGGCTGTATATTGTCTAAAACATAGAAAATTATAATTTTCACAATTATTATTGCTTTTCTTCTTGAATTTTATGCATAATATGGTATAATATAATTGTAAGAAAATTATGTCAGGAGGTAATTTTCCAATGAAGAAGAAAATAATAACAATAGAACGCCAATATGGAAGCGGTGGAAGTGTTATTGGAAAACTTACTGCTGAAAAACTCGGAATTAACTGCTATAACAGACAGATTCTTGAAATGACAGCCGAAAGATGCGGAATTGCCGCTGAACATCTTGAAACAGCTGAAGAAAACGTCCCTACAAGTTTTCTGTATTCACTCCTTATGTCGGCTAATCCTGCCCGTTCAATGGAGGATAATCTCCCGTTATCAGATAAAGTTTTTCTCATGGAAAGCCGTATTATAAATGAAATCGCTGAATCTGAAAATAGTTTTGTGCTTGTGGGAAGATGTGGAAGTTATGTACTTGAAGATAAAGGCTGTTTCAGTGTATATATATATTCTCCGATAGAAGAACGCATAAAAAGAGCAATAAACGAATACGGCATACCGGAAAATAAAGCTGAAAATATTATGAAAAAAGCCGACAAACGCCGTGAAACTTTCTATAATGTGAACACAGGAAGATTGTGGCAGGATAAAGACCAGTATTCTTTGTGTCTTAACAGTTCTGAACTCGGTGATGAACTGTGTGCGGAAATTATTGTAAAAGCATATAATGAATATAATAAAAAATTCTGAATATTATCAGGTACGTGTGAGTACCTGAAAAGTTGTCTGTTTCAGACATTTTTTCAGATACTCACTGAAAATATCTCTCTTTTTTTCAGAAAAGCTCTGCACTTTTTTGTGTAGGGCTTTTTTGTATACTGTCAAAATTATTGGAAACAATAAACCGGACGAATAATAAAAAAGGAGATGTTCTGAAATGAGTATTGTTCTTATAAGGTCACTGATTCTGTACATTCTTGTTATATTTTCCGTAAGACTTATGGGAAAACGCCAGCTTGGCGAACTCCAGCCGTCTGAACTTGTTATAACAATCCTTATATCCAATATTGCCACTCTGCCCCTTGAAGATACTGATATTCCCCTATCTCTCGGCATTACACCGATACTTGCACTTGTATGTTTTGAAGTAATAGTTTCATGGCTTAATCTTATTTTTCCTAAATTCCGAAAAATGATTTCGGGAAGCCCGAAAATAATAATAAGAAACGGCAAAACAGACCCGCAGACATTGCGTGAACTGCGTTTTTCGGTTGATGACCTTATGATGTCACTGCGTGAAAAGGATGTTTTTGACATTGAAGACGTTCAATATGCTATTGTTGAAACTACAGGCAATATTTCAGTAATGAAAAAACAAATTCAAGACACACCCACACGTCAGGATTTGGAATTGAAAGTAAAAAATTATGACCCTCCGCAGGTTATAGTTTCAGACGGAAAAATCATTCCGCAGGCGTTAAAGTCAATGGGAATATGTGACGGTACAATAGAAAAAATACTGAAAGAAATAAAATTAAAACTTAATGACATTTTTATAATAACTGTTGATACACAGGGGCATTTCTTTATCGTTGATAAATCGGGTAATGCTCCGTATATAGTGGAAAACGGAGGACAGAAAAAATGAAAAGAATAAAAATAAGCATCGGAATATTATGTCTGCTTGTGGGAATGAGTATATTTTTCGGCATATGGATAAACAACAAGTGTAGTTATATGATTGGCGAAATATCTGAAATATATGAATTTCTTGATTCGGGCGATACGTATAAAGCCATATCTTCAGCCGAAAAACTTGATTCCGACTGGAACAGTTTCCGAAAAAAAGCTGCTGTTATGCTTAAAAACAACGAACTTACAGAAATTGACTGTATAAGTGCAGGTATTCCTTATCTTATTGAAAATGACAGCGACGAGGCACATTCACGCCTTATAGAATTTCGTCATATGCTTGAAATGCTGAAAAGCGGAGAAACTCCGACTATAACAAAAATATTGTAAAAAAAGCGGGCAGAAATATCTGTCCGCATAATTATTATAATTATTTAAATTCTATTCGGCTTTTTCCTCAACTTTTTCCAAATCATCACTTACACACTGTGCTTTCAGCAAATCCCTTATTTCAGTAAGTAAAACTTCTTCTTTTGAAGGGGGCGGAGTTTCTTTTTTCTCTTCCTCTTCTTTCTTTTTGCCTATATGCATAAGTGTGTTTATACCTTTCATAAGCAGGAAAAGCACAAACGCCATGATAATAAAATTTATAACCGCCGTCAGAAATGCACCGTAGTCAAGAGCCTGTCCTGTGTCGCCGAGTTTGATTTTTCCGGCAACTTCTGCACCGCCTATGCAGTTTATAAGCGGATTTATAAAACTTTCGGTAAGTGACGTTACAATGTCCTGAAAAGCCGCACCAATAATAACACCGACAGCAAGATCCATAACATTTCCTTTAAGTGCAAAAGCCTTAAATTCTTTTAAAAACTTCTTTAACATATTTTTAATCACCTTTCAGAATTTATTATAATTTTTTATAAAATAGTCAGAGTTTCGGCATTGCCGGCATTTCGGGCGTTTCAGGTTCATCAACTTTTACTGTTTTTTTAGCCTGCATATATTCAGGCAATTCAATTTTATCCAGTTCATCAACATACTTGGCTTTTTTCTTCGGCATTGCTTCAACAGCATGGTCGGCTTCTGCCATAATTGCCTTTTTTTGTTCAGGAACGTATGCTTCAAGTTCATCAGCATCTGCCGTACCTACTCCCGACATGACCATATAGCTTTTATATGATTTCTTTGCATTAAGTTTGCCTGCATCAACAGATTTTGTTGAACGCATAATATGATTTGCTCCATAAGTCTTTTTTTCCTCAAGGTCATCGGCATTGACCTGCTGAGTTTGTCTCATATACATTTTATTAAACTTGCTCGCATTGTTCGGCACAAGTTTTTCCGCATTCACAACAGGTGTGTCATTCATATAATTTTTCTTTTTATTGTCATGCTTTTTAAGACTGCCTTTATCAGAACGGACTGCTGAAACTTTTCCGTTTCCTGACGATTTCCCGAAAAAGTTTTCTTCAGAATTTTCAGGTTTTTTCTTGTCTTTTCCGTCGTCGATAAAGTCAAGAAATTTATCGCCGGCATCATCTTCTTTTCTGCTGTTTTCCTGACTGACAGACGGTTCGGAAACAGACTGAAATTGCGGAACGGTGGGTTGCTGATATGCAACAGGTTGTTGTGCATAAATCGGCATACCGCTTGAATCGTACCCTATAATCTGTGGTGGGGCATACGTTACAGGCGACTGTGCATAAATCGGCATACCGCTTATATCATACCCTATAATCTGCGGATGTGAATATGTAACAGCAGGCTGTGAATAAATCGGCATACCGTTTACATCATACCCTATAATCTGCGGAAGAACTTCATTTACTGTCGGTACTCCGTATATATTGCTTATGTATGGGGAAGTACTGATATTATTCTGCATCTGTACTGCTGAATTATCTGTATATGTACTTGAAACGGGCGTTTCATCAGCTCCGCCGAAATTAAGTTCATTTTGAGGTTCATTTATATAATTTGACTGCATTTCTTTAGCGTGTAAAGATTGTGCCCTCATAAAAGCCCCGTCTCTATACGGTTTGGAAATAAGCGGTTCATCATTTCCGCCTAAATCAATTTCTTTTCCGCTGTTCTTGCTCTTTATATCATCAAAACTTACAGACTGACTTGTATTTGAAAGTTTATCACTATATGACTTTGAAACAAGAGGTTCATCGCTGAAGTCAATTTCATTTCCGCTGTTTTTACTCTTTATGTCATCAAAACTTACAGACTGACTTGTATTTGAAAGTCTGTCACTATATGACTTTGAAACAAGCGGTTCATCACTGAAGTCAATTTCTTTTCCGCTGTTTTCGCTCTTTATGTCATCAAAACTTACAGACTGACTTGTATTTGAAAGTTTATCACTATATGACTTTGAAACAAGCGGTTCATCGCCGAAATCAATTTCTTTTCCGCTGTTCTTGCTCTTTATGTCATCAAAACTTACAGACTGACTTATATTTGAAAGTTTATCACTATATGACTTTGAAACAAGCAGTTCATCATTTCCGCTGAAATCAAGTTCATTTTCAGATTTACTTATATAATTTGACTGTATATCTTTAGCTTGTAAAGATTGTGCCCTCATAAAAGCCCCGTCTTTATATGGTTTTGAAACAAGTGGTTCATCTCCTCCGCCAAAGTCCATTTCATTAAGTTGATTAAGTTCATTTGATGTAAACATTCCCGACGGCACACTCGGTGCATTTTTATAATTTACGGTAAAAGTATTTTCTGATATTTTAAATTCATTGTTTTTCTGTAAATATTCTTCTTCTGTATGATAGCCCGTCATAGCTATATGTTCATAATTTACTTCCTGTGGATTTTCAAGACTCCTGCCGCATTTTATGCAGTATTTCAAGCCGGAAGTATTACTGGTTCTGCAAACAGGACAATTCATAAAAAACACCCCTCCACAAACATAATCTTATTTTTATTATAACATTCTATAAAAATTATTTCAATAGATTTTTTTAAAATTGTGCATATTATTGATAAATCATGACTGTTTATTGTTTACTATTAACAGTTTTTTTATTCGTCAATATATTTATTTGTTATGATATAATACAAAATTTTTGATTTTTTGGCATTTTATACATATTAAACGCCAATAAAAAAAAAAAAACACAGCATATTTACAAATATATATAACATGGTCTATATTTTTTTAAATAAATGTGATATAATATAATAAATAGTTGAGATAAAGAAAAAGTATATCGAGTTGAAGAACAAAAGAAAAAAATTCATCGGCTGTTTCCGAAAAACGCCACATCGGAATGTTTATCAACCGGTGAAATATTGTGGCAGATTGGAGTTTTAAAATGTCTAAACAAAATCAGATAAGCAGAGAAAAAAGTATCCGCAGAACAAAAACATTATTTGAAATATTTGTCACTCTTTCCGTTATAGGTGCAAGCGGATATATTATAAAGGGTATTGCCGAACGTTCGCAGACGGTAGGTTTTTCACAGTACTATGCCGAAGAAGAACCTGAAGAAGAACCCGAGGTTGTTGACCCTGACAAAGTTATTTATGAAACATATAACGTACCTACAAAAGACAAGTTTCACGGAAATCTTATACTTGTAAATGATAATTACCGTTATTACAGCGGAGATGAAAAACTCATAAGTATAAACGAAAAAAATGCCGAAAAGGGACGTACACTTTTCAGTGCAGTTGACCCGAGTGAAACTGATAAAATGATGATTGTTGAAGATGTATATGAACCTATGGCGAGTATGATTTTTGATTTTTACGATGCAACGCAGATTTCAAATATACTTATATATGGTGCATATCGTTCGACAGAATTTCAGCAGCAACTTTACGATGAAGATGTTGCAATGACGGGTGAAGAAGAATCAACCCGTGTAGCAAAAGCAGGTTACAGCGAGCATGAATCCGGGCTTGCTTTTGATTTGACTACTTATCCCGACTATGACTACCAGGGAGAAGGCGAATATGCATGGTTTACTGAAAACTGTTATAAATACGGTCTTATAATAAGGTATCCCGAAAACAAAGAACAGATTACAAAAATTCAGCCCGAGCCATGGCATTTCAGATATGTAGGCATTCCTCACGCATATTACATGACAAAGAATAATTTATGCCTTGAAGAATATATAGATATGATTACTACAAAATACTACTATCAGGCAGACCAGCATCTTGAATTTTCAGACGAAAACGGCAACGAATATGAAGTCTATTTTGTTCTTTCAGATGATACTTCCGATGTAACAACAATTCCCGTACCGACAGGAAAAAAATTTGAAATTTCAGGAACTAATGTAAATGGTTTTATAGTAACTGTATATAAAAATGAAAATACTGTTCAGCCCGTTACCGAAACACCGTCAGCCCCTGAAGAGAATACAGACTTTCCCGAAACAGAGGCAGAAACAGATATAATAACAACAAATATTGACGAATCAATTGAATCAGATGAAACTACCGAAACAGCAGTGCCGACAGCTTATGTAGCAGGACAGTAAAAAGAAAAGAGGGCGAAAACTTGTAAAAAGTATGTTTTACAGGTTCTTATAAGTTTTCAATAACAGTTTATATGGGCAAGATAGAAAAAAATAAAGCAATAAAAGAAAAATCACTGCTGAAAACGGCGTTTGAGTTTTTTACAACAAAAGGTTTCAACAAAACTTCTGTTTCAGATATAGTGAATAAGGCAGGTGTTGCAAAAGGTACTTTTTATCTGTATTTCAAAGATAAATACGACATCCGCAACAGGCTTATTTCTCACAAGTCTACCCTGCTTTTCAGAAATGCCGTTTCCGCACTTGAATCTGAATCTGAAAATATTTCATTCGAGGACAAAATTATAAAAATTATTGACAACATAGTAAATCAACTTAATGAAAATCATTCTCTTCTTAATTTTATATCAAAAAATCTCAGCTGGGGTGTTTTCAAGTCGGTACTTACTTCACCGCCGTCCGATGAAGATATAAATTTTTCTGATATATATTATGAGATGATTGAAAATGCACCTTATCATTTTAAAGACCCTGAAATTATGCTTTTTATGATTATTGAGCTTGTATCTTCAACTTGCTATTCCGCTATTCTCCATAGTGAGCCGTGCAGTCTTGAAAAACTTAAACCTCATCTTTATAACACAATACGTCTTATTATTGAAAATCATAAAGAAAAATAATTTGCATAAAAAAATTCCCTGCTGACCGTGAGTTGTCACAGGGAATATTTTTATATCGGTAAAAAATTAGCCGGCAGCATTGAGTTTCTTAGCAAGCTGAGATTTTTTTCTTGCAGCCTTATTTTTATGCATAAGACCCTTAGCACAAGCCTGGTCAACTCTCTTTATAGCTACTCTTATAGCCTCTTCCTTGTTTGCAGAATTATCTGTTACAGCAGTATCAGCATTCTTGAGAATAGTTTTAAGATTTGACTTTCTTGCCTTATTAGCGGCAGCCTTAGTTGCATTAACCTTAACTCTCTTCTTAGCAGATTTGATATTTGGCATTTTATTACACCTCCTTGAATCTCACGGACTGTATAAAAAGTCCGTATTTTACAAATAATAAGTGCGTAAAATAAATTAACACACTCCGGCAGATGCAACGCACACCTGCCCTACTGAGACAATAATAATTATAACATTTTCTGATGAATTTTGCAATAGGCAAAACTGAAATAAATATGACAGATTTTTTTCAACAATTAAAGCATATTGCACAACAGGAGGAATTTTTTTATGAATAAACGCACAGACCTTGCACTTGAACATTTTCCCGATGAGAACATTTCCGAAAAAGTTCATATAAATAAAAGAAAAGGTGTTTTCAGCATAACGGAAATTATACTTGATGATGACAGTTATATTGAAACTCTCGGAAAAGGAAAAGGGCGGTATGTAACGCTTGAAGGACAGGATTTGACAGTATTTTCAGATGACTATGAAAACATGATTAAGGAAATCGCAAAAGAAATCAGAAATTTCATTCCTGAAGGAGATATTCTCGTTTCAGGACTGGGAAACAGCGATATAACCCCCGACGCTCTGGGGCCTTCCGTTGCATCAAAAATACTTGCAACACGTCACCTTGAAAAAGAACTTGAAAACGAAACAGATTGTCTTCTTAAATCGCTCCGCCGTGTAAGTTCATTTGCAAGCGGTGTACTCGGACAGACAGGAATAGAAACAGCAGAAATAATACGTGCATTATGCAGGGAAATAAAGCCTGCCGGAATAATAGCCGTTGATGCTTTAGCTTGTTCAGATGTCAGACGGCTTGGAACGACAATTCAAATTTCAGATACGGGAATTTCACCCGGCAGCGGAGTTGCAAACGCAAGAAAAGAACTATCTGAAAAACTTCTCGGAATACCCGTTATTGCAATAGGAGTGCCGACTGTAGTCGATATGTATACAATAGTAAGAAATTTTACAGACAGTGAACCTTATGACATTCCGAATATGATGGTAACTTCAAGAGAAATTGACAGGCTTATTGAACATTCCGCACAACTTATATCAATGGGAATAAATCTTGCATTACAGCCGTCACTTACTCCCGACGATATAAAAGCATTATTCTGAATTATTCATCAAATTCGCCGTTTCCTATAAATTCACGCACCATAGAATCATATGGTACTACAGAACTATCAAGGGGAACAAGATTTTCCATTACTTCCGTAATATCGGCAAGTTCAGGTATGTCATTCATTTCACGCAGTTTATTCAGAACTCTTTCACGGTACAGGCTTAATTCATATGGAACAAATGTATCAACATCATAATCCGAACGGTGTTTATACGGCATTATATACTTGTTTTCACCGCATTCGACACTTTCAAACATATTCATTGTTTCACGGAAAGAACGCTGTCTGAAATTGCTGTCCCTTATCATACGTCTTATAAGGCGGACTTTTGACGGGTGGAGAATAATATCACCGCAAGTTACACGTGTACGGACGCTTACGTAAATTTTGCATATCTGATTGTCGGGCACTGTTATAACTTCAGGGTTAAGGGCGTGTATGCCCTCAAAGATAACAAGTTCCCCATGTTTACGGCAAAAAGGCTTTCCATGCGGTTCACGGGAAGAAGTTCCGAAATTGTACTGCGGAATTTCAACAAGTTCACCCCTGCTAATCAATTCAATGTGAGAATTGAGTAAATCTTTGTCAACACGTTTAGGTGATTCGAGATCCATTTTTCCGAGTGCGGAAAGATGTTTTTCTTCTTCTGTAAGAGAACAGAAATAATTATCCATTGAAACGGTGTGTGTCATGTGACCGAGTTCAGAAAGAATTTTACCGATTTTGAGGGCGGTTGTGGTTTTTCCCGAACCTGAAGGGCCTGAAAGAACTATAACAGGACGTTCGCTCTGATGTTCTGTAATATCCGCAATAATTTTTTTCAGTCTGTATGTATAGTCCTCATTCACCGATTTTACGTATTCCTGCGGATTTTTTTCTATTTCATTATTGATTCGTGTTACTTCTATATTCACGCTTATTTCCCCTTTTGTAATATAAAATACAGTGTTATAATTATAACACATTTTTCATGTAATTTCAACTATTATTATATGCAAAAATATACAGAAAAAGTCCCTCTTATCTGATAGAGGGACTTTTTTATAAAAATCATGTTGTAGAAAGTTCAGCATATTTCTCAAGAATGTTAGAAGCGTCTACTGAATCAATAAA
>CANQVA010000047.1 GCA_947627175.1 uncultured Ruminococcus sp.
TTTGATTATTTTTTATGAAAAGACTATTGACAAATTTATTTTGATGTGATATAATGAAAATTGTAAAAATGACCAACGGTCATTTTTGGGAGGTGATGATATGGCATCAGATGCAGTTCAAAAAGTTCTTTCTGCTGAAGCTGATTCTGTAAAGAAAAATGCTGAAGCACGGAAACAAAGTGAAGATATTATTGTTGAGGCTGAAAGATATTCTGTTCTTGCTGTTCAGAAAAAAATCAGTGCTGCCGCAGCAGAGTCTGAAAAAATCCGTTCAGAATACAAAAAGAAATATGATATTTATGTTCAGCAGGCAGAAAACGAATGCGTTGAATGTATCAGGAATATAAAAATGCAGGCGGAAAAAAATATGGACAATGCGGTAAATGCTGTTATTAAAGAGTTTTTCTGAAAATATAAGAGGTGATGACAATTGGCAAAACTCAGAATGAAAAAAATTGAACTTATTGCACTTCTGACGGACAGCAAGAAAATTATTGAATTGCTTCAACGGCGTGGTGTTGTCGAAATTTCCCGAAACAACGATGACGAACTTGACAGTACAAATGTAACCGCAGTAGTGGGAGAGTTTGAAAAGTTTCGCAGTACCGTTTCAAACGCTCTTGACGTACTCAACAAGTATGTCCCCGAAAAAACTGCTCTTACTGATATGTTTGACGGAAAAACCGAAGTTGAAACGGATGATTTCGGCAAGGGTGCAATGCAGTTAGAAAAAATTATGATAGTCGCAAACGAAATTATAAAAAGCAGTAACGAAATTTCCGAGTCTGAAAAAAGTATATCGCAGATTGATATTAAATGTGATATTCTGAAACAATGGGTCGGTCTTGATGTACCGCTGAATTTCAAAGGAACTGCAACGACTACCGCATTTATTGGTTCTGTACCGTCAGATGTTTCTATTGATGAAAATATGCCCGAAGGAGTATATACGGAAATTATTTCATCATCAAAGGAACAGACGAATCTGTTTATTCTGTGCAATAAAGATTTTATTGAAGATACAGAAGAATTTTTGCGGAAAAGTTCATTTGTACCGATTTCTGAAACTGAAAATGAAATACCGCAGAATATTATAGAACGCTGTAAAAATGAACGCAGAGTTCTTGAAAGGCGTTGTGAAGAACTTGAAAAGTATATTGCAGAATTGGCAGATAAAAGAAAAATGCTGAAATTTGCGGTTGATTATCTTCAAATGCGTAAAGACAAATATAATGCGTTGAGTTCACTCGGCTTTACTGAAAGTACGTTTGTTTTGACGGGATATATTCCTGAAAAATATTCCGCTTCTTTGCAGAAAGAAATTGAAAAGAAATATACAGCGTCAATAACTTTTACAGATCCGACAGAAGAAGAGGATATTCCGGTTTTGCTGGAAAACAGCCGTTTTTCTGCACCTGTTGAGGGAATTACAAAAATGTATTCAATGCCGTCAAAATCGGACGTTGACCCTACACCCGTAATGTCGTTTTTTTATTACCTGTTTTTCGGTATGATGCTTTCAGACGCAGGGTATGGTCTTTTAATGTTGATAGGTACAACTATAGTATTGAAAAAATTCAGACTTGATACAAGCATGAAAAAAACTATGACAATGTTCAGGAATTGCGGAATATCAACGCTTATATGGGGGGCATTGTTCGGCAGTTGGTTTGGCGATATAGTTCAGGTAGTCGGGCGTGAGTTTTTCGGAAAAGAAATAGGAAGTATCGCCCTTTGGTTTGAACCGCTTGACGACCCTATAAAACTTTTGCTTTACTCGTTCGCCCTCGGAATACTTCACTTGTTTCTCGGTGTGGGTGTATCGTTCAAAATGGCATGGGACGACGGCAGAAAACTTGACGCAATACTTGACACAATCCCCGTATATATGACTATTTTAGGTGTTGCACCTGTTGCGGCAGGAATATTGACAGACGTTCCGCCAATATTGAAAACAGTCGGAACTTATCTGATGATAGTCGGAGTAGTACTTATTGTTCTTACTTCGGGAAGAAGTTCAAAATCGGTTTTCGGTAAATTTTTCGGCGGTCTGTATGCTCTCTATAATACTGCAACCGGTTATTTAAGTGACATTCTTTCATATTCTCGTCTGCTTGCTCTCGGTCTTGCAACCGGAAGTATAGCAAGCGTAATAAATCTTATAGGCACAATGCCTGAAAATATAGTTGTCAAGACAATTTTGCTTGTGGTCGTTTTCATAGTCGGTCATACAGCAAATCTTGCAATAAATCTTTTGGGTGCTTACGTTCATACAGACAGACTACAGTTTGTTGAACTGTTCAGTAAATTCTATACTGGCGGCGGACGTGAATTCAGTCCGTTCAAAGCAGATACCCAATATATCAGATTCAAGGAGGAAAATTATAATGAATAGTATGGGAATCGCACTGGCAATTTTAGGTGCAGCGTGTGCTGCTCTTTTTTCAGGAATAGGCTCTGCAAAGGGCGTAGGACTTGTAGGTGAAGCAGCAGCAGGTGTAGTTTCAGTTGACCCGAACAAATTCAGCAAGGTTCTTATTTTACAGCTTCTCCCCGGTACACAGGGACTTTACGGACTTCTTACAGCAATTCTTATGCTTAGCAGAATAGGAATTATCGGCGGAAATGCCGCTGAACTTACTGTAGCACAAGGGCTTATGTTTTTTGGTGCATCTCTCCCGATTGCAATAGTCGGACTTTTTTCAGGAATTGCTCAGGGACGTGCAGCAGCGGCAGGTGTAGGAATTACCGCTAAAAAACCCGAACATAACGGAAAAGGCATTATTATGGCGGCAATGGTTGAAACATATGCAATTCTTGCACTCCTTGTTTCTATTCTTCTTATTTACAATATAGCTATATAAAAAAGCAGGGAGGGGCAGGAATGTCAGGACTTGACGAAATTTTGAATATAATCAGTCAACAGCAGAAACAGACGGAAAATAATATTATACGTTCGGCAGAGGAAAAAGCACGGCGTATAGAATCTGAAGGCGATGCAAAAGCCGCAAAGGCTTACAATGATTATATGAAAAAGGCATCTGTTAAGGCTGAAACAGACTATAAAAATGACTGTAATTCAGCAGATGCGGAAATGAAAAGAAAAATCCTGAAATGCAGGATTGAAATTATAAATTCAGCAATAGACAATGTTATTGCAAGGCTTGACGGACTTTCGGACAGTGAGTATTTTGAAATGATTCTTAAACTTATCAGCCGTAAGGTTCATAAGGGAAACGGAATAATTTATTTCGGTGAAAAAGACCTCCGCAGACTTCCGTCAGACTTTTCTGAAAAACTTGCAGACATTGTATCTGAAAAGGGCGGAACGGTTGTTATTTCAGACAACGCTGCCGATATTGAAAACGGCTTTATACTTGAATACGGTCTGATTTCTGAAAATTGCAGTTTCAGGGCAATTATTGAATCAGAAAAAGATAATATACATGATACTCTCGCAAGGGAACTTTTTCGGGCAGGTGATTGAATGGGCAAAGCGGAATATGCAAATGCTGTTTCAGCAGTCAGGGCAATGGAAAGTTTTCTGTTGACTCACAGCGACATGGAACAGCTTATAAACGCACGTACAAATGCGGAATTTGAATCGCTTGTTTCTGCAAAGGAAAACGGCAATAAAACACTTTCTGATGTGTGGGAGATGCTGAAAAGCTATGCACCGGATAGTAAAGAGCTTGAAATTCTTCTTTACATCAATGATTTTCATAATCTCAAGGCGGTATTGAAAGCTATGATTTCGGGAAGAGAACCTGAAAATTATTTTATTGAACCGTCAAATGTAAGTATTGACTTACTGAAAGAGGCGTTCAGATTAAAAGACAGCGATATTCTCCCGCATTATATGCGTGAAACGGCATCACAGGCTTATGAACTTCTTACACGTACTCTTGACGGTCAACTTTCAGATTCGTTTATTGATTCATCGGCACTTACAGCTATGCAGAAAAGTGCTGAAGAATACGGCGGAGATTTCATAAAAAAATATGCGGAACTTGTGACAGTATGTGCTGATATGAAAACGGCTTACAGGTGCAGTAAAATGGAAAAGTCAAGGGCGTTTCTTGAAACTGCTGTATGCGGAAGTAAGGCACTTGACAAAGAGTCACTTATAAGAGCATCACTCGGCGGTACGGAAAGTGTTATCAGTTTTCTTGAACATACACAATACGGCGAAATGGCACGGCTTCTGAAAGAAAATCCCGCACAATTTGAAAAATACTGCGATGATATGATTACGGAACTTGCCGAAAATGCACGTATGCAGGCATTCGGAGTTGAACCGCTTGCGGCTTACTATATCGCAAAGGAAGCCGAAATAAAAAACCTGCGTATAATTTCAGTATGTAGGGAAAGCGGAACAGATATTGAAACGATTACAGAAAGGTTGAGGAAATTATATGTATAAAGTTGCTGTAATAGGTGACAGTGCAAGCGTTTCAGGGTTTGCGGCACTCGGTCTTTCCGTTTTCTGCGAAACCGACGAAAAGAAAATTTCAAAGCTGATAACAAGGCTTGCGGCAAATGATTTTGCTGTAATTTATATTACTGAACCTGCGGCGGCACTTGTAAGTGATACAATAAACAAATACCGTAGCAGTCAACTGCCTGCAATCGTTCTTATTCCCGCTGTAAGAGGAAATACGGGCGACGGAATGAGAAGTGTTCATGAAGCAGTTGAAAAGGCGGTAGGTTCTGATATACTGAAGAATTGAGGCGATTTATAAAAAATGAGCAGTACAGGAACAGTTGTAAAAATATCAGGCCCTCTTGTAGTTGCGGAGGGTATGAGAGATGCTAATATGTTTGACGTTGTGCGAGTAAGCAAACAGAAACTTATTGGCGAAATTATAGAAATGCACGGCGACCGTGCGTCAATACAGGTTTACGAAGAAACAGCAGGACTTGGCACAGGTGAAAAAGTCGTTTCAACGGGCGAACCTATGAGCGTTGAACTTGGCCCCGGGCTTATAGGAAGTATTTTTGACGGTATACAGCGTCCGCTTGACGATATAAGAAAAATCTGTGGAAACAGCCTTAAACGTGGTGTTGAAGTACCATCACTGAAAAGGGAAAAACTATGGAGTTTTACACCGTCAGTAAAAGTGGGTGACAGAGTTGTCGGCGGTGATATAATAGGAACAGTTCCCGAAACAGATATAGTTCTGCATAAAATACTTGTACCGAATGGTGTAGAGGGAGTTGTTAAAAAGATTTCAGCAGGAGAATTTCATGTAGATGACATTGTATGTGTTCTTGATACAGATAAAGGCGAACGTGAATTGCCAATGTTTCAGAATTGGGCGGTACGCCGTGGCAGACCGTACAAGAAAAAATTATCTCCCGATATGCCTCTGATTACGGGGCAAAGAGTTGTTGATTGTCTTTTCCCCATAGCAAAGGGCGGTGTTGCGGCGATTCCCGGACCTTTCGGAAGTGGAAAGACTGTCACACAACATCAGCTTGCAAAATGGGCAGCCGCTGATATTATCGTATATATAGGCTGTGGAGAACGTGGAAACGAAATGACCGACGTTTTGAATGAGTTTCCCGAACTTATTGACCCTCACACGGGAAAGTCACTTATGGAAAGAACAGTTCTTATTGCAAATACGTCTGATATGCCTGTTGCCGCACGTGAAGCATCTGTTTATACGGGCATAACGATTGCAGAGTATTATCGTGACATGGGTTATTCAGTCGCACTTATGGCAGATTCAACTTCACGATGGGCAGAGGCTCTCCGTGAAATGTCAGGACGACTTGAAGAAATGCCCGGTGATGAGGGATACCCTGCATATCTCGGTAGCCGTCTTGCTCAGTTCTATGAACGTGCAGGGCGTGTTATATCAAACGGTACTGACGGCAGAGAAGGGACTCTGTCTGTAATAGGGGCAGTATCTCCGCCCGGCGGTGATATTTCGGAACCCGTTTCACAAGCTACACTTAGAATTGTAAAAGTATTCTGGGGACTTGATGCAAATCTTGCCTATCAAAGACACTTCCCGGCGATAAATTGGCTTACAAGCTATTCACTGTACGTCGATTCGCTTGCGGATTGGTATAATAATAACGTTTCCGCAGATTGGATGAAATTAAGAGCAAGATTTATGGAAATTCTTCATGATGAAGATGAACTTAAAGAAATTGTAAAGCTGATAGGTATGGATGCACTTTCTTCAAATGACCGTCTTAAAATGGAAACTGCACGCTCAATACGTGAAGATTTTCTGCATCAGCTTGCATTTCATGAGGTAGACACCTATACAAGCCTTAAAAAACAGCTTTACATGATGAAACTTATACTGAATTTCAATGACAAAGCAGTTGAAACAGTGGGAAAAGGTGCAGATGTTGAAGAAGTTTCGGGGCTTGCAGTCCGTGAAAAAATCGGACGATTTAAATATGTTCCCGAAGAAGATACAGATGCGGAATTTGAAAAAATTTCCGTTGAAATTGAATCTGAACTAAATAAACTGCTTGACAGGGAGGAAAACTGATGCCGAGAGAATACAGAACAATTGAAGAAGCCGCAGGCCCTTTGTTGTTGGTAAAAGACGTTGAGGGTGCGACATATGGCGAACTTGCCGAAATAAGACTTAAAAACGGTGAAAAAAGACGTTGCCGTGTGCTTGAGGTTGACGGCACGAATGCACTTGTACAGCTTTTTGAAAACGCCGCCGGAATAAATCTTCATGACAGCAGTGTTGTCTTTTCGGGTCATCAGATGGAACTTGGCGTATCTGAAGATATGCTCGGCAGAGTTTTCGACGGTCTTGGTTGTCCTATTGATGATGGACCTGAAATTATACCTGAAATGCGTATGGACGTAAACGGACTTCCTATGAATCCCGTTGCACGCCGTTATCCGCAGGAATTTATTCAAACGGGCGTTTCTGCTATTGACGGTCTGAATACACTTGTAAGAGGTCAGAAACTGCCTATTTTTTCGGCAAGCGGACTACCGCACGCACAATTTGCCGCACAAATAGCACGTCAGGCTAAAGTGCGTGGTACTGATGAACAGTTTGCTGTTGTATTTGCGGCTATGGGAATTACTTTTGAAGAGTCTGAATATTTTGTGAACAGTTTCAGAAGTACAGGTTCTCTTGACAGAACAGTTCTTTTTATAAACCTTGCAAACGATTCCGCAATTGAGAGAATAGCTACCCCTAAAATGGCTCTTACAGCGGCGGAGTATCTCGCTTTTGAAAAGGGTATGCACGTTCTTGTCATTCTCACTGATATTACTAACTATGCCGACGCTCTCCGTGAAGTTTCGGCGGCACGTAAGGAAGTACCCGGAAGACGTGGTTATCCCGGCTATATGTATACCGACCTTGCGACGATTTATGAACGTGCAGGAAGACAGGCAGACAAAGAAGGAAGTATTACAATGATTCCCATTCTTACTATGCCCGAAGATGATAAAACACACCCTATTCCCGACCTTACCGGTTATATTACTGAAGGTCAGATTATTCTTTCACGTGAACTCTACCGTAAAGGCATAAATCCGCCCGTTGACGTTTTGCCGTCGCTCTCACGTCTTAAAGATAAAGGAATAGGCGAAGGAAAAACACGTGCAGACCATTCCGACACAATGAATCAGCTTTTTTCCGCTTATGCAAGAGGAAAGGACGCTAAAGAACTTATGGTTGTACTTGGTGAAGCGGCACTTACTCCGACAGACTTAATTTATGCAAAGTTTGCTGATGAGTTTGAAAAAAGATATGTGTCGCAGGGATTTGACAATGACAGAACTATTGAAGACACACTTGCTGTCGGTTGGGAATTGCTCCGACTTTTGCCGAGAAGTGAACTCCGCCGAATCAGAGAAGAATACCTTGATAAATATTATGATGTATGAGGTGAATCGTTTTGGCAAGACTTAACGTGAATCCGACAAGAATGGAATTGAGCAAACTTAAAAAAAAGCTACAGTCCGCAAGGCGTGGACATAAGCTGTTGAAAGACAAACGTGACGAATTGATGCGTCAGTTCATGATTTTAATAAAGGAAAACCGACAACTGCGTTCAGAAGTTGAAACGGCTATTTCAGAAGCTGATAAATATATGGCTGTTGCAGGGTCTGTAATGCAAAGAGAAGTGCTTGAAACGGCTTTGATGTTACCCAAACAGGAAGTTGAAATTGAAGTAAACCGAAAAAACGTCATGAGTGTATATATTCCCGAATTTAAAACAAAGTATAAAACGGGTGATACGAATGATATTTATTCATATGGAACTGCTTTTACTTCAACAGACCTTGACGGTGCTGTAAGTGCGTTGAGTGAGGTTTTCCCGAAAATGATACGTCTTGCGGAAGTTGAAAAAGCGTGTCAGCTTATGGCGGACGAGATTGAAAAAACACGCAGACGTGTAAACGCTCTTGAACATATAATGATTCCCGACTATGAGGAAACTATAAAATATATCACAATGAAACTTTCTGAAAATGAACGTAATACAACTACATCGCTTATGAAAGTAAAAGATATGGTGTTACAGCAGAAACATAATTATCATTGATTTATGTTAATCTCTTAATTCTCTGCTAAATAAAAAAGTCACTCCGCAGAAGAGTGACTTTTTTATATTACTTGTTTTTCTTAGCTTCAATTTCAGCAAGAGCGTCCCTGCGTGAAAGATTTATTCTTCCTTGTCTGTCTATTTCAAGAACTTTTACAACGATTTCGTCACCGATTGAAACAACGTCCTCTACCCTTTCAACTCTCTTTTTGTCAAGTTTTGAGATATGAACAAGACCGTCTTTTCCGGGAGCGATTTCGACGAAAGCACCGAAGTCCATTATTCTTACTACTTTGCCCTTGTAAATTGCACCTACTTCAGGGTCATTTGCGATAGTATTTACAATCTGTAGAGCCTTGTTTGCTTTGTCACCATCAATACCGCTGATAAATACATTTCCGTCGTCGCTGATGTCTATTTTAACATCGCAGTCTGCCGAAATCTTCTGTATAATTTTACCGCCCTGTCCGATAACTTCACGGATTTTGTCAACCGGAATTTTAGTCTGTAACATTTTCGGAGCGTATTTATTAACAGTTTTACGTGGTTCAGGGATAGCTTTAAGCATAATTTCGTCAAGAATATAGATACGTGCTTTTCTTGTCTTTTCAAAAGCCTCTTTTATGATAGCCGGGGTGAGACCGTCAACTTTTATGTCAACCTGAATAGCGGTAATTCCCTTATGAGTACCACCGACTTTAAAATCCATGTCGCCGAAAAAGTCTTCAAGTCCCTGAATATCAACCATTGTCATAAATTCGTCGCTGTCGGGGAGAGTAATAAGACCGCATGAAATACCTGCAACGGGTGCTTTAATCGGCACACCTGCGTCCATAAGTGCAAGAGTAGAACCACATATTGAACCCTGAGATGTAGAGCCATTTGAAGAAAGTACTTCTGAAACAAGTCTGAAAGCATAAGGAAATTCTTCAACGGACGGAATGACAGGAGCTAAAGCTCTTTCAGCCAATGCACCATGACCTATTTCACGTCGTCCCGGACCTCTGCTCGGTTTTGTTTCGCCGACTGAATATGACGGGAAATTATACTGATGCATATATCTTTTTGATTCTTCTTCATCAAGACCGTCAATTTTCTGTGAATCACTTACAGGGCCAAGAGTTGCAATGGTGAGCACTTGTGTCTGACCTCTTGTAAAAAGTCCTGAACCGTGAACTCTCGGAAGTAGTCCTACTTCAGCAGAAAGCGGACGGATTTCGTCAATGCCTCTGCCGTCAACACGTTTGCCGTTGTACAGCCATTCACGCACAATTTTCTTTTGTAGCTTATATATACATTCATCAATCATTGCGATTTGTTCGGGGTATGTTTCATCAAACTGAGAATGAATATCATCAATAATAGGAGCAAGTCTTTCATCACGGACGTTTTTGTCGTTAGTGTCAAGAGCAAATTTAACACGTTCAGATGCAAATTTTTCAATAGCATCAAACATATCATGGTCAACTTCCTGAGATTCAAACGCAAATTTAGGTTTGCCTATCTGATTTCTTATATCGCTTATAAAAGCAACCATTTTCTTTATTTCCTCATGACCTTTGAGAATAGCGTCAAGCATAGTATCTTCGGGGACTTCATTTGCACCTGCTTCAATCATTACGATTTTTTCAGCAGTTCCTGCAACTGTAAGTGTGAGGTCAGTTTTTGCACGCTGTTCAAGAGTAGGATTAAGGACGATTTCACCGTCAATAAGACCAACATTAATACCCGCAATAGGTCCATTCCACGGAATATCAGAAATTGAAATAGCTATTGAAGTAGCAATCATTCCTGCGATTTCGGGCGAATTGTCGGGTTCTACCGCAAGAACTGTCATAACAACTGAAACGTCGTTCCTCATGTCTTTCGGGAAAAGTGGTCTTATAGGTCTGTCAACGCATCTTGAAGTGAGAATAGCTTTTTCCGATGGTTTTCCCTCTCTTTTGGTGAAAGAACCGGGGATTTTTCCGACTGAATAAAGTCTTTCCTCATAATCGACGGAAAGCGGGAAAAAGTCTACTCCTTCTCTTGGCTTTGCACTTGCGGTAACATTAGCCATAACAACAGTTTCACCATATCTTACCCAGCATGAACCATTCGATAGACCGCAAGTTTTTCCTGTTTCAACAACAAGCGGTCTGCCGGCATAGGTAGTTTCAAACGTTCTGTAATTTTCAAACATAAAATGCCTCCATAAAAAAGTTTGTTTTTTAGCGGCTTTAGCAATAAACTCTGATACGTGAAAAATCCGCTGTATCACAGTTTAATGCTAAAAGCCGTTACTGATAAATACGCAAAGGCAGAAGGGTATAGAAAGCCCGTCTGCCTTGTGTAAAATTACTTACGAAGTCCGAGCTTTTCTATAACAGCACGGTATCTTGCGATGTCTTTCTTCTTGAGATAAGAAAGGAGATTACGTCTATGACCAACCATTTTCAAAAGACCTCTTCTTGAGTGGTGGTCATTCTTATGAGTCTTGAGATGTTCTGTAAGGTCGTTGATTCTCTTTGTGAGAATAGCAATCTGAACTTCGGGAGAACCCGTGTCGTTTTCATGTGTTCTGTTAGCTTCAATAACAGCTGTTTTTTCTTCTTTCAGTAACATTGAAAGCACCTCTTTATAAAATATTCCGCTGACTAAGACAAGGGTGAAAATGAGGACAAGCCCATATCCGAGTACACGGTGAGATTATTATATCACATTTTTTTCTGCTTGTAAAGAGTTTTTTCAGAAATTTTTTATTTTT
>CANQVA010000048.1 GCA_947627175.1 uncultured Ruminococcus sp.
TTTTATAAGTTTTCAGTAACGGTGTGATCTGTGAAAAATTTTCAGACTGTTGTACAGGAATTATTGCATAATCATGAGCGACAAAGACGTTATATTGCACTTTTAACGGCACTGTGTATGCTGATGGCATTTACAGTTTCTATTATTTTGATTGAACCGGCAGAGAGTATGACAGGCGAACTCGCTTGTGGTATGAGTCAACATATTCATACAAATGAATGCCGTACTTTGACTTGTGGTCTGGAAGAAGGAGCAGAACATACTCATACTGACCAGTGCTGGGAAATTACTTGTGGCAAAGAAGAACATACTCATTCTGAAAATTGCTATATTCATGAAGATGAACAAACTGCGGAGATAATGCAGATTAACGAACCTGCAATTTTCAATGATGAAGTACAAAACATTTCAGTAGTAGATGATAAAGCACATTATATGAAAGAAAGGAACGTCACTGCTTTCAGCTCAAATATCACTTCTATTCCTGATGACGGAAGTGGTGCAAGTCAGGGTGAACTCACATTTAATTATCATATTGATAGTGAAGATCCAGTTTGGGAAGCTTTTCAAAGTGGAAATGAGGGAGAATATTATGTTTTGT
The DNA here is from genome assembly GCA_947627175.1 of uncultured Ruminococcus sp. Lineage (GTDB taxonomy): Bacteria > Bacillota > Clostridia > Oscillospirales > Ruminococcaceae > Ruminococcus. The sequence continues at coordinate 602 of CANQVA010000048.1, forward strand.
TTTCTCTTTCTGATAATATTAACCCTACTGATACAGCAAGAACTGGTGATATTAAAGATACTGTTTATTCGGAAACAGCAGGACATTACGGAAAACCCTCCGGACAATATGAAATTATTGAAAAAAATGGAACAAAGTATGTAAAATTCACTTTTACGGAAGAGTATATCAAATATGTTTTAACTGAACAAAATGGTGACTTTATCAACGGTTCGTTTAAGTTTGAAGCCTCTGTAAAAGATGATAGGGCTAATGACGGCTATACAAAAGTAGAAATTGCAGAAAAGGATTTCTACCTCGGACGTGAATATGGTCTTGACGTTGAAAAGTCAAGAGAATATGAAATGATAGAACCCGGTAACGATAAACTCAAGTATACTGTTATGGCATATTCTGATGAAGGTACAGGCGAATCAGGCACTACTATTACTGTTTCAGATACTTTAAGCGGTTCGGAAGCTGCTGAGTATGTAACAATGAATGTAGATTCTACATTGAAAGTCGAAAAAGTATATTACACTATAGACGGTAGCGGTAACAGAGTTATTGTTGAGGAAAAAACAAAGCAAATTGACAGAGGTGAATATAATTTTAGCGAAAATGGAAATGGCTTTACAATTACAGGGTTACCAGGACTTGAAGGTGTAGTGCAATTTGAAGGTGATGAAAATTTATACAGAGAGGGCTACAGAATCACATATGAGGCAAGTGTAAATGATGAACAAGCAAAAAATGATAACAAAAGTATAATTACAGGTGTCAGAAATGATGTCGTTATCAAATCGGAAAATGATGAAAATATTAAAGATGAAGATGTAAATGATGATAATATCAATCTTGACCTCGGCGTGAATAAGTCCGGTAAAGAAGTCACTGTTGGCGGAGTAAAGAAAATTCAGTGGACAATTACCGTTGAAAATCCAAATCATACTAATTTGACAAATGTGTCATTGAGTGATACATTTGATGATAAAAATTTCAGTTTTGCAGATAAAGATTTAACAATGACAGTTACTCCTGAAACTGAAACTGATAAGTTAAACTATGATAAATCAAGTGGCAATATAGTCTTGACAGATAGTTCCGGTGTGGAGACATCAACTGTTGACAAAGTAGTATTTACTTACTATACAGAAATTCCGGATACTGCAAAATACAGTAATAGTAATACTGTATTCAATAATACAGCAACACTTACTAAAGACAATACATATTCAGATTCTGCTTCGGTTACTTATAATCCTGATTATTCTATCCAAAAAAGTGGAAGTGCTGATTATGCAAATGGAGAGATTGACTGGACAATTACTATCAACAATCCTGACTGCTGGAATATGAATGGCTTTACAGTAGAGGATGTGCTACAACTTTATAAAAAATCAGGTAGTGACTTTGTTGAAGATGATGCACATTCAGGCGAAAAATCTATCACTTCTTGGAAATCTGAACCGGAAAATGTTGTTGATTATTCAAATGGAAAGTTTACACTAAAGGAAACTACTGCAAATAAAATTACAATCAAGTATTCAACAAAAGTACCTGACGTACATCTCTATACAAATGATTTTAAGGAAGTCAATACAGCTGCGTTGAAAAAAGATGATAATGGATTTGGTTCAGCAAGTGCAGAAGTAGAGTATAAAACAACTTTACGTCTTACCAAAACAGGCAGAGCAGATTATACAAGTGGCAAGATTATCTGGGAAGTTCTGGTTCAGAATCCTGATGGTATGGATCTTAGCAAACTTCAGGTGAATGATGCACTCAAAACTGAAGGATTTAATGCTGCTGTAACAAAAGTTGAAGGAAGAAATAGCGAATCTGAATCGTGGACAGAACTTCCTAATGATAGCTATACAAAAGATTCTGATAATAGTGATGTAATTTTCAGTGAAGGTAAAAACATCAAGTATAAATTTGTAAAAATCACATATGAAACAGAAATTCCACTTGGATTTAGTGGTACAGTTGACAACAATGCCTATATTGAACCAAAACCGGACGGCAGTGAAACGCCTCCTCATATCAGTGAAGATGATGCTTCTGTAGAATGGAAACCTGAGTATGTATTTGGCAAAAATGTATCACAAATCTTATCAAATGGAAATGTAGTATATCACTGGACACTACATCTCGGTTCAAACAGAACAGATAATAATTTGCCTGATTTACAGAATTTCACAATTACAGATGAAATGTTCAAAGATATGGTAAGTGGTAGTCTGGAAGTGAAAGCTAAAGTTTTACAAGACGGTGTATTGAAAGATGTTACTCTTGGTAGCGGTGATTATGAACTTCCTGATGATTCTAATGGCTACAAATTTACAATTAAAAAAGATAACGTTTGTGATGTAACAGTTACCTATGACACACTTGTTAATTTAGAGGTAACAGACAAAAATGTTACAAATAAAGCAACTGCAACAGGCGGAACATGGAGTGAATCGGCTGAGGCAACCGGTACTTATACAGACGGCTATGGTGTGCAGAAAAATGTTGTCGGAAATGCTACGGCTGATGGCAAAGATTATGAATTTACATGGACGATTACACTCACAAATGCAAATCAGTTTGACCTTGCCGGAAAATCTGTTGAAGATGAAGCATTCGGAAAAATAACCACAAAAGATTTGCAAGTCAAAGCTGGAGATACTGTACTTAACAGTAGTGATTATGATGTAGAGGCCGGAAAACTTATATTCAATTTAGATGTCGAACGCAAAGAAACTATTATCACTATCACCTATAAGACAACTGTTAATAATACACCAGATGATAATGATAAAGTAGGCATATACAATGAAGATTTCGTGAAAAATCCATATTCTGACAAAAATGTAGTAACATTTGAAGAAAAAACAGGCGAAGCAACTGCAACATATAGTGCGAAATTCAATATTGAAAAAGAAGTTGCAGAGTATGATTCTGCTAATGAAGTAATAAAATGGAGTATTGTTATCACTAACCCCGATGGTATGAGCCTTAATAGTGCAACAGTTACAGATGAATTTTTCGAAAAGAGAGACGGAGATATTACTATTAAGGGCGGTGATACAGAAGAAAGTGCTAATTCTGAATTAACTTTAAATAATCAATATAGCATTTCTGGAAATGTAATTACTTTCAAAGATGTTAATTACAAGGCTGTTGTTATCACGTATTCAACACCTGTATCCAATTTGGAAGAAGACATTGTAAACGGAACAATTACAAATATTGCTGAATTGAAAATTGGAACTGTTACGGTTTCAGATGATGCAACACAAACATATAAACAGCGAAATGAATTAAAAAAGATTGCCGGTGAAGCAAGCCGTGATAAATTAGTCTACACAATTCCGTGGACGATTGATATTGGCAGAAAAACAGGCGATTTGTATGGACAGAGTTACACGGACACTATTGTAAAAACAGGTGGTTGTGACCATTACATGACCAAATCGCAGGCTGATGATTTGCAGATATTTAACGTTTCAAATAGTGGTAATAGCCAATTAGAATCAGGCTATACAATTACATGGCTGGACGAAAAAGGCAATGCAATTGGTTCTTTAGCAGATGATAGCAAAATTTACGGCTTTACTATTAAATTTGCAGATAAGAGTGACGGAAATAATGCATTAGATAGTGTTTCCGATGTCAGAATTACCTACTCAACAACGGCAGATGTGAAAAATGCGGATTCAGGTGCATCAATTGATTTTGAAAACAAGATTCAGCATGAGGGCGACAAAGAACCCGTTACAGCAACGAAAAAATGTGAAAAGCCAAGCGGTGTTTATACTAAATATGATGCCAATCAGTGGGAATTGTATCGCTCATGGAAATATATCGATACGAGTAAAACTAATCCCGGTGGTATCGATTACGCTGATGACCAGAAATATGTTGACAGCGAACTTGAAACTGTAGAAATTGATGGAAAAAATTACTATCTGTTGAAATGGCATATCAAGGTAGCAGGCGATGTATACAATAAAGATGAGAATATCACGTTGACGGATACTCTGCCGGAAGGGCTTACTTTGTATGATGAACCAAGTTATCCTATTTATGATTGGAGTAATGGAGTACCTTTTACTGGTAATGCTTATGAAGAAGGAATAAAAACAGCCAGATCTCCTGAGGGTAAGGCAGTAATAGGTTTTAGCTTCCAAAATAAACCATGTGATAGTAATAAAGTTATTATAGAGGGATTGTCTGGTTCATCAACTTATGACATCAATAGTTTCTACACATACCACTATCAGCAATTAACAGATGACTTGAAGTATACTTTGAGTGGAACAAATCCACAACAAGTTATATTTTCAATACCGGCTGATATGCATGGCGGAAAAGAATTCTATATTGACTATACTGCTAAAATCAGTGCGGAAGATTTGCAAAAATTATATGAAAAAAATGGTGAAGAGTTAGGGCAAGTTGAATTCAAGAATAAAATTGAAGGCGATTATGGCTCTGATGAACACACACTGACCGTTGAAGAATCTGTACTTGATAAAAAGGCAAATAATGGTAATTCAGATGCTTCCAGTTCCGACAATTCCATTATGTATACAGTTGAAGTCAATAAAGAAAGTAAAGACTTGAACCCCGGCAGTGACACCATTGATTTGATAGACACAATCTATAGCGATGATGCTTATGTAAGTGGTACAGGTAAAGTTACAGATTGGTATGACTATGGCGGATTTTCCGCTGTACTGAAAGATTTGCAAATTGAAGAATGGGACGGTAGTAACTGGAAAAAGTTGACATCAGGGTATAAAGTAGAATTTTCAAAAGATGATACCGGTGCAACACAAGACACTGAGTATGCAGCACAATTGAAACTTACTGTTCCCGATGGCAAACATCTCAGAATCACATATGTCTACCATTTAGGAAGAACATACGGAAATGAATTTTATGGCAGTGGTATTACAGTATTCAATAATATTCATATTTCAACTTCTATGGTGACACAAGATGTATCGGAACATCACGGCTTTTACTTGACAGATGAAAGTAAAGCGACTTCTACAACAGGGTCAAACATTTCCATTGTCAAGCGTGATAAGGATACTTACACCGGATTGAATGCCGCAAAATTCAATTTGTATGCATATGTTGAAGAATATGGCGGTTGGCTTGTACTTGTAAGTCATGATAATGATACTTCTACTTATTACAATGAAACGAAGAATCAGTATTATAAATGGACAAAAACAGGTGAGTGGAGTACAACATCTGCAACAGAAACCAAACCGGAAGAACTTGAAACTGGTACTAATGGCAGAGCGACATTGCCTGCTTTGCCGGAAGGCGTAATTTTCAAGGCAGTTGAAATTGAAGCACCAGAGGGATATATACTTGACAGTACACCGACATATTTCTATTATGGAAATGACAAAGGTGCAAAAGGATTCCCGGAAGGACTTGATTCAAATTCAAATAAATCCTCTAATCCTCCGCTTCAGCACGTCATTGTAAGTGAACAGGTGGAAGTGCTGGATAGAAAACAGGAAAATATTGACATTTCAGCGAAAAAGGTATGGGCTGACGATTCAACTAATGAGCATACAGGTGATTCGGCGACATTTGAGTTGTACCGTTCACGCACTGCTCCGGCAGATGCACCTGCAAAGACAATCAGCGGAACAATAAATCAAGGATATAACTATAGTTCAGGTAATAATATTTGGACATATGATATTAAAGACAAAAAATTAACAATTCTTACCAAGGAGCCTACCTTGAATGGTGGAGCAGAATACAATTTTAATGTTGTTGGTATAAAAGAATTAACTACTTATGCTAATTCAAGTAAGATCAGTGATAGTAATATTCTTACAAAAGAAAAAATATCAATTACTGATTTAGATAAGAATAAGACGATTGTAGGCGATAGTAGTAATTATAGTATTTGGAACACCAGTGGAACTATTGGATTCAACCGTAATAGTCTATTCCCTGATTCAACATCAAGCTCTAATTTCAAAATAGAGATAGATTTATCGGGTTGTGCTTTGACACCTGAATCTGAATATGATGAATTTGGTGTTCCGAAAGATGTTGAAAAAGTTGCAGACACGAATCAGGAAACAGCCAATAGTGACAATAGTTGGACAGTAAAATGGACTGACTTGTCGGCAAATGACACAGAAGGCAACTGGTATTACTATGTGAAAGAAGTCGGCTATACTGTAAACAGCATAGAATACACTGTTCCGTCAGATGAAAGTCTACCATATAATCCGGTTTACAGCGACAACGGACAGACAGCAACATCAATCATAACTGTTACTAACACTGTACCTTTGAATATCACTGTTAAGAAAGTATGGAAGAATACCAAGGGAGAAGAAATTACCCCTAAAACAGACGGTTCTGTTAAATTCAAACTCTATCGGTATGCTACAAATCCTGACGAGGCAGAACAGGTTGAAATAAGTGGCGAAAATGAGTTTACTTTGGATAACAGTAACAACTGGCAAAAGGAATTTAGAGATTTGCCTATCAAGGACGAAAGCGGCAATTTGTATCACTACTATGCAGAGGAATCCGAAGTGCCGGAGGGCTACAATGTTTCTTACGATGTTTCAATTGCTTCAGCTCGAAGTACACGTGCGGAACTGAATGCTCCCGGAACGATTACTATTACCAATCAGGAAAAAACCGGTTCTGTACAGGCAAAGAAAATCTGGGTTGATGATACCGGAAAAGTGACATCAGATGTTCCGGCTGGCAGAACAGTGACATTTCAACTGTATCGTTCCACATCAGCACCGCCGGGAAGATATTATATCGAACAGGCACTTACCTATGGAAGCAATACTTTCACATTACCGGCAGAGTTGCAGAGTAGAAAAGTAACAGAAATTACAATAAAAGCAGACAAAACACTTTTCAGCGATGATGATAGTATCAAAAAGACTGCAACAATAACAATCGGTTCTGATTCAGAAGAATTTAATTTGACAGGCGGAACAGACAAAAAAGCAGTTGACTTGACAATGCCAGATTCGGGATTTACGCTCAATTGTGACAGTGCATCGGCAATTACAGAAATCGTGCTGAAATTTGAAAACGGCGAACAGATTACAATTACCAACACCAACCCGAAAATGCCGGAAGTGCAGAAATATGTAGTGCTGAATGATGTTATTACAGAAGAACCATATGATTTGCAGCGGTATAACCCAGATAAAATTGTTGCAATAAGATTTAAAGGTTTTTGTTACGGCAATGGTGGTTTTATTTTACACGAAAATAGTCCTACAGATAAATATAATAGTTCACTATTTGATTGGGTAAATCTAAATCCATCTGGTGGAAATTTTGATAAAACATATTATATTGATGAACTCCTTTTAAATTCAACTACAAAATCGTTCAGATATTTAGTTGCATCATTTGTGGATACTTATGTTCCATTTGAAGTTATCCTATATTATACAGATCCCGAAAAAATTCCTGAAGAAACCGCTGTAAATACAGTTATGGCAGATATATCTCAAATTCCAATGTCTATCGATGAAATTTCAACGATTGATAGTATTACACTCGACGAAATCACCATAGCAAATGCGGAAAAGATTGGTGAAGCGGTTACACTCCCGAACGCCAGCGGTGACAAATGGACGGCACAATGGGATAATCTCCCGATGCATGACGAAGAAGGCAGAACTTATTACTACTATGTCAAAGAATTAGAAGATAATGATTCTAATTTCGTAGGCTATGAGAATAACGGCGTTAAGGCATCAGACGGAACATTATCGGCAATTGAAGTGACAAATAAAACCGGAGAAATCTCAAAGAATACCAATTTAACTGTAAATAAAGTATGGGCAGACGGCAACGCAGCCGATAGACCGGCTGTAAATGTAACGCTGTACTGTGCAACTAAATCCGGTTTAGAATTGGATTCCAGCAAATTGCAAGAAGTTCCCGATGCTTCACCTGTACAATTGAATGCAGAGAACAAATGGAAACATACATGGGAAAATTTGCCGTTGTTCGTAGGTGATAATACAAGCGGAGAACGCTATTACTACTATGTAAAGGAAGATGCAATTGAAGGCTATGTGACAACATACACAAATAATGGCTCAAACGGTGCAGATATTACTATCACCAATACAAAAGTCGGAAATGTGGACGTTGAAAAACATTGGGCAACTGGTGAACAGGCAGAAAACATTGAATTACAGCTTTACAGAATGGCAAGCGATGAAAACGCCAAAAAACCGACAGGTTTGAATATTCTTGCTTTAGGTGATTCTATCACGAACGGTGATGGCAATGGTGGCAAAGGCTATATTGAATATGTAAAATCTAAGTTAGAAAGCGTTTATTCCTTTAGCAATATTGAAACAAAAAAAGCAGGATATTCACGACATGCTATTCAGGAAATGAAAGTTGGCAATATGCCTGATGGTTTAGAATTTACAGAATCTAGAGATGGAATTCTTAATAAATTAAACGATGCATTTAGTGGAAGTAATCCGGATGTTGTCTTGTTAATGGCGGGTACAAATGATGTAATTAGCCATTATTTGTACAATATTGACGGCAGACTGGAAAATTTAATTAAAGCTGTTCACGCAAAAGCACCAGAAGCAGTTATCTTTGTAGCAAGCATTCCTGATTTTAATTTTATTAAAGGAAGCGAGGCTAAAAATTGGTTTGACGCTTATAAAGGCTGGGATAGAACAGGTGACGATGCAACATTTCAGACATATGTAAATGGCACAGTTATCAAAGATTACAACCAAAAAATTAAAGCATTAGCAGAAAAACTTGACGGAACAATGGACAGCGGTACTGCAATTCATGTGCAGTTTGTTGACATCAACAGTGTAGTTACACAAGAACATTTGTCAGGTGATGGATGTCATCCTAATGATGATGGTAATAAAGCAATGGCAGATAAATGGGCAGAAGCAATCAACACTTACTATTCGCAAGCCCCGAAAGACATTTCTTCAGCTGCACCGGCAGGTGCGGAAGCGTATGGTGAGCCAATAAAAGTGACAACAAGCGAATCATGGAAAGCACATTTTGAAAATCTTCCGTTGTATGATGCAAAAGGCAATGAATATGTCTACTATGTGACAGAAAAGTCAATGAGCAATTTCAGTGCAAGTTACCAGCATAACGGCGTAACGCCCGGCAGTGGTACAACAATTCAGATTACCAATACACCACAGCAGCCAAAAACGAATGTCAAAGTCGTAAAGAATTGGATTCATGGAAATGATAAAACACTTCCGGATAATATCACACTGACACTTCAGCGGAAATCTGAAAACGAACACATTTGGGTAGATGTTTCCGATGTTACTCTGACAGTGACTAAAGACGGCAATACATGGACATATTCCTATGGAGAACTTCCGGCACAAGATGATTCAGGCAATTATTATTCCTACAGAGTGGTTGAAACGGCTGTAGAAGGCTATATCACAAGTTATTTTGAAAATCAAGAAGTAAACGGTGTCAAGGCAGAAAGTGCGGAAATCATGCTGACAGTCACCAATACAGAGGAAACTTCAATTGAGGTTCAGAAACAATGGAGTGACAGTATACCGCATGATGCAGAAACTGTAAAGGTGAACGTTTACCGTTCGACTAATTCAGAAGATGTTCCGGATTTACCGAAAATTGACGATTCGTCAACAGAAACTCCTGAACCTACTCCTCCTGAAACAGAGGGTAAAGAAAGAGTGGAAAATGTGACAATAGAGCCAGAGGGGAAAGTATTAAATTCTGATAATACATCATTCACTTACTCGTTAAAGAATGCTGATGATATTCAAAAAGTAGAAATAACATTTGAGGAAGTTATTGGTAATGGTGTAGGTGTGCATTTGCGTGACAATAGTGGAAATGATAAAGGTTATGCATGGGTAACATATAGTAATTCTAATTGGAATGCAGACTATGGAGAAAGTTATGCTTACGAGTATAGTATAGAGAATGGAAAGCTAACTTTTGAAATCGAACCCAAAAATATGGTTGCTTTGGAAGAGTTAAACATTTATATTGATAATGGTTCTAATTCTGCTAAAATCAACGCAATCACGATTTACCACACTGAAAAGCCCAAAACAGCGGGCATATCCTTAGATGAATCTTTAGGTGTCGCAAGAATAGCGGCAACAGGAAAAAAGGCATTCTTTGTTGAACAATTCTCAATTGGAAGTACCGATAGTTGGAAAACATCACTGGAACATCTCCCGAAATACGATACTGATGGAAATTTATACTACTATTGGGTAGAAGAAGAACCTGTGTCAGGTTATCGTGCAGCATATGCCAAAAGCGGCGATGTGTTCACGATTCAAAATACAAAAACCGAATCAAGCACAACCACGATGCCCTCGACGGGCGGAAACGGTGCAGGAAAGTGCTACACAGTCGGCGGAATGTTGCTAATGCTGTCGGCGTGTGGCTGGGCAATGCACCGCAGAAAGCGGGTGATACCGCATTGATAACTGTCGGGAAGCCCGAAAAAACGAACAAAAACGGTGTGCAGACCGAAACGACCGGTGCATTCTCTGCACAGAATGCACAAAATATTGATTAAAAAAGGAGAATTATTATGAAAAACTTCAAGAAAATCGCATCCGCAATC
>CANQVA010000049.1 GCA_947627175.1 uncultured Ruminococcus sp.
AGGACTGGAGCAAATCCGTTTTTATCATACAGGTTTGCTCCAGTTTTGTACAGGTACGTATTATCTACCGTTTACGTATTATCTACCGTTTACGATTATTTGACTTATCCATATTATCCTGCCTATATGGGGTAATGTTATCATTTTGTTATCAGGGTTGATAACAACATTTTGTTTTTCTTAAAGCGAAAAAATGGGGAGTTAGCATCTCTACCTTCTTTTACCATCTCATTATCTATTGCAAATTAATATATGTGTTAACATTATTTTTATTTAGTTAATAACAAATTTTTAAAATTACCAAAAACAACCTGTATCAATTCAGGTTCGTCAAGCGCTTTTGCTATAAGTTCATATTCTTCCAATAATAATGGTGGTGAAAACTTTTTCCCGTTTACTTTTGAGTATGGTCCATCACTTTCTATCAATAATCTATCTCTCGGAATTGCATTCACAACCTCCATATTTTTTACCATACTTGCATTTACCGAAAAATAACAACCTAAGTGAATAAAGTCTTTTTGAAGTTCAACGTTTCCTGTATACCAATGTAATATACATCTTCTAGGACAATATCTACCCAAGATTTTTATAGCAATTTCTTCTGCCCCCCTTAGATGAATTGAGATTACTTTATTCTTTTCAGAACAAACCTCAACAATTTTTTCAAACCACCTTATCTGCTGGTCTTTTTGGGGCCCTGTTCTTTTTGTGAAATCCAATCCAATCTCACCAACATATTCTGTTTGTGGCAGTATCTTCATGAAGTCTCTTAAATCCTTCTCTTTTAAATCTGTATTGAGTGGATGAAACCCCAATGCGAATTTGATATATTTATTATCACCAAATATATTCTTACAGCTTAAAAATACACCTGGTGAATTTGTCATGCATAATGTATACTGTTTTTCCCTGACAATAATTTTATAAATCTCATTATAATTCTTATACATATCCAAATGGAAATGAGCATCAATCAGTCCTTGCACATTTTTCTCCTATGAATCTCTTTATTTCATCATCTTCCGATAATAACTCTATCAGATCTTCCATTGTTGATTTATAAACTCGTAAAAACTTTTGAACCGATTCTTCATCAAGTTTTCCCGAACATCTTATCATATCTTTTAAGCCCTCATCATCAATTTTTTTATATCTATATAAAGTACTAATCACAGCACGCAAATCATTTGCCTTTTGATTGTTAGAATTATTCTTCAAAAATTCTGAGGCACTTTCAGTGTACCAGTATCGGAAATCCTTTATATCAAGCAGGGAGCTTTTACGTATTAAACATGGATAACAATATCCACAATTTATTGGATAATCTGAATTCCGCTCTTTATCATATCTTACCAAACAAGGGTGTGAACATGAAATAGTATCCATATAATGTTTTTTAAATGCTTCCGTATTTCTTACTCCATTCACGATTTCTCTCTTTGTTGAATAGGCATAAAAGTTCTGAATTGGATTTTTTATTCCAACCATATGTAAGATATCCAAAAAACTTCCTAAAAAATATGGGTGAGTAGTTCTCGTACTGCAAGTGCCTTTTCTACTATTAGTCAATGGGACATTTAATCCAATAAATCCATTTTCTGGTATATAAACCGGCATATCATTACCAAGAATACCAGCTATTGATAACGCTGCACACAAAAATAACAGAGATCTTCCCCGGGACGTATCTTCATGTTTTTTCAAATGTTCCCCATCCATTGTAATAGGGGCACGTGAATTAGCAGAGAATCCGATAAAATGCACTTTCTGATTCGAATATCTCTCCTGAAATGTTAAAACAAAGTTTTCCTGTTTTTTCTTCAATTTAGGATATTCATTATGACCTACTAAGCAAGGCGATTTTCCTTCCTCTAACAATTTTATTGCTCCACAAAAGGAATCTAAACCGCCAGAGAATAAACATATACAATCACAGCCCTTTATATCAAGATGAATCCGGCTTGGATATTCACGTTTGCTATACATTTTCTCGCACTGTCTAAAATGAATATCCCATTTATCACCTGTAAGAAATCCTAATGTTTGATTCCAGTATTCTTCTGTTCCATACCATTTACTCATTTGTAATACTGGAATTGATACACTAAGTTTTCTTGTCCAACAATCAGGAAATAATCTTCTCGAAACTCTTTTATCTATCGCAAAGGCACTAATACCTATGATAAATAAATCTTCATAAATTTCTGGTATAGCTATGCAGTCCATTCTATACCAGGTATCTGTAATACCTGAAAAAATAGTGCTGTATTTTTTTCTCGTCAATGTAAAAACGTAAGAATCATTCCACTCTGCATTTGGGTGCATTTCGTTTTCTTTATCTATCCATACTCTCATTTTCTATGCCTCTCCATAAAACAATTCAAATACCTGGTACGCATCTTCAAGTGACCTTTTTACTATCCCTGACGCTTGCAAGTGTCCAAAGTCCATGGTTTTTATATCTTCCAGTTTCAAGTTGTTATGTAATTCATTAGAAATATACTTATCCATTTTTTCTAATAAACGCTCAGTTTCTTCAGGATTCCTTTTCATGCGTATCTTTTCTTCATATCGAAATGCAAAACTAAATTTTATATATTCAATTAGCATTTCTTTCAACAAAACATCTGGAGCAACATCCTTTAAATCTCCCAAATCTGTTATGTTTAGTCCTTTCAAAGCTGCTCTAATGGCCTCTGCTGACAAATAATCTTCCGTCGTGTTCCCATAATTTGTAAAATCCTGAATAAGTTCATTATATATTTCATCTGCTGATTTTCCTATCAAATCATTACGATTAAACTCATGCAACGCATTATTTATTCCGCCGCGCGATACCGCCTGAGCAAATGATAGAATACTTCCTGCTGCTTTTGTAAATTGTTCGGAAGTTGCTATATCATGATGCATTGCCGATGCATATTTACTTGCTGCCTTGGCTCTAGACTCTCCATCTCCACTATTTATGTAAGAAGTCACTGCTCGTTTCGCTTGCGACCAATGCGGAGTCGTCGGTGCAATATATCCTTTTGATGTTCCCATATCAATCTCCTGTTTTCATAATTCTATCTTTAATTTCTTGTTTCACATTTTTTAACTCATTAAGTAGATTCTCTATTGCATCTTTATCTTCCGAGTACATAGCCTTAAATGATGGAAGATCCCCTGCTTCTAATAGTTTATCCGCCCTTTTTATTGCCTCGATTATTTCACCACGGTAATCAGAGAAATTTACGAATAGCAAGCTATACACATTTGATTCAATATCTCCAGATTCTATCTTTTTGATAAGGACCTTCATGACATCTTCAAGGTCAGATGAGCGCAACTCTTTCATATCTCTCATTATTCCATCAGCCAATCCAGGATTAAACCTACCTATTCTCTCCAATAATTTTCTGCTTTCTTCGCTCAGGTCGGACTCAATATCATCTTGCTTTTTCAGTATCTCTCGCGTCAGATAAAAGTACTTATTCAAATTCTTTTTTTCTAATTCAACCGGGGGACACTCTACCCAATCTTTAATTCGTGGTTTATGCCACTTTGTAAATTCTGAATCCGGATTATCAACATCCAGGCTCTGCCTCATACGTTTAAACTGTTCATTTTCCGTATCAAAATTTGCATTCCACTCATTTAATTTATTAAATAAAACTGGATTCAATTTGTGCAAAGCAAGCAATTTTGCCATGACTCCCATATCAAGCTCATCACCATAATATAACTTTGATAGCTGCCTCTTTGTAATAAACGTATTAAGAAATCTTTTTGCTTGCCGTGGATTTCCTTTAAGTGTATGGGCAACAATAGAACGAATCTGAAGAATTACTTTTGCGACCTCATCGCATTCATTTTTCATTCGAGCTTTATAAATGTCGGATTCACTATTTATAATCTCTTTTATTTGCTCATAATCAATTGCACTTTCCCCTATCATCAACTTCTTCTCTTCTATTTTTTTAATCAACACATCAAAACTATCTGGTTTCATATATTTCTGCATTACTAGTAATAATAAATAGTTCTGAATATCTTTAGAAGATAGCTCAGGTATATGCACCGGAAGTTGTATCATTTTTTCAATATATTCTTTATCTAATTCAACATCAAAATTATCCACTTTGGGATATTTTTTCTTTATTGCATACTGTATTACATTCTCATCTGCAGCTATAATAAAAGTAGTTTTGTTTACAGACAAAAATAATTTGATTGCCTCTAACGTTTCAATAATTCGTTCTGGTTGACATCTATCCAAATCATCAATTAATACGACAACCCTTTTTATTTTATCCGTGTTTATTGCCTCTTGAAATTCATCTTTAAATTTTCTTACATTGTTTACTACGCTATCCGCAGTAGTGCTATCATCCTTAATGTACTCATCTTTAATATTCTGAACTGAATTAGATATATTTTTTATGACATCTCCTATCTCTTTCGCATTTTGGGGAACACTAAACAGCAAAGGCAATGGTGTCCCAGAAGCAATGCTTGCTACTACAGGTGCCGCAGAGGATACGACTTTTGTTCCTAATTTAAAAAAGTCAATCTTTTTCAGTAAAGTCCTAAACTTCTTTTTTGTCTCTTCTTCCGGTATTCGCTCTTCCAGTTCTCTTAAAAGAGCTTCCATAATTGCAGTCTTTGCATCTTCATAACTTTCAAACATCCATGCGTTAATCATTACACATATGATTCCATCTTTTCCTTCATAACGCTGTTCGATCAGGTTAAGTAATGTCGATTTACCTGCTCCCCATAATCCTAATATTCCTATAGTCAATGGATCTATATCTGTTTCTATAGCAATTTCAGAAACTATCTCAGCATACGGTTTATAAAACAGCATATCTATTTTTGATGCATTATCGGTCCACATACTATGTTAACCTCCTATATAGAGTAATACTATTATCAAAGACGATTACTTCAAAGATAATTAACACAATCTACAAATTAATATATCTTTATCGTTCCGATACAGTTCTTTAGCAAAAGCAAAAATAAAGATTATCTTATACAATCAACACCGTTCCATCCACAAACGCTGATGGATATGAAATCGGCATAATAATTTTTCTAAAAACCACAATGTATGCAAGTATCTTTCCCTTTCCAAGTCTGCCATGAACTAGTGATATTCCATCTGATCCAAAGCTTACTTTATTCGGAATTCCCCTTAAATATGGCATGTCAATAATCTTTTTCTGAAAACAAGTCCTAATTCTTATTATCTGTGCTTCGCCAAATGCAGAATTATATACCATAGCCCCCCGCTGATATAATCGGCAGTTCAATCCCGTTCTTTGTTTTTTCTAAAGACAACATACCTTCAGAACTCTCACTTACAACATCAGAAATATAATCTTTCCACGCCGGAGCCTCTAAAAGATCACGTCTCGTTTCACATGCGGCAATCAATTCTTTTAACTTTTCTGGCTTTGCCTGATTTGCTTTAAACATTGCGACAAAGTATTGTCTGAATTGCTCCAGTGAGAAAGGAACAATATTCAATCTTTGCTTCACATCATCCCTGGTGTACCAAACCCCGTGCCGAAATGTCTCCGCAGTATTTGTATCAATCTTAATTGCTATGAACATTCCAAAAACCGGCTTATCATATTTTAACACAGCATCCGAAACATGACGTCTGACAGGCTCGCCCTCCATAGCCTCCTGTCTTGAAGATGTGGACATCGTTACTTCTGTTAGGATTGTAAAATCCTCAAATTCACAATACAAATCTCCTTTTCCACCACCTGCCGTTGACACTGGCAAAAAATCTGAATCAAGTCTAAATCCACGAACTTCATACGGCTCATTAACCAGATGATCAATTGCAAGCGCTGCCCTCCATAACGTCCATTCTAAGTAGACAGGCATCTCATCCTTAGGAACTTCAATCGCATTATCTTCATCATAAACGATCTTTCCGCCGCCGTTTATGAGAAGTTTCATATAATCCGCAATTTCTTTCCACTGATCGCGTTGTTCATCTGCATATTTAATCTCATCAGTTTGTGCCAGAAGATTTTCTAACCGCTGCCTGCCAATGTTAATTTCTGCCGAGGTATTCAGAGGTAAATCAGATATATCAAAAACGATATGTCTGTCTTTCATTTGCTTCTTCATGTCGTCTAACAACGCTTTGGCAACATCCATATTGTCTGTTGGCAACGGCGCACCCATACAAAGCTTTTCATAAGCGCTCATAATTGGTTCGTTGCTTGCCGTACTTTTCGCCAGCTTTTCTGCAAGAATATGTTTCGCAGGCACAATCATAATCCCGCGCCCCTTGCGCTGGAACATTCCGGATGCGCGAAGATATCGCATATTCATATCACTATAATCAAGAAAATTATCATTTTTCTTATCGTAATTTTCTCCGCGCTTTGCAATTTCCCGATTATCAAAAATACGTTTTGCAGGAGCTTTAGACCTTCGGTTTCTTAAATCAAGGATACTTTCTACAACTGTATCCAGATCATAACTGGGATTCGTTGTATGACCCCATAAAGCAAACTCTATCCTGCTCAATTCTGTGGTTCCAGTCCGTTTCTCCAATTCCAACATAACCGCTAATAGCCATCTTAATGGTGAAAAGTAATGAGCGCCATCCGGGGTAGGGAACTGTTCAACACTCATAGAACGCAAAAAGCATTCCTGAACGGCCGGATATGTATCTGCCTGCAAAAAAACTTTTCCAAAAGGCGTCAATCCATCTAAAATTCCAAGATCTTCCTGCCTTCCTTCACTTTTTTTAACCTGCGGATAAATAAAACCATTCTTCGCAAACATTAGCCGCCATTTTCTGGCATGACTTCCTGACACATCCTTACCTTGTTTATTTTGAATAAGCCCCTTTTCATTCAGAAGATTCATAAAGCCTATTTCATTTTCTTTTCCATGCAGGTTACCAACATAAGACGATTTCGCAAATATCGCCAATCCTTCCTGAATCCGATTCGGATTCCGCAATCCGGTATTTCCCACAAGCCAAATATCCACTCTGTTTTCCACGTAAATATCCCTCACTAATATGCCGCAAACAAGTACTCCCGGACTTTATTTCGACAAGTCTTTGCCTCTTTTTGATTGCCAAAAGAATACTGATAATCAATCGGCACAACCTCTACATGTTCTTTATGTTTTGCCAGCAAAGCCACCATCTCGTCTTGCGTTGGCTGACTGTTAGATGAATAGGACACAATCAAAATACTATCCTTAAATTTCTTAAACAGCAAATCAAATGCATCAGCTGCACCTTTTCTGGTAGAAAAAGGCGTAGGATATGACTTGAATTTTTTCGTCTGTGTGTGCTGCTGAATCTCTACACCCTGCCAGTCGCGTGCAAGGCCTTCTACAAAATGATATCTTCTTACATACTCGTTATCTGAGAGCGGTGAATAATAAGGCGGATCTATATACACCAAATCCGGTTTTTCAATTCGCAGATCCATTGCGTCGCCCAGTTTGGCATGATTCTCCCTCCCATTATCAAAAACTGCTTTATTAATGGAATCTACTGCTTCTAAAAACTGCTGCTTCAAAGACTTCTGTAAATCTTTTCGTCCATCATTATAACGCTGTCCGGTATATGTAAATATTCCTCTTGGACGTTTTTTCGTGCATGCACGAATCAATGCTGCCATCGCAATCGCTTGCTTATATGGATCCTTTATCGCAGCAATATTCATACGCAGCACATCAATTAAATCATTTTCTTCATCCGTATAGTATAAATCTTTAAATATTGTTGCCACAAAATGGTCTGATCCATTTTTATCAAGTAATAGGTCTCCGGCTTCCTCTTTTGGCAAAGTAACATGATTATTTTCAATCATAGCTTTAGCAAAGACCTCTGACATGAACATATAATCATTACTTACCACAGCCTTTCCCTGGGCTTTAAACATATAGCCAACAATACCTGACCCAGAAAACAAATCAACCACAGAATCAAATTCAAACTGTGAAGATACGGCCCAAATCTGTGATAACAATTTGCTTTTGGAACCCATAAACCGTGTAGAGGGATATTTCCCGACTTGCTCCGGTAATGGTTTAGGAACCACCTTAAACAGAGTTTTCTTTTTCGGCGGTATTGTTACAATTACATCTTCGCCTGTCCGTTTTGCACCATTACACGAAATATATCGCTTTGTCGGAATCACATCAATTGTAAAATCTTTATACAATTCATGAACAAACGGATGATTTGAATTCGTTAAAATCACATAACAGCCAATCTCCTGCAGACGAACCACTTCTTTTGCAAGTTCTACATGATCTTCTTCATAGAACTGCTCCTTCGTATATCGTTTAAAATCTCCATATGTAGAGATAGGGAGATACGGCGGATCAAGAAATACAAAATCTCCCGTTTTTGCATACTTTTTTAGCACCTGCTGATAATCTCCACAGACAATCTCTGCTTTTTTCAATGCAGCAGCAGCCGCATACAGAGCATCCTCATCACAAAAATTGGGGGATTTATAATTTCCATACGGTACATTAAAATGTCCTTTTTTATTCACACGATACAATCCATTAAAACATGTTTTGTTCAAATAAATGGTTCTTGCTGCCGCCTCCGTCTTGGATAATTCTTGCCAATCAAGCGCTCTTACTTCGTAAAACATCTCTTTCGTATTTTGATACTGATGTAGATATTCAATAACCTCTGATGTATAATCTGCAACCTGCCGATATACATTTATTAATTCTGGATTACTGTCAGCAATTATGGAATCCTTCGGATTCAGAGCAAAAAATAAAGCTCCCCCACCGACAAACGGTTCGATATATCGTCCATATGATACAGGCACTTTTTTCAAAAGTTCTTTCAATAACTGAGTTTTGCCGCCGGCCCATTTGAGAATGGGTTTTGCCGGAATACTATTTCTTTCTTTTTCTAATATTTGTTCCATTACCTTCCCACCTCTCAACTCTGCTCAGTTTTTAATATTTCCATAATATCGCCTATGTCATAATTCAAAGCTGTACATATTTCAGCAAGACTTCAGCGATAACATTCCACACCAATGATCTCTCCGCTATTGTCTTTAATCCAAAACATATAAACCGAACATCTGATCGTATATATCTTAGTATACGTCAAAA
Source organism: uncultured Ruminococcus sp. (assembly GCA_947627175.1). Lineage (GTDB taxonomy): Bacteria > Bacillota > Clostridia > Oscillospirales > Ruminococcaceae > Ruminococcus. Next base: position 9,127 of record CANQVA010000049.1, read on the forward strand.
TATCACTGACCGCAATAGCAAAAATTCAGCGGACGCTGCTTTTCTCTAAAATGAAAATATATTCGTGTGCTAACATCAAAAAGTTTACTTGCTTTCCTTTCCAATAATCTGCTGAACGACAATTATGCTGTTCCTTAATAACAATCTCTTTCAAGCGAAAACCAGCATTGATAAACAGCTGCATTGTATCCATCCCTAATGGTTTAACGTAAGAGTGCTCTCTGACATCGCCCATCATAAATGCACATATCTTGCCTCTCTTGAGAACGCGGAATGCTTCTTCCGCCACATCCTTCATAGCTCTCAAAAATTCGCTATATTTCAAATGTGATATATCCTCTTCTATAGATTTACTGTAACGAATGATATCTGCATAGGGAGGATGGGTGCAGATCATATCTATACTTTCATCTTTTATAAATGACAAATTTCTGGCATCTCCAAGTTTGGTGAGAATTTCAGGACCATCGCAAATCTCAAAGTTTAGATTTTGACTTGACAATTTGATGGAATACGGATTAATATCAATACCTATTGCATTTCTGTTCAATAGTTTGGCTTCTATCAAAGTAGTTCCGCTTCCCAAGAATTGATCTAATACCCAATCATTTTCGTTCGTGTATCTCAATATTAGATTTCTGGGAATATATGGTGACCAATTTCCTCTATATTTACCGGAATGAGTTGCCCATTTCCCTCTGTCCTGAAAAGACCAGACAGTTGTTTCTTCTAATTTGAAGTTTCCAGGTGCATATTCTATAAAATCATCCCTCCCAAAATTATGTAGAATAATTACATCCTGACTTATGGAATATTAAAAGAATAATACTTATAATAATTTTTCTTTAGAAAGCCAAGAGTCTATAACATCTTGGCTTTCCAAAGTCCCTCATGATGTAAACACGATCTTAAATTACCTCTATTTAAGGCCCCAAACTGGGATAGACAAGTGGATATCCTTCTGCCGGACATGAATACAATGGGCAAAAGCATCCTATATCTATTATCAATTTGTTATCAAAAGACCTCTTAAAATACTGCAGAATCTGCACAAACACTGAATTTCCAATTGGAAATTCCATTACTCAAACTCAATCGTCCCCGTCGGCTTCGGCGTAAAGTCGTACAGCACCCGGTTCACGCCCGGCACCTCATGAGTAATCCGCTTCACCAGATGGCACATCAGATCGAAGGGAATGTTCTCCACTATCGCGGTCATGGCATCCTTCGTGTTGACGGCGCGGATAATGACCGACCACTCAAAAGAGCGTTTCCCATCCTTGATTCCCGTTGACTTGAAGTCCGGGACCACAGTGAAATACTGCCATACCTTTCCTTCCAGGCCGTGCTTCGCAAACTCCTCACGGAGAATCGCGTCGGACTCCCGGACAGCCTCCAGACGGTCGCGGGTGATGGCGCCGGGACAGCGCACGCCCAAACCGGGACCCGGGAAAGGCTGGCGGAACACCATGTTGTCCGGCAGACCCAGCTGCTTTCCGACCATGCGGACTTCATCCTTAAACAAAATCTTCACCGGCTCCACCAGCTCAAACTTCATATCCTCAGGCAGGCCGCCCGCGTTGTGATGGGCCTTGATTCCTTTCTCA
>CANQVA010000050.1 GCA_947627175.1 uncultured Ruminococcus sp.
ATGTTTGACACGGCGGAATGTTACACAGGCACTCTACCGGACGGAAGTATTGCTTATAATGAGGAATTGGTGGGTACAGCTCTGAAACCATATCGTGAAAAAGTGATAATTGCCACAAAATTCGGAGTACGGCACGCTTCTGACGGTCTGCTGACCGATTCCAACCCCGAAACTATCCGAAAATCTGTGGAAGGCAGTTTGAAACGATTGGGGACGGACTACATTGACCTTTACTATCAGCACCGCATTGACCCTGATACAGAACCTGAAACAGTTGCAGAAACTATGGCTGAACTTATCAAAGAGGGCAAAATTCGCTGTTGGGGAATTTCCGAAACAACGGAAGAATATTTACGTCGGGCTCATGCAGTCTGTCCTGTAACAGCAGTGCAGAACCGTTATTCGATGATGGCACGCTGGCATGAATCGCTGTTCAGTACGCTTTCTGAACTTAAAATCGGCTATGTGGCATTTTCACCATTGGCGAATGGGCTGTTGTCTGCAAAATATGACCAAAACGCCATATTCGGGAGCGATGACTACCGCAGCAGAATGCCGCAGTTTACCGCTGAGGGAATACAACAGAATCAGGAATTACTTGCCCTTCTGGAAAAAACAGCAGCGGAAAAACACGCTACACCTGCACAAATTTCCCTTGCGTGGATGCTGTGTAAACATAAAAATCTTGCAGCAATCCCCGGCACAAGAAAATCCGAACGGCTTCAGGAAAATGCAGGAGCAGCAGAAATTGAACTCACTCCCGAAGAACTTGCACATATTGACTGTGCTCTCAATCATATAAAGATGTCGGAGGTGTTCGGGGGTTCAAAAATATTGAGTTGATGTTTCAGTTATAACTTTTAGTTGGTACTGATAAACAAATTTAGACTTCTCATTTTGCTTTTTTTGTGCTAAAATAAAGATAATAATCATCAAGGAGGAATTTATATATATGAGCAAACGATTAGAAGGTAAAACTGCACTGATTACCGGCGGTGGTTCAGGTATCGGGCGTGCAATGGCAATCCGTTTTGCTGAAGAAGGTGCTTTTGTGTGTATTGTTGGCAGACGTGAAAACGCCTTACAGGAAACTGCAAAAGTGAATGAAAACATTTCTTATGTAGTGGCAGACATCACTAAAACTGAACAAGTCAAAAAAGTAATTGACACGATTAAAGAGAAATATGGTGAAAAACTGGATATTCTTGTAAACAATGCAGGCTGGTGTCCGGTTCAGCCACTCAAAGAAATTACCCTTGCCGATTACGACAAAGCGTTTGACCTTGATGTGCGGGCGTTGGTAGATATGACGATTCAGTCGCTGCCGCTGATTTTAAATGCAAAGGGAAACATAATCAACATTTCCACAGTCGGAGCAACTCACCGTGCACCAAATCTTTCCATGTATGTTGGCGCAAAAGCAGCAGTGGAAAATTTCACTCGCTGTTGGGCTTTAGAACTTGCGGCTGACGGCGTGCGAGTAAATGCCATTGCTCCTGGTGCAATTCGCACCGACATCTGGAATGTGACTAATCTTTCCGATGAGGCGGCAAAGGCTCATGAAGAAGGCATTGCGGCGACAATTCCGTGTGGACGGTTCGGAATGCCGGAAAAAATTGCAAGCGTGGCGGCATTCCTTGCGTCTGAGGAAGCAAGTTATGTCAGTGGGGCTGTTTATGCCGTAGACGGCGGTCAGGGTGCAGCATAAAAGTTTGAAATTAAAATATAGGAGGAATCTATATGGAATATGTTACATTAAATAACGGCGTGAAAATGCCTATGGAGGGTTTCGGTGTTTTCCAAGTTCCCGACCCAAAGCAGTGTGAACAGGCTGTTCTTGACGCTATCAGTGTGGGCTACAGACTGATTGACACAGCAGCAGCTTACATGAATGAAGAAGCTGTTGGTGCAGCAATCAAAAAAAGCGGTGCTTGCCGTGAGGACTTATTCATCACAACAAAATTGTGGGTTTCCGATGCAAGTTACGACAAAGCAAAACAGGCTTTTGAAACTTCGCTGAAAAAGTTGGGGCTTGAATATCTTGATTTGTACCTGATTCATCAACCTATGGGCGACTATATCGGTGCGTACAGAGCGATGGAAGAACTCTACAAAGAGGGCTTGATTCGTGCAATCGGTGTCTGCAATTGCTATCCGCACGTTTTAGCAGATATTTGTGAAACCGTTGAAGTCATTCCGGCAGTCAATCAGATAGAACTTCACCCGTTTTTCCAACAGGAAAATGCACTTGCACTCATGAAAGAGTATGAAGTCACGCCTGAAGCGTGGGGGCCTTTTGCAGAGGGAAAACACAATATTTTCAGTCACCCCGTTCTTGCGAAAATTGGCGAAAAATACGGCAAAACTCCTGCACAAGTCGCTCTGCGCTGGAACGTTCAGCGTGGTGTTGTGGTAATACCCAAATCTACGCACCGTGAACGTATGGAGCAGAATTTCAATATCTGGGATTTTAATTTAACAAATGAAGATATGGCTGAGATTGCAAAACTTGACATTGGTCACAGCGAGATTGTCAACCATTTTGACCCGAATTTTGTCAGGGCTTTGCACGGCAGATTCAAGTAAAATTTTTGGCGTACCGTGGAAAATGCGGTACGCCGTTTTGAGAGAAACGGAGGTATCAACATGAATAATTTTACATACAGCTACCCGACAAAGGTTTATTTCGGTGAAAAATCGGCTGAAAATAATTTGCCTGCTGAACTTGAAAAAATCGGTAAAAATGTTATGCTTGCCTATGGCGGCGGTTCAATTAAGAAAAACGGCGTGTACGACGAACTTATGAATATTTTGAAAAACGCCGGAAAAAATGTCACTGAATTTTCGGGGATTATGTCAAATCCGACTTATCAGAAAGTACAGGAGGGTGCGGAACTTGCAAGGCAAAATAACATTGATTTTATTCTTGCTGTTGGTGGTGGAAGTGTGATTGACTGCTGTAAAGTGATTTCCGCACAGGCGAAAATTTCGGAAGATTTATGGACTTTTGAAACGGAAAAACACGGCTCTCCAAATGAATTTATTCCGATGGGTGCAATTGTGACGGCATTCGGCACGGGTGCAGAAATGAACAACGGCGCAGTTATCACGCATGAGGAAAAGAAAATAAAGGGCGCACTGTGGGGAGCATTTTATGATTTTGCAATTCTTGACCCTGTGTATACGATGACAATGCCACTTAAACAGGTCATTTCGGGTGCATTTGATTCACTTTCTCATTGTATGGAAACGTACATGGGAACGCCGAGAGAGGTCAACCTTTCGGACGAAATAAATGAGGCTTGCCAGAGAAATATTATCCGTAATTTGCGTGCAACACTGAAAAATCCGCAGGACATCTCCGCAAGGAGTGAACTTGTATGGGCGGCGGCAATGGCGGAAAATGGTATGTTGAAAATCGGCAAAATAACAGATTTTCAGGCACATATGCTTGAACATCAGCTTGGTGCATATACGGACTGCAATCACGGTGAGGGGCTTGCGGTGATACACCCTGTTTTGTACCGTCATATGCTCCCCGATGCGGAAAAACAATTTGCCCGTCTTGCGGTCAATGTATGGGGAATTTCTCCCGACGGCAAGAGTGTCACGGAACTTGCAAACGCCTTTATTTCGGCACTTTCTGAATTTATCAAAGAAATTGGACTGCCGACAAAATTCTCCGAAATGGGCATTCCCGAAACAACGGATTTCAAGGCAATTGCGGACAGCACGGTTTTGACAGGCGGTTGCTGTAAAAAATTCACAAAAGAAGAATTATTTGCAGTTCTGAAAGAATGTGCAAATTGATAAAAATACAACTTTAAGGAGGTTGTTTCTATGACAACAGCAATTACAAGAGAAAAAATTTCACTCAAGGCACAGGCAATCGGTACAATAATTGCACTGATTTCTGCCGTAGCTTTACCGCAAATTATCCACGTTATCGGGGCAGTTTCAGGAATGGGAACATCCCTCGGTGAGGCACTTTTGCCAATGCATTTGCCGATTATTCTCGTTGGACTTTTGGCAGGGTCTTATGCCGCTGGAATTGCAGGATTTCTCAGTCCGCTTGTGAGTTTCGCACTTACGGGAATGCCAACAAGTGCAATGTTGCCGTTCATGATGATTGAACTTTGTGCATATGGAGTCTTTGCAGGACTTCTCAAAAATGCCAAAATTCCGACAATTGCAAAAGTCCTGATTGCACAAATTGCCGGTAGGGCTGTAAGAGGAATCGCCCTTGCAATCGGCTTTTATGCGTTCAATACAGCAGTTGCACCAGTAACTGTTTTAACAAGCATTACAGCAGGTTTATTTGGAATTATTTTACAACTCGTCATTATTCCGCTTGCTGTTTACCGTCTTAAAGAGGCTGACCATGAATAACATGAAATGAAAAATTACAACAGGAGGTGTTTCAGATGAAACGACATATTGCGTTAATGCTTTGTATTGCCTGTATTACGGGACTTTCAGGCTGTGCAAATCCCTATCAGAAAAAAATTTCTACAGAACAAACTGCTGAAAAATCTGATTCACATAATGTGAAAACAATTTCCCTGTCGGCAGCGGCAGCGGAATCTGATTCGGAATATACGCTGACAGATGTCACTAATTTGCAGGATTTTCTTTTGACAAGACCAACAGAAGATTTATCCGGGAAGAATTACGACCTTGACGGTGACAATGCGTGGACGGTTTTTGACTTGTGTCTGATGAAAAAGGATATTTTGGGCGATTTGATTCAGTCGGATATTCCGGTTGTCTACATGACAAAGGACATTTCCGCTGATGGCTTAATGAATGCCTATTTGTCGCTTGGTTGGCAGCCTGAAGGAAATACGGCTGTAAAATTAAGTACGGGCGAACCGCCGAACAGCAACTATCTCCGCACGGATTTAATCAAAGATGTTGTAGATTATGTCGACGGAACAATTGTGGAGTGCAACACGGCTTACGGCGGGCAGCGTTCGTCAACGGCAATGCATTATCAGGTTGCAAAAGACCACGGATTTACTGATATTGCGGATTTCAAAATACTTGATGAGGACGGTTCAATGAGTTTGCCGGTTGAGGGCGGTTCACAACTTTCTGAAAATTTAGTCGGTTCTGCTTTCGGAAATTTTGATTCTTATCTTGTTCTTTCGCACTTCAAAGGTCACGCTATGGCAGGTTTTGGCGGTGCAATAAAAAATATTTCTATCGGCTTAGGTTCACAAGAGGGAAAATGTTTGATTCATACGGGCGGAAAAAGTCACACCAGTCCATGGGGTGGCGACCAGACAGCATTTACAGAATCAATGGCGGAAGCCGGAAAATCGGTTTGTGACTACCTGAATGATGGTAAAAATATTGCTTTTGTGAACGTGATGAATCACATTTCGATTGACTGCGATTGTGACGGAAATCCGTCTGAACCCGATTTGCACGACATCGGAATTTTAGCATCAACAGACCCTGTTGCCCTTGACCAAGCTTGCATTGATTTGGTTTACGAACAAAAAGACGGTGACGGTGCGTCACTTGTTCAGCGTATTGAATCCCGCAACGGTCTGCACACATTGGAACACGCTGAAGAAATCGGGCTTGGCAGTCGTGAGTATCAACTGGTGATTATTGATGATTGAAATAATTCGCCGTGAATTTGTATACATTTGGTATTATTTTCAATTGCAGTTAAGTCAGATTTTTTGGTACTGGCTTTTGGGAATTGTTCTCGGTTCAATAATTTCCGTTTTTGTCAAGGACAAAATTCACGGTGCAATGACGAAATTATCCGGACACAAAATCGGCATTTTCGGAATTGTCATTGCGAGCGTTTTAGGCATATTATCGCCTTTATGTATGTACGGTACAATTCCGCTTGCGGCTTCATTTTCAAGAAAAGGTATCCGTGATGATTGGCTTGCGGCGTTCATGATGAGTTCAATTTTGTTGAATCCACAACTAATTATGTACAGCATCGCCCTCGGAAAAGAAGTCCTCGCTGTACGAATTATCACTTGTTTTCTTTGTGGTATTACAGCAGGTATAATAATTCATTTTGTCTGTAAAGAAAAATCTTTTTTCAATTTTGAGGGATTTTCCGAACGTGCAAGTCACGACACTGACCCGAATTTGTTTTTACGTTTGCTTAAAAATATTGGTCGGAATATCAAGGCGACAGGCGGTTATTTTTTGATTGGCATATTGCTTTCCGCACTGTTTCAAAGATACGTTCCGGCGGAACAATTTGCGGAACTTTTCGGCGAAAATAATGAGGGTTTCGGCTTGCTGATGGCGGCAACAATCGGTGTACCGTTGTATGCCTGCGGTGGTGGTACAATTCCACTCCTGCAACAATGGCTGTATTCCGGCATGAGCATCGGTTCAGCGGCAAGTTTCATGTTGACAGGCCCTTCAACGAAAATTACAAATTTGGGTGCATTGAAAATCGTCCTCGGAATAAAAAATTTTATCCTATATCTTACATTTATCATGATTTTTTCGTTGATATGTGGATTTGTCGTCAATCTGATATTTTGAATAAAAAACCGGAGTATGTTACTCCGGTTTACTTTTTGTTATTCTGTATATTTTTGTTTCAGCAGTACCAAATCAAATATGTCCCATTTATTATCATTATTCAGGTCATAATTATTCCCATGTGCTGAATTTGTTCTTGTAAGCAGATAATCCTGCAAATTTGCCAATTGCCTGTTTTGTGGGATTTTTTCGTCGTTCATCTGATTTTCCCAGAATGTGACTGCATCATAAATCCAGCCCTCCGCAACCGTTCCACTACCAAGCCCGAAACCGTGCGGTAAACCGTCATATGCGTGAAATTCCGTGGGAATACCGTAACTGTCAAGGGTATTCAGGCGATTTTGCATTGTTTTCCAGTTGGCAATGCCGTCATTTTTTCCGACACATACATAGGTGGGAGCATCTGACTGTGAAGCAGAAGTATAACCTGTATATTGCATAATTACAGCTCCTGCTTGCCCAATGTCCGTCCTGCCTGTAAGCTGTTTCAGATTGTCCGAATTTCCGAGAGTTGCCGCCATTCTTGCACCTGCTGAACCGCCCCAAAGTGAATAATTTTCGGTGTCAATTTCAAGTTCTTCTGCGTGGTCGTGTATAAATTCAATCGCTCTTGCAAGGTCGTTGTAAGGGTCATTAGGGCGGTAAATCAAGGCAAAAGCGTTGTAGCCCATTTTTGAGAGTTCCAATGCGTGAGGAAAACTGTCGTGCATTGCACCAACATAAGAAAATCCACCTCCTGCATTACACACCGCAAATTTTGCATTCGGTTCGCCTTTGAAAAAGAAAATCTCCGTGTCACGCTTTGATTCGTCATTTTGCATTTCAGATTCCGTGTAAATCGGGTAGAAAATCTGCTGTCCGTTCAGAGCATTTTCTTTCAGAGTGTTCAGAATTTCAACTGTTTTTTCGGGCTTTATATAATTGTACCAGATGTAGGTACTGCTATTGCTGACTTCTTTCAGTGTCATATCGTCCGAAACTGTTCTGTCCACGGGAAAAAGCAATCTCCCGAAATTCCCAAAAGCCGTATCGTGAATGACCTCGCCGACTGTTGTATTTTCCGTAAAAGTTTTATTTTGCATAGTGTTTTCCTCGGCTTTGAAAAACAGCGGAAGGGCATTGTACATAAATTCACGGCAGGAATTGTGGTCGTGCTGTCCGCCCTCACGTTGATAGAAAACATAGTGTTCAGGCGTGAAAATATCGTTTCGGGAGAGCATTTCCTCCGCCATCGCCTCGGACTAATATTTTACTGTATCATTAGTGCCGACACCGTGGTAAATGAAATATCCACGTTCATCAAGCTGATTTTCTTTTACAAGCTGTTCAATGAAGTCAACATTTTTTTCAATCTGAAAATCCCCGTAACCGCCGTAATACCAGCATGAACCGCTCATCGGCAGAAAATAGCGGATATAGTTGGAATCATAGCAGAATTGCAGCCATGTTGTCACCGCACCAAGCGAAAAACCGCCAAATGCTCTGTGGTCACGGCTTGCTTTCAAGTCATCGGGAGAAGTGCTTTTTGCATAAGTGTGAAATTGACCCTCCACCGTCGGCATAAGATTTTCTTCAAAATCACGGTGAAATTGCCTGAACTCCGCAACAGAACTTGAAAAATCCGTCTGTGAATTTTCATTATAAAACGTAGCAGATACGAATATTGTCGGCGGAATATCACCGTTTTCAATCATATTGTCAAGCATTTCCGTTATATTTGCGTACTGGAAATACTCCCCTGCATGACCTCCCCAACCGTGCATAAGATAGCAGATATTGTAGCGTGTTTCGGTGTCGTTTTCATCGTAACCGTAGGGAAGATAGACATATGCCGTCTTTGTAACATCGCTTTCGTCACGGACATAATCTTTGCTGTTGTATGTAATTTCGGTGACTGTTCCTGAATGTTCGCAAGATGAAAAATAATCTTCGGGAACACTTTTCGACATACCCGACTGTTCAATTGTGGGCAATTCTGCTTTTGGCTGTGTCAAGCTGATTTCCTCAATCGCACCGCAACCCGATGATAAACCGAAAAAAATGGCGGTGACAGCAGTAAATAATTTTCTCATAAATTTCATTTATTCAGTCCTCCTCACTTGTTAAAATCTATAAAAATGTCGGTAGTGAGCCATTTGAAAGTGATGTCCCCCTGTCACTTTATGGCATTCCCGAAAATAAATCACTGCCGACAATTTTTATTATGTTAAAAAATAATTAAATTGGAATATTCTGCTTAAAAGCCTATTTCTTCTAACCATTCTGCAACATCATCAGCAGAGGAACTGCTCCTGAATCGCATACCCTCAAGCCAGTTTCCTGTACCTGCCATTTCAGCCAGTTTTACGCCGCTTTCGCCGAGTGGAGAAGATGAAGATGTACAGAACGGAATGACATTTTTTCCCGTAAAATCGTTGTTTTTCACAAAATCATCAACAACCCATGCAGCTTCCTGCCACCATATCGGATAGCCGATGAAAACATTGTCATAACTCTCCCAGTCGGGTACATCTGTTGTGACAAGTTCAGTATGGCGTTCAGGGTCATTGTGTTCCGCAACAACACGGCTGTCCTGATTTGTCCAATTCAAATCGGCTGATGTGTATTCTTCTTCAGGCGTAATCACAAAGATATCAGCATTCATTTCTTCAGCAATATAGTCCGCAATGCGTTCTGTTGTACCCGTTGCCGAATAGTAGGCAACAAGTGTTTTCCCTGTATCTTCCGGTAAATCTGACGATCCCAGAAATTCACGTTTCATCAAGCAAAGGTCAAAAACGTCCCACCTGCCGTCATTGTTCAAATCATAATCCTTGTCGGATAAATCCGGCGTTTCTCTTGCCAGCAGGAAATCCTGCAAATAGACAATATCTTCTTTTGTGTAATTCTGTTCACCGTTGTCCGCATTCACTGCCGAAATCCCCGCAATTGTGCAGAACGTCATGAAAATTGCTGTTGTTGCTGCGAGCAATGCGAATTTTTTCATATTCAAACACCTCCAATAGTTTCTAATTTGATTATAACACAAAAAGAACTTCCTGAGAAGTTCCATTTTGTTACCACGTATCAACCTTTGGTTATAACTGATTTATGCGGAATAAAAGTATCAACCAAAAGTTTATAGGTATTTACTTTTTTGCACTTCTCAAATCGGGATTTTTGTGCTACAATAAAATTATAAAAATATGAGGGGAAGTGTCTTGTATGAAAAAAATAGTTGTTGGTATTCTTGCCGGAATGCTTTGCGTGGCAGCAGTCGTTGCAAACGCCGATAGTCAGCAGGACTTTGCAAAAAAGGATATACAGAATTTGCAGGATTTCCTGTTGGCAAGAGATACACCCGATTTATCCGACAAAAACTATGATTTGAACAATGACAACAGGTGGGACGGTTTTGACCTTTGCCTGATGAAACGGGAATATTTATCAAATCATGATACAGTTACTGCCGGAACGGAACTATACAGGGGATTTCTTCTTGACAATGTTCTGCATTCGGAAAAATGCGGAGATATTCATTACAATGTATATTTCCCGGAGGATTACGATGGCTCTGAACCTTATGCACTTTATATGACATTGCCCGGTTATGAGGGCTTGTATTTTCAAGGTGTCGGTGTCAATCTTATGGCGGAACAATTTGGTTTTGAAGCGCAAAAATATAATGACAAAATGATTATTGTTGCACCACAGTTGAATGACTGGCATGAAACAAGTGCCAATATGACAATTGCTCTGACGGAATATTTTCTTGAAAATTATAACATTGACCCTGAAAAAGTTTATGCTAACGGATATTCCGGCGGAGGTGAAACGATGTCGCTTGTTATGGAAAAACGCCCTGAATTATTTACTGCATATCTGCATTGCAGCTCGCAATGGGACGGTGATTTTGAAAATCTCGTGAAAAGCCGTACGCCTGTATATATTGCGGTAGGTGAAAACGATGAATATTACGGTTCTGAACCGTCAAAAAATGCTTATGATGAATTGCA
>CANQVA010000051.1 GCA_947627175.1 uncultured Ruminococcus sp.
TCACCGCCTTTATCTCTATTATACCACCTATATACGAAAAAGTCCAGCGTTCGGCTGGACTTTTTTGACAGGCTGAGCACATGAAGTGCTGTTTTTTTATTATTCATTTGATTCTTCATTTTCTGATTCTTCATCTTCGGAAAGTTCCTCAAAAATTATTTCATAATTATCTTTGATAACTTCCATTGATTCAAGACTGTTCTGAATAAAAACTTTTGCGTTTTCCTCTGCATCTTCAAGCAATCCGTTTGATTTAGCTTTTCTTTCCATAAATTTTTTATTTTCGCCAATAAAATTATTTACATCTTCAACTTCAATCTGATTGAATATATTTTTTGATTCATCAAGCGTTTCAAAACTATCCTCAAAAACTTCATTGCTTAAAATTTCAGCTTCCGGCATACCAATAATAATTTTCTTATCTTTTTCTTCAACTTTAATACTAACATTACTCACATCTATTCCGGCTTTTATTCTTCCGTCCCACCGTGCTATGAACGATTTACCTGAAAACGGGACTTTCATTCCCTCAAACCAACCGCTGTCAAATTTTTCATCTTCATCAAATTTTCCTGCATCGGTATATAAATATTCAATTGTTGCAAGTTCTCCTATATCCTTAATTTTTTCTTCAAGTACATCTGTTGATATAGTTGTTGTTACTTGTGTCATTGTCATAATTCCCTTATCATCTTTTTTGTTGTAAATTTTTTTGGTAATAAAAAATGTAGCAACAATTACTATTACCAAGAATATAATACCACATATAACTATAGCTTTTACGCTTGATTTTCCGTTATTTTCTTTTTTCTCCAAACTCATTTTTCAAAAACACTCCTTTATTTTTTACTTATGTATAATTATCCTAATGAACCAAGAAGTTTCTGTTCTACTCTCAATGTGACAAGAAAATAGTACGCACTATCTGCCGGACTAAGAGTACTTGTATCAATCTGAGTAATTCTGTCCGTCCATTCACTCAATTGATTAAGCATATTTGTATAATCTCCTAACATACTCATAATATCCCCTTCACCGGAAGTATATTTATTCATAAATTCAAGATAATTATTATAAAATGCCTCGTATTCGTCCATTAACTGCTTAAATTCCGGGGTGACAAGAGAATAGTCACCGTTTTTAACAGCCGTTTCAGGGTCAACTGTTGCAGGTGCTTCTGTTGGCGGTTCTGTCGGCGGAATTGTAGTTGTCGTTTCAGTTGTTGTTTCCTGCTCTGTTGTCGTCGTTTCAGTTGTTGTTTGCGTTGTCGTTTCCTGTTCTGTTGTTTCCTGCTCTTCCTCTGCTGTTTCGGTTGTTTTTTCAGATTCTGAAACAGTATCATCTTTACTTTCTTCTTTCTGCTGATTTCCGGCAGATGACATTATTTCTCTCTCACTTTGAAAACCTTCACTACAGCCACAAAGTGAAATTGAAATACAAGTTATAAATGCTATAACCCCTGTTTTGATATTTCTTTTCATAAATTTACCTCCTCAATTATTTTTTCGGTGATTATAATATATCACACTTTTTTCAGAGATTATAAAAACGGATTCCATAAAAAAAGCAGGCTCTTATAAACCTGCTCTTTCTCTTATTTCGGGCGATACCTCACGGCATACGCCTTGTTCTTTGTATGTTTCGTTGATATATTCTATCTCTGTTATCAGTTCCCGACATTTTTCTTTATCATTCATTTCTATATAAATATCAAGCAGAATATTCAACAATTCTGCCAATTTGTCAATATATGGTATAATGTCGGGATATTTCCTGCAAATCTCCACAGCCTCTTCTATTTTATCAGCAGAATAACGGAATTTATTATGATAATAGAAACAATTTGCAGTCGGGATATAGATAATGTCAATAATTTCCAAATCAGTCTGAAATACTTGTCTTGCGATATATTCCGCCTGTTCCGTCAATGATTTTGTTTTATCAATATCAGGTTCAATAAGCGTATAATACCACGCCCATATCATACAGTAATAACAATGATTATAGCTGTTTTCTTCAATCATTTCTTGTACCTTTTCAAGCAGACAGACGGCTTCATCCGAACTTTCAGGATAACTTCGTATAATAATACTTGCCAATGATAAATAATATTGTATAAGGTATTCCCTGCTTCTGATGTCTGTTGAAAGTTCCATTTCTTCTATTGCCATTTCCATTGAATCAAGCATATTTTGCAAAATATCAGCCTCTTCTTTGGTGTACGGAATATATTTACCCTCTGACAATGTATCATAATAATCACCGAGCATATCATAATAAATTCCCTTTATTATATGACGGGGGTGCTGTTGACTGAAAATTTCAGCTTCACGCAGTATTTCCTTTATTTGAATATCATTTGCCATACCAACGTATATATCAATCATTTTTTTATGATACTCCATAACTGTAACATCATCTATACACCACAGCCAATTACGCACCGTTTCCGCTATGACGGGGTGAAGTCTGATTCTCACATCATCATACAGCCAGCCCTCAGCGGATAACTTTGATACCATTTCAATCTGAATATCGGGAAAAAATTTCTGCACAAGGCTTTTTTCAAGTCCACGTACATTCAGCAAAGCAAGTATTTTCAGCGTAAGCCTTGAATTATCGTCTACAGAGTTTGAATTAAATAATGCAGAAATAACAGCGGATAAAGTATCATAAATTTCTTCACCGTCCTTGTAATTACCGATTTTTTCGTCGGAAAACCGTGAAAAGCCTGTTTCATGAATTAAATCAAGTGCTGTATGCACATCAAGTCTTCCTGTTGAAATCTGTCGGGCAATAAGTTCAATAACAAGTGTATGTCCCTGAACAAGTAATATAATTTCATTGAAATATATACTTTCTTCTTTTGTCAGTGAACGTCCGAGATTAGAAGAAATAAGCCGTAATATTTCTGCTGTATCGTTTATCGCACCAACTTCAATATAAGAAAAACTATTTTTCGGCGGTTTATTGCGTGTTACAATTATTGTATCATATCCGCATTCTATAATCTGTCGAAATGATTTATTCTGCATACCGTTAAAGTTATCAACCACAAATAATACACTCTTACCAAAACAAATACGCCTGAAAGCCTTTAATTTACGGTTAAAATATTCAATCAGCGGTTCACCGTCCTGCTGTGATACTGTACTGATTTGTAATTGCATATCATCGCAGAAAGTATGCTGAATATCGCCGTCATATTCAAGATACACAATTACTTCATATTCCGTGCGATATTTTGAAATATAATTCCTTACAAGCGTACTCTTTCCGATACCGCCGATTCCTGTTATATAAAGCACATGATTATTATGAAGATTTGCGGATATTTGCCTTATTTCATTATCCCTACCGACAAAATCAGGCGATACAGACGGCAATATAGGTATAATATAATCTTTGCGGTTGAGTTGTTCAATAATTTCCCCGAGAATTTCAATTGCCTTGTCAATATTTTTGAATCTGTTGAAAACAGAAGAACGTATTGTTCCACGGAAAAATTTTGAAAAAAGTCTTTGAATGTCAGGGCGTTCCGTGAATTTACGGTATTCTTTCCTGCATTCGCTGAACGGATATTCTGAAAAACTCCTGTGTTCTTTTTCTTTGGAATGCCTACCGAAAAGAATATAAAATACAATTTCCCCTACCGTATAAATATCGGTAGTTTCGCCGATATTCGCAATATAATAAGGGTTAGTCTGTTCAGGTGCTGCCCATTCTTTTGTATATGAAAATAATGTTTTATTGCCGTTGTTCATGTCATAAATACTGTCAAAATCTATAAATTCCACAATCTGCGTAATTGTATCATCGGGAGCATTTTGAAGGATAAAAATATTTTCGGGTTTTATGTCAAGGCAGAGATAACCCGATTTATGATAATATCCGACAGTTTTCGCTATTGTCTTACATAACGCCATATATTGCGGTAAATCAAGTCCGACAATTTTGTCAAGTGATGTGCCGTTATAACAAACCACATCAATATAAACTGTACCATTTGATTCAAAAATATGACTTACAGGTGGTGTCTGATTATTCAATACGGATTTTTGACGGATTTTATTTTGTAATTTTGCCGAATCAATAAACCTGTTTTTGCCTTTTTCATAATTATCAGTATCATGCGGATTGTACTCTTTTAATATACACTTTGTAACAAAATTATCATATCGACATTCAGCAAGATATGCAACAGTATTTGCACCTCTTCCGAGTTGTTCAATAATTGTGTATTGCCTGCCGTCTGCTTTCAAAATAAAGCCGTTTTCAAGCATATTAAGACCTCCTTTCACTTATATTATACACTCTCCGGAAAAGTAATTATAAAAATCAATTCTGTTCATTAAGTGTATGGAGTGTATAAATAGGGTCATAGGAGTTTGCACAAAATAATATAAGACAATCAAACGGATGACGCATATAAAGTTGTGCGAATCCACATGAAATAAGCGTTTGATTCAATTCATCAAAAAAATCCATAAGACGGGAATTTATTTCATATTTACTTGGTTCATGGTTTTGCTTTATATCATTATTTTCAGCCATACTATAATAATTATAAAATCTCAGAAGTATAAGTGTTTTTCGCAATACTTCATATGAAACACTGTTACCATTGATAATTCTGCCGAGAGTTACATCATTAGGGAGAGAACGTGTAAAAAGTTTCGGGAGTTTTACGGTATTTTCGCACTTTTCACGGCTCTGATAGCGATAACCCAGTAATTTATCTATTGTCATACTGTTAAGTCTGTCTGAATTTATACTTTCGTATGAAATGCTTTCTTTTAATATTTTTATTTCATCTTTAATTATTCTGCGTGCATTTTGAAACTGCTGTTCATTATCATAACAATGTTCCGATAAATAACGCAAAAATTCATCATCATTATCTGTATTGAATATAAAATATGCAATCTCTGAAGTTAAAACGGATTCATTTCCGGTAGATACAAAATCTTTTGATTTTTCAAGTAACTCCGCTACTGAAGAATACGGCTTTTTGTGATACAGGCAGTACATAAATACAGCATCTGTTTTTGACTTCACTATAAACGGCAAAGTAAGGTAATTTTTCTGAAAAAAAACGGCTGTCTGTTTATAGTCCATTTCAAGAGCATAACACAATTCATAATTATTTTGCCTATTAGTAATACCGGGAGTTGTTCCTCTTATCCACTCTAAAACGGTTCTCGGGCAAATTTTTTTAAGTATGGATTTATAACGCCTTTTAACTTCATCAAGCATAATTTCTGTATCACCTGAATTGCAGGCTGTGCCGAGCTGAGTTAAACGTGCAGATAATCCTTCTAAAAATACAGGGGTATTTTCAATTTTTACCGCCTGATTTATGCCGTTTATTACATCTTCAAATGTCTGAACATTCAAAGGTTCTTCTAAACAAATTTTTTCATATATGTAATCCGTGTATTCATTACGGGTAAGTTCTTTTTCATTTTCTTTGTTCATTATCTTCACCACATTTTTACTATATTTTTTGCAAATATATTATAGTACAATTTTCACAATTTGTCAAATCTTGAAATAATGTAAAGAAACGAAAAATAAAGGGTACTGCAAAGAACTGCAATACCCTTGTTTTCATATCTGAATATTTGTAATAATAATCGGCACGGCATCAATCATTTTTCTTTTACTGTCCCATGTAAGCTTGCCGAAAAAATCAAATGATTCAAATTTCTTTGACGGAAAATAATATTTTCTTTCAGCATCTTTTTTTGTTCTTCTTCCAAAAGCAGAACGGAATTTTCTGAACCAAATCGTAACAGGAATTTTCTCACAGCCATATTTAAAGCAGGTACAAACCGCATAAGGATTCCACAAATAAATATCATGTAAAAAACGGATATCTGTTACAGTAAATGATGCATATATCGGCTGACCGTCTTTCAGCAATGCATTTATAATTGATTCAGTTGAATGAAAAAGCCGATTTTGTTCTGATAAATACTTTTCTATATTTTGTTTTGCGTCAACAACGGAATTTCCGTTTTCAGGCTGATAACCGGAAACAATTTTATCAGGTAAATTTATTTCAGAAATATACTTGTGAATATTATCCATCGCATAATAATAACGATTTTTTGCATACATCATTTGTTTTTCAAGTGCATCAAATATTTTATGGTATACTACTTGATTTGGATAATATTTATAATCTGAAAATATAGAAATGCCGTTATGACAAAAAAATTCTAAAATAGCAGCGGCACAGCCTGCACTCCTGCTCTGACCGTATTCACACTGACATATAATATCTTTGCCGTTCTCATATGCTTTAATTATAAACTTAGCCATATCATCAACTTCAGGAAAATATATATCATAAGTATATCCTTTTCGTTTGAGAACTTCAAGGTCAAGGTCTTCAAGTTCACTGTAGAATACGTCCTTACACACTCCACTGTAATCAACATGAGTGTAATCTTTGTCAATATGCTTTATCGCAGGGTCATAAAAGCTGATAACAGCGGTATTGTCGGGAAATTTACCGTCAGAAATTATTCGTTCAATTGCTTCTCTTGAATAAACGGATACATTCATGAAAACCTCCAATTTCAGCCGAAATGGCAACAAGTTTACAATATTACAGCCGATGTATATTATAACTTTGGTTTTACTGTTCCTATGAAATCATCTTCATTTCCGTCATATGAAACAATGTCTTTATGATTATAGAAATTTCCCGTACCAATCAACCACAGGATTCTATCCAACTTAAACGCAGAAGCATCAGCATCTACTGATTTATAATCATCAGCTATTTTAAAAACAGCCTCCATTACTTCATAACAATCTTCTGATGACAAACCAATACCCGATATTATACTTACAACGTGCATATCAGGTTTTGAATAATTTGACATTCCTATATCTTTAAGCCAGTTCGGAACAAGAGCAGTTCCCCACCACTTTATTCTTTTTGCAATTTCATCAATGAGCTTTTTTCTTTCAGATGCCTTTGTTGAATCAAAGCTGTCAAAATATTCATACATTTTTGTTACATCGTTATCAAATCCCGATAAATACGCCGCTACATCGCAAACGTTTTTCTTTAATTTTTTATATGCATCGCCTGTACCATAAAACGCTTTCTTGAATAATTCTTCAAGTTCATCGTCAGTTAATGTTTTGACTTTATCATTGAAATAATTTAAATCAAAATCATTAAATAAAGCTTTCACTTCTTTTTCATGTACCTTTATTCCATTTTTACCGGTGTTATAATTCCAGTCATGGAATGAAAATACTGCTGTTTCAAAAACTGCATTCATAGTTGTCTTGCGTTCATTTTCAAGGTATTTATTGAGTATTTCCTCATATTTTATTTCATTAGTGAGTACATGAGAATGTTCTTGTAAATAATCCATAGCCTCTTTGTAGATAAAGCCGATTCTATTCTCTTTAGCCATAAATAAATACCTCCATAGATTTTAACAGTTCTCAACAGCATCATCAGCTTGAAACCGAACTTCCGCCAATGATACCTATATATTTTTTAAAAGAAGTGAAAATATAAACAAGTTTTTATCACAGTTCTATATTGTCATTTCGACTGAAAAACCGTGAACGGAAAAAACGATGCATTATATATTTATTTCAAATTATGCAGTCGGGCTTTCTTAAAGCGTGATTATATTATAACACAAAAAACACAAAATTCAGAAGTTTTTTTTCAAAAATTGGAAAATACTCCCTTTTGCACAAAAACGACATAATAAAACTGTTTAATATAACTAAATATACTGTAAAAAAAAGACGGGCACACAGTACCCGCAAAATTATATTTCATGAAAAATCTATGTACAGATTTTCGGAAATTTTGTCACTTCATTTAAATATTACATAACTTGTCCGTTATCCTATATTCTTATGATAATATGATTTTTACTGACAAATATTATTTTCTTGTTTGATTGATTTTATTTGTAATCTTAACTTGTCACTAATAAGTGCAATAAATTCTGAATTTGTGGGTCTGTCGTGATATGAATTGATGGAATAACCAAAAAATGAATTTATGGTTTCAATATTTCCTCTTTCCCAAGCTGTTTCGATTGCGTGGCGTATTGCACGTTCAACTCTTGAAGAAGTAGTTGAATACTGTCTTGCAACAGATGGATAAAGCCGTTTTGTAACACTGCTTATAAGCGAAATGTCATTGACTGCATTTATTATTGCCGCTCTGAGATACTGGTATCCTTTTATATGGGCAGGTACACCGAATTTACATATAATATCCGTGACAATAATTTCAATGTCGGTACAGTTAGAGGCAATTGCCTTTCTTGCGACTGATTTTATAACAGAACAAAGAGTTTCAGCTTCAAAAGGTTTTGATATGTAGTAGGAAGCACCATTTTCAATAACCTGACGCTCAATAAAACTGTTATTTACATCAGACACAATAATAAAAGCGGGCGATTTTGTGAGAGTTTTTTCGGAATTTTTCATGATGTTTATAACATCAAGTTCAGGTGTAGAAAGTTCTATCACCGCAACATCCGGCATATCTTTCATGATTGAGTTGAATATGATGTTTCCATCATTTTTACGTGTATATGCGTAAATACCCATTTCACGAAGACGGGAAGCGAGTTTTACTCCGTTTTCGGCTGTATTGTCACCAATCAATACTTTAATTTTATCGTTATCCACTTTATAAATTCTCCTTTTTATTCATATTTCCTACCACGATTTTATTTTATATTCTTTTACAAATTTTTTCAAGACTTTATTCTGTCAAGTTGTGTCGAAGTTTATCTTTATTTGCGATATAACAAATTTTTATATAATTTTGTGTGATTTTTTATCATTATAAGAAAAATATTTAAAATATAATCAAACTTGAAACTAAAAAAAGACACCGAAGTGTCCCTTTTATTTGTAAATTATTTAAAACATTTCGAGAAGTGCTTTTGAATCACTTTCATCAGGAGAAGTTTCTATAGATGAGAGTTTTCTGTTTATAGCTCTTGTTCTTGTGCCTATCAGTTTTTCGAGTTCATCATCTGCTCTTTGGAGTTTAGTTCTTGCACTTACAAGAACGTCTTCAAAGTTTTTGAACTCTTTCTTTGCGGCACTAAGTATTTCCCAGACTTCACTACTTTTTTTCTGAATTGCAAGTGTTCGGAAGCCCATTTGGAGACTGTTGAGCATTGCTGCCATTGTAGACGGACCTACAATATTTATTCTGTAATCCCTCTGCAAAATTTCCACAAGCCCCATATTTACAACTTCTGCATAAAGACCCTCAAAAGGAAGAAACATAAGTGCAAAATCGGTTGTTTCAGGCGGATTGATATATTTGTCATGAATACTTTTCGCACATCGTTTAATTTCAGCTTCAAGAGCCGACCGTCTTCTTCTAACCTGTTCAGCATCACCTGATTCCTGTGCTGATATGAGATTTGAATATGTATCTCCCGGAAATTTTGAATCTATAGGCAGATAGACCGTTTTTCCTTTTTCTGCTCCCGGAAGTTTGACAGCGAAATCTACTCTTTCTATGCTTCCTGTTTTGACAATAACTTGTTCTTCATACTGTTCAGGTGCAAGTATTTCGCTAAGTATTGAAGAAAGTTGTATTTCACCAAGAATACCCCTTGTTTTTACATTTGATAAAATATTCTTCAAATCTGAAACTCCTGACGCAACAGTCTTCATTTCTCCAAGACCCTTGTAAACGTCCGCAAGTTGTTGACTAACAGTTGCGAAAGATTGCGAAAGTCTTTCGTCAATAGATTTCTGAAGTTTTTCATTGACAGTATTGTTTATCTTGTCAAGGCTGTTTTGATTTTCTTCACGTAGTTTTTCCATATCTTTCAGATTTGTTTCACGTATCTTGTCAAGTGTTGCAAGAATTTCCGCACGAATCTTGTCAAATCCGCTTTCAAGAGCGGATAGCTTTGCTGTCATCTGTTTTTGCTGTCTATCCTGGGAATCATTAAGATTTCCGCCAAGTTCAGACATATTTTTTACAAGTGTTTCAGATACAAGGTTTAACTTACTGTCAAGAGTTGTTTGTAATTTTTCATTGACTGTAATATTTATCTTATCAAGAGTTTCAAGAATTTCCGCACGAATCTTGTCAAATCCGCTTTCAAGAGCGGATAGCTTTGCTGTCATCTGTTTTTGCTGTCTATCCTGGGAATCATTAAGATTTCCGCCAAGTTCAGACATATTTTTTACAAGTGTTTCAGATACAAGGTTTAACTTACTGTCAAGAGTTGTTTGTAATTTTTCATTGACTGTAATATTTATCTTATCAAGAGTTTCAAGAATTTCCGCACGAATCTTGTCAAATCCGCTTTCAAGAGCGGATAGCTTTGCTGTCATCTGTTTTTGCTGTCTA
>CANQVA010000052.1 GCA_947627175.1 uncultured Ruminococcus sp.
TTATGGTAAACTTATTATACCATATCTCGGTTGGAATTTCTATTTTTTTGGGTTCATATCATTTTAACACATACACTTTTCATAAAAAATAATCAAAATTCATTTATTTTTCAAATAAACAGAAATAGAGCCATCTCTACAGACAGCTCCCCTTTGAACATTATTCACAATTTTTTTAAAAATATACTGATATACCCGATTTTATGCCATTTAAAGACAAAGGGAGCTAATTCCTACAGACAGCTCCCAAATAAAATCATATTCAATTTACGTGTTTATTATACACCATAAAATTCCGTTTGTCAAGTGTTTTTTAAAAAATAATATATTTAACAGTTATTTTTCTTTAACATCAACTTTAATTCCGAGTACAGCAAGACTTTCATCATCAACAGGTGAAGGGCATTCAGACATCAATTCACTTGCATTTTGAACTTTCGGGAATGCCGTTACATCACGCAAACTATCAGCCTTACACATAATCATTGCAAGGCGGTCAAGACCTATGCCCATACCTCCATGAGGTGGTGCGGCATAACGGTAAGCATCAACAAGAAAACCGAATTTAGCCTGAATTTCTTCGTCAGTCATGCCGAGAGCCTCGAACATTCTTTGCTGTAATTCAAAATCAGTTATACGCATTGAACCGCTTGAAAGTTCTGTACCGTTAAGAACTAAATCCCACGCCTTGGCACGAACATTTTCGGGGTCGGTGTCAAGATATTCAATACATTCTTCCATAGGCATAGTGAACGGGTGATGTGCGGCAACCCATGTATTATTTTCGTCGTCATACTCAAAGAAAGGCATTTCAGTAATCCAAAGGAAATTATATTTATCCTCCGGAATAACGTCAAGACGTTTTCCGCATATAAGACGTATTGCACCGAGAGTTGAAAGAACTGTTTTATCTTTGTCTGCACATATAAGAACAAGGTCACCTTTTTCAGCATTTACGGCATTACAGATATTTTCAAGTTCGCCGTCTTTGAGGAACTTTTTAAATGAACAGTTCGGTTCATCTGCCCAACGGATATAGGCAAGCCCTTTTGCACCAATGCCCTTAGCGTGTTCAATGAGTTTGTCAATTTCTTTTCTTGTATAAGTGCCTGCACCGTTTTTTACGTTTATTGCACGTACAGAACCGCCGTCATCAAGTGCATTTCTGAATACAACAAAATCAATGTCCTTTACCGTTTCGGAAATATTCTGAATCTCAAAGCCGAAACGTGTATCAGGTTTATCAGAACCATAACGGTTCATAGCATCTGCAAAAGTAAGTCTTGGCAGTGGGGTCGGAATATCGACATTCATTATCTCTTTGAAAACACGCTGAACAAATCCTTCAACACATTCCTGAATATCTTCTGCATCAACGAATGACATTTCAAGGTCTATTTGTGTAAATTCAGGCTGTCTGTCGGCACGCAAATCTTCATCACGGAAACAGCGTGCAAGCTGAATATAGCGGTCATAGCCGGCAATCATAAGCAACTGTTTATAAATCTGTGGTGACTGGGGGAGTGCATAGAATTTACCCTGATGTACTCTTGAGGGAATGAGATAATCTCTTGCCCCTTCCGGAGTTGATTTCATCATCATAGGAGTTTCAATTTCAATGAACCCGTTTTCATAGAAATACTCTCTTGTAACTTTCGCAATTTCATGACGCATAATTATATTACGCTGTAACGGTTCACGCCTTAAATCAAGGAAACGATATTTAAGGCGGAGTTCTTCATTTACGTTTGAGTCGCTTACAATTTCAAAAGGCGGTGTTTGAGCCTTTGCAAGTATTCTGAGGTCATCAACAAAAATTTCAACAAGACCCGTCTTTATTTTATAGTTCTTGCTTTCACGCTCAACAACTTTTCCTTTAGCCATAAGGACGTATTCGCTGTGACATGATGATGCTTTTTCAAAAATTTCGGGATTACTCTTGTCATTGAAAAGAAGTTGTACAATGCCTGTTCTGTCTCTCAGGACGATAAAAATAACACCGCCCTTGTTTCTTATTCTGTCAACAAATCCGCCTACAACTACTTCCTGTCCTGCTTCCGTGACATCTCCGCAGTAATGAGTACGTTTCAAACCTTTCATACTATCAGCCATAATTACACATTCTCTCCGTTTTTAAAATTATTTAACAGTTCGTCATCTTCAAGACTGTTCATCATTTTATTGAAATAAAGAGATTCAAAATTTGTCCTGAACTTATCATCAAGATTGATTTCGACTTCATTTCCTGTTTCCATTTCCTTAACTTTCACACTGCCGTTTTCAAGTTCATTGTCACCAATTACAACAGTAAAAGCAGAGCCTATTTTATTGGCATACTTCATTTGTGCCTTTATGCCACGTCCCATAAGGTCAAATTCTGCATGATAGCCAAATTCACGCAGTTCATGTGAAATTTGCATAGCTTTTTCAAGAGCCTTGTCTCCCATTGTCGCAAAATAAATGTCACACATTCTGGGAGTGAGAAATTCGCTTTTCTGCTTGTCCATGACAATAAGCAGACGTTCTATTCCCATAGCAAAACCGAGTGCCGGGACTTTCTGACCGCCCAACTGTTCAATAAGACCGTCATAACGACCACCCCCGCATACAGTACCTTGTGCACCGATTTCAGTCGTTACAAATTCAAAGACAGTTTTTGTATAGTAGTCAAGACCTCTGACTATTTTCGGATTTATATTATAATCTATATTAAGTGCGGTCAGATATTTTTTGAGGTTTTCAAAATGTTCACTGCATTCATTGCAGAGATAGTCAAGAATAATCGGTGCATTCTTTGCAATTTCCTGACATATCGGGCTTTTGCAGTCAAGTATTCTCATAGGGTTTTTTTCAAGACGTTCATGGCAAGTATCACAAAGTTCATCTTTCCGTGATTCAAAATAGTTTCTTAAAGCCTGATGATACTTTGCACGACAGACGGGACAGCCTATTGAATTTATATTCAATTCAATATTTTTCAGTCCAAGACGGTCAAGAATATTCTTTGCAAGTGAAATCACTTCCGCATCTGCTGACGGTGCGGAACTTCCTGCCATTTCAAGACCGAACTGGTGAAACTCTCTCAATCTTCCTGCTTGTGGGCGTTCGTGGCGGAAACATGACAATATATAATAAACACGTTGGGGGAGTGCCTCATTAAGCAGACCATTCTGTAACATTGCACGTATAGTGCCTGCTGTACCTTCAGGACGCAGTGTAAACTTAGTTTCTTTAGCTGATACAGTATACATTTCTTTTTGTACAACGTCAGTTGTTTCACCTACAGAACGCATAAAAAGTTCCGTATTTTCAAAAGTCGGGATTCTTATTTCAGAAAATCCGAAACTTTCGGCAGTTTCTTTTGCGATTTTTTCGACAGTGTGCCATTTGTGCACGTCTTTCGGCAATATATCTTCTGTACCGTTAGGACGTTTTATATTAACAGCCATAAAATTAAATTCCTTCCAATTATTTAATAAGCATTAAAATTGTCCCGTAATGCAGGGACAATTAGTATCAGATACTCGGAGTACCGATTTCACGCCAATCCAAATCGCCCCTTTCAAGGGCAAGTATAAGTGCTTCAGCGGTGGCGATATTTGTAGCAACAGGGACATTGTGAACGTCACAAAGTCTTAAAAGATTCATATCATGCTTGTCTGCCGGTTTCGGGTTATTCGGGTCTCTGAAAAACAACAGAACATCAACTTGATTGCATGAAAGAAGTGCAATTATCTGTTCTGCACCACCCTGTCCGCTCAGATATCTTTGAATTGACAGTCCGGTGGCTTCTCCGACAACCCTTCCGGTTGTATTAGTTGCTATCAATGTATGTTTAGACAAAATCCCACAATATGCAATGCAAAACTGAACCATAAGTTCTTTTTTTGCGTCATGTGCAATAATCGCAATCTTCATTTATTTTTCCTTTCCCTGCAATGCAGAATAATATTTTAATGGTTATGCACCTTTTATAGTCAGCGGAACAAAATCACCGTCAAGTCTTTTGGAAATTGCATCAAACGCAAGGAGTGCCTCCGAATCAGTCGGGATAGGGTCGCCCTTTGCGGTAGCGACAGTGAGTTTAAAATCTTCAGGAATAACGCCTATAAGCTGTACGCCTACCTTGTCAATAATTTCATCAAGATTTTTTACAAGTGAATTTCCGATAACCTTTTTGTTTACCTTATTTATAATAAGACGCTGGCTTTTATTTCCTCTGTTGTAAAATTCGTCTGACATAAGGGAAGCATCTCTTATGCACACCTGGTCAGGAGTGGAAACAACAAGGATAAGATTAGCCTGTTCAACTATATCGAAAACATGAGAGTTAATACCTGCACCCGTATCTATAATTATATAGTCATAATATTTTTTTACAGAACGGCATATATCAAAAATCTGTTCAGCAGTAACGGGTGTAAGTGTTTTCGGTGCACAAAGCAGATTAAGATTTGAAGCCATTTCAACTTTTGAGCAGGCATCAAGTGCAGACATTTTTCCGTTCAGAACGTCGCTCAAATCATGTTCAATTTTATCCTGAACGCCGAACATGATGTCAAGGCATCTAAGACCAAAATCAAGTTCGATAATAAGAGTTCTATGACCCTGTTTAGCGAGGGTATACCCAAGACCGGAACAAATAGTTGATTTTCCTGTTCCGCCTTTTCCCGATGTAACAGCAATAATTTTTGAATTTTCAAGCATTTTAGTTCCTTTCCGATATCCACAAGCCAAATTCAGTAATACATCTCTTCTGAATGGCACCGGACTCTATAAAAATATAATAATAGTATTCACATCACGATTATACCACAAAATACTTTATTTGTCAAAGCTGTTTTTAGATAAAAAATAAGTTTGTGCAATTCAACGTTTTCAGCAGTAATTTATTGTGTAAACTTCACAAATCAGATTTACATTTTTTACTCTCTGTATAATAATATAAAAATAACCCGTAACCGTATATAAGCGGTTACAGGCTTTTTGAAAAATAAGAAAATTCTTGACTTATGAATTATTTACAATCAATTTTCTTATAACTGTTACATCGAATGAATCAATTCTTCCGTCAAAATTTATATCTGCCGTTTCACGCTGTATGTCATCAAATTCACACTGTCCAAGAAGAAAATTATTCATCATTTCCGCATCTTCTGCCGAAACAGTACCGTCGCAGTTTATATCGCCGTAAATATCTTCTTCATAATTATTATCATCGTTAAGAACATCAAATCTTGTCAAATCAAATGATTCGATTAAACTTATAAGATAATCCGCATAATTACTTGCCGTTGCCCAACCGTCCGCCTGTATCTTTCGGCACGCTTCTTTATAGTCAGTTTCGCCTATAAGGTTTGAATATCTCTGATAACCGGTAATAAACTGATAATATCCTTCTATACCTTCTTCAAAAGAATGATACACTCTAAAAGTGCCGTTGACGGTAATTATAATGCCGTTTACTTCTTCGCCCGTCCTCAAAACAACGCTTTCGCCGTTATATGTACTATCTGCTTTCATTCCGAAAAAATTATAATAGAGTGCTGAAAGTGAACTCTTTCCCCAACCTGATTCAAGAATAGCCTGTGCAACAGTCATACTTGGGAGTATTCCATATTGGGAATATGTTTTCTGTGCCGCACTTCCGAGTTTTTCAATAAAGTCCTGCTGTTCCTGAGTTATGGCGTATGTCTGAACAGACGGTGATTTTTTATAGCCTGAATAATACGCAGATGCACCAAATATAATTACTGATGCTATAAGAAATGAAATTCCTTTTTTTAACATATAATAACCTCCTGATTTTTTCAGCCGCAAGAAAAATTTTACCATAGTTTTTCAATACAGTCAATCAAATCAGAAGGTTTTTATTATAATTTTGTGTGAAAAAATGGTTATTTGCAATATTTACCCGAAATTTTGTTGATTATGCAGTAAAATGCAACATCAGATATATTTTACTGTTTCATCAATATTTTTAAATTCACTATGAAGTTTAAGCGGGACTGAATCCTCTGCCGGGTATCCCATAGGCATTAAAAGAACGGCACGTTCATTTTCAGGTAGTCCGATTTCCTTTTCAAGTCTTGAATTTGCAAAATAATTCACCCAACACGTACCTACTCCGAGTTCCCATGCTTCAAGCATTATATGTGTAGCAACAATGCTTACGTCCTGAACACCTGAATGTACTCCTTTTTCAAGGGGATTTTTCCATTCCTCATTTTCGTTGTATGTGAAAATGAGAACTGTTTTTGCTCCGAAAATACACTTACTCAATTCATTGAGTTTTGCTATTTTTTCTTCACTCTGCACAACATAAATTCTCTGCGGTTGATAATTACAACCGGTCGGTGCATAATTTCCTGCCTCAAGAATAAGGTCAAGTGTTTTTCCGTCAATAGGTCTGTCATCAAATTTTCTGACTGAATACCTTGATTTTGCGAGTTCCATAAAATTCATTTTAAATTCCTCCTAAATGATATTATTTTTGATTGCAAATACTGCCAACTGTGTTCTGTCTTTAAGTTTAAGTTTTTCCAACAGTCTTGAAATACCGTTTCTGACAGTGCCTTCCGCAAGAAAAAGTTGAGAGGCAATTTCCTTGTTGTCACAACCGTCGCATATCAGACGTAAAAAATCCTTTTCACGTTCTGTAATGTCAAAATTTCCCACTTCCTGCGGAATGGTGACTTCTTTTCTTATTGAACGGAAAACATTTTCACAAAATACATTTATTCCGCCTGCAACTGCCTTAATAGAATTTATTATTGCATCGCTGTCCATTTCTTTTAATATGTAACCGTCCGCACCGCTTGCAACAGCCTTGTCCACTGTTTCCTTATCGTCAAAAGTAGTAAGAACAAGAACTTTTATATCTTTAAGGTTTTCTTTTATTTTCCGTGTACCGTAACCACCGTCAAAATCAGGCATTCTCATATCCATAAGAACAACATCAGGTTTCATGCGTATACACATTTCTACTGCGTCTTTGCCGTTGCCTGCCTCTCCGACAACTTCTATTCCCGTATCTTGAGAAAGCACAGTTTTCAGTCCTGTCCTTAGTATTTTGACATCATCAGCTATAACAACTCTTATCATAATATTTTTCACTTCCTTTCGGACGGTATCTTCATAATCACGGAAAAACCCTCTCCGTATACAGAAGAAAATTTCACACTTCCGCCAAGTTTTTCTGTACGTTCACGTATTCCCCTTAAACCGTTTCTTTCAGATATATTATCACAACCCCTGCCATTGTCAAAAACATATATTTCAAGACGTTCTTCAAGAAATTTTACTATTATATCAATTCTTGATGCTCCTGAATACCGCATGGAATTTGTAATTATCTCACGGCAGTTGTCGTATACTTCTTTTATGCAAAATTCATACTGTCCGTTGTCATCTCCCTGAATGCACAAATCAACATCAACATTTCTGAGAGTATCAGTAACAGTTTTAATTGCCTTTGTAATTGAAGTCATAAATTCATCTTCACGCAGATTATTTATTGAACACCTTAACTGTGTCAGACCACTCCTTGAAAGACCGTCTATTTCTGAAATATATTCAAGCATATTCTTTATATCGGGATTTTTCTTTTCAACCTCAACGGAAAGTATTTTTGACAATGAACTTATCATTGTAAAAGTATGACCTGCGGAATCGTGGATTTCCTGAGCAATTCTGTTACGCTCCTGTTCAATGCTGAGTTTCTTTTCAGCTAATGCAAGTTCATGATATTCAGTCACATCTGAAACTGTTATAATCTCTGCAACATCTGCACCGGAATTATTTTTACAGAAAGACTGTCTGAAATTCAAATATCTTTCATTATATTTCACACAGCAGAAATTATCTTTAAACTTAATTCCTGTCGTTTCTGCCAAATCCTGAATTGTAACATATTTGTCCATATTTAAAATATTTTCCGCATATTTGTTTTTATATGAGATATTACCGTTCATATCAAAAATTATAACTCCTGTTTCCATATTGTCCGCAGCGTCTTTTACGGCAATGTTATTTATATTGAGAAGTCCATATTTTCCAAGTGCTATAAGTATCATTATACTTGAAAACGCAAAGAAAAGCGGTGTAAGTTCAATTTCCAAATCAATAACTTTTGTCACTGTAAGAGTATTTACAGCAAGCGGAACAACAATTGAAAGTGTTAAAAGAACTGTCTGTTTTGTGATGTGATTATATTGCCTTGCGTGCTTTATGCACATCATTGTAATACCTGATATTATACATATGTAATAAATTACCTGATACACGTAAAAAAGCGGTGCATAATCTACAATATTCATATCAAATACTGAATAATAAAGATGATGCAGGGGATTAGTGACAATAAGCATTATTGCAGACGCAGACAATGAAAACAGTATTTTCATAAAATGCTTTAATTTAATACCTGTATATTCAGCTGAAAACATAAGCCAGAACGGAGCAAAAAAACTTATACCGACATTTCCGACCATATAGCTGAATTGTTTCTGTTTTAATGTGACAGAAAAAAGTATAAGCAGTTGTGATATAATCCATAGTATGATAGAAACCTGACATACCCCGAAAAGACGTGTAAGACGGTTGTTGTTGCCTTTTCGTACAATCCATGCAACAGCCAACCCCATGCCTGAAAGTCCGGCAAAAAGAAATACAACTGCAATAACAGTCAATGCCATAATAACCTCCCTTTGAATTGAAAGCGGTAAAAGTCTGCTGTTGACTATTTTATTATATCGCAAAACAAAATATAATGCAATACAAAAAAACAGAACCGAACTTTTTAAAAATTCGGTTCTACGTTGTCTTTCTGGTGCCGCTGACCGGACTTGAACCGGTACGGATTTTACTCCGAGGGATTTTAAGTCCCTTGTGTCTGCCTATTCCACCACAGCGGCAGGATCTGTGGGATACCACAGATATTTTACTATATTTTTGGGGTGTCGTCAAGCAGGCGGCGAGGAATCACCCGTGTCAGCACGCGAAACAGCAGGCAGAGCAGCAGTGCGTCGATCGGAAAGACCGCCAGATTTTTCACCACCCGCATCCAGACGAACAGCTCACTGCCGTACAAAAGGTGCAAAAACACCGAATTCAGACCGATGTTGAGGAGGAGCACCACCACAAACCGGCAGAGGCAGAGCCGCCCGACAGTGGGACTCTTCCGGTAAAGGAACAGCCCGTAGAGCAAGCCGCCCAGGATCGCGGACAGGGTAAAGCCGGGGAAATAGGGACCGGTGGGCTTGATGAGAAATTGCAGAATATCGCCCACTCCGCCTGCCAGAGCCGCCGGAACGGGTCCAAACAGCATACCTGCCACGGCAAGAGGCAGAAAGCTGAAGGTGATCTTCAGCCATTCGGTTGGCTGAGGCGCCACAAATTGCAGCACCACATAGATGGCGGTCAAAAGCCCTACCATGGAGAGGGTGAGCGGGGAACGAAGGGAACGGGCGGACAGACGGAACGACTCAAAAATAGACATAAAAATACCTCCTTACCCAGTCGGCTACATAAGGAGGCGCGCCTTCCTATGCAGCAGCGGGATGCGGATACCGTATCGCAGGAAAGCCCTTTCGTCCGGCTGACAACTCCCCGTTCAGCCGGCACTGCGAGCGGAATAATCCGCTCAACGCACGATATCCTACTCTGCTTTTTTCTTATGATACCACATTTATCTGCGCATTGCAATAGGTAGCAGGAATTTTTCCGCCGCATAGGATAAAAAGGAGCGCCATCATGCTCCGAACAAATCCAAAGGAGGATCACAGGAATGGATGATCTGAAAGTCATCGCGGTCGGCACGAAATGCGACGCCTGCCTTGACGAGCTTCCGCTCGCCATGGCATACGTGCCGTTCCAGAAATTCCGTAAGATATATGAAGCGGACGTCGCGCTTTGCCGCGGCACGATGTTTGAGGAGCTGGATAAACCGTTTCTCGGTGAGGAGGCGGTCAAATGACGGATCGTGAAAAGGCACTGAAACTGGTGCAGACCTACGAATTTATGCTGGTGGAACTGAACCTTTATCTCGACACTCATCCTGAGGACGAGAAAGCGTTCGAGTGCTTCGAGCATTACCGCAAGCTGGCGGCGGAGGCCAGAGAGTGCTATGTGAAGAAATTCGGACCGCTCTCGGCAGTGCAGGGCGAACTGGTAAACGGTAAATGGAACTGGGTCAATGACCCGTGGCCTTGGGAGGTGAAGTAAGGTATGTTTGTCTATGAGAAAAAGCTGGAGCATCCGGTCAAGATCGACCGCCCGAACGCCGCGTTGGCGAAGGTGATCATCACCCAGTTCGGCGGTCCGGACGGCGAGCTGGGCGCTGCGACCCGCTATCTGTCCCAGCGGTTTGCCGCCCCTTATCC
>CANQVA010000053.1 GCA_947627175.1 uncultured Ruminococcus sp.
AAAGGACTTCAACTTTTATTATTCCATATCTATCAAAATTTTTCTTTTTGGGTCATATCTATTGACAACGCAGAATTTTTCTGAAATTTTTTTCTAAGAATCTCTTGACAATTCAGGAAAAATGTGATATACTTGAAAAGTATCGTGACAGGCGGTACAAGTTATCCTTGCCCGCAGGAAGTTGACGGGCAGAATCCAGAAGGAGGTGTATCAAAATGGCAAAGGTATCCGCTAAGTATGAAGTAATGGTTGTTTACAGCCTCAAGAACGGTGAAGAACCTATGAGAGCCCTTATTGAAAAATTCAAGGAGAGAATCGAAAGACACGCAGAAGCTGTTGAAGTCAATGAAGATTGGGGAAAGCGTAAGCTCGCATATCCTATCAACGACGAAACAGAGGGTTATTATGTAATCTATACTTTTGAGTCAAAGCCCGATTATCCGGCAGAACTTTCAAGACGTCTTAATATTGCTGACGGTGTTCTCCGTTCACTCGTTACTGTTATTGCTGAATAATTGTTTTATTTTTAAGGAGCGTTTAAATGAATAAGGTTATTTTAATGGGCAGGCTCACCGCTGACCCCGAACTCAGACAAACTCAGAACGGTACTACATCATGCAGATTCAGAATTGCTGTAAATCGTAAGTTTGTAAATAAGCAGACAGGTGAAAGAGAAGCTGATTTTATAAGCTGTACAGCGTGGGCACAGACGGCGGAGTTTGTAAACCGCTACTTTAAAAAGGGCAGTATGATTTGCGTTGAAGGACAGTTGAGAACCGGCAGTTACCAAGACAAAAATCACCCTGATGTTACTCACTATACAACTGATGTATTTGTTGAGAATGTCGAGTTTACAGGCTCTAAGGCAGAAACCGGAACAAACGGAAATTATGGCAATAATAATTATAACAATTATAATAATTATTCTGCTCCGTCAAATGATTACAACAACAGCAATAATTCTGCTCCTCAACAGACATCTGCACCTGATAATAACAGTATGTCTTACGGCAGTATTAACGATTATGAGGAAATTCTCAGCGACGGCGACGTTCCGTTTTGAGTGAGAAAAATCAACTATTTACGAAAGGAGTGTATCACGTCCTTAACGGCGTGCAAGTTTAAATATGGAAAAGGAAAGAAATTCCCGTCCCTCAAAGAAACCCCGCAAGAAGGTTTGTATGTTCTGTGCAGACAGAATTGAGAGAATTGACTATAAGGACCTTGCAAAGCTCAGAAAGTGCATGACTGAAAGAGCTAAAATTCTTCCCAGACGTGTAACAGGTACTTGTGCTTATCATCAGCGTGAACTTACAGTAGCTATTAAGAGAGCAAGACATATTGCCCTTCTTCCTTATATCAGCGACTGATTATAAAAATAAAGGGGAGGTTTTTTGCCTCTCCTTTTTGTATATATGTAAACGCTCCTACGGCATCGAAAGGAGCGTTCAGGGATTTTTCTATCGACTGCCGTTGTATGCGATAGCTTCGTCTTTCCTGAAAAGGAGAGAAATACACCATACAGCCGATATTGCTACAAGAATATAGACGGTTCGGCTTAAAAGACTTCCTGCACCGCCGAAAAGCCATGCAACGAGGTCAAATTCAAAAATACCGACCAATCCCCAGTTTATTCCCCCTATTATAAGGAGAATAAGTGCCAATTTGTCCCACATATTGAGAACACCTCTTTATTCGGGATTTTTACAGACGTTTTTTTCATTGACAGACCTATTTGGAAAATATCCGCCAACAGAATTAAGCGTCTGAATTTATTATTGCATGAAGAATCTTAAATATTCAGTAACTTTTGAGTAAATTATGGAAATGATTAAAAATAATTAGAAAAAAAGGGATACGGTTTCCGAAAAAACCGCACCCCTCCGGTATGTATCATGTATGATATTTATTTTACGATGAATTTGCTGATGTCCTTCATGAAGTCTTCAGCATCGTCTGTGTGTGCGTCGAGTTCGATTGGCTTTGAGAGATCCAAGCTGAAAATACCCATGATTGACTTTGCGTCAACAGCGTATCTTCCGGAAACAAGGTCAATGTCAAAATCGTAACGCATTACGATAGTAACAAATTCCTTGACATCGTTAATAGCCTGAAGAAAAACTTTTGTCTTTGTCATAAAAAAATTACCTCCTGACTTAGGATATGTGGCTTGCTTTTTACTGTTTATTGCTTTTTCAGCGGCTTTTCCTGACCGCAAGTATATAATATCACGTATTTCGCAGAATGTCAAGGAGTTTAGGGCATTTTCGTCAATTTGGCATAATTAAATATACAATATAAACTTCTTTTTATTCAGAACGAATAATTATCTATAGTGCATAAAAATGACCAACAGTTTTTGTGCAGTATGAACATGACGAATTAAAGAATAATTTGTGTTAATCAGGTGAAATATGTATAAAGTATTTTTTATTACTTTTGGCTGTAAAGTCAATCAATATGAAACGGAGTGCATGAAAGCGATTTTTCGCAGAAACGGCTATGAAATTCTTGATTCATGGAACGGTGCGGACGCTGTTGTTATAAATTCATGTACTGTTACATCGTCCGGAGATAGCAGAGTTTTATCTGCACTGCGGAAAACAAGAAATAATCTTCCCGATGCTGTTATTGCCCTTACGGGTTGTTATCCGCAAGCTAACAGGGAAGAAGCTGAAAAAATTTCTGAAGCCGATATTGTTGTAGGAACTAAAAACCGTTCAGAAATAGTTTTTCTTGTTACTAATTGTCTGAAAGAACGTTCAAGAAAAATTATGATTGCTGATTATTCAAAAGATGACCCTTTTGAATGTCTTGAATCGCCATCATTTAACAATAATACACGAATTTTTATGAAAATTCAGGACGGCTGTAATCAGTTCTGTACTTACTGCATTATTCCGTATGCAAGAGGAAGATGCCGTTCAAGAACGCTTGAATCTGTCAGGAATGAAGCCGAAAAGTCCGCACGTATGGGAAAAAGGGAAATAGTTCTTACCGGAATAAATCTTGCATTTTATGGTAGAGAATATGGACTTAATCTTGCCGATGCCGTTGAAGAATGTGCAGGAGTAAAAGGAATTGAGCGTATAAGGCTCGGTTCTCTTGAACCTGAAATTATGTCTGATGATTTACTGAAAAGACTTTCAGCAGTGTCGCAACTTTGTCCGCAGTTTCATTTGTCACTGCAAAGCGGTTGTAACAGAACACTGAAAGCTATGAACCGTCATTATACATCAGAAGAATATTTCAGCCTTACTGAAAGAATACGCCGTTTTTTTCCCGAATGTTCATTTACGACAGATATTATGGTCGGCTTTCCGTCGGAAACGGACGAAGATTTCAGGGAATCGCTTGAATTTGTCCGAAAAATCGGTTTTAGCCGTGTTCATGTTTTCAGATATTCAAGACGGAAAGGAACTCCTGCCGACAGAATGGCGGAGCAGATTCCCGAAAGTGTAAAAACCGCCCGTGCTGTTGAAATGTCTGAAATATCTGCAAAATCGGAAACGGAATATATGCGTTCACTTGTCGGAAAAACTGTAAAGGTACTTTTTGAACGTGAAAACTGCACAGATTTTCACCACGGTTATGCAGCAGATTATACATTAGTAAAAATTCCACGTGAAAATTCTGAAAAAAGTTTGCGTAATAAGATATTTTGTGTTACAATAGAAGAAAGCCGTTCTGATTTCTGTATAGGCAGAATTGTGAACGAATAGTATAAAAAACCTGTTCAGGCAGGTCAATAAAAAATCCCTTTGCGGAGAAATGGAGATTTTTATTATGTCCGTATTTAGAATTTATTCCGAAAAAAAGCCGGAATTTGCTGTTGAGGCACAATCTGTACTAAGCGATGTGCGTACAGCTCTTCGACTTAATATTAACGGTCTGCGTATCTTGAACAGATACGATGCTGACAAGCTTAGTGAAGAAGATTTCAAAGCTTCTGTAAATACTGTATTTTCAGAACCCGCTGTTGACGTTGTATATGATGAACTCCCTATGCTTACATCAGACGACAGAATTTTTGCCGTTGAATATCTGCCGGGACAGTTTGACCAGCGTGCAGACAGTTGTGAACAGTGTATACAGATTCTTTGTCAGGGTGAAAGATGCCGTGTAAGAAATGCCCGTGTTTATATCGTTTCGGGAAGTATCACGGACGAGGAATTTGAAAAGCTCAAATCATATATTATCAACCCCGTTGAAAGCCGTGAGGCTTCACTTGAAAAGCCCGAAACTCTTGATACAAATTATGAAATTCCCGAAACAGTTGAAACGCTTGACGGCTTTATAGAACTTGATGCAGGCGAACTTCATAATTTTATTAAGAAATATGGTCTTGCTATGGACTATGACGACATTAAATTCTGTCAGGATTATTTCCGAAATGACGAAAAAAGAAACCCCACTATCACGGAAATAAGAATGATTGACACTTATTGGTCAGACCACTGCCGTCATACTACTTTTCTGACAAATATAAATGATGTAAAAATAGATACACCATATATAAGAGATACTTATATTGATTATCTTAATGTGCGTAATGAACTCGGACGTTCTCAAAAGCCTGTCACTCTTATGGATTTAGCAACCATTGCCGCTAAGAAACTAAAGGCAGACGGACTTCTTAATGACCTTGACGAAAGTGAGGAAATAAACGCTTGTTCTGTAAAAATCAAAGTTGATGTTGACGGCAATTCGGAAGATTGGATTCTTATGTTTAAGAATGAAACTCACAACCATCCGACTGAAATTGAACCTTTCGGCGGTGCTGCTACTTGTCTTGGCGGTGCTATCCGTGACCCGCTTTCAGGACGTTCATATGTTTATCAGGCAATGCGTGTTACAGGTGCTGCAAATCCTCTTGTTCCCGTTGAAGATACTATTGCCGGAAAACTTCCCCAAAGAAAAATTACAGTAGGTGCTTCAAACGGCTACAGTTCATACGGAAATCAGATAGGACTTGCCACAGGACACGTTGCAGAAGTCTATCACCCCGGATATGTAGCAAAAAGAATGGAAATCGGTGCAGTAGTAGGTGCTGCTCCTGCCGAAAATATCAGACGTGAAAGACCCGTACCCGGTGATATAGTCGTACTTCTTGGCGGTAAAACAGGACGTGACGGCTGCGGCGGTGCTACAGGTTCTTCAAAGTCACATACTCTTGAATCACTTGAAAACTGCGGTGCAGAAGTTCAAAAAGGTAATCCGCCCGAAGAAAGAAAGCTGCAAAGACTTTTCAGAAATCCCGAAGTAACAAAGATGATTAAACGCTGTAACGATTTTGGTGCAGGCGGTGTGTCTGTAGCTATCGGCGAACTTACTGACGGTCTTATAATAAATCTTAATGCAGTTCCGAAAAAATATGACGGTCTTGACGGCACTGAAATTGCTATCAGCGAATCACAGGAAAGAATGGCAGTAGTTATTGCCCCCGAAGATGCTGAAAAATTTATGGCAGAGGCTAAAAAAGAAAACCTTGAAGCAACTGTTGTTGCCGATGTTGTTGAAGAACCCCGCCTTAAAATGAACTGGAACGGCAATACAATTGTTAATCTTTCAAGAGATTTTCTCAATTCAAATGGTGCTGTAAAGTATACGGATATTGTTGTTGAAGAACCATTATTTACAGATGATGAAGTTTTTACTGACAGTGCTGAAACATGGACAGAACTTATGTCTAATCTTAATGTATGTTCGCAGAAAGGTCTTATAGAAAAATTTGACTCAACTATCGGAGCAGGCACAGTTCTTATGCCTTTTGGCGGTGTTTATCAGATTTCACCATCGCAGGCTATGGCGGCTAAAATTCCTGTATTAAAAGGTGAAACAAATACTTGTTCACTTATGGGCTGGGGTTATAATCCTGACATATCGTCAAGAAGTCCTTATCATGGTGCAATGCTTGCTGTAGTTGAATCAATCGCTAAAGTTGTAGGTGCAGGCGGTTCATATAAGCATTGTTGGCTTACATTTCAGGAATATTTTGAACGCACACAAAATGACCCGAAACGCTGGGGAAAACCACTCTCCGCACTTCTCGGTGCTTTTAAGGCACAGCTTG
Organism: uncultured Ruminococcus sp.; assembly: GCA_947627175.1. Lineage (GTDB taxonomy): Bacteria > Bacillota > Clostridia > Oscillospirales > Ruminococcaceae > Ruminococcus. Next base: position 6,074 of record CANQVA010000053.1, read on the forward strand.
AAATGGGTTGTGGTTCAATAGGCGGTAAAGACTCTATGTCAGGTACTTTTGAAAATATTGATGTTCCGCCTACGCTTGTTTCATTTGCCGTTTCAACAGCACAGGCTAATAAAGTTGTTTCCACTGAATTTAAGGAAGCAGGAAACGATGTTATTATGATTGTTCCCGAATATGACAGAAATAATCTGCCTGTATTTGCAAGCCTGAAAAATTGTTTTGACAAAGTTGAAAAACTTATTGCAGAGGGACGGGCAAACGCTGTATGGACAATTGGCTATGGCGGTGTTGCTGAAGGTATTGCGAAAATGTGTTTCGGAAACCGACTCGGTTTTGAATTTTCTGCACATCTTACGTCAGACGAATTATATAAATCACGCTATGGTGCATTTATTGTTGAAGTTCTCGGAAATGCACAGAATGATGAATTTGTTATAGGTAAAACTATTTCGGACTATAAGATTTATACACAGAGATATACAGTAAATCTTGACAGTATACAGAGAGTATGGGAGAGTAAACTCGAACCTGTATTCCCTTGCAGAATAAGAACTACAGACGCTACCCCGCAAACTTATTTATATGAAAATACTGAAAAGAAATCTGCATCAATAAAATCTGCTAAACCGAAAGTTCTTATTCCTGTATTTCCCGGTACTAACTGCGAATATGATACAGCAAGAGCTTTTGAAAAGGCAGGTGCAGAGGCTGAAACTGTAGTTATAAAAAATCTCTCTGCATCAGACCTTGAAGACTCTGTAAATTACTTTGAAAAGGCTGTAAAGGAATCGCAGATTATTATGATACCGGGCGGTTTCAGCGGTGGTGACGAACCGGAGGGAAGCGGTAAATTCATTACGGCATTTTTCCGCAATCCTAAAATAAAAGACGCTGTTCATGACCTCCTTAAAAATCGTGACGGGCTTATGCTCGGTATATGCAACGGTTTTCAAGCCCTTGTAAAACTCGGTCTTGTGCCTTTTGGTGAAATTGTTGACATGACCGACGAATCACCTACACTTACTTTCAATACAATTGCACGTCACCAGTCAATGATGGTAAATACAAGAATCGCATCAAATAAATCACCGTGGCTTTACGGCTGTAAAGTCGGCGATATTCATACTGTACCGATTTCACACGGTGAGGGTCGTTTTGTTGCTCCTCAGAGCCTTATACAGCGACTTGCAAACAATGGACAGATTGCTACACAGTATGTTGACCTTGAGGGAAGTCCCTCTATGGATATACGTTATAATCCAAATACTTCAATAGAGGCTATAGAAGGCATTACTTCACCTGACGGTCGTGTATTTGGTAAAATGGGTCATTCTGAACGTAAAGGCAGTTATATATGCAAGAACGTTGCAGGCGAAAAAGACCAGAAAATATTTGAAAGCGGTGTAAATTACTTCAAATAATATCAGACAGAGGGCGGAAAAAATCCGTCCTCTTATTTTTTGTTAAATTTCACATTTTTATTGACTTATGTAAAATTTTAGTGTATAATATAGATATCATAAACTGCATGGTGCAGTAATTTATATAACGAGGAGCTATAGACATGAATAACATTTTATTTGCAGCTTCTGAATGTGTGCCGTTTATCAAGACAGGCGGTCTTGCGGACGTTGTAGGTGCACTTCCGAAGTATCTCAACAAGAACGAATTTGATGTAAGGGTAATTATGCCTTACTATACCTGTATACCCGCTAAATACAGGGATAATTTCAGATACGTTCAGCATTTCTACATGGACTACGGTCTCAGAAAAGACAACGTACACGTCGGAATTATGGAGTATGAATATAATGGTATAAAGTTCTATTTCGTGGACAATGAATATTATTTCAAATGCGATACGCCTTATTCTGCTGATTTGAAGTGGGACATTGAAAGATTTACTTTCTTCTGTAAGGCAGTACTTGCTATTCTTCCCGTAATAGGATTCCGCCCCGATATTATTCACTGTCACGACTGGCAGGCTTCACTCATTCCCGTATTCATGCATTCAACTTTTGCAACAAATCCTTTCTACAGTTCAACAAAGACAGTTATGACTATTCATAATCTTAAATTTCAGGGTGTATGGAATATTGATACTTTCAAGTACAATACAGCATTTCCGAGTTATATGTTCACGCCTGACAAGCTTGAATTTAAAAAAGATGCAAATATGCTTAAAGGCGGGCTTGTATATGCTGACTATATAACGACTGTAAGCGAAACATATGCGGAGGAAATAAAAAATCCTTTCTACGGCGAACAACTTGACGGACTTCTCAGAGCAAGGTCCGCTTCTTTAAGAGGTATTGTAAACGGTATTGACTATAACGTTTTTGACCCGAATAACGATAAGTATATATACAAGGAATATCATTCAAAGAATTTCAAGAAGAAAAAAGTTCAGAACAAAATGGAACTTCAGAAAGAACTTGGACTTCCTGTTGACGAAAATAAATATATGATGGCAATTATTTCACGTCTTACTGACCAGAAAGGTCTTGACCTTGTAAGTTATGCAATGGAGCGTATATGTGATGAAAATACACAGTTTGTTGTAATCGGTACGGGCGACCAGAGATATGAAAATATGTTCAGGCACTATCAGTGGAAATATCCTGACAGAGTTTCTGCAAATATCCTCTATTCCGACCCCCTCGCACATAAACTCTATGCTGCTGCTGATGCTATGCTTATGCCGTCACTTTTTGAACCGTGCGGACTTACTCAGCTTATTTCCCTCAGATATGGTACAGTTCCGATTGTAAGAGAAACAGGCGGTCTTAAAGATACTGTTCAGCCGTACAATGAATTTGACGGAACAGGAACAGGTTTTTCATTCGCAAACTATAACGGTGAGGAAATGCTCGGAGTTATAAATTATTCAAAGCACATATACTTCAATCACCGTGACCAATGGGATAATATGGTATATAGAGGTATGACTACAGACTATTCATGGAATAGTTCTGCAAAACAGTATGAAGGTATGTATAACTGGATGATTAACTGGTAATAATAAAATAATGTGTGGGCGGACTATGTCCGTCCATGCAGTTTTTTAAGGGTGTTGAAATGGATAAAAAAATTAAAGGTGCAATTTTTGATATGGACGGTCTTATGCTTGATACTGAAAAGTTATTTTTGCGTTTCTGGAAAGAATCCGCTGCGGAGTACGGTTATAATATGACCGATGAAAATGTTTTCAGTATACGAAGTCTTTCAAGAAAATATGCCGTTCCACTGCTTAAAGAGCTTTTTGGTGAGGAATTTCCGTTTAATGAAGTGCGGAGCAGGCGTATTTCACTTATGAATGAATATATAGATAAGTACGGATTTGAAGTAAAAAAAGGACTTTTTGAAATTCTTGATTATCTTTCAGACAATAATTATAAAATTGCAGTCGCAACGGCAACAGCCCGTGAACGTGCGGAAGAATACCTGAAAAAAATAAATGCGTATGAATACTTTGATGCAGTTATATGTGGTGATATGGTTAAAAATGGAAAACCCGACCCCGATATATATATTACCGCATCTGAAAAACTCGGACTTTCTCCCCGGGAATGCACGGCTTTTGAAGATTCCCCGAATGGCATTAAATCAGCGTATTCGGCAGGCTGTCACGTTATAATGATACCCGATTTGACTCAGCCCGACGACGAAATAAAACCGCTTTTAAGCGGTATTTATGAAAGTCTTGACAAAGCTGTTGAATTTTTTGAAAAGCAGGTGAATATATGTCCGTAAAGACAAGTGTATCGGAAATTTTTGATATACCTAAGTTCTATTATTTTGAAAGCGGAAATGACTATTCAGGAAGTAAGGGAGATTTTTCGTACAAGATTATAAACGGCGAAAAAATGAAATGTTTAACATGGCATGGAAAACTTTGCTCAATGAAAGCCGAAATAGAACATGAAAAGGAGTTTGAAAAAAATCAGGAGGGTTTTGACCAACTTATAAAATGGCTTGAATCAAAGTACAGCGAATAATAAAAAAAGACTTCTGAAAAATACAGAAGTCTCAGCCTGTCAAAAAAGTCCAGCCGAACGCTGGACTTTTTCGTATATAGGTGGTATAATAGAGATAAAGGCGGTGA
>CANQVA010000054.1 GCA_947627175.1 uncultured Ruminococcus sp.
TTATGGTAAACTTATTATACCATATCTCGGTTGGAATTTCTATTTTTTTGGGTTCATATCATTTTAACACATACATTAAATGAAAAAAAGTTTACAATATAGTCTTGTAAATAGTCTTAATCCGTGTTATAATATATTATTACCTGAAAAACACGGAGGACTATTCATGATAACAATTGAAAATCATATAGGAAAAATTTCCGTTTCTGAAAATTATCTTACGGAAATAGTACGTCATGCCGTCTGCGATTGTTTCGGTGTTGCCGATGTATGCAATACTAATACTTTCCGTTCGGCTGTTTCTTCTATCACAAGGGGAAAACTTTTCAAAAGAAAAGGCGTTATAATTCATACGGAGAATGACGGGATAACAATTGACCTTCATATAAAAGTTTCATACGGCACAAATATAAATGCAGCAGTCAACAGCATAGTGCATAATGTAAGTTTTGCTGTTGAGGAAACAGCAGGAATACACGTCAATAACGTAAATGTATTTGTGGACGATATGAACGCATAATTTTTTTAGTGGAGGTTTTTTAATGATAAATGGAGCTTTATTCAGAGATGCCGTTATTTCGGCAGCTATTACAATAGACAACAGAAAAAGAGAAATCGACGAACTTAATGTATATCCCGTTCCCGATGGAGATACAGGCACAAATATGTCAATGACAATAGGAAATTCAGTCAGTGAACTGAAAAGACTTGAGAACAACGTTTCAATTTCTGAAACATCATCTGTTGCCGCCTCTGCATTTCTCAGGGGAGCAAGAGGAAATTCAGGTGTTATATTATCTCTTATTTTCAGGGGAATTTCAAAGGGTCTTTCAGGCTGTACAGAGGCAGGTTGTAAGGAATTTACAAAGGCTCTTGAATTTGGTGTTGAATCGGCATACAAGGCAGTAATGAAACCGGTAGAGGGTACTATATTGACAGTTGCGAGAGTATGTGCCGAAAAGGCAAGGGAAATTTCATTATCTACAAATGATGATATTATTTTCTGGACGGAAATATGCAACGAGGCTGAAACGGTTCTTGAACAGACAACAGAAATGTTACCGCAATTGAAGAAAGCAGGAGTAGTTGACGCAGGCGGAAAAGGTCTTGCTATTATATTCAGGGCGATGACAGAAGTATTTGCGGGCGGAAAAATTGCAGAATCTATAGTAGTTGAAAATAATCACGATTCTTTCAGAACTGCCGTAAGCGAATATGACGATGAAATAAATTATACATACTGCACGGAATATATGCTTGAAAAAAATGAAAACAGCCCCGACCCTTTTATGCTCCGTGCATATCTTGAAACAATCGGCGACTGTGTTGTTGTGGTTGATGATGAGAAGATAATAAAAGTTCATGTACATACCGACAACCCCGGAAACGCTATACAGAAAGGTCTTGAATTTGGCTATCTTATAAACAACCCACGCCCGAAAATTGAAAATATGCGTATTCAGCATGAAAACAAGGTAAAAGAGGCAAAGACAGCTGAACAGGAAGGCTTTACACCGGCAAGACCTGAAAAACAATTCGGATTTGTTGCTGTTGCCGTTGGTCATGGCGTTGAAGCAATGTTCAGGGATTTAGGTGCGGACGTTATTGTAAGGGGCGGTCAGACTATGAACCCATCAACAGATGACATTCTCCGTGCTGTTCTCTCCACTCCTGCTGAAGTTATTTTTGTATTGCCTAACAATAAAAATATAATCATGGCAGCAGAACAGGCTGTGAAACTTACAGACAGAAATGTATGTGTACTACAGACAAGAACCATTCCGCAGGGAATTTCCGCAATGCTTGCATTTGATGAATCGGAGGGACTTGCGGAAAATCGCCTTAATATGACAAAGGCTTTTGAAAAGGTCGATACAGGTCTTGTGACTTTTGCGGCAAGGGATTCTGAATTTGAGGGTCATCAGATTAAAGAGGGCGAAATTCTTGCACTTGATGACGGTAAACTTGTTTTCACTGAAAAAGATGTCAATAAAGCCGTTCTGAAACTCTGTAAAAGACTTGCAAAAGGCGATGTAAAATATATAACTCTTATTTATGGTGCGGACGTTACGGAAGAGAACGCCGAACACACTCTACAGCTTATAAAATCAAAAATCAGCGATAAAATAGAAGTTATGCTTGTAAACGGCGGACAGCCCGTATATTATTATATAATCTCTGCCGAATGAATGCACGCCATTTTTTTGTTTATTTTATATATCGGTATAAAAAAGACCTTTTGTGTAAATAATAATACCACAAAAGGAGATGATATAAAAAAATGGTTGAACAAGATACTATAAGATTACTCCGTGAATGCGATGCAGGCGTAAAAATGGGCGTATCAGCTATTGATGAAGTAATGGATTATGTAAAGAATGAAGATTTGCGTAAGACTTTACAGCACAGCATGGACGAAAACGCAAAATTAAAATATGACCTGCAAACGGCACTCGCAGATTATCACGACGACGGAAAAGAACCAAACCCCATAGCAAAGGGAATGTCATGGGTAAAAACGAATATGAAACTCAAAATGAACGAATCAGACAGCATGATTGCCGATTTGATAACAGACGGCTGTAACATGGGGATTAAGTCGCTTAATAAATATCTTAACCAATATCAGGCAGCAGACGAACGCTCAAAGAGTATTGCACGCCGACTTGTCAGCACAGAAGAAAAACTATCTTTTGATATGAGACAATTTTTATAAAAATAAGCCCGGACAGAATACCGGGCTTTTTTGTATATTATAATGCAACTCGGAAAAATGGCGTGTAGGCGTGTACTCCCCTATATTTCGAAAAAAATGACGTGTAATCAGGACGTGTAATGCACGTGTATGCAATAAATATAATGCAACTCGAAAAAATGGCGTCTTGGCGTATTCTCCTCTGTATATCGGGAAAAATGGCGTATCATAAGGTGTATGTGTGGGCGTATGGTGTCTGAAAATGGCGTATAATATGCTTTAATTATCTGAATGAAGATAATATATGTCGTACAATGTCGTAAAGTATCGCATAATGTATTTTAATTATCCTAATTAAGATATTATGTGTCATGAAATGTCGTAAAGTATCGTATAGTATGTTTTAACTGTATGAATTAGATGTTATATGTCGTGCAGTATCGGAAAGTATCTCATCATGTGTTTTAAATGTCTGAATTATGATATTATGTGTCGTGAAGTGTCGTAAAGTATCGCATAGTGTATTTTAATTATCCTAATTAAGATATTATGTGTATGAGTATGTCGAAAAGCATCGTATGAATATATGAATGATAAATGTAACTTTTTTCTTGCTTTTTGTCGTTGTATATGATATAATAAAACTTGCAAGGATATTTTTCGGATTATAATTACAAGGGAGGGCGAAAATGTTACTTATATCACTTATGAAAGTACCTAAAAAGGCACAGCGGAATCATGCACATAATATCTTGCGTGAATGCCTTAAAACACGGAAAATAAATTATACTGACGAAACCCCTGTGTCAAGAGGCGAATACGGTAAACCGTTTCTTTCGGAACACCCTGAAATCAGATACAATATGTCCCATGCTGACGGAATAGCAGTATGTCTGATGACAGACAGTGAATGCGGTGTTGATTGTGAAAATGTCCGTCCATACCGTCCGAACGTCGTGAAACGAGCGTTTTCAGAGAGTGAAAAGAAGTTGATAGAAAATACCCCTGAAGATGAAAGAGACTTGCTTTTCTTTCGTCTGTGGACGTTAAAAGAATCATATGTAAAAGCTATCGGAATAGGAATATCATATCCCCTGAATACCGTTGAATTTTCATTTGAGGGAAATAAAATAAAAACATCGGTTAAAGGGTACAAATTCAGACAATATATACTGAAAGACGGTAAATATGCCGTTTCAGTGTGTATAAAAAAATAATAAAAAAGGGTGGGAGCTTATTTTGGATAATAACAATCAGAGATTCCCTGAAAACAATCAATGGGAACAAGGAAACAATTACCAACAGTATGGACAGAACAACAACGGTAACAATTACCAACAGTATGGACAGAATAACAACAGTAACAGTTATCAGCAGTACGGACAGAACAGCAACGGTAACAATTATCAGCAGTACGGACAGAATCCATACAACAGTTATCAACAGTACGGTCAGAATAATGCAAATAATACAAATAATCCATACGGACAGATGTATTATAATCAGCTGCAAAATAATCCTCAAAATAGTAATTCAGCATGGCAGAATGACCCGCAACAATTTTACAATGGTTATACAGAGACTTCAGGAGTATCAAAAAAGAAATCGCCCGCATTGATTTATATAATTCTCATAGCGGTAATAATTTTTTTCGCTGTTATAATTGTTTCAATGTCTGCTGTAATGCGTTCAATAATGGACGGCGGAAATGAAAAAGTCAGTCCGAAAAAGAACAATGATAATGTTGTATTGTCAAATGAAGAAGAAGATGAAGAAGATACTACAGATGAAGATGAAGAAGAAGAAGAAGATTTGAACGGCGGAGAACTTTCCGTTCCTACAATAAGCAAATTCAAGCAGAATGAAGACAGTGAAGCAAATGGTGTTATGGTATATGTAACATGGAGTGCAGTTAAAAACGCCGACGGTTATGAAGTAGAAGAAACTGAAATAGAAAAAGAATCAACGCCTGAACCGTATCAGCGTAACATACTTACTTATGACAATTACTTTGAAACGGGTGCGTCAGTACCGCTTAACATAAAAGTAAGAGTAAGAGCTTACAAAGATGTTGACGGCGAAAGAATTTACAGTGGCTGGAGCGAAACGGCTGAATGCGAACTTATGGAGTTTATGAAGAATAAAAATATAAAAGTTTCAGCAGAACCGTCATATCTTATATCAATAAATAATTACAAACTCCCCATATACAAAGACGCAAGCTATGAACACCCCGCAAATGATTATATAATCGACAGAGGAACATATGCCGTTACTGAACGTTACGGACACTGGGGAAAACTTAAAAACGGTGCAGGTTGGATAAATCTTGACGATGCAGACAATTTCGGCTGGACTTCAAAAATAGGAAAAGCCTATGTTTCAACGAAAGACGACCCCCTCACACTCCGTTATGCTCCTCTTAAAAGTTCAAAGGCTCTCGGCACTATCCCGAAAGATGAATCTATCTATGCATACAATATTGACGTTGACGGCTGGTATTACGTTTATTATGACGGAAAATACGGTTTTGTCGATGAAAGATATGTTACAATAGGAAATCCCGATAAATTTGAATCATACAAATTAGAAATCAATAACTATAATCTCCCTGTATATAAAAGTGCAAGCTATGATGCAAAAATCATCAAATATATAAAGGACAGAGATAAATACACAATCGTTAATGTTGACAAAACGAAAAAATGGGGAGAACTTAAAGTCGGCGGTTGGATTAACCTTAAAGAAGCAGGTAAATTCGGCTGGACAAGTTCAGGTGAAGAGGGCTATGTTTCAACAAAAAGTGACCCCCTCACACTCCGCTATGGACCTGATGAAAATGCAAAGGCAATTACTAAAATTCCAAAAGATGAAGTTATAACTGTATGTAAAACAGACTTAGACGACTGGTATTATGTATACTATAAAAATGAACGTGGTTTTGTATCCTCAAAATATGTAACTATAGGTACGCCTGAAGAAGAAGAAACAACCGAAACAACTGAAACTACTACAGAAGAAGAAGAAGAAAAAGAAACTACTACAGAAGAACCCGAAACAGAACCGCCTGTTACTGAACCACCCGAAACAGAACCGCCCGTCACAGAACCACCTGAAACAGAACCGCCTGTTGTTGAAACACCTGTTGACCCACCTGTTGAAACGCCCGTTGAAACACCTGTTGAAACACCCGCTGAAGGCGAACCTGAATTTTAAAAGGGGTGATTAAATGGATAACAATAATAACAAAATACCTTATGATGACGGCTATTCACAACAATTCCCCGAAAATACCTTCATTCCGGATAATAACCCTGAAAATACTTTCATTCCGAATAATAACCCCGATATGTACGGACAGAATCAAAATAACGGATTTTATCAGCAGGACAATATAAATCAGCCCTATATCAGACAGTATGCAGAAGCACCGAAAAAGAAAACCCCCGCAAAAATCTATATAATTCTCATAGCTGTAATAATTTTCTTTGCTGTGGTAATCGTTGCAATGTCAACAATAATGAAAGCAATGGTAGAAAATCAGAACAAAAAAGATGATGATGATTTAAAAGGCGGTGTGACGCTTTCCGAAAGCAGTTATGAAGAAGAAGAAGATACAGAGAACGAGGAAGAATATACAGAAGAAGATGAAGAAGAATATATAGATGAAGAAGAATACATAGACGAAGAACCCGAAACATTCCCCGAAGAAGAGGAGGAAGAACCGGAAGTTGTAACAGTCGTCATTGAAGAAAATGAACCTGTATACAATGACCCCGTAATAGTTGATTCCGGAGAATTTTACGGAGTAGTCACAACACAGAAAGACCCTTTGAATATCCGAAAAGAACCCAGCACAAGCAGTTCAGTTCTTACGGCTATACCAAAAGGAACGGGCTTATATTTCTGGAAAACAAGCTCCAGTGACTGGTATTGGGTATCATATGGCGGAGTATCGGGATATGTAAGTTCTGCATATGTAACCCCCTCACAAGGATATACTTATGAATCATATACACCTTTAACAGCTACAGTTGCAACAAAACAGGATGTTTTGAATCTTCGCAAATCAGCCTCAATGAACGGTGCTGTAATAACAGGTATACCAAAGGGAAGCACAGTAACCATAATTGAATATGGTTATGAATGGTGTTATGTTTCATGGGGCGGATATACAGGATATGCAAGCACAGAATATTTATCATTCTGTTAATTAAAAAATGCCTAAACGGCGGAAAAGGAGAATAAAAAAAATGCAGTACGGAAATTTTGACCTCGAAAACAAGGAGTATGTAATCACTAACCCCGCAACACCTGCCCCCTGGGCAAACTATCTCGGAGACCCTGAATATGGTGCAATCATATCAAACAATGCAGCCGGATATAGTTTTGTAAAGTCGGGAGCAAACGGAAGAATAACAAGATTCCGCTTTAATTCTGAAATGGCACTTCCGGGACGTTATATTTATATACGTGACAACGACACAAGCGACTATTGGTCAGCATCCTGGCAACCCGTCGGAAAACCTCTTGATAAGTATAAATCAGAGTGCAGACACGGCACGGCTTACACGGTTATTTCCGCTGAATATGCAGAAATAAAGTCAGAAGTAACATATTACGTCCCATACGGAAAAACATATGAAGTATGGCGTGCAAAAATTACAAACAACAGCGGAAAAGACAGAAATCTTTCAACTTTCGGTTTTGTTGAATTTACAAATGAAGACAACTACGAACAAGACCAGGTAAATTTACAGTATTCGCTTTTTATCTCACAGACAGAATTTAAAGATAACAAGATTTTACAGACTATCAGCGGAAACAGCAAAAAAGACCGCAGAAACAGATTTTTCGGAATGGTAGGTGCGGATATTACAGCATCATGCGGAAATCTTTCGGAATTTATAGGAAGTTACAGAACATATTCAAATCCCGTTGCCGTTGAAACAGGCAAATGCAATAATATCATGAACTACAATTCAAATTCATGTGGTGCGTTACAGTCTGATATTACTCTCAGACAGGGGGAAACAATTGAACTTATATATATTCTCGGTCAGCGTGATAACGAACAGGCTGATGAAATATTGAACGAATACAAACAGCCGGGAAAAGTTGATTCTGAAATTGCAGAACTTAAAAATTACTGGCACGGACAGCTTTCTAATTTCAAAGTTGAAACACCGTCCGACGAATTTAATAACATGATTAACGTATGGAATGCTTATCAGTGTTTTATAACTTTCATATGGTCAAGAGCCGCATCTTTTATATATTGCGGACTTAGAAACGGTTACGGCTATCGTGATACGGTTCAGGACATTCAGGGAATTATTCACCTTAACCCCGAAATGGCAGCCGAAAAAATACGTTTCATGTTGTCGGCACAAGTTGACAACGGCGGAGGACTTCCCCTTGTAAAATTCACACACAATGCAGGTCATGAAAATACTCCCGACGACCCTGAATATGTCAAGGAAACGGGACACCCTTCTTATCGTGCTGATGATGCTTTGTGGCTGTTTCCGACAATTGTCAAGTATCTCGGCGAATCGGGCAATGAAAAATTCCTTGATGAAGTAATAGTCTATGCAAACGGCGGTGAAGATACTGTTTATAATCACCTTAAGAAAGCTGTTGAATTTTCAATGAATCATCTCGGCGGACACAATATGCCTGCCGGACTTCATGCCGACTGGAACGACTGTTTACGCCTTGGTGCAAAAGGTGAATCAACTTTTGTAGCATTCCAACTCTATTATGCAATGAATGTAATTAAAGATATGGCAAAATCAAAAGATGACACCGAATATATAAATTATATCGACGGCGTTCAGAAAAAACTTTCCGACACTCTTCAGAAGTGCTGGGATAATGACAGATTTATACGTGGAATCCGTGAGGACGGCGTTCTTGTCGGTGCGAAAAATGACCCTGAAGCTAATATGTGGTTGAATCCGCAGTCATGGAGTGTTATATCAAGATTTGCAAACACTGAACAGTCTGAAAAAGCTATGAACAGCGTTTATGACATTCTTAATACGCCTTACGGTGCAAAACTTCTTGACCCTCCATATAAAGAACATTATTTTGACGGTGCTTTGATGCACATATTCAACGACGATACAAAAGAAAACGGCGGTATATTCTCACAGTCACAGGGCTGGCTTATTCTTGCGGAATCGCTTCTTGGTCACGGAAATCGTGCGTTTGAATATTTCATGGAAAGTTCACCGGCTTCAATGAACGAAAAGGCTGAAATACGTGTAATGGAACCTTACGTTCACGGACAATTCACAGAATCAAGAGCCTCTGCTTATGAGGGACGTTCTCATGTTCACTGGCTGACGGGTACAGCATCAACTGTTATGGTTGGTTGTGTTGAGGGCATATGCGGTATGCGTCCCGATATTAAGGGTCTTGAAATATCACCCTCAATTCCGTCTGAATGGGATAGTTTCAGGATTGAAAAGAATTTCAGGGGCAGAAAACTGAATATTACCGTTGACAACTCCGCACACGTTGAATCAGGCGTAAAGGAAATTGTTTTAAACGGCAAAACCCTCGAAAATAATTATATTCCCGCTGATTCTCTTGAAGATGTGAACGAAATAAAAGTAATTCTCGGATAAAAGAAAACTGAGGTGATACCAATGAAGTTAATACCACTGACAAATGACGTTGTGTTCAAGGCACTTTTCGGACAACACGACGATATATTGAAAGAATTTCTCTCCGATACGTTGGATATACCTCTTGAGGAAATAACGGGGCTGAGGGTTTTGAATCCTGAAATTGTGCCGAAAACCAATGACGGAAAACTTACAAGACTTGACATAAAGCTTATAGCAGGGAAAAAGAATATAATCCAAAATAATATTAAAAATATAAAAAATAAGTATTGGCATTTTATATAAAATATGATACAATGAAAAATGGCAAAAAAAATTCAGAATAAAAAAGAGTGATGGAATATGACAAAGGAAACCAAAACAAGAGTTGAAAAGCATATCATCAAGGCAACTGACAGCTTTTTTTCTATGTTAATGGATTTCTGCCATAAATCAAAAAATTTATACAATCATGCAAATTATATTGTACGTCATGCGTTTACAAAAGAGAAAAAACGGATTCGTTATGCAGAACTTGACAA
>CANQVA010000055.1 GCA_947627175.1 uncultured Ruminococcus sp.
GCATCAATTGCGGTGTCGTCGAACTCGGTCTTTTCGTCGCCGTCGAAATACTGGTACGTCACGTCGTAGCCGGCGGCTGAATCTGCGGATTCTACTATCCAGTAGTAGTAGGGAGTACCGCTTTCATCATACATCGGCAGGTCTTCTGCTCCCGTCCAACCGCCTGTTCCCGTCAGCTTAATTGTAGTGACATAGGTCGGGTCGGTGGTGGACATTGTGCGGATCTGCGGAGTAGCGGCGATTTCCTCTATGCCGGGAGCTTCAAATGCGGTAGAATCACCGGAAGTCGCTTGTTTTACATAAATAGTGATTGTTTTAATCAAACCGCCACTGTTACTTTGAAATTTATTTTCACTTCTTTCAAATGTATTATTGTAATCGTTTTTTTCCAATGTAACAATATTTCCATCTATAGAAAAGTTATTTATTTGAAAGAAATTACACCAACAACTATATCCATTTATTGCACTATTTAACTCAATTACAATCTTATAAGGAATTAAATCCTTAGTGTCCCCATTTGTACCCAAAGTACTAAAATCGTAATAATTACTACTACCACTAATCCCCTCACTTCTACTGCTACAGTCAATGACAATTGTATCTCCTAAATAAGTTGCTTTGTAAGTATATTTTTCATCAGAAGATACAACATCTTCAATATCAAAATTCTTTGCACTAACAATTGTCACTTTAACTGTATCAGAAATTGTGACATTTCCGTCAGCACTGGTATATTCGGCTGTGATAATAGCAGATTCTCCGCCTACTGCACCATTGCAACGAACCTCACCACTTGAATTTACAATAATTTTATCATTATCAGATGACCATTTGATTGAACCATCTGCTGTGGTGTGATTTGTCGTCAAATTTAACTTACTTTCGGCTTCATCGGATAATGTAAACTCTTCTCCGTTCTGAATCTGGAAATCATTCACTGTAACACTAAATGTTGCAGTATCGTTCATGTTGCTATCTGTTGCAGTGATTGTAGCTGTTTGCGATTCTCCGGTAATTTCTCCGACAGTAATTGTATTGCCGTTGACGTACCAACCTGCCGGCAAATTGAAACTTAACACCGCATCACTTCGGTTAGGCGTTACTGTGAACGATTCGCCCTCAACAACGGTATCTCTGTCCGGCGTTACGGAAAGTTTGGCTACTACATTGACACTCACAGTGTAATCTTCAGTGCCTGAATGCACGGTCAAAGTTGTTGTGCCTGTTGTTTTTCCTGTAACATTGATTTCATCGCCATTATACGTAAAATCGATATTTTCATTATCCTTAGTTACATCACTTACTGTCTTATTTGCCTTTAATGTCACACTCTGACCAACGGCTAATGTTACCGAATTTGGATTTACAAGTAACTTATTAGTAACAAGCAATTTGATTGTTTTGGATTCTTTGCCATTTTCAGAAGTAATTGTGATTGTTACTTCAGTATCTCCTTTTTCATTACTATCATTTTGTTCACCAATAGTAATTTTTCCGTCGTCACTTATTGTCACAAAGTCTGCACTTGATGAATATTTTACATTTTCTTGATTTGCCTGCAATTTCAGTTTTCCGCCGTAGCCTACTACAATTGCACCATCTTCGTTATATACAACTTCTTCGCTCGGCTGTACTCCTAAAGCAAATTTCTGTCCTGTCGGCGGAGTTGTTGACCTGTGAATTTCCAATTCAACTGCTGCACTGGCAGACGGGGTTGAACTCCATTTTTTCTCCACATTCAGCCCGAAAGTTTTCACTGTATTCGTCAGGCTGATTGTGCCGCCGTCGGTAACAGTCTGACCGTTTCCGGTATATTTTGCCGTCCATGCATTGGTGTTATGCTCAACAATGTAGTAGACGTATTCATTTTCTCCTTCTTTCTGTGGAAGATCAAGTGATTCAATCCATTTCTTTTCTTTTGTGAGTGTTACTTCTTGAATTTTTGTATACTTGCTGTTGACACTGCCATCAGCATTGTAGAAATCATACGGCAGACGATTGATATTCATTTCAAGTTTTGCACTCTGTGGTGTTATACCATAATGCTCATTTATCGCCGTAAAGAATGCATTTGCGATGTTTTCCTGCCCCACATCATCGGGGTGAATGCCGTCGCTGTTGAGATTGTCGCCGACTGCATTATAGACATCAACGTAAATAACTTTATGGTCTGTATAACTTTCTACAAAAGTTTTAAGTTTGGCATTAAATTCTATTACCAAGTCGTTATACAAATTCAATCTTCTTTGCTTTTCTCCATCGCTTGAATTATCATTATAGCCAACTCGTTCGCTATTATTTATATCTTTGATTTTTGGAATATTTCCTACATAAACAACAGCATCATTGTTTTTACCTACAGTATATACCTCTTCAATTAACTGCTTCATATGAGATATTATAACATCAACATCATCATTGGTATGAAGAATATCATTTGTACCAGCCATCAACAAAATAGTATTATATGAATTGTCTAAACCGGTTCCACCAACATACCCTTTTATCAATTCAATTTTAGCATTTACATAGCCATGTTGAGATATTTCCCCACCGGCATTGGTAATTGTGTAACTTTCGTCTTTCAGCATGGAAGTCAGATATTTTGAATATCCATTGCCACTTCCGCTATTGTAGCCAGCAGTAATAGAATCACCAATTGCAGAAATTTTCATTGAATTTTTATTTTCTGCATTTCCTGAACTCTTGACATTAACACCACTATACAAATCAACTGTAATACTTTCAGGCAATCCGGCAGTGATTTGTTTTCCGGAACTGTTAAGCCACTGTTTTTGCACAGTGAGTTTGCCGGGGAGAGTATTGGAAACTGTCAATGTCTGTTCTGCTGAATGGTCAAGTCTGGAGTACTTTGCAGTATAGTTAGTGGGAACATTTGTTTCCACGGCGTAATAATACAACCGATTTCCATCGTCATCTTTGTAGGGTAAATCTTCCCATGTTCCTGTCCAGTTATTTGTGCTGTTCAAAGTAATATCACTATGTCCTGCAACTTCTGTCAAGCCAGTTTTGTTTTTAATTTGGTCATCTGTCAAATCAGAACGAGTTGAACTGTACAATTTGACAGTTACATTTTCACTTTCATGAAGTGCATTGCCGTCCGACCAACGTTTTGTCACATTTACGTTTATGTTAATTGGTGTTCTGTCCTTGTTTGTAATGGTGATTTCACCTGTTCCGCCGCTTGTGTTGTAATTGTACGAAATGACAAAATCATATAGCTTTACAGTTTGACTTTCATCTCTGTCTTCAGTCACTTCAAAAGAATCATACTGACTAAGCGGTAAAACAGTATCTGATTCAAATGTTAAATCTGATTCGTCTTCGGCAATTTTAATATTCCAGCCATTCTTTTCGTTCAAAACACCCTTACAGATTTCTGTCTTTACATTATCTTTTATGCCATACAGGGTAAAGTGAATAGATTCACCGTCTTTAAGTGGAATTTCGGTATCTGTCAAATTTGTATTGTCGGACTTCTTCCATAACTTTCTCACATACAAACCTGACGAGTTGCGGATTTTGATTGTGCCATTGCTTGACGTTGTGCCTTCTCTGGCTACAGTACTGCTTTTGTTTGTGCCGTTTCCGCTGTATGTCGGTTTATATGAACCTTCGATTCCGTTATTCATATATTTTCCGGTGTTTTTGTCCAGTGTATAGGTCGTTCCGCCAATCGTGTAAGACATTTCCTTGACATAGTAGTAAATCGGTTTGTCGTCTTTACCGTTCGGCAACCCAGTCCATGTAATTATGCCATTGCCTGTAATATCGCCCTCTATTTCATTCTTTCCGTCTTTTTTTACAATTTGAATACCATCAACATTATAATTAGCTGGCAATCCCAAGTCTTCAAGCGTTGCGGCTTTAAGGTCTGACGGGTAGCCATTGCTTGAACGCTTGTAAGACCAGTAGAGTTTTACGTGTACGCTTAAATTATCCCCTGCACCTGTTTCCCATTCCTTTTGAGCAGAAATGTTAATCAATGCATTATTCGGAATACCCAGCGTTCCGCCGGCATGAACTTCAGTGATATTTCCCTTAAAGCCTGTCGGCTTAGTTACTTTTTCAGGGTCTGTTTCATATGTGAAATAGTGCGTAGAAACATATTTTTCCATCAGATTTTCCACATTTGGGCTTATAGTTTCATTATTCAGATGTTTTCTTAATACGCTTTCCAAAGTTGCGTTTGCATCACCTGTCAATTGCTTTATAGATTCGTCACTTGCTTCAAAGCCTTCCGGTGCAACGACTTCAACAATTTTGTAAAGTCTATTCGGTTCAAGATAAATCTTGTACTCTGTTCCGCTTACTACTTGAGCTTTTCCGCAATTCTCCGGCAAACCGTCAGGGTGTCCTTCGGGCGGTGTAAGTTTTCTATCAAATTCCGGAACAAATCTTGTTTCGCCTGTTTTGCCGTCATCAAGTTCTTCTACTTTTGGTAAAATGCTATTTGCAAAAACCCATTTTCCATTTTCATAGTACACAAGATAGAATTCTGCATCTAATGTCAGACTTGCATTTGCGATGTTGTATTTCACAATCTTCGGCGAATTGCCTGTTGTAACATTTGCCCTTGAGTTGCTGACGTAAAACAGCGTATCATCTTTGCTGTCGTTTGCTGTAGCGTTACCTGTATCAAATGAAACTCTGTTCGTGGCTTTCAGGTTTGCACCTGTCGGCAGCGGGTCGCCGTCAATCGTAAGGCTGTAAGTGTATGTCACTTTCAGGGGCGTTTCGTCGGGAACTGTCACTGTAAGCTGGGCATCATCTGTAGTTGATGTGTAAGTTGTGCGTACCGCACTAATAGACTCAATTGCTGCATTATCATTTTCCCAATAGAAATCACCAAAAGTTGCTGTGAATGTAATAGTAAATAATCCCTCAGAATTATATTTTTGACCTTTTAAATTTGTCTTTTCGGCATTTGGTAATATAATATCTACACTAATTTGAGAATTTGGACTTCCTTTTAATGTCAAAGTTATTACATCATTTTTTTTAAAGTTATAAACACTATAAAAATTATTAGAACCTAAATTATAATAACCTTCACCAGCTGGACTATAACTTCCTTCAATGTATTCAATTTCTTTATATTCTGGTGTATCTGTTGTGACATCATATTCCGCATTGTACTGATATTCTGAGCCGTCAAGTCTTCTGACTGTATCGGAAGTAATTTTGCCGTTGTTGTTTTGATAGTTGGTGATTTCCTCAACAGTCACCTGATTCAGCGTTGCCTTTAGTTTTCCTGTAAGTTCGGAACCAGCCGGCAAATTCAAATCTTTCAGGTTCAATGCATCTAAAATATCAAACTCATCAGAATTTGAGAGATTTTTTCCCTCCGGATTGACGTAAACCGAATAGCTGATTACACCCTCCAATGCAAGCGTGCTGTCTGCTAAATTCGTGCTTGGGTCGCCGTTTACCTGCTTTTTCAGTGCGTCCTTTTCTTCCGGTTTCGGCTCTGCAACAGTGCCTGTTATTGTAAGTTCAGCTTTTGCAGGCTCATTTGTACCTTCTTGAATGCTGTTAGTGAATGGAAAACTTTTATTATGTTCCACTAACGCTTTTCTCATATCATCAACTGAAATTTTGATCTCATAATAGAGTTCAGTATAAGTGGAAGGGATTATGAATGTAGCCTCTTTGCTGTTATCATTATAACCAAACTCATTACCATTGCTCGGAGTATCTTTATACCACATTTTGGCAGAATATCCTCTATTATCTGTTGAAACTGGATGATGTAAAGGAGAAGAACTTCCATCATAAGCTGGATCATAAGCTAAAGAAAAATCATCAGGTATCTTATCTTTCAATGTTACTTTATCTGAATAATTCCGCAATTTTACTCGATAGCCAATGTAATAATATCCATCTTCCGGAGTTAATTCAGAAACATCTATAGTTGCACCATCTTGAAATTCTTCACCATTGATTACAACCACTTTGTCATAACTCGGATTTTTCCTGTTGGTGATTTTAAATTCGCCACCATTTATAGATATAGCATCAGAATATTCTACAGTAAAGCCTTCCGGAACGCTCACTTCTACTGCACTGTAAATATAGTAGTCGTCATGCTGATCTACGCCTGTGTCACGGTCTAAATTCTCGAATGTCATTTTCCAATCAGAAGTAGAATCTAAAGTAAATGTTTTTGCTTCAGCTTCACTTCCCCATCCAGTTTCAGTTTTCCATTGTGTTATTTTAGGTTCATTAGTTGTTGTGCGTTTCAGCTTAAATTGAATAGGCTGTAACTCTGTATCTTCAGCACCTATCCAACTCTTTTCAACAGTGACATCGATTTGTTCGACTGCATCTGACTTGTGTTCATAGGTGTATTTATTTTCATATTCTGGAGCATTTCCGAATTTCGCAGTATTTCCAAATTCAAGCGTTGTATCATCAGCATTTTCAGCAAATGCCGGTATTTTTGCCTCTGTGGAATAGGTCACTTCAATGTAGTGATAATTAGCAGTATCAACATTTTCTGTAAATGTGATTTTGAAACTCTTTGCTTTTCCATTCTCTATCGGATCTCCTGTCGCATTATCACTTTCATAATATTCTATTGTGTAATCTGTGCCGGATTGCAATTCAGTTTCATTTCCTGTAGCTGTGCTTTTTCCCTTAACTGTAATCGTAGCAGGAAGAGATATATAATGTTCTCCACCATTTTCCGGTTGACTGAGTTCATCAACTAATGCTTTTACATCATCGTCATGTACAAAGCCATTATCATTTGTGACAACGATTTTCCAATTCAATGTTTCTGTTTTTTCTTCGCTTGCACCATATACAGTTTCTTTAGCGGTTGAAGTCAACTCCTTTGTGACTTCTTCACGCTTTTGAATTGTAGCGTCTGCTGTAATACTATTTCCTTCCGAATCGTTGACCGTATTATCCACTTTTTCGCCGTTATTTTTGTCGCTTACATTCTGTTTATAGGATAACTTAATTTTGTCAACACCAACGCCCTCACCATCTTCAGAGTTAATAGTGATGTTTTCACCGTTTTTTGTAATTGTAGCGTAAAGTGTGTCGCCGTTATATAATCCAATTCTTTCAGGATCGCTTTCAGGTTCATACTTAGCTGTTAAACTGACATCTCCCCAGTTCCATTCAGTTGTTTTTCCGTAAACTGATGCAGAAACTACAGTTATGTCTTTTAATAAAACATCTTTCCAACCTGTATCTGTCAAAACATAATTATCAAGTACAGCTGATTTATCTTGACCAAGTTCAGAAGTTACTGTCCATGTAATTATATCTGTATCAGGGTCATAAATTCCAGCTTTTGACAATGTATTTTTTGAATATATAACTGATGCAGATTTTTCAGGAACAATAGTATCCGTACCTTTTTTCAAACACGCCTTATTCTTAACTTCATAAGTACCATTATAAATATCACGAATACTCAAATTGCTATCATTAGGTGCTGTCTGATAAGTAATCTGTACTTTTGATTTATTACAACTTTCTGAAAATGTAATTGTACCATCATCACTATTAAATGTATAAGTACCACTCTGTAATTCTTTTCCATCATCATAGGTAATTTTCAAATTTGTTGCACCTATCAATGCACTGTCCTGTACTGTATAGCCACTCAACGGGAGATTGAACGGTCTTTGAACATCAATCGTCCAGTCAATCATTGCTTTTTCGCCGGAATAATCCATTTTACCGGATTTATTCATTGTCGGTTCAGCAGAAATTTCAACAGTGCTTTTTGCCGATTCTTCAAAAGTCTTTTCACCATCTGAACTATAAGTACCTTTAAGCGTAGCTTCATTTGTTCTTGAATACTTGCCGTCTTCAAGGTCTGATTCTTTCAGAGTTTCCTCAAAAGTGAATGTGATTTGTTTTGCAGTATTATCTGTAATCTTAAAGCCATTTGAATTTTCATCATATACAGCAGAATTTTCCGGACTTACTGTCACCCCAGCCCCATTTGCGGGGAAATTTACATCTGTCAATACAAAATTTTCCCAAGAAGTATCTGGATGATAATTATAAACCGTAATAGTCCATCTTACTTTTGGTTTTCCGGATTCATCATCAGTAACCTGTTGACCCGATTTAGATATATCGAATGTTTCGTCCGGGAATTTCACGGTTATCTCTGTACCGCCGACATTTACACTGCTATCTCCCTCTGAAGTATTTGCTCTTCTGATCTGTCCATTAAAGGTAATATCACCGCTAAAGTTGACACTATCTTTAATTTTTTTACTAATATAATCATCTGTAAATCTGATTACCATCATACCGCTGTCTTTATCAATATAATAATATCCGGCAGGTATATCTTTACTGTAACTTTCATCTTTTACTGTCATTCCTGCATTACAATAATCTTCTGGTATAACAACCCCTGGCGGAATTCTATAAAAGATATATGGCTGACCAGCATTGACGTTACCACTTGTGATTTCATAAGAAAGTGTAAATTCAACATCTGCATAATCGCCCTTAAAATTTTCGGGCATCTCAATAGTCCAATTTTTTGAACCAGTATCTTGTGTAGCAGTACCACCTGTACACTTTACAGATACACTTGTAATATCTTCTGTAAAATCATAAGCACCGTCTGGTTGAGTTCCTGATGTCCCAGAAAAATAAACACCATACTCTCCTTGCCTTTCAATATCTAATAATATTCTTGTTTCGCCAGCTATCGCCATAGGTTCATCAAAAATTTCAGGCTCGTTAATTTGCATAATCTGTGCATCTTGATTATCTTCTTCCGATTTAGAGATACACTCCGCAGAATGAGTGTGTTCTGTTTGTTCGCAAATCAGTTTTCTACATTCAGCTGAATGTACATGATTTTCGTCATTTTCCTGACCGCAAGTATAGGTAAAACAATTTTCGTTGTGGATATGCTCTGCCATACCACAGGCAAGTTCACCGGTCATACTTTCTGCCGGTTCAATCAAAATAATAGAAACTGTAAATGCCATTAACATACATAATGCCGTTAAAAGTGCAATATAACGTCTTTGTCGCTCATGATTATGAAGTAGTTCCTGTACAACAGTCTGAAAATTTTTCACAGATCACACCGTTACTGAAAACTTATAAAAAGTTATAAAAAACTTTTATGTTTCATTCCTTGTTCGATGTGTCCACTTTTGATATGACAATTCATTATCTGCTCATGTCATTATCTACTCATGTTTGGTATAACACTCCGAAGGCGTAAATTTCCGACTAACGTATCGGTA
>CANQVA010000056.1 GCA_947627175.1 uncultured Ruminococcus sp.
GAAGCCAAAAAAGATGAAATCGCACAGAACGGTCTGAAAGGTTCAATCGGTTTTGAGGCAAGAGTTCAGCGTAGTGCTGACAATGACGGCGATCAGGATTTGTATTTTAATGGACATAAAGTAACGATTAAATTCCCGGCAAATGAACTTGACGTTGAAAAAAGCGGTGAACTTGAAAAAGAGGGCGAAAAATATACAGGCAAAATCAAATGGACAATTACCGTTACTGACCCGTCAAGTGCTGAAACTAATTTGAATTTGATTGGTTATCAACTTAGTGATAAATATTTACCAGAGAATGGCAGTGATGTTATAGTTGAAGTCACTACAAAAGATAATAACAAAAGTAGTGATTCAAGTACTTATGGCTCTTTTGAAAAAAATGATGACGACATCACTGTATTCAAATTTAATGAAGAGAGTAGGAACATCAAAAAAATCACATTTACTTATTATACAGATATTAGCGATGAAGACACTTATACGGTAAATGGCAAAACGGTAACAAATACCGCAAATCTGACTAAAGAGGGTGCAACGCCAAAATCAGACAGTGCAGCAGTAACCGTTCCTCCAGCTGCCTCAATGACAAAATCGGGTACTCCCGATTATAAAATTGAAGGACATAAAGTTGACGGCAAAATTCACTGGAAAATTACGCTAAAGTCTAATTATGTAAATAAAAAATTGAATGGTTATACTATCTATGATGCAATGTTCCCTGATACAGGTATTACTTTTAATCCACCGGCAGCAGCAAGTTATAACTCGGGAACGAACACTGTAACTGTTGGTGACGTTGACCAAATCACTATTGAATACGATGCCGATGCAACGAATTTCAACAATTGGCAGGCTACTGAAAACAAATGTACACTGACTTATTCCAATGGTGAAACTACTTCAGATGGTGGCAGTAAAACAAGTTATGTTACGTATAATGCATATATATTTGAAAAATCAGGCACAATCGAAAGTACAACCGAAGGTAAAAAAATAAAATGGACTATCAAAATCAATAGCAATGACCAAAATAATGTTAAAAGTGTCACAAATTTGAAAGTTATTGATGATATGTTTGCGGGTTTGACAGAAGGTAATTTTACTGTTTCCGGCAATAATAATACTGAAGCTACTTTTACAAAAGATACTGAAGATTCAAACGGAAAAACTTATCTCGTCAGCGGCAATTTGCCTATTACAATCACTTACTATACTGATATTGATGAAAATACTTTTAATTCGGATAGTTCATCTGTCAGCAATACAGCTACATTCGGTGAAGGTGGCAAACTTGGTTCAGTGACAGCAGAAGTGAAAAAGCGTGACAAGTTTGAAAAGACATTGCTTAGCAGAGGAAAAAATAGTAGTGATACAGAGTTGCCAACAGAGAGCATAGTAGATAAAGATGCTGATAATATTTACGAACCACAATGGCAGATTCATCTTGTTCAAGACGACGGTTTCGGTGCGGGAAAAAATATTGTTGTCGATGTCCTCAAAGCAACAAGCGGCGGTAAACACTACATCACTGAAGAACAGCTTAACGCAATTGAAATTTTCGGTTCTTCAATAGAGTATGCTACAAATGGTGGAGAAATTGAGTATGAGATTACAGAAAAAACACCATATAAATGGACAGAAAAAGTAGGGGAAAATGAAATAGAGCACATTGAAGAAAATTGTTATTCGAGTTTCAAGATAACATTAAAAAATGTTGGTTCTGATATAATAGACATCTTAATCAAGTATTACACAACAGTTGACATAAGCGGAGTTGCGAAAGACGGAGCTGCAACATTTACAAATGAAGCAACTTATAACGATAAGAAACAATCGCCAAATTTTACATTTGAAAATGTTGATGCCAGCAATCCTATTTATGATAAATATATTGTAGACAAAGACGGCAATATTATTACTGAAAAGAATTTTACACGTTCACTTGATGAAGTTCTTCCTATGCAATTCGATGGCGAAGATTATTATGTATTTACTTGGGTAATAAAAATACAAAAGGTAATGGACATAAAAGAATTTTTGCCTGAAGGATTTGAATTATGTGAAGATACATCATTAATAGGATCAGGCAATGTTAATTTAGGTTATTGGGAAGAAAAAAATCAAGGAGAAAAAGTAAATAAAACAAATTTTTATCCTCAACCCATGTATTGGTGGTTTGAAAATGACCTTGCACAATATCTGAATCCATGTGGAAGTATTGATGTACTTAAACAATATGGAAATGACTATTATTACGATAAGTCACATAATACAATAGATTTTAACAAAAGAGATGGCAACTATGCAATATGCTTTAGTGCAAGAATTAAAGCATCTGTATTGAAATCAAAAGTATCAGCAAAAGGTTATCAGTTGTCCAACACTATTACAGGTGAATTTGGAGGTGTTGAATACGCTGAAAAGACTGTTACAGAAACACTTACACCCGGCAAAGAACACATCCTCAAGAAAGATTACAAGATTGATGAGCAGATAAAGTCAGATGTAACGTTCACGATTGACTTTAACCCCGATGCAAAGGAAATTTCTTCCAGTGACCGTATTACACTGACAGATGTGATGACTATCGACGATACAGTTACAGTAGGGGAGAGTGTGCAGAATATAGACCTCGATAAGCTGAGTATTTTCCTGCAATCCTTGAAAATTTATGAAGTGCTGGCGGACGGTTCACGGAATGAATTGCCGAATAACTATTTGTATACATTCACTCCGAAACCTGTTGACGAAAGCGGCAACCCCAAAAAAGACGGCGATAATAAAAATATAGTCGCTGAATTGTCAGTGAGTGTGCCGGACGCAAGGCATTTACAAATTGAATACACCTATCGTTTATCTGCTAAAAAGGATGCATATGATGCGAATACTCCTGTTTCTGCATTGCTTGCGAACACGGTCAGCACGCAGACGAAAGCCGTGACAGACAGTGCCACAAAGAGCAATATTGAGATATTTATTCAGGATAGTCATGCGACTTCCTCAACGTTCCCATTGCCGACAATTGAAAAAGTAGACATAGGAAACTATCTTGACAATAACCTTGATGCAACGTTCTATCTTGCAAAATACAAAGACGGTAAATGGCAATATGCAGAGACAATTACAGAAGACGGAAAGGTGCATGATGTCCAAGATTGGACAGCAATTTCCGGCAAAGAAATTGGAGATTTAACAATTTCAGAATTGACAGAAAATTTAGCTGGTGGCGTAATTCAGAAGAATAGCGGTCAGCAATATGAAATTGAACTTGAAAGTAATACACTGTATGCACTTCTTGAAACGATTTCCCCGAATGGCTATCAGAAGGTCGACAGCAAACCGCTGATTTACTACTTTGTTTATGACAAAAATGAAAATATTTCTTATCCTAATGGACTGGAAGAAAAGAACGTCCGCAATGTTCAGGCAGGCGGTACAGTCTATGTGCCAAATAACAAGATCATTGATGTTAAGGCAAAAAAGACATGGGGTGGAATGGAAACTATTCCGAGCGGTACAGAAGTTCAGTTGACGCTTTACTGGTCGCATATTTACAAGAACGACGGAACATTCCCAAATGATTTGAAAAAACTTGAACTTGATGATGGTCTTGTCGTTGATAACACTGGAAAAGTTATTACAGATACAGAAACATTTGAGAATCCCATTACTATAACAGGAAGTAGTATTGCTGAATGGAAAAATCTCCTGAACGGTAAAGACGGAAAGAGCGTTTACTACTATGTCAGAGAAACGGCATATAAAGTTGGTGAGACAACATATAGCCTTAATGGTGAAAAGTATCTCAAAGATGGTACTGGTGAAACTGTTGGCGACTATTACCCCGTTTATGAAAATAACGCCTTGAATGAAAGCGGTAAAGTTGAAATCAGCAACTACAACAATTTAGCAATTGAAAAGTTGTGGTTTAATGCGAAAAATGAGGAAATCTCTCCGCCAAAAGGAGTTACCAGTATTCACTTCAATATGTGGGGCGTGAAAGAAGTTGACGGAAAAGAAACTTACTATCAGATTTGCCCGAATGATTCAAGTGATTCATTTACACTAAGCAGTGGAGGCAATTGGAAAATAACACTCACTCAAGACAAATTGAATAATTTAGTATTTAAAAATACTGACGGAACAGTTTTGACTGATTCTGATAAACCCGATTTCAAAACTTTCACCGATTTCTACATTGAAGAAATTCTTGATGATGACCAACAGGTGAAACTGTATGGCTATAAGTTCGATTACAAGGTCAATGTCGTAAACGGCACGGGCAAAATTGAACTTATCAACAAGGACACTTCAGCGACTGAAATTGATGTGACAATCAATAAAATATGGGCAGACGGAAATGAAAAGCATAATGGCGACAGTGTGACAGTTAAACTGTATCAGACAACAGAAGACACCATGACAAATCCAACAGGTACTGCACTTAAAACAGCAACACTTAACGAAGAAAACAACTGGACGGTGACATTTGACAATCTTCCTGCAAAAAATAAAGATAATGAAACATATCATTATTTTGCATTTGAAGAGTCAGTGCCAACGGACTATAAAGTCAAATATGAGTACACCTCTACTAACAACGGACAGACAATTGATGTCATAAACTACAAGGAAAAAAGCATCTCCGTTGAAAAGAAATGGGTTGACCAGGACGAAAAGCCTGTTACACCGTCAGCAGAAGATAGCATTAAAGTGAATATCTACCGGAGAGAAATTAAGCCTTCCGTGACTGTATCAGAAGAAAATAAAAATCTTAATGTAATTGCTATAGGCGATTCAATCACAAGAGGCGGTTATAGTGCGACTACTCCGGAAGTGCCGTTAGAGAAACGTTATCCAAGCAAATTAAAACAATTGCTTGAAGCAAATGGATATACTATTCCCTATAATTACACAAATATAAATTATGGCGTTGATGGTGAAACAATAGACCAAATAAAAAGCCGTTTGGATTCAATTCCGCTTAAAGATGTGAAAGCAGTTTGTTTGCTGGCTGGTACAAACGATATAACAAAAGACTATAACGGTACTGTGGAGGCGATTTTTGAAAGATTAAATTCATTGATCACTGAAATTCAAAATAAAAATAGTGGCATAGTAATTTTTGTTGGCACTGTACCTCATTTTGATTTCGTCAATGCTAATGGAGTTGCTACACATGGCAGTGCATTCTGGAATAGAGGATTAGGCGAAACAGGTTCAAATAATTTGATTGATCAATTAAATCTAAAGATTAAAGCACTTAGTATTGCAAATGTTATATGTGTTGACGTTTGCAGTGTCGTTGAAAAAGATACAATGCTTATTGACGGTTGTCACCCCAATGCAGTCGGCTATGAGGCAATTGCAAGAGCATTCGCAAAGGCAATCAATCTGAAATATGCCGAGACAGAATCGTTAGCAGATGAATCAGTTGAATTGGATATTAACGGAGTTCCTGGAGATTTGCTTACAGCTATTGAAAGCGGTAATTTGTCAAGTGAAAATAGTAAATCAGGGAATTATGAATTTGTAAAAAGTGTAATTCTTAATAGTTCAAGTGGCTGGCAACAGACAGTAGATGGACTTTCTGTAAAAAGCAATGATAGCCACGAATACGTCTACTATTTTGTAGAAGTTGATGAAGAAGGCAATCCTATAATAGATGACAAAAAAATTAAATATGAACACAACGGTCAGAAATCGGAGAGCCGGACAGGAATTATCATTACGAATACAAAAGAAGTACCAAAAGCGAATTTGCAGGTTGAAAAAATCTGGCATGACGGCAGTTCAACATCTCGCCCGAACATCACGTTCACCCTCGAACGCAAAACAAGCGAATCTGATTGGGTAGCTGTAGAAAATCCTCAATTTAAGTGGACATCACAAGCTGGAAATACATGGCTTGGCACATTCAGCGGTTTGGACGTTTACACCGATATTAACGCAAAAATCAAATATTACTACAGAGTGAAAGAGGTTTTCCCAGACGGTTCAGAGAAGTATATTGTGGAATATGAAAATGAATCAGGCGTTCAGCTTGGAGAATCAAGCGAAACCACAAGCAAGCTGACAGTCACCAACACAAAAGCTATTGACCTGAACTTGCAAAAAGTGTGGAAAAATGGCAGTAACAACAGTGTTACATTCAAAGTACACCGTGGCATATTAGACAAAGTACCGGAAAATGAAAATTTAGCATTCGCAGAAAAAGACGGCTACAGCAGTTCAAAACCCGCCTATATTTCGACGAATGGCGACGGAACAACACTGACGTTCAACCAGACAATTGACAGCTGGGAAATTTCTCCAAATGACAGCGATATTACAGTGACACAAGGTGATGACAAAAAAACACTTACCATAAAAGCCAGAGCAGATACAGGAAACTACACGCTTACTGTAACTCACGGCAAGGAAACACTCACAATTCCGATTGTTGTCAGTGCGTTCACCATTGAAGCAAGCCCAGAAAAAGCAATTATTGGCGGTGATGGAATCACGCTGACGGCAAAAGAGAGTGACATTGAAGTTAATGATGTAACCTATAAGCTGAAAGATGATTCACAAGGCGAATTTGTTACGATTAACGGCGATAAAGTGACAGCACAAAAATACACTGGAAATGACATAATCATTGTCGGAGAATATAACGGCAAAAAAGCAGAAGTGATAATTCATGTTGCATATTCAGAAGAAAAAATTACGCTGACAGGTGAGTCGAAAGTTGAAATCAATGGTAGTATTACATTGACACCAAACCCGAATTATGGAACGTTCACATATTCCGCAGAACCCACAGATGCAGTAGAATTGACACCAGCAGAGGACGGAAAGAGCGTCACAGTTACAGGTAAGACAGAGGGTGCAACAGTAAAAATCACCGCAACCCGTGATGATGGCACTAAATCAGAAGAATTTCCATTGACAGTAACAGGTGCAAAAGAGTTTGCTATATATTTAGGTGATGAAAGAGTTAATAATAATGACAATTTTACAATTTATGTAGGTGATGAATTAGTATTCACAACTACAAAAGATTATACAGTTGGATATGATGGTAATAATGTTAAAATAACTCAAGAAAGCAGAAAATTTACAGTGCAAGGATTAACAGAAGCTGGTGAAACATGGGTAAATGTATACTCTGCTGAAGATAGTAGTCAAATATCTATTCGTATTACTATTAAAAGTTATGAAACATTGAAATTCACTTCTTCACCGGAACAAATTCAGGTTGATGATACCAGCGAATACACAGTGAAAACCAATAAACCGGCAACTTTCTCTGTTAGTGGTGATAGTATAGAAATTGTTGGTGATTATGAAAATGTTGATACTATCAAGGTAAAATCAACCGGAAAATTAGGAAATTCAACGATTTCAGCTAAATGTGCTGGAAAAGATGGTGAAGAAAGTGCCAAATTGACAATTAAAGTTGTGAATGAAGTTCAAGCATTACAACCGATAGAATTACCAGTTACAGGTGGTGCAGCACTTGAGTTGCCTAATAGTGATAAAATAAAAGCTATCAAATTTGAATTTTCTGATACCACAAATGTTCAAGATTTTGCACTGTTATTAGAGTCAGATGGATATAATAGTGTGATCGCTGGTGGTGTATGGCCAAAATTTAATGATTATCTTAATGGTAAAAGTTCATTTATTGTCAGAATAGATGATTTGAACCCTACAGAGTTCAAATATTTAAAAGCATCTTTCTATACTGGTACTTTAACAGTTACTCTCTACTATGACGAAAAGAACATTCCAGAAGAAACAGCAGACATCTTATCTCGCCAAGGCGTTCGCCTAATGAGTGCAGCAGATGACAAGATTACTTTTGATGATGATGTTGCAACAGTAACCCTTAAAGAAACCGACACGGTTAATGGCGTGAAATGGGCAAAAATCCTTGAAAATCTCCCCGCCTATGACGAAAGCGGCAACGCCTACTATTATTGGGTGGAGGAGGTTGACGCCGCCGGCTACGACGTGACGTACCAGTATTTCGACGGCGACGAAAAGACCGAGTTCGACGACACCGCAATTGATGC
>CANQVA010000057.1 GCA_947627175.1 uncultured Ruminococcus sp.
TAAAATATATTTCAATTGTGTACTGAAAAGAATATATTTCTACTTATAGTATAAATAAAACAAGCGGAAACTTTTTTGTTTCAGCTTTGAAATGATTATTCAGTTTCTGATTTATGCAGATTATATCAAAAATCTGCCACAACTTTGATCCCGGTGGGATCAAAGTTGATTATTCAATTCCCGGTTTCTTTTTCTTTGTACTTTTGTTTATTGATTTATCTTTTTCGGACTTCTGTTTTTTGGAAATCCTCATCACATCACGTTTCATTTTTGCACGTTCAAAATAGCAGGTCTTTTCACGTTTTGGAGCGTTCTTTTTCGCCTCCATTGCCGCTTTGTTCAGTTCGTCGGTCAGCGTTTTTAAGCGCTCCTCCTTGCTGTCAAGTTCAGCCTGTTGAGGAAACGGTTCTGCAACAATTTTTTCTGCTTCTGCATTATCAAGTCTTAGCTTTGCAAGGTTTTCCTGAGTACGTTCAATCCTGCTGTCAATGTTGTAAAGTGCAGATTCAAGACGGTTCAGGTTATGGGCGAAACTCTCTATCAGCTTTGCCGTGTGCGTGTACTGTCCCTGCATTTTCGCTGTCATGCCGCCGCCCATAGCGGAACTGTTCACGGTAACGGACAGGTCAAATCCCTGAAAACTACCGATTTTTACAGGAGTATCTGCAATTCTGATTCCGAGTGCAGCATCTTCAAAAGCCTTAGCCGCCTCTTTTCTGTCGGTGTATTCCGTGCCTTGAATAGTTATTTTGAATACGGGCAGTTTTCGTTCGGGGTCAATCGGCAGTTTGCGAAGTGTTTCACGGTCAGCACGAAGATAATCAAGTGCAGTCAGTAAATTTTGCTCTTTTTCGGGAAATACCTTGATTTTGTCCTCCATTTCAAACACCGTGTTCCTATGTTCTGCCGACAACGCCCTCAATTCTTTCACATCGTTTTCGAGAATCAGTTTTTCCTTGATACGTTCATCTCCGGTACAAAGTGCCTTGATTTCTGAATAGGTGAGTGCCTGCTGGTCTACGTCCTCACAACGTCTTGCAGGTTCTTTTGAAGTCATAATTTGTGAAATAAATTTCTGTTTTTTCTCCAAAGTCTGATAACTGTACGCATCAAATGTTCCTTTTGTCACATAACGAAAAATCTGCACATTCGGGTTTTCATTGCCCTGTCGGATAATTCTTCCTGCACGCTGGTTCAAATCAGCCGTCGCCAAGGAATATCGAGGTCATGAACGGCAATCAGCTTTTTCTGGACGTTCGTTCCGGTGCCCATTTTCGAGGTACTTCTCACTCGAACACCTTACAAACACCACAAAATTGCGATTAACAGACGATTTTGCTATACTGAATAGAAGGATAATTTTTTACATCAGTAGAATTGTCCTTTTTCCTTTTTGTAAAGATGCTATTAACTAAACGAATAACCAAAACAGATATGCACACGAAACTGTGTGTATCTGTTTTGGCTTCTTTTCTTAATTGATGTATTATAGAAGAGTTTTGAAATGCTCCCTCTTTGTTAAAGTGCTAAATGGATGGTTTCCGAAGTATTCTTATCCCGAAAAACAAAATGCATACAATCAGTCAAAGTCAATAAGTAATTGAAAAATTTCTGATGATTGGTTTTGTATAAAATGAACAAAAACAGAGTTGCTTTCTTGTACATATGAGAAATTTAACTCCGTTTTTGCTTAAAATCAATGTTCATGGCTTGACAAAAACCTTTAATAGTTGTATAATGATAATGGGTTGGTGTATTTTTACTAAATAAAGGGAGTAGTAGAAGTGATAATCAAAAAAATCATACTGCTCACAGCACTTATTCTCTCGTGCAGTTTGTCATCATGTAGCTTTAACAATACTGAGAAAGAACTTATAGATATTGACCAAATGACTGATAGTAGCAATCAAGTGTCTATAAGTGATACACGTCGCAACTTCTTCGGTACATCAAGATTGGTTACAACTGATGGTCAGTTCCTTTATAGTGCAACCGGAATTCGTGTTGATTTAGGAAACAAAATCATAGAGAAAGACTGCGATATTGTCGGATGTGACCATTGGTCGGAAACGTGCGAGGCATCTCCCCAAACGTTAAAAGATATCTGCTTTATTTTGTGCGATAATGGTGGAAAATACACAAATGCAAATAACAAAATTTACTATGAAAAAGATGGAAAGAAAGAACTTATTTATCAGAATACATATTCCACAAAGGAATCCGAAGAAGCAAAACAGGACAGTATGATACTGAATTTTATTCCTTATGATGATAACAAATTTATCGTGGGAGGATTTAATTATGTTTATATCCTTGACACAAAAACAAAAGAGGCTTCACAACCAATCGTTGTAGGTAATTCTTTTATGACTAATATTAGTGTTGTGGATAAAAATACACTTGTTGCAGCTAATGTGAATATGGAACTCTTTTTAATTCACCTTGATACACAAAATGTTGAGAAACTGAGAGATTATGTAACAGATGTACAAACAGATGGTGAGTATCTTTATTTTATAGATAAATACCAACAAAAAAATAATTTAATAAAATTTGATCTTGCAACAAGTAGTGAAACTGTTATAGCTGAAGATATATCACTTTTCTGCGTATACAATAATGGTATTATTTTTGGAAAGAACATTACTTTAGATGATGGAACTGAAATAACAACACAATTATATATGATAGATACAGAATCTTCCGAACTGGAATCGATTTATAAAATTGACTCTGAAAAATCAGGAGAAAATGGCAGAATCCAGTGTTTATATTACTTTCCGGGATATAGCAAACTGATTATAAGCGTAGTGACAGATAGACCCGGCACTCAAGGTGAAGATTATGTTTTGCTTAGTTTGAATGACTGGACAGAAGAATATATTATAAACGATATTTCCAACCATAAGTAAATTTTGGATAAATTCAACAAAATTTTTCCTACTTTTTGTGCAATTAAATGATTTTTTTATGCAGATTGAAACGATTAAAGGAGTATGCAGCATATATGTTATATTTCTTCTGAGTTGATTATTTTTTAAAACATTGAGTTAACGCCTTGATAATTTGTTAATTTTAAGATTAAATAGTGTTGGTGACTGGGTTATGTAGCATTTCTGCAAGTGCAACAAACGTTTATGAGGAAGATGTTTACCTGAATAATAATGTTAAGGTTACGGCGTTTGTTTACGACAATTCATATGTTCCACCATCATCGGGTATAACTGTCTATTCGTATGGTGTGGGCGGAAATGCATATGGTTACTCAATCGATTGGAAAGGCAATCTTTACCTTTATCGTGATGGGTTAGTTAAAACACTTCCGATTGATACAACTGGCAGTACTTTCGATATAAATAGCACAGGATCAACTACATCGAATTATTATAGGCAGTATTCACTAAATTGTGAGTGTGGAAATAGTACATATGGAAAAGTAACAGTTTCCCATAACGGATCGTTTTAATCAGGATAATCGTTTCTGATAATGCGAACTATAATAAGTATGGATAATGGATGAATTGTTTCGTCGTAACTTGCTCTTTATTATAGTTCGTATTTATTTTTAGAGTAGAGATAGTGGAGATAAAATAATGATGAAAAAATAACATTTTTACTTATTGTGGTAAGTATGCTTTTATCTGGATGTAAACAAAAAACAAACAATAATGAATCTACTTTAAGTAATCAAGCGGGAAACATTACCAGTACTGTTGAACCTCAAATTGATGCTACTATTCCAAATAATCTTTCGTTTAATTTTATTACAGCTTTGAATGTGCTTAAAACGAATGAGGAAGGCTCGTATGAATCTATAAATGACTCACAAATCGAGTGTAATTCTCAAGAGTTGGAATTACGAATTTCAACATATGCTCAACCTGATGATGTGCTTAACTGGCAAACTATCAATCTTAATCTCTATGTTATAAATAATGGGAAACCTATTTATTTTTATAATGTTGCTAATAATATGAAAATTCAGAAAATGAGTGTTACTGGTAATACAAATGAAGGAATTATTTCAGATATAAAAATACCTATGTCTGAATTATCTGGAAATAATGAATCTTTGATAAATATTCTTGTTGATTTTGCACCAGAATATATTGCTGAAAGAAATAAAGATATCCCAGGATTAAATGAGTTTAATGGCTTAGCTTCTGTAAGTGTCTTGATTAAATCTGATAAGATAAATACTTCGGATGATAGTTATTTTCAATTTCCTGAAAATAATTATGTTGATATACAATCCTCAGATTCTTTCTGTGATATAGGGTATCAAAGTAATAAAAATCAAATATTGACAGATCACTTCTCTCAAGATGTTGTTATAAACGACGAGAAACTTTTATATGTAAAAGCCTGCACTGGTGAAAATTGTAGTTATGATTATATGTTGTGTGTATTTTGTAATGGAGAAATGTTGCTGATATTAGAAAATAAATATTTTGCTACGTTCAATACACAAGCTGGAAAAAAAGTATTAAATTATTGTTTGAACGGATAATATATGCCACAATCTTCAGGCGAATATTCTCTGTATGCAATTGCTTTGCCTACCTATGATGCTGTGAAAAATGGGTGTACAGACTGTTATTCCACTTATAAGAATAGAATAAAATTTGAATAATCATAACTGGCGATTATCTTGATTTTCAGAACAATAATGAGGTGATAGCAAGTGAAAATGCTTTTTTACGAATTAAAAAAAGTGACTGTAAATAAATTTTTTCTGGTAAGTACAGCTCTATTATTCGCATATTTTTTTTGGTTCAGCATTACAGGAGTTCAATTCATTAAAGGCAGTATAAAACCTGAAGTTAGTGAAAAAATTTACAGTGACTTAAATTGTGGAAAAACAGATACTGAACGTCTTTATGAATATCAACAGGATATCGCATTAGATGTATTTAATGTAGAACAGCGTCCTAATTTACCTGCCGGTATTTATGGTGAAACGATTAGTGATGACTGGGAGGCAATTGAAAATGCAATAAAACAAGTCAGATATGTCAGATCCGGTTATAAAAGCGATATGGTAAGTATGATTAAAAGACTTTATACAAGATACACAAATTCACAAAATGAAGGAAATCATTATCTTGAAAAATATTACTATAAAGCGATTGAAAAATATAATGTGGATTATGCTCTTAGACCAATGGATTCAGATAGTGGATTTGAATTTCTTGCACTATTTCACTTTAACTGGGAGAGCCGTGTGTTTAGCATTTTGTTTATTATGTGGACAGCATTTGCTACTGTTTATTGTCTACAATCAGAGAAAGTATGCCGTTGTCATGAAATGGTTTACAGCACATCATCAGGACGTGAAAAAACATTTTTGCGAAAGACAGCAGCACTTCTAATCATATTGATTTTCATAGCTATTGTATTTTTTATAATTGAGTTAATTTTCGGAATAACAGCATTCAAGATTAAAGAATTTTCAGCACCTATTCAATCTCTGGAAGAATTTAAGTATTGTACTTTCGGCGTTTCATATTTAGGATTTTTTATTCTCATCAATCTAATGAGGCTTCTCTCTGTTATATTCACAATGGGTATTGCAATGCTCTGTACAATAAGAGCCAAATCCCTGACACGACCTCTTGCTGTAAACTTTGTATTATTAGGTTTGTTGTGTTATTTAATGGTAGTGCTTACCGGTTTACATGGAATAAAAGTTGAAGAATATTGGGCAAAAGTAAGAACGTTTTTCCCATTAGCACTATCACAACCGCAGATGTATTTTACCAAATTCGACTATGAAAATATTTTAGGTATGCCAATGAATCGCCTATTTATTTGCGTTATTCTTTTTCTGATATTCACAACTGTCTGTCTATTTATAACATTGAAAAATTACGGAAAGGCGGGTAAACATAATGGATAAGTTAACGCTTGAAATCAAAGGTCTTACAAAGAAATACAAAGATACCGTTGCTCTGAATAATTTTTCAGTAACACTTCATGAAGGAATTTATGGTTTACTCGGTCCAAACGGTGCAGGAAAATCAACACTCATGCGCTGTATTGCAGATATTATTCGACCGAATACAGGAGAAATATTATATAATGGAAAAAATATTTATACGGAGGGAAAGAATTTTCACAAAAAACTTGGGTTTATGCCGCAAGAATTTGGATTTTATCCCGGTTTTACTACAACCGAAATTATGAGTTATTTCGCCGGTTTGAAAGAAATCAGCATAACTTCTGAGGAGATTGAAAAAAGACTGAAAGATGTCAACCTGTATGATGACCGAAAAAAACGGACAGGTGGATTTTCCGGTGGAATGAAACGTCGATTAGGAATTGCTGTAACGTTGCTGAATAACCCGGAGGTATTGATTTTTGATGAACCAACAGCCGGATTAGATCCGGAAGAACGAATACGTTTCAAAAATAATCTCCTAAAAATGTCAGGTACAAGGATTATCATTCTTGCAACTCATATTATTAGTGATCTTGAATCTTTATGTAATACAATTTATTTTATTAAAAACGGCATTCTTGTAAAAACAATCGACGGATTTCATACAGAAAATCATATGCAAAAAAGCGAAATTGAATCAGAATATCTTAATATTTTCGGCAGCAACGAGGATAGCCTGATATGAAAATGATAAAGTTTGAGATAAAAAAATTCTTAATTTTTCCTATATTTATATTCCTTGCTATTGTTCTTGTATTAAAATATATGAATTATCTTTATATGCCTAAATCACAATATAATTTTAGTATTGAAATTTATAACGATTATATCAATACTCTTAATACTCTTTCCTTTGAGGAACAAAAGGAATGGATTGAAACAGAGATGCAACATCTAACTGATATTTTATCAAAAAAGGATGAAATGACTTCGGCTTATACTTCTGAAAAGATTACTCTTGACCAATTCAGTGATTATCAAACTGAATATATGAAAGCTGAAGCGAAAAAACCTGCATTTGATGAAATAAAACAAAAATATGAGTATTATACTTCTCTTGAAGATAAAGGAATCAAAACAGAATTTTTCAATGATTTGACTGTTCGTGACTATATCAATTATCTCGCAAAAGCGGATTATTTTTTCATTGCATTTGTAATCTTTACTGTTGTGCAGATGCTCTCTGCGGATAAAGAAAATAAAATGGATGAAATGGTACTTACTTCGTATAACGGTAGACTGCATCGTTATAAAATTATAGCAATTTTTATATTTATATTTTTGACTTTTCTGACAACAGTCACTGTAGATATTATTCTATATTTTAGAGATAACTCCATCGAATTGTTAAACTGCAAAGTTTGTAATATTGAAAT
Source organism: uncultured Ruminococcus sp. (assembly GCA_947627175.1). Taxonomy (GTDB): domain Bacteria; phylum Bacillota; class Clostridia; order Oscillospirales; family Ruminococcaceae; genus Ruminococcus. Next base: position 7,318 of record CANQVA010000057.1, read on the forward strand.
TTTCCGTGAATGTGGAGCATGGATTACAATAAAAAACTACATTTTTTTCACTCTTTTGCTGAAACTTGTCTGGAGTATTGTTTTGGGATATTTCGTATATTTGATATACGCTTTGACGGATAATAAAATTGTAAACTTGGTAATAGATATAGCTTTTATCTACATTCCTCTTATGTTGAAAAACGTTTTGAGTGATGCAGTATCGCAATGTTTTATAGGTTCTCAGCTATGTGGGGATGTAGTTCTACACTCAACAGTGAACACGTCTATGATTGTTTTTATGATATATGTAATCTTAATTACTGCTGTACTTATTCTTCTAAAAAAGTAATTGTTCTAACGGCTCTGACATCATTTCAGAGCCGTTATTATTATGTCCTCAAAAGGATTATAGTATCTGCTGATACCATTCCAAAATCTGTTCGGCTTTTAGTACTGTTTGGATTATTCCTGACAGCATTTTAATTTGAATGCTTATTGATCAATGCTTCAACTGCAAAATCTCTCGTTGCAGAAAAATCAAAGGCTGCCATAGTCGGTTTACGCCATCTTTCAGTTCGGCAATATCATTTTCATAAAGTCTGTCTGTATCGTGAAAACAGGTAGTAATTTGATTGATATTTCTTGCAACTGATGTCGCAAGTTTATGGATTTCCTGAAACTTGGATTCATCAATTTTCACGATATACCCCTCCAAAATCATCGTGCGGAT
>CANQVA010000058.1 GCA_947627175.1 uncultured Ruminococcus sp.
TAAAGCTCTACAAATCTGAAACCGGCTCTAAAAAGCCGATTTCCAATATTATGCTCGATTTTCAGTCTTTATTACAGATCGTTTACAAAAATTGATTTCCGTGCTTTTTTCAAAAAACCCTTGACAAATCAAAAAAGACATGATATAATACATATTGTTGATTTAAATACGCTGATGTCTGGGTGTGGCGCAGTTGGTAGCGCGCTACCTTGGGGTGGTAGAGGCCGTGGGTTCAAGTCCCGTCACTCAGACCAACGCCCGTTTTCAATTTAAATGACATAGTGGGAAAATGCATTCACTTTGTGGGTGCATTTTTTCATTTATAATTGAAAAATCAAATTATTACACGTCTGATTTAAAGAAAAAACATTTTCGGAGAATATTGACATTTAAGGGAAAATATGATATTATATAGCAGATGTTTATGCAAAAATCTGATTATGAAGGTGTTTTTGCATAAGACTCAAAATGGCAAACTGTCGAAATGCAGGTAATTCTGATGAGATATAAAAACAATAATATCGGTTTCAGTAAACCGAATTTTTCAATATAACCAAAATAAATATAAATACATTGTTAAAAAAAGTTGACTTTGATAGAAAATTTTGTATTTTCCTTAATTAAGTCATTCGTCGAAAGTGGGGCTGATTATAATGAACGATATTCGTCTGTGCTATTTCAAATTTTTAAAAAAAATGGATACTAAATCCTTTTTTAAATACAGAGTAAAAAATCTTGCCAACTATGATATAGATATTCATAAACTGAATAATAGGGTGCGTTATAAAATAATAAGCAATTTTAAAAATTATATTTGTTATAATAAAATGTTTGTTTATTCTGATAAAAAAGAAAATTACATTTATACTTTTAATGAAATAAAAAATATTCCTGATTTATCTGATATGAAGGCGGAACTGGAGTTTATTGAAAAAATTGAAATTCCCGTTGAAGAAAATACAGATTTATATTCTGCATGGATTGAATATTATGTATATAATCGTATTTCTAAATTAAAAAAATATGACTGCGATAAAGAGAATAATTTTTATCTTGATATTGATACACCTAAAAATAATTTAAGTATAACGCTACGTCGTGAATTTTCCATAAAAGGTAAAGTAATGCCTGATGGTACTTCTTATATCGGACTTAATATTTCAACACAATATTATTCTAATTTAAACGTTTATGAACGAATTAAAAAAGGTGAAAATCTTATAGGAAAGGAAGTGACGTGTAGATGGCAGCTACTTAACAGAACATATGAGATTGCAGAAATTTCTGACAAAAATATAAACGAAACAAGTGAAAGTGGTTTCAATCTTTATAATTATTGGCAGGAATTAGCCCCAAGCAAACTCAAAAAAATTGACCCTAACAATACAAAAATGGTAATTGTGATAAATCATAAAGAAGAAAATAGAAAAGAAAAATATATTCCGCAATCTTTAAATCTCATTTTCAGAAATGAAACTATTGCAGCATGTGACAGCAAATTTTCCAAATCTATAGATAAATTAACAAAATTGCCTATGAATAAGCGACTGGAAATTATGCTGAATTTTATCAATGACCTTAATTCAGAAACAAATGGAAATGTAATTCCCGAACCGGTAACAGCAGGAGAATTTGGCTATTCTATATATAATACAGTTTCCAATATTCCAAAACTTTTAATCGGCAACAAAAGAAAAATTCTCTTTAATGAAAAATATAAAGTTTTCTCAAACGAATTTTATCGTATGCCTAATGATGAAATAATTATCGGATTTATGTATTTTGATAAAAAGAAAAATGAATGCTGTAAAGTAATAAATACTATCATAGATTATCTTTTAAAAGGAACTATTAATGGTGAAGCCGTCCCATATTTGAAAAAGCCTCTTCTTCCATTAAAATATTCAACTAATCATTATATATACAATTCAGATAATGATAAATTATCACTTGAAATTCAAGCAAAAGAAATTTTAAAAAGTAAAAAAATCAATTTTGTAGTCTGTATTGTACCTATGGAAAGTGAAGATGATGAATATTCAACCGATAAATCAAATTATGATATTTTTAAACAAGTTTTTGCAGATGTTGATATGCCGTCACAGATGATTTCATTGAAAAAATTTAATAGCAACAATAATATAAATTCGTATTTGAAAAATATCGCACTCGGAATACTCGGTAAATCAGGCGGTGTTCCATGGGTTTTTGAAAAACCGTTCAGCAATGTTGACTGTTTTATTGGTATTGATGTCGGTACACAGTCAACAGGTATTCACTATCCTGCTTGTTCTGTTTGCTTTGATGGAAAAGGTAATATTCTTGGATATTATAAAACAAAAAAAGCACAATCAGGTGAAAAAATCAATAAAAAAGTGCTTTTTGATATTTTTGATAAAGTTCTTATTGAATATAATGAAAAAAATGGTCATTATCCCGAACATATTGTTATACATCGAGATGGTTTTTCAAATGAATCGAATGAATGGTATGATGAGTATTTTTCAAGCAAATCAATAAAATATGACCTTGTAGAAGTCAAGAAAAAGATTTTTGAAAGACTTATTGATAATAACAATCCAAACGGCATGAATCCTGATGCAGGTATGTGTATTATCAAAGATAATACAGCAATTATTGTGACCACACAAAGAAATTCAAATTATGGCGGTGCACCTCAACCACTGGAAATCATACATAAACATGGCTCTCTCTCAATAAACGAAATTGTAAGTCAGATTTATGCACTTTCAGAACTTCATATTGGCTCAATTAACGGTACTCGACTTCCCATAACTACATATTATTCAGACAGAATATGTAAATCGGGAGATTATATTCCAAAAGGTAATGTATACGATAAACTATATTTTTTATAAATAATTTTTTAATATTTGATTAGCTGTTCTCTCTATTTTTCACCAAAATTCTTGACAAAAAATGACAAATATGATACAATGCTTTTTGGGAGGTTTTTATATGCGATATTATGTTGATTTTGAAAATGTCGGAACTGCCGGTTTGGTAGGTATAGAAAATCTGACAGAAAACGACTGTGTAAGAATATATTACAGCAACAATCCAAATGTCAATATGGAAACAGTTATAAATATTAAAAAATCTGTTTCAAAGATACAATTTCTGAAATTATGTGATTCTCTAAAAAAATGAATATTTCTAATTCTGCGTTGTCAATAGATATGACCCAAAAATGGAAATCTCCATAGATATGGAATAATAAAAGTTTAAGTTCTGAAACTGCACAGGACTTTTCCTGACGAGTGTCTGCATTGTCTTGTGATTGCTCCAGCTCAAGTGCTTCGCAAGCTTGCGGTTGAATTCTTCAAGACTGCTGAAATGCTCCCATTCATAAAAATATCGTTGGTCATTTCTGTGACTTCTCTCTACTTTTCCATTGTGACATGGTGTCCTCGTCGGATCAACTTATGCTTCATACCTGCATTTTTGAGCGCTGTATCAAAAGGACATTTCGTATCATCGCTTATGTATTTGTACGTAGATTCTGTTCCGTTGTCTGTCTGAATTGTTTGTATCTTGAATAAAAATGCTTTTTTCAGAATCTTTAAAAACTTCACTGTATTTTCCGGTGTGTGCTCCTCAAAACCATATATAAAGCGATATCGGGTACATTCATCTATTGCTGTCCACTGGTACAAATGTTTGCCATCTCGCTTTAGTATCCCTCTCAGTCAGCAATACGGCACTTCTTTCACATCTATCTGGACTTTCTCACTTGGTACACTCAGCTCCGGATAACAGCGGTCATGTTTTCTTGGCGGTTTTTTTGCATTCTTTCCTCCAAGTCATATGCGTTTTGCCGCATATACCATTCCGCTGAAACTCCGTCCCAGCCATAATGCATATTTTTTCTGAAAGCTTTTGAGAATAATATGTTCTTCTGCTTCCGTGTGCCTTTTGGGGTGACTATGCGGTCTGTTTGATTTTTCTTTTAGTGACTGCCATGTGTCGCCATGCCTTTTACACCACCTCTTTACACTCGATAGACTGACAACATATATCCTTGCTTGCATGACTTTTAGCTTTTTTGTTCGCCAGCTTTGGAGTGAACAAATAAGGCTTTTGTGGTATAATAAAGAAAAAAACACAAGGAGCTGAAAAGTATGAAAAAAATAACTGTTGATGAAAATAAAAGATGTCCGAAATGTGGAAGCATAGAGAATCAAATAAGAGTTGGGTATAACAGTTCAGGAATACAACGTTGTAAATGTAAGAACTGTAATATCCGTTATACACCCGAACCGAAAAAAAACACATATTCAGAAGAAACAAAACAGCTTGCCCTAAAGATGTATTATTCCGGAGTAAGCGGAAGAGGTGTCGGCAAAGTACTTGGTATGAACAAAGCAAATGTCTATAACTGGATAAAAAAACTGAAAAATAATGATGTTAAAATTTTTTACGAATATTTTGAACTTGATGAATTATACTGGTTTATAAACAAAAAGCCCTGTACTAAAACACGGGAAAATGTTTATATAATAACAATGATAAGTCGTGAACCAAGACAAATCGTCGGATTTGACGTTGCTTTTGACAAGTCGTCGGAACGTATACAGAATATTGTAGATAATGCACCTGAAGCAAAATATTATTGCACAGACGGATATAATGGATATATAGATATTGTTTATCCGGGAAAGCATATACGAAACATATACAATAAAAGGGATACATTTACTGTTGAGGGAGTAAATGCAGATTTAAGATGCTATATTCCGGTTCTTGCGAGACGGAGCAGATGTTTTCCAAGAAGTCTGGAAACTACGGAAATCAATTTTCAAAATCAGAAGGAGCAAAAGTTACAAATTCATTACAAAATGAACAAAAAGCTGGACAAAACACAGGATATATTAGATAATAAAGATATGAATAATGGAATTACTGAGTATTTTGAAGAAGTTGAACTTTATGAGGAATATGATGGTTATTTTTGTAGTGTGCCAGAGGTAATTACAATAGCAATACTCGGAAATATCTGCGGATTAAGAAATCTTCATCAGATACACCAGTGGGCGACAAATGACAGAGTAAGCAAATTCTTGAAAGAGGAATTTGGAATCAGTCATGTCCCTTGCTATTACTGGATACTGAGCCTGCTGAAAATTGTCAATCCTGAATCACTCAACCACTGCTTTGCGGATTGGGTCTATTCATTTATGCCTGAAAATTCGAGGAATATGACGATTTCGATTGATGAAAAAACTGTATGTTCAACTCTGAAAATGGATAAAATCGAAAGCCCTCTGCACATCATAAGTGCACAGGTCTGCGAACTTGGACTGACGCTTGCCCAGTGATGTACAGATGACAAAAGCAATGAAATACCTGCTGTACAGGAATTGTTGAAGGAATTAAACATCAAGGGGAAAATTATCGTTGCCGATGCGCTGAATTGTCAAAAAGAAACCGCAGAGATTATTGTAAAACAAAAAGCAAATTATCTTCTTTGTGTAAAGGACAATCACCCAAATTTGAAGAAAGATATCGAGGATTATGTACAGGATAGCAGTTTGCAAAGGCTCTATGCAAACGTTCACAAGAACCGAGAAAGGTCATGAAAGAATTGAAGTATGAACTGCCTTTATCACAACGGACATAGATTGGTTGGACAGAAAAAAGAGTGGAAGAATTTGAAGTGCATAGGAGCTATTCATTCCGAAATTACGACAAAAAAAGGTACATCCGGTGAGTGGCACTATTACATTTCAAGCAGAGAATTAACAGCTGAACAGCTTCTTAATCATGCAAGAATGGAGTGGTCAGTGGAATCCATGCACTGGCTGCTCGATATGCGTTTTGAAGAGGATGAGTGCAGAATTGAAAGCAAAGATGTTCAGCGAAGCCTGAATATGTTTAGAAAAGCTGCGATTAATCTCATCAAAAACTTCAAAAACCGCAATAATTCTAAAATCGCTATCTCAAATATTATGTTTGAGTGCCTTATGGATCCACTGATGATTACAAGAGTGATTTTTGAAAATTGATTTCCGTGCAATTACAATTGGGAGTGGACAAAATAAGTCTTTTGTGGTATAATAAAAAACACAAGGAGCTGAAAAGTATGAAAAAAATAACTGTTGATGAAAATAAAAGATGTCCGAAATGTGGAAGCATAGAGAATCAGATAAGAGTTGGGTATAACAGTTCAGGAACACAACGTTGTAAATGTAAGAACTGTAATATCCGTTATTTGTATATTTCATATATGAATAAAGACATTCATATTTTGTGTTTTCAAACGCCCAATCTCTAACTGCTCTTGTAGCTTCACTCCCGAACCCATTTCTCCAATATTTCTTATGAATATGATATCCTATTTCCGGCAGTAATTCATCATCAATATTTTGAATCGTAATTCCACAATCGCCTATCATTTCACTGTTTCTTTTAGAACTATCGCCCAAAGTCCAAATCCATATTTGGCATAATTCTCAATATTCCATTGAATCCACCTTCTAACCTTTTTTTCATCAAAAGGGGCAGGATAATGCGCCATAGTTTCTTTATCAGAAAGGATTTCATATAAAGAATCAAAATCATCAAAAGTATATTCTCGTAATATTAGTCTTTCTGTTTCAATTATCATTATTATCACTCCAAGTTCCAATTTATAGTGTATAACTCTACTTTATAATTATACCATACAAGACAGTAAATGTCAACCTTCTGAAAAGAAAAGAGCATTACCTGAGATGTAACGCTCTTTGGGGTAGAATCTATTTTAATCGAATTGACTCTGCAAGTTGTCTTGTTTCCATTTGAGTGTTCGTCAAAATTTGTGCCGGAATAGCCGTCGTCCTCGCAGATTTTGACCAAATTCCATCCTGCCTGTTGATTGATATGTTCAAGCAGAATTTTCTTTTGATTTTCAATTGAAAGTGATTCACCTACACGCTCATTGTCACAGGAAAGACGGAGGTACATTCCTACTTTGTAGTTGGCTTGCTTTGGTAACATAAATAACTCCTTTCTGCCCAAAGCAACCTTACCGATATATCTATTATAGTGCAACATATCGGCAAAGTCAAGTGCTTTGGAAAAATATTTTTTTGAATTACAAATTTTCATCGGGCAGAACGTGACCAAGAATTTCATTCATAGCCTTGTTTTCAGCATATTTCAACATCACATCATTGATGTCCTTATTGCCAACAAAATGGCTTACCACCTTGTAAATTGTGCCGTCGATTTCGTATTCATTGAC
>CANQVA010000059.1 GCA_947627175.1 uncultured Ruminococcus sp.
GGAGTTTGACACTTTCTTTTTAACATCATCTCATAAAAATCCTTTATCCAAGCCATTTATGGCTTATTTTTTTGTCAAATTTTTAAAAATAATACGTGCGTTTTTGTACGCTTTGTGGTATAATAAGCTTATACTCAAAAAAAGGGGGATTTCCGCATGTATGTCTCACTTACAGGCAGCACAGATAACAAAGATGTCTATATCAAACGCTCATACCGTAAAGACAACGGAAAAACGGCTACCCAGATCCACAGGAAACTCGGAAAGCTGAATGATCTTTTGGCACAGTTTTCCGGGGATTATGACGCTATGATGGCATGGGCAAAGTCAGAAGCGGAAAAAGACACGATCGAATACAATGCCCAAAACGGCGCTGTTACCATCTCTTTATCAAAGGGCGCTTATATCCCCAAAAATGAAGAACGGTGCCTGCAGGTCGGTTATCTCTTCCTCCAAAAACTATGTACCGAACTAAAAATGGATTCCATTTCCCGCAAGATCTCCAAACGCCACAAATACACTTATGATCTCAGCGCCATTCTTACAGACCAGATCTTTTCAAGGATCCTTGCGCCATCCAGTAAGCTGGGCAGTTACTCTTACTGCCAGACACTCCTTGAACCGCCCAGATATGAACTGCAGAATGTTTACCGCGCGCTCTCCATTATGGCGGAGGAATCTGATTTTATCCAGGAGGAACTCTACCGCAACTCAAACTTGATACATCCGAGGAACAAAAAGATCCTCTACTATGACTGCACGAATTATTACTTTGAGATCGAACAGGATGACGATTTCAGAAAGTATGGGAAAAGCAAGGAACACAGACCAAACCCCATCGTCACAATGGGGCTGTTTATGGACGCTGACGGGATCCCCCTCGCCTTCGATGTATTTCCGGGAAACCAGAATGAACAGACGACCTTAAAGCCTTTGGAAACAAAGGTGATACGCGACTTTGCCTGCAGCGAATTTATCTTCTGCTCGGATGCCGGGCTTGGGAGCAAGGCAAACCGGCGATTCAACAGCCTTGGGAAACGCTCTTATGTCATCACGCAATCCTTAAAAAAGATGCGTGCAGAGGACAGGCAGACTGCCCTGGATCCAAAGAACTTCCACAGACCCGGTTCCAATAAGCTCATCGATATATCCACCCTCGATGAATCCGATCCGGATGTTTATGAAACGATCTTTTACAAGGAAGTGCCTGTTGTGAACGGTGCCATGGATGAGACCGTCATTGTGACCTATTCGCCAAAATACAAAGCATACCAGAGAAAAATCCGTGAAAAGCAGCTGGAGCGCGCCGTAAAAATGCTGGAAAATCCAGGCAGGAAAAGGCGCAGTAACAACCAGAACGATCCCGCCCGTTTTATCAGGTCTGCCGCCATAACGGAAGAGGGTGAGGCTGCAGGCAGGATGATCTACGAGCTGGATCTGGACCGAGTATCGGAAGAGGAAAAGTATGACGGGTTTTACGCGGTCATAACCAACCTCGAAGGGGATGTTTCAGAGATCTTAAAAATAAACAGGCAGCGCTGGGAGATCGAAGAAAACTTCCGGATCATGAAAACGGATTTTGAAGCACGCCCCGTGTATGTCAGGCGTGAGGACCGCATCAAGGCACATTTCCTTATCTGTTATATCAGCTTGCTGGTGTACCGTCTGCTTGAGAAAAAGACCGGGAATAAATATACATGCAGCGAACTTCTGGGCGCTCTCCGTTCTATGCAGGTAACACGGTTATCAAAGGAAAGCGGCTATATCCCTTCTTACAAAAGAACGGACTTGACGGATGAACTGCACAAGGTGTTCGGTTTCCGCACGGATTATGAATTTATCTCAAGATCAGCCATGCGGAGCATCATAAAAAGCAGCAAAACAGAAGACGTAGAAAAATAGCACAAATCGTTTCCAATGGGAAAACGGCTGTAGCCCGCATTATTACTGGGTTTGCAGCCGTTTTTGATTTCACTATGTGTCAAACTCGGGAACTTATTTCATACAATAGCATATGCAAGGAAGTTTGTCAATATTCCAAAGCTTTTTAAAATGAAAAAGTCGGTTGAAATTTATACAAAAATATTTTGTTGATGTTCCAATAAGAAGGAGTAACCATAATATGAAATTCAATTTTAAGATACAGCAATATCAGACAGATGCGGTTGACGCTGTTGTGAAGGTTTTTGACGGTCAGGGCTACAGTGAGAAAACAAGCTATATTTTGGATCAGGGCAAGAATGTTGCAAAAGCGCCGGGACAAATGCAGCTTGTATTCGATAACGCAGACGAAACAGAGATTTACGATCCACTGAGCGATACGGGATATAAAAATGCCGCAGTGGAGCTTTCCGATGAACAGCTTTTACATAACATTCAAAAACTGCAAAGTGAGAATAATATCAAACAGTCTGATTCATTAAGCCGGGAGCTGGGACGCTGTTCTCTGGATATAGAGATGGAAACCGGAACCGGTAAGACATATGTGTATATCAAGACGATGTTTGAACTGAATAAGAGATATGGTTGGAGCAAGTTTATTGTCATTGTTCCTTCTATTGCCATTCGGGAGGGTGTGAAAAAGTCTTTTGAGATAACTGCTGACCATTTTATGGAATATTACAGAAAAAAGGCTCGCTTTTTTATCTATAACAGTAACAATCTGAACCAACTGGACAATTTTTCGCAAAGCGCCGGTATCAATGTAATGATCATCAACACACAGGCGTTTGCTTCTTCCTTAAAAGAGGGCGGAAGGAGCAGGGAGGCTCGTATCATCTATTCCAAGCGCGATGAGTTCGGTTCCCGCCGGCCGATTGATGTCATCAAGGCGAACAGGCCGATTATCATTCTGGATGAGCCGCAGAAAATGGGCGGAGAAGTCACGCAAAAGGCGTTGCAAAATTTTAACCCACTTTTTAGTCTGCACTATTCGGCGACTCATGTAAAACAGCATAATATGGTCTATGTGTTAGACGCTCTTGACGCGTTCAACAAGAGGCTCGTCAAGAAAATCGAGGTCAAGGGGTTTGAAGTAAAGAATTTCAGAGGTACAGACAGTTATCTGTATCTGGAACAGATCGTTTTATCCTCCAAGAAACCGCCGATGGCCAGGATAGAGATGGAAATAGGATATCACAAATCCATCAACAGGGAAACAAGAGTTTTGGGAGCTGGAGACGATCTGTATTATGTCTCACAGCAGATGGAGCAGTATAAGGGATATACCATATCTGAAGTAGATCCGTTGCGGGGAACGGTCACATTCACAAATGGCGAGACGATTCGTACAGGAGAGGTCGTCGGTGATGTATCGGAAAAGGATATGCGCCGTATTCAGATCAGAGAGACCATTCTTTCTCATTTTGAAAAAGAAGAAAAGCTCTTTAACATGGGGATTAAGTCGCTTTCGCTATTTTTTATAGACGAGGTCGCAAAGTACCGCCAGTATGATGAGGATGGAAATGAAATATTGGGAGAGTATGGGCAGATGTTCGAGGAAGAATACATCAATGCCCTAAACGAGTATACCACGCTGCTTGATACTCCATATCAGAAATATCTTCGTGCTGCCTGTAGTGACGTTGCGTCTGTGCATAAGGGATATTTCAGTATTGATAAGAAAACGGGCAGAAGCATAGACAGTCAACTGAAACGTGGGAGTGAGTTTTCAGACGATATTTCCGCATATGATTTGATACTCAAGAATAAGGAACGGCTTTTATCCTTTGAGGAACCGACAAGATTTATCTTTTCTCATTCTGCTTTGCGTGAAGGCTGGGATAATCCAAATGTTTTTCAGATCTGTACCTTGAAACACTCTGACAGCAATACGGCAAAACGCCAGGAAGTCGGGCGGGGTCTGCGGCTGTGTGTCAATCAGTCTGGTGTCAGAATGGATGTGGAGACCTGTGGAGAGACTGTTCACAACATCAATATGCTGACGGTTATCGCAAGTGAGAGTTATAAATCCTTTGTGTCTGATTTGCAGAGCGATATTAAAACGGTTTTGTATGACAGACCGACGGCTGCTACCAGTGAATATTTTGCTGGGAAATATGTAAAAGTGAACGATGTGCCTACGCTGATTGACAATAATACGGCGAATGACATTGAATTTTATCTTATCTCCAACGGTTATGTGGATATGAAACGTAAGGTCACGGACAAGTATCGGAGTGATGTTGCCAATGGGACGGCAGTACCGATGCCGGAAAACCTTGCTCCCATGGCGGAAGGGATTCATACGTTGATCCAGTCGGTCTATGATGACAGCGTTCTGAACGATATGTTCCAGGATGGACATGAATCCAAAATAAAGGACAATCCGCTGAATGAAAACTTTGCCAAAAAAGAGTTTCAGACCCTTTGGAAAGAAGTTAACCGTAAGTATGCTTATACCGTGGAGTTTGACAGTGAAGAACTGATCAGAAAAGCAATCGACCATATCAATGAAAAACTGTTTGTTTCGGAACTCCAGTACACTACCACCATCGGCAGACAAAAAGAAAAGATGGAAGCGAATGAAGTCGAACGAGGGGATTCCTTTGGCCGTGAAAGCACGAGGACACAAACTCTGCAACATGCAGAAACGAGCCAGGTCAGATATGATCTTGTCGGCAAGATTGCCGAAGGCAGCGTTCTTACAAGAAAAACGGCGGCAAGAATATTAAAAGGGATGGTTCCTGCAAAGCAATATATGTTCAGGCACAATCCGGAAGAATTTATTACCAAGGTTGTCCGACTGATTAAGGAACAGAAAGCGACGATGATCGTACAACATATCAGCTACAGTCAGATTGAGGGGGAGTACACAACTGATATTTTCACTGCTGATAAGAACACACAGAGTTTTGAAAAAGCGTTTCTTGCAAAAAAGGCCGTTCAGGATTATGTGTTTACAGATGGCACGGCAGATAAGAGCATTGAGAGAAGATTTGCGGAGGACTTGGATGCCGCGGAGGAAGTCTGTGTATATGCGAAACTGCCTCGGACATTCCAGATTCCTACGCCGGTGGGCAATTATTCTCCCGACTGGGCGATTGCTTTTTACGAGGGAATGGTAAAGCATATCTTTTTTGTCGCGGAAACCAAAGGAACGATGGAGAGCTTGAATCTTCGGCCTATTGAGCAGGCGAAGATTTCCTGTGCCAAGAAGCTTTTCAATGAAATGTCT
>CANQVA010000060.1 GCA_947627175.1 uncultured Ruminococcus sp.
CTTCGTGCGGAGAACGACTACTTAAAAAAATTGAATGCCTTGGTTGCCGAGAGGGTACGGCAAGAGAAAAAGCACAAGTGATATGGGAAACTCATCTTGTCAATCACAAAACAGTACAGCGGTTAATGCGTAAAATGGGAATTTTCTGCCGTGTACGCATGAAGAAATATAACTCTTTCAAAGGTGAGGTCGGAAAGATTGCTCCTAATCTTATTGAACGTAATTTTAAGACAGATAAGCCTAATCAGAAGTGGGTAACAGATGTGACAGAGTTTGCTCTGTTTGGTATCAAGCTGTATCTGTCACCAATTATCGATCTTTTCAATGGTGAAGTTGTGTCCTACAACCTGAGTTACCATCCGAATTTAAGCCAGGTGACAGATATGCTGAATCAGGCATTTGCAAATATTCCCGATAATACCAATCTTATTCTGCACTCCGATCAAGGCTGGCAGTATCAACACAAGCATTATCAGAAAATGCTCAAAGATAAAGGCATAAGACAAAGTATGTCACGAAAAGGTAATTGTCTTGACAATGCTTGTGCAGAAAATTTCTTTGGACTTTTGAAAACAGAGCTTCTATACTTGCAGGAGTTTGACTCTGTTGAACATTTCATATCCGAGCTACACGCTTATATTGAATGGTACAACACAAAACGCATCAAACTTAAGCTTGATGATTTGTCTCCCGTTGCATACAGGCTCAATGTTGCATAACAAAAGCGACCAAGATTTCTCTTAGTCGCTTTGCATAAATTTTCTTTTAAAAATTTGTCTAACTTTTTGGGGTCAATTCACAATGTACTTTATGTATTCATTTTGCGATTTAACCACACATACACCATTCTGCAAAATCCTTTACAAGATTTTCTCCATTTGCTTTAATATTCTGTTCTGCTATCTCATCATAATATTCTAACTCATGAATAATAATGGGTAATTTTTTTCCAAACTTCTGTGTTAATATTCCCTGTTTATGAATTTCACGGACTATATCTACCAGCATTGATACAAAAGACTTAGTAATTTCTGAAGTTTTTTCAATTGTTTCTTCATCAACACAAGAAACATTTTCATAATACGGAAATCCATTTTTGATAACCCAGTTTTTTACTGTTTCAGCAGTTTCATCTTTTCCAAACACAAAAAATTGATTTTGAAGCCAGAAAGCATAATTCCATCTTGCTTCATCTTCATCAGTAGCAAATCCATCATTCAATTCTGATTGTACCTGATTTTCAGTGTTATATCCAAGTGTTACAGTAGGCTTACAAGGATTATCACATTCATCATACACAAAGAGTGAAATAACATAAATATCAGAATCTTCCCAAGTGTTTACATTTTTGATAATAAGTTCTTTAATTTGTTCCTTCATATAGATACCTCACTTAATTCAAACATATACTAGCAAAGCAACTGCTAACCTTTATTTAAATTATATCATAATTTCTTTGAAAAGTAAACCATACAATAAAAACTTCATTAAACGTAAATTCCGTGAAAGCGGTATGCAGACGTTCAGCGGATTTATCCGCACGATGATTTTGGAAGGATATATCGTGAAAATTGATGAATTGAAGTTTCAGGAAATCCATAAACTTGCGACATCAGTTGCAAGAAATATCAATCAAATTACTACTCGTTTTCACGATGCAGACAGGCTTTATGAAAATGATATTGCCGAACTGAAAGACGGCATAAACCAACTTTGGCAGCCATTGATTTTTCTGCAACAGGAGATTTTGAAAATCAGGCATTAAAAATAAATTGCAAAAAAATAGACCGCCTTGACGGTCTATTCAAAATATTAAAAGAATTCTTTTATTCGATGAAAATTAGTTTTGCAATTCTCTGAATTTATTACAAATTACAGTGAGAGCAATTTCAGGTTCTGTGATTTCATAAACTGCGGTTTCAAGTGCTGATTTACTGATGATTTTCGCACAGAGCGTTTTTACTTTCAACAGAACATACAGAAATGCCGCACCCTTTCGAGGTCATTCATGGTCAGCCTCTTTCAAGCGGTAAACCGCAAGCGGAATAATGACGAGTTGTAAAATAATTCCAAATAAGCCTGTCAAAATGCTTGTAAAAATTGCTGTTGGTGCAATTGCCGTATTGAGTGCATAAAAGCCGATTACAATGGCAATTCCTCTCACAGCCCTGCCAGCAATTTGTGCAATAAGAACTTCTGCGATTGTCGGAATTTTCACGTCTTTAAGAAGTCCTGCACAAATTCCATAAGCACAAAGTTCAATCATCATGAACGGCAACATTGTACTTGTCGGCATTCCCATAAGTGCGAAACTCAGAAGCGGACTGAGAAGTCCTGCAATTCCTGCAACATATGACCCCCCTAAAAGTCCTGCGAGAATAATTGGCAAATGCATTGGCAAAAGTGCCTCAACGAGTGATGTTCCCATTCCCGAAACTGCCCCGATAACGTGGACGATTTGCGGTAAAGCTACAGCGGAAATCAGTGCAATTACTATTCCGATTGCCTGTGCTTTGATTGAAGTTTTCTTGACTGCTGCTGTCATAAAAATGACCTCATTAAAATAAATTATATCAATTTTCAAATATCAGATTGACAACAAATCCACATATCAGCGAGAAAATCATCACAAATGCAAGATACAGGACAAAATTTTTTATTCCGAGGACGATTTTCAATGCACCTAAATTTGTGATTTTCGTGGACGATCCTGTCCATTTTCTTTGCCACACCAAACACGTCAGGCTTCTGCCATTTCGCAACGTTTTCCAGAAGATGATATGTGTCACAGTACTGCCTTGCATTGCATGGTGGGTCTATGTAGACCAAATCAGCGGAAATATGCGTGACAAGTTCATTGGCATCTTCATTGTAGCACTCATTGAGAGGGTTGTTCAATACGTTTGTATTCGGCACGGAAAGCCGAAGATGTTTGTCAAATACTGCATTTTGAATGTACGAATCATAATGACCACAGGTTTTGGCAATTTTATCCATAGCATAAATCAGTGACTAATCAGCAAGGCTCTTTTCCGTTCGTTGATTTCATTCCGGAAATAGAGTTTATCAATGTTTTCACGGATATAGCCGATTTTCGCACAATCTTCCTTGCTGAAATAGGTGTCGGAGAAATTCTCTGTCATGTAATTTTCTTCATTTACTACAGTCTGATTGAAGTTCAGAATGATTTTTGTAATCTTTTCACGGTCAAACGCCTGATTTCCGAACCAAGCATAATTGCAGAGATAATTGCTGTACATCAGGTCATTCGTGATAATCTGCTTGTCAATAAATGCCGAAGCCACTGCTCCTGTTCCGGAGAAAATATCCGCTACCGAGGAAATCCCCTCACAGTGTTCGTTCACCACTCCTGTAATAAATGGTATCAACTTGAATTTATTGCCGAGATAACGCCTGCTGTTGATGCAACCGTCCTGCAATCATATTCATTTAATAGCGTTCAGAATTTCTTCTCCCGAAACCGTTTCACGTTCTATAAGAAGTTCAGCGATTTTGGTGAGTTTGTCGGTATTTTGGGAAATCATCTTAACTGTTTCTGCATAGAGTGTGTCGGCAAGTTCGGAAACCCGGTTAAACGCATACTGCGAAAATGTATTCTGTTCATCGAAAACCACAAGCAGCGATATTTACGCACCAAACCGATTACAGGATATAAATCAATAGTAACTTGCAATATTTTCTGCATCACCGTAGTAAACATCACTTGCAAGAAACGTTTCACTTTCCGGTTTTATGTATCCTATGTACTTGACAATAGGTTTTACTCCAAAGAGATTTTCCTCCTCAAGTTCAACAACACCTGTTATTTCCTCGTTACCTGTTGATTCGTTCTGTCTGTCTATAAATTTTCCCTTGTTCTCGTCACGTTCTGTAGAATAAGAAATCGACAGTTCCTCATCTTCTGATTTTGTAAGTCCCGCATCTTCAAAAAATTTGTAGTAGTCTTCGATATCTCGTGTTTCGCCTTTCAGAGACTGTTTGAGACCCGTTGGGTGATAGACATTCTTTCCTCCTGATATCTGCACGACCACTGCATCTCCGATTGTCGCTCCCTCTTTTTCAGGGTCAGCGATATAGACCGTCAGATTTCCTGCATTCGCACCATCGGCATAGAACATACACATTCCCGTAATGCCATATGACACAAAGTTGCCGCCCAGATAATCTTCAACTTTTGTATCAAGACTGTATTTGTTCGAAAGATCCCAAATAAAAGTATCTCCGGTAATTTCAAAAAAATCATTTACCGTCATGTAACCTCCGATGCGAAAAACAAAGTCATCAACTTGTATATATCCGGAATTTGCAGAGGCGTTTACTATTTCGTCTTTTGGACTGAACTCTTCAACAGATTCAGTTTTTTCGATAGTTTCCTCTTCATTATCCTCTCCGAAACCCTCCTGTAAACTATCAGACTTTTCAGAATGAATTGTCTCAGAATTATTTGTACTGTCTGTTTGAGTGTCTCCACAACTATACATTGAGATAACGGTAAAAATTGCAACAATCCCAGTCAAAATTTTCTTCAACATAAATATTCTTCTCTATTATATAAATTTTACAACTTTTATTTTATAGTTATTATAATTAAAATACTGTAGAAACAAATAAATAATTCGATTATTTTATTTAGCTTTTGTGATAAAAATACAAAATTATATAGTTTATGACCACTAAAAATTTCTGTACATATTTGGTTTCATAAATAAGTCTGTCAGTCATTTCCTTTTTGCCCATTCATGATATGGTGCAGAATAAACAACAGAAATATGGAAATTCCAAGCCATTCGTGTGCTGTTTCGCCAATGAGAG
>CANQVA010000061.1 GCA_947627175.1 uncultured Ruminococcus sp.
TATAACAAAAAAAGACGGATTCACAGAGGATTATTTGTTTCCAATCAAGGCATCAAAATCAATGCAGATTTGAATGGGGCATATCAAATACTGAAGAAAGCATTCCCAATCAAATGGGATAGAGGGTGTGTGCTACATCCAATTGTAGTAAGCATGGCATAAGCCTGTTGAACAATAAAGAAAAGCTTTTTTAATAAAAATTTGAATATGTTTTCAGATTTTTAATGCTTTTTATAGCATTACTATTTTTTCTTGACATATATTTAAGTTTGTGATACAATATATACATACAATTCTAAAATGAAAGAGAGGATTTAAATGAAGTTCTATACAAATGATTCAAAGGCAATTCTTCTTGCTGTAAGCGGTTCAGCCGAAAATCTTACAGAAATAATTGCAAACACAACTGATGCAGCCGTTGAAAAACACGTTCCTGTATATGAAGTGAACGACGGAAAAGTCTGTGTTACGGTCGGTTCTGTTGAACACCCTATGCAGGAAAAACACTATATCGAATGGATTGCAGTAAAGACAAACAAGGGATTTTATGTGAAATATCTCTGTCCGCAGGAATCACCCTCCGCTTGCTTTACAATTGAAAGTGAAAGCGTTGAGGCTGTATATGCTTACTGTAATTTACACGGTCTGTGGAAAGCATAATCATATTATTACATGGAGGTTATAAAAAAATGGCAGAAAACAAATACGCAGGTACTAAAACCGAACAGAACCTGAAAGACGCTTTTGCAGGTGAATCACAGGCAAGAAACAAGTATACATACTTTGCATCTGTTGCAAAAAAAGCAGGATATGAACAGATAGCCGAAATCTTCCTTAAAACAGCAGAGAATGAAAAAGAACACGCAAAAATGTGGTTCAAGGAACTTGGCGGTATAGGCGACACAGCGGAAAATCTCCGTGCAGCTGCTGAAGGTGAAAACCATGAATGGACTGATATGTACGAGAGAATGGCTAAAGAGGCTGAAGAAGAAGGCTTTAAGGCTTTAGCTAATAAGTTCCGTATGGTCGGAGCTATCGAAAAAACTCATGAAGAACGTTACCGCAAACTTCTTGAAAATGTGGAGAATCAGCAGGTATTTGAAAAGAGCGGTGTTACAATATGGGAGTGCAGGAATTGCGGTCATATTGTAGTAGGTACTTCCGCACCGAAAGCCTGTCCCGTATGTGCTCACCCGCAGAGTTTCTTTGAAGTAAGAAGCGAAAATTATTGATAATACAGAATTTTATAAAAGCACTTCCGAACAATGTCGGGAGTGTTTTTCTTTACAAAATAATAAGGAGAAACTTATGTTTAATGATAATAAAGTTTTTAGTCTGTCTGAAATAATCAGATTTTTGGAAAACAGGAATTTTGAAAAATTCTGTTTTAAAAATGATTGTGCTTATATTTATTCTCCAAAAACAGACGAAATTATAATTGAAGCACCGAACAATCAAATATCCGATGAAGTGACAGAACTTGCAATAAAAGTTTTTAATGAACTTGACAAATGTGTCAGCATAGCATATAAATGGTTAGAACACTTTAACCTGAAAAATGACAGATGGTATCCGGACGCACTTGACAGAGGATTTGAAATAAGTGGGATTTATTTTGGTAAATATGGATATGGACACCAACAGAAACCTTTTACTGACGGTTTTACAATCTCTTTCAGTACAATAAATTACTATCCTTGCAATTTTACCGTTAAATTCCATAAAAATATGCACCCGTTTGCTGTAGAAGAATGGGTCTTTTAAATTCTGATTTACACGTGCATTACACGTCCTGCTACACGCCACTTTTCGGCTGTATATAGGCGAGTACACGCCTACACGCCATTTTTCCGGGTTGTATTATAATATACGATACTTCACGACACATAATATCTTAATTAAGATAATTAAAATACATGATACGATATTTTACGACATTGTACGACATATAACATCTAATTCATACAGTTAAAACATACTATACGATACTTTCCGACATACTCATACATATACTATCTTAATTAAGATAATTAAAACACACTATGCGATATTTTACGGCATTTCACGACATATATTATCTTTATTCAGATAATTAAATCATATGATGCGACACTTTACGATACTTCACGACATACTTATACATATATTATCTTTATTCAGACAATCAAAACATACTATGTGATATATTTCGACATACTCATACACATTTTCACTCTATCGGAACATATCCCGATTTTTCAATAATTTCCTGCCCATCGTCCGAAAGAATCCATTCAACAAGTAATTTCACATTCGGATTAGAGTTATCTTTTCGGTAAACCGCATAGAAATCAACGGTTATGGGGTATTTTTCGGAAGAAATATTCTCCTTGTCGGGATATACGCCATTCACGGAAAGCATCTTGACACGACCATTTTCGACAATCTCCGACACATAATATCTGAACGAAAAACCAACAGCACGACCCATAAATCCGAACAGATTCTTTTTCATTTGTATGCCGTTCATGAATGACATCATAACAGATTGACTACCGCTTCCCTCGATTCTCTGAACAGGGTCAATTATTGTATTATCTCCGCCAACCTGCGACCAGTTTTTATATTTTCCCGAATAAATCCCCCTTATCTGTTCAACAGTAAGATTATTTACAGGATTTTCATTATTCACAATAAATACAAATGCCTCACGCCCTATAGGTATAAACTCCAGTTCAACGCCCTGCTCCTCTGCATATTGAAGTTGTTCGTCTGACGGTTCTGCACAGAAAATAATATCCGCTCCGCCGTCAACAACCGACTTATATGCTTTCAGAGTGTTTGTATATTGAAGTGAACTTTCAGGCGTGAAATTCTCTCCGTCAAAAATAACGCTTTCTTTCGGATATACGGCATTCACAAAGCCCGAAAACACAGGATATAACGCCGCCGCACCGTCAACAACAGGCAGATTTTCAGTTAATTTAAAATCAGTATCTGTTTCTGCAACTTCCGAATCATCATCAAACGGAAGATATTTGTCAAGTTCTATTGATTTAGCCTGCATTTGTTCACTCGTATTGTTTATGTAACGTTTTGTAAAAAGATTATATACAGATATATCAAATCCCACAAAACACATTATCAACAGAAAAAGTGTTGAAAGTTGTTGAAAAAGTCTCATGCAATTATCCCCCGTTCGCAATATAGGAAATTATGGAACAGTGTTCATGCAGATAAAATGTATATGCAACAAGTACCGCTGTACTGACTGCACCCAAAATTAAAATTATTATTGATATTATTCTGAAAAGCTTTTCATTCATTTTTTTTACTCCTTTTACATATGAGTAATAGAAATTGAAATCATTATAAATAATGACACAACTGCTGTTACAAGTATACCCATAAGAATTGATGATATTATGAACCCGGTTTTTATTTTTTTATGTTTTTCGCTGTCTTTCGGAGTTTTTTTCAACATAATCAAAGAGACGATAAAAAATATAATTATTCCGGCAGGTATACCGATAAACAACAGAAAACTTAAAATAGTACTTATAGCATTCATAAAAAAATTCTCCCCTCTTATTTTAGTATAATAATTATATAACATGAGATGTATATTTGCAAGATGACATATGTCACTTTTTTAATATAATATAATACAACCCGGAAAAATGGCGTCTTGGCGTATTCTCCTCTGTATATCGGGAAAAACGGCGTATTATAAGGTGTATGGGTGGGCGTATGGTGTCTGAAAATGTCGTGAAATGTCGTAAAGTATCGCATAGTGTACTTTAACTGTATGAAATAGATGTTATATGTCATGAAATGTCTAAATATATCGCATATTATGTTTTAACTGTATGAATTAAGATATTATGTGTCTCGTAATGTCGTAAAGTCTCGTATAGTATATTTTAACTGTATGAATAAAGATAATATATGTCGTGAAATGTCGTAAAGTCTCGCATGGTATGTTTTAACTGTCTGAATTAAGATATTATGTGTCATGAAATGTCGTAAAGTCTCACATCATGTGTTTTAACTGTCTGAATAAAGATATTATATGTCGTACAATGTCGTAAAGCATCGTATAGTATGTTTTTATTATCTGAATGAAGATAATATATGTCGTGAAGTGTCGAAATATATCGCATCATGTGCTTTAACCGTTGTAAAACTGATGTTATAATTAAATGAAAAAAAGTTTACAATATTCTGCGTTGTCAATAGATATGACCCAAAAAGAAAAATTTTGATAGATATGGAATAATAAAAGTTGAAGTCCTTTG
>CANQVA010000062.1 GCA_947627175.1 uncultured Ruminococcus sp.
ATTTCGGCTGTTGTCTATTCTCTTATAATATTTTTCGTAAACAGACCCCTGCTTCTGCTGATTGGTGCAGATGAGGGGAATATAGATTTTTCTGTTACTTATTCATTTGTGACAATTGTCTGTGGTGGGATTCCGACTATTTTATCCGCTACTTTTGCACATTTGATACGCTCAACCGGAAAATCTAAACAGGCAAGTGCCGGAATAATGACAGGGACAGTTTTGAATATTATTCTTGACCCGTTGTTTATGTTTGTTTTGCTGCCGAAAGGAAATGAACTTCTTGGTGCGTCGTTGGCAACGGCTTTTTCCAACATGATTTCATTGATTTATTTTATTGTTTTTCTTATAAAAAATAAAAATACCGGACTTTATGATATAAATATACGAAAGTTAAAAAATTCAAAAAGATGTCTTTCAGAAATTATACTTTGCGGTTTGCCTGCGTTTGGAACTGTCACAATGTCGATGTTTTCAAATTGTTTTCTGAATCCCCTGCTTCGTAATTATGGCGGAGGTGAAGCAGTTGCGGCAATCGGTATTGTACGGAAAATAGACCTTTTAGCTTATGCAGTCGTACAAGGTGTAACACAAGGTATGTTGCCACTTGTTGCGTATTGCTATTCCTCAAAAAAATATGAGAGAATGCGAAAAGTAATTATATATTCAACAGTATTTGCGGAATTTTTTGCTCTGCTCAGTACAGCTACATCACAACTATTTGCCCCTCAGCTTATTTCTGTATTTATCAGAGATACTGCAACAATTACTTATGGTGCAGAGTTTTTGCGGGTAATCAGTTTATGCATTCCGTTATATGTATTTTCTTTTGTAGTTATTGCTGTTTTAGAGGCTGTCGGGGAAAGCCGTCAACCGTTTATAATTTCTGTTCTTCATAAAGGTTCGGTTGATATTATTCTGATGTTGCTGATTAACGCATTTTGGAATGCAAAATATGTCACATGGGCATCACCTGTTATGGATATGGTTACATTATTGATTGCAGGATTTTTTCTTTTAAGGCTAATAAAAAAGCTGAAGTAAAAATATTGTTATCGCTTTACATTATAAAAAGGTATCAGTAAATGATGCCTTTTTTCATAGCACATTCCGTCATACTTTTTAAGTATATCAGAACGAATAAAATATGTATTTGCTATTTTCAGAATCTCATGATATAATAAAATCAGAAAGGGGGAAAATTATGGTTGATACAATACTTGACTATTTGAACGGTATAAATTCCGGTGTAGATGAGGACGAAATAAACCGCTGTATATGGAAGATTTGTCAGGATACACAGAAAAAACTTGTAAACTTGAATAATACTTATCATACGGATACAGAAATTCCTGTTCTGATGTCTGAACTAATTGGCGAACAAGTTGGCGAGGGGCTTAGAATGTTTTTACCGTTCTATACGGATTTCGGCAGAAATATCCACATAGGGAAAAATGTTTTCATCAATTCAGGCTGTCATTTTCAGGATCAGGGCGGAATTTATATCGGTGATAATGTTCTGATTGGGCATAACGTCGTGCTTGCGACGATAAATCATGCACTTGACCCTCAAGACAGGCGGAATCTCTATGCACCAATTCACATTGGAAAAAATGTCTGGATTGGTTCAAATGCAACAATTTTACAAGGTGTGACAATTGGCGACGGTTCTGTCATTGGTGCGGGTTCAGTCGTAACAAAATATATTCCCGAAAATAGTATTGCGGTTGGTGTTCCGGCGAAAGTAACACGTAAAATTGAGGGGTGATTTTATGAAAAATTTTCTATTCTCTGCATTTACAATTTTAATCGGTGCAGTAAGTATATTGAGTTGTTCAAGAACTGAAAGCAATAGTATAATGCAGGTTACGAAAACAGCAGATATAAATTATACAATTGAAGATGTAAAAAATCTACAGGATTTTTTGCTGACAAAACCGACAAAAGATTTATCAGAAAAAAATTACGACCTTGACGGCGACAATGCATGGACGGTTTTTGACTTGTGTCTGATGAAAAAACAAATAAATTATTGGGGTAATATTCAGGATAATAAAAATAACGAACAGGAAAATATTCTTGTTGCATACTTTTCGAGAACAGGAAACACGGAAAAAATTGCTGAAAAAATCGTAGACATCACAGGTGCAGATGTATTTGAAATTGAGGCAAAAATCCCATATACTGATGAGGATATAGCCTATAATAATTCATCATGCCGTGCAAATCAGGAGCAGAATAATAAAGCTGTCCGCCCTGAAATTTCGGGAAAAATTGAAAATATAGAACAATATGACTATGTATTTTTAGGCTATCCGATATGGTGGGGTGAAGAACCGAGAATTATTGATACATTCCTTGAAAGCTACGATTTTTCGGACAAAACAGTTATTCCGTTCTGTACTTCCGGCAGTAGTGGTATAAGTACAAGTGAAAAAAATATCAGTGAACTTGTCACTATTGGTGAACAGATTAACGGCAAACGTTTTGAAGTTGATAGTACAGAAAATGAAATTTCAGATTGGATTGACAGTCTTGAAATTGACAACAAAAAGGAGATGCAGAAGATGAATATTTCTGTAAACGGTCATATCCTTAAAGCTGAATTAGCTGATACGCAGGCAGCAAAGGAACTTTATGAATTGATAAAAAATAAGCCGTTAATACTTACACTGAATGAGTATGGCAATTTTGAAAAAGTCGGAAAACTTCCACAGAGTTTCACAAAAAGTGATGAGCAGATAACAGCACAAACAGGCGATATTATGCTATATCAGGGCAATCAGATGACGATTTTTTATGGCGAAAATTCGTGGAATTATACACGTCTTGGGAAAATCGAAAATGTTACAGAAAAAGAACTTTCGGAAATTTTCGGTGATGGCGATGTAACAGTTACTATTTCAGCAGAACGTGAATTTGATTTTGAAACAAAAACAGTAATGCTGAACAGCGGTTACGAAATGCCGATAATGGGCTTAGGCACATACAGCTTGACTGACGAGGAATGTTATAATTCAGTGATGGCTTTGCTTGAAAATGGCGGTCGGTTGATTGATACAGCATATATGTACGGAAATGAAGCGGCTGTCGGTCGTGCAATAAGAGATTCTGACGTGCCGAGAGAAGAAATTTTTGTCATTACAAAGATTTATCCGGGAGAACAATTTTCTAATCCCGAAAAGGCAATACAAGATGCCCTTGATAAGTTGGATATAGGATATATTGATATGATGTTATTGCATCACCCTGGTGAAAATGATGTCAAAGCATATCTTGCAATGGAAAAATTCGTAGAGGACGGGAAAATTCATTCTCTTGGTCTGTCAAACTGGTATATAGAAGAATTGAAAGAATTTCTTCCACAGATAAATATTACTCCTGCATTGGTGCAAAATGAGATTCACCCATATTATCAGGAACCGGAAGTTGTACCGTATATTCAGTCGCTCGGAATTGTTGTGCAAGGTTGGTATCCGTTCGGCGGACGTGGTCACACATCGGAACTTCTCGG
>CANQVA010000063.1 GCA_947627175.1 uncultured Ruminococcus sp.
TAAAGAATGATACCGTCATCTTTGTTGGTGAGGACAATTTTCATTATGAGAAATTCCCCGACGGGACGGTAAAATGCGTCGAGGACGAGATACCATTTGCGATACCTGAGGGATGGGAATGGTGCAGGTTAAGAGATATCTTCACCGTATGTTCAAGCAAACGCGTAATGCAAACCGAATGGAAAACTTCAGGTGTTCCATTTTATCGCGCACGGGAAATTGTTAAATTATCCGAAAACGGAGTTGTTAACAATGACCTTTTCATATCAGAAGACCATTATCAAAGAGTAAAAGAAATCTTTGGAGTTCCCCAAGCCGGGGACTTAATGGTAACCGGTGTAGGAACAATTGGCAGAGTGTATATTGTTAAAGAATGTGACCGCTTTTACTATAAAGATGCAAGTGTTCTCTGCTTTCAAAACAGATCCGGATTTGTCTTACCCGCCTTTGCCAAGTTAATGTTAGACTCTTCATTGCTGCAAAAGCAAATACATAGCAAGACTTATGGTAATACGGTTGATACAATTACAATATCTACGGCTGAAAATTATATCTGCGTTCTGCCACCATTGCGGGAACAAAAGAAGATTGTTGCCGTTCTTCTTAACGCGTTACAATTATATGGCATCATCAACAATGAATGCGGTAACTTAAGCCAAAGTATTAATACTTTCAAATCCCGTATTCTCGATCTTGCCATCCGCGGAAAACTTGTCCCGCAGGACCCCAATGACGAACCCGCCTCAGTGCTGCTGGAGCGTATCCGGGCAGAGAAAGAGGAACTGATAAAACAGGGCAAAATCAAACGCGATAAGAAAGAATCTGTCATTTTCAAAGGCTTGGATAACTTTTACTATCTCAGAACGGGCAATCAAATCGAATCCATTTCTGATTGGAACTTTGATGGGTTACCTGACAGTTGGGAGCTTTGCTGCCTTGGTGAACTGTGTGATTATGGAAACTGTCTCAATGTAGACACCTCTGATATCGATGACTCAGCTTGGATACTTGATTTGGAAGATATTGAAAAAGATACCGGCAAAGTTCTCCAAAAATTCACGAAAAGGCAGCGGAATTCCATCAGTACCAAGCACCGTTTCCACGCTGGGCAAGTTCTGTACAGTAAACTCCGCCCCTATCTGAACAAAGTCGTTTTAGCCGATGAAGATGGATACTGCACATCTGAAATATTGCCCCTTGATTTTGACTCGGCAATTTTGCCCCGCTATGCCCGATATTTTTTAATGTCTCCCACATTTTTGGCATATGCTGACCGCTGTTCATATGGAGTAAAGATGCCGCGCCTCAGCACAATCGACGGGAAAAAAGCAGTTATAGCTGTACCGCCTCTGGCAGAGCAACAACGCATAGTGATAAAAATAGAAACGTGTTTTAGCTGTTTCGACCTTTTAATGACAGCTCTTACATAATGACATCCCCCTCCTTTGACCGGAGGGGGGATGCATGTTTTACCAAGTCACGATCTTATCCACCAGTGCCTGCTGTTCGCTCGCCGTGCGGCGCAGATAGATCCTTGTGGTCTCAATGCTCTCGTGTCCCATAAGGTCTGCAAGCAAAGCGATGTCGTTATACTTTTCAAGGAAATTCTTTGCATAGCGGTGGCGGAACGAATGCGGATAAACGACCTTTTTGTCAAGCCCATATTTGCCGGCATAGTTTTTCAGTTGCTGTGAAATGCCCCGGGTCGTGATGCGCTCCCCATACCGATTGAGAAACAAATAACCGGAGGAACGGTGTGTTTCCTCCAGCCATTCGAGAGTTTCCGCCCTTAGCTTTTTGGGGATGTACAGCCTCCGCAGCTTGCCGCCTTTTGAGTATAAATCAAAATATCCGATTTGGACATGCTCAATTTTGATTTGGATAAGCTCGCTGACCCGTGCGCCGGTGGCCGCCAGATACCAGACGACGAAATACCATTCCATGTTGCCGTCCTTCTTGAGCTGCCTTTTGAGAAAATTATAGTCGGCATTGCTGATAACATTTTCAAGAAAGCTCTTTTGCTGCACTTTTACGGCTTTAAGCTGCAGCCGCTCCTTCCCCAAAAACGTCAGATATTTGTTCATGGCCTGTATCCGTAGATTGACGGTTTTGGGCTTGAAGAACTCCATCAGGTAACCTTTGTATGCCAGCAGGTTTTCCTTGGTCAGCGCATCATAATGGCAATGGAAATACTCCACGGTCCACAGATATGATGTGATGGTACTCTCCGAAAGGTTGCTTTTTTTCAGGTATTCCTTAAATGCTGCCTGCGTCTTCATAATAAGACACCTCCGTAAAATATTTTGCGGATTCCCGCAGAAATATTATAGCGGAAATGTGTCTGTCTCTTTTATTATAAGAAGCCGCCTGATGGATGGGCAATTTGTACTGTTGGCGATATTGCGTTTTTTGAAAGAGGCATAACGTTCCCGGCTTCCGCAAAAGAATTTTTGCCAACTGGAAATAATATTGCCTGCATTAGAACCGCAAATGTGCAAGAGGCAATTGAAATTAATGATTTGCTATACATTTCAAAGGTTTACCTTAAAAACAACGAGAATAAGCTGCTGCGCACAGATGACATTGTTATGTCAACTGCAAATTCGCGCGAGCTGGTTGGCAAATCTGCAATCGTAGAAACGTTGCACAAACCGATGACTTTTGGCGGTTTTGTTACAGTTATTCGTTGTATAGGAGTCAATCCTCATTTTTTATTGCTGTATCTTCGCAATGCGTTTTTACAAGGCGCTTTTGCACATAAATCCACCCAAACAACGAATATCGCAAACATGTCTACAGGCGATATAGCATCAATGCCTATATTTTTACCGCCGATAACGGAGCAGGAAAGAATAATAGCCAAGTATCAAGATCTTCAAAAAATAATTCACAATATAGAAGCGAGCCTTAGTTGAGACTCGCTTCTATGCTGTCAATATAAGAAAATATCTCATGTATTTTTTCTACAATGCGTTCTTGCTCATCGATTGATAAAAGCGGAACAAGGATACCATGCAGCTGACTGGACGAAAGCGTCTGCAAACCGATACCATTCCCCTTTATTTTTCCAATACTCTTATACAGGCAAAAAACATTCTGATAAAAATACGGATTCAGATTCCCATATGCACGGAGCCGATGAAGATGGTTCTGTATCCGCATGGGCTCGTCATAATTCCACACAGCAGCACGGCCTATATCTCCGCCTTCGCAAACAAGAAGGTCGCCTTTTTCAACCGTACATTTTTCGATTTCATCATCTGAAAATGGCATGGATTTGAGATTGGTGAGTTCAAATGAATCCCAATATACGTTTGATGTTGTAATGTATGTTAGCATCTTTCCTGATGTAACGGCTGCGTTTAAAGCTTTCCCTGTATTATGGCAGAAAAGAGATCCAAGCCTGCACCAACGCCACCCATCAGGTATCTCAAACGGTATCTCATCGTCGATGCAGATCACCTGTTCCCCAATCTGCTCATAATAAAAGTTATCCAAGCCTTTGAA
>CANQVA010000064.1 GCA_947627175.1 uncultured Ruminococcus sp.
GTTTTTTATTTTCCATATTTTTATTATATCATCTTTTTCCCTTTTTGTAAACACTTTGTAATTATTGATTTCCGTGCCTGGCCTTTTAGAGGTACTCTATTGACTTTTTCTTCCTGCTGTGCTATAATTCCCATAAGATTATTTTCGCAGAAAGAGAGATGATGCAATATGAGAATTATACCTTCTAAAAGAATCACCGAAAAAATAATGCAGCTTCTTGAAATCAAGCCGTATTCATCTTTGGTGAATTCTGTTATTACACATTCTATAAAAGAAAACTCAGTAATCCCTAGAGATGTTGAATCGCTTAAAGCTGAAGTAGCAAAAGTGAACCGAGATTTGCAGGCACAAGGTAGATCTGATTACACAGATGATAAGTTGATGTTGCTTTTTATGGTTAAGTCAATGATTGCACCATATTTAACTGAATATCCTGATGTCCTTAATAAATATATGGCTTCCATTTCAAATGAGTGTCGTGTGTTTGATGTTGAGGAATTTATGAATAATCCATACTTTAAAAATATTGATTTTCATGAAAAACATCAAGGCGATTATGAACTGCTTTACCATGAATTCATGCCTTATGAAGTTAATATTTATAGTCCGCCTAAGCGAATGCCCAAAATACACATTGATATTCCACGTATAAGCTGTTTTACTCAAACGTTAAAATATCCTGCAATAGGTCAGACAAGCACCAAAAGCACATGGATGTCAGTTTCACCAAACGAAGTATATACAATGGCAGATGCTATATCGAACGCACGTGGAAAAGTTCTTACTTTAGGATGTGGAATGGGTTATTTTGCTTACATGGCATCGCTAAAAAATGAAGTAGAGTCAGTAACTATTGTTGAAATTGAGCAAGATATTATCGATTTATTTGAGAAACATATTCTTCCACAGTTTCAGCATAAAGATAAGATAACTATCATTAAAGCAGATGCAGTTGAGTATATGCAGACACTTCCTGATGGTAAGTTTGATTATTGTTTTGCTGATATTTGGATAGGAATAGAAGACCTCGCTCCTTATTTTTCTATAAAAGAAATAGGAAGAAAGCTGCGAAAAACGAAAATTGACTATTGGATAGAAGAATCCTTTGCAATTTATCTGTCACAGTTCGTATGGATTGAAATACTCAAATCATTTTCAAAGGCTATCTATACTGAAATTCCAGACGCAAGTAATGCCAATGTAAAAGCTAATGAAGAAAGAATATATGACTATATTCATAGGCTATTGAAAAAAATCGAAATAACCACGCCCGATCAGATAGATTACTACCTCACGCCCAAAAATATCATTAACCTTATAAATAAGGCGAGGATCACATTTTAATTAAAAGGCACTTGCTGCGGTAGGTACTTTTTTCATGCTGCAATAAGTGAAGTTTCAATTGATTCTGAAAAAGTTGAAAAAGCACAAACGGCAGTTGCAAACCAAATGCTTACTTTACAGAAAGCGCAAATTTTCTATAATGATGCCATAACGAAATATGGCAAAACTTCCTCACAGGCACAGAAGGTATTACTCAATGTGTAGAAAATGGAAAATAACCTGATACAGGCAGAACAGTTAAAAAATGCAGCCATTATTTTCGGTAAACAAAATTTATCCGGAACGCTTGCTATCATCAATGCATAAGAATCAGATTACCATAAATTAACTGATGCAATTTATGGTTGTGACGGCACTGCACAAAATATGGCTGAAACTATGCAGGACAATTTATCTGGACAGCTTACAATTTTAATGTCACAGCTTCAGGAACTTGCTATTTCTTTTGGCGATATTTTGATGCCGACAATCCGCAATATAGTAACAAAATTTCAGGAATTGGTGGACAAATTCAATGCACTTCCCGAATCCACAAAGGAAACCATTGTCAAAGTTGCCCTTGTTGCGGCGGCACTTGGTCCGCTTTTGATAATTTTTGGGAAAGTCACAAGCGGTATCGGAAAATTTATGCAAATCATCGCCAATATTCCAGCTATGCTTACCAAATTAAAAGCAGGGTTTGCGGCAGTAAAAGCAGCGATTGCCGGAATTTCCGCACCAGTTGCGGCAATTATCGCTGTCATTGCATTGCTGGTCGCTGCTTTCAAACATTTATGGGATACTAACGAGGAATTTCGTAATTCTATCATCAATATCTGGAACGAGATTGTAGCGAAATTTCAGGAATTTTTCCAGAATATCACGGACAGAATCAACGCTCTTGGTTTCGATTTTGAGTCCATTGTAGAAGTGCTGAAATCTGTATGGGACGGCTTGTGTCATTATCTTGCGCCGATTTTTGAGGAAACTTTTGCTTTGATTGGCGAAATTCTCGGTGATGCACTTGACGTGATTCTCGGCATTGTGGACGTATTTATTGGCTTATTTTCGGGAAACTGGGAGCAAGCGTGGACGGGAATCAAAGAAATTTTCAGTGGATTGTGGAACGCAATTGTTTCTACATTAAAATCTGCATTTTCCATTCTGTGTAATATTTTCGGCACGGATTTGGAAACAGTCAAAACTTTCTGGGATGATGTCTGGACAAATATCAAGGATTTTTTCGTTAATAAATCTAAGGTGCATAATTATAATTTTCTCAGCTGTTTATCTTAGAATATTCAGGAAGTGATTAATATGGTTGAAGCAGAATGATTTTTCTTTTATATAGGCGTATAGCTTCTTCCGAAATATTACCGAATCAGAATGCGTTGCCGAACTCATGAAACTATATCAGCAGCTGACCACGCCGAAAAAATAAATTTTTCCGCAAATGCTTGCAATTTTCTGATTTGGTATATAATAATAAAAAAACAGAAAGGAGAATCCCTATGGAATCTGCAATGAAATTTGATAAGCCCAGTAGACCAATCTCCCGAAAGATTTGGGTGTACGAATTTTCAGAACCATTCTGTCTACGCCGGCATCGGATTTTCAGAAAATGCATGAAGAATCTGTTGCACTTGAAAGACAGATGCTCCTTGAAAGGTAGAAACACGGAAATCATCATGAAGAATAAAGGAATTTTGCGTTCTGAGATGTACGAATGATTTATATTTTTTCCCTTCCCTATGATAAATTGATCCACCATTATGAAAGATATGGATTAAGAAGACTTCCAAAAGAGCAGGAAAACGACTTGCATAGATGATTGAAACCACGTTATGATGAAAGCTGCAAGTTTATTTATCTGCTTCTTCAATAAAAAACGCCCATGAAGTGATTTCGCTTCATGGGCTTTACGATTATTTCAATTCTTTCTTACAAAGGTCAAGTGCAGATGCAATAACAGCATCCATGTCATAATACTTATATTCGCCGAGACGACCACCAAATATAATATTATTTTTTGCTTCGGCAAGCTTTTTATACTCTGCATACAGAACAGAATTTTTCTCATCATTGACCGGATAATATGGCTCGTCAC
>CANQVA010000065.1 GCA_947627175.1 uncultured Ruminococcus sp.
ACCGATATTTATTCCGTTTTTTGCGTCCTGATTTCGTTTCAACTATGCTTATTTGTGGACTTTTTTGACAGGCTGAGCACTTCATGTGCTGTTTCTTTTTGTAAAAAATAATTATTAACTGTTTTTCTGTTTCTGATATTCTTTTTTCATTTTTTCATAGAGTTTTTTTGACTCCTCCTCTGATGTTGAACGTTCATATAAAACGACATTACACGATTCCGCAAACATATCAATAAGATTTTCATTTTCAGAAAAAGGGTTCATCTGTTTCATTGAATCATTACTTTCCATTTTCACGGAGGCATCGTATTGAATGCCGGTAAGTAAGTTTTCGGATTCGAGATATTTCCTTGCAGATGAACTTAAAGGGATACCTTTTTCTATTCCCTGAAGTCCTGCCATTTCTTCGCTATTCAGCAGAAAATCAAGTAGCATGGCAGATTCTTCGGGGTGTGTTGTGTTTCTGCTTATTGCGTACATTGTCGCAGGTTTTGCACACCAGCCTTTTCCGCAGTTTTCAGGGGTATCGGCAGTATAGTCTGCTACTATTATTTCATACCCGTTGTCAATTGCAGAACCACAATAATTTACTGCATCGCTTACCCACGCTACAACACCTGCATAATTTCCGTTATCTATATTAAGTCTGTCGAAATATTCAAACTGAGGAATAACTTTTTCATTTACAAGCTGTACATAGAAATCAAGCATTATTTTCAAATCGTCCTCATCAAAATTAAGTGTACCGTCACTGTCAATAAATGTTTTTCCTGTTTTCTGTTCAGTATACGAAAGTATATACAGCCACATTGATTTTAAAGCACCTGAAATTGGATATATGCCGTCTTTACTCATTACTTTTGCGGCATTGAACAAGTCGTCCCATGTAGACGG
This sequence comes from uncultured Ruminococcus sp., assembly GCA_947627175.1. Lineage (GTDB taxonomy): Bacteria > Bacillota > Clostridia > Oscillospirales > Ruminococcaceae > Ruminococcus. The sequence continues at coordinate 895 of CANQVA010000065.1, forward strand.
AATGTCAAGACCGTATTTTTCGTAAATCGTTTTATTTATATAAACCGTTTCTGAATTCATAGCAATAGGTATGGCATTGAGTTTACCGTTTATTTTTCCGTAATCAAGTTCACTGTCGGAAAAAAAGTCAAGATTTACTATATCGGAAAGAGTGGAAATATCATAATAACCCGTACCGTCGGGAGAATATTCTGAAAGCCAGCTGAAATTGATTTGCATAACATCGGCTTCTGTTGCGGAATGCATCTGAACACGGCTTCTTGCTTCATATCCTGACCATTCAGAATAACTGCATTTTACTTTTATATCGGGGTGAAGTTCTTCAAAAATTTCCACCGCCTCAATAGTATATTCATTTCTTGCATCGTTGCCCCACCATGAAAGAGTTATTTCAGTCTGTTTGTTGTGTTGTTTTATTGTCGTTTTATTTCCGCAGGCAGTTGAAGATAAAAGTACACACACGCAAATAAATGATATAATACGTTTATTTTTTCTCATCATAATTTTCCTCCGGATTAAAGAAAGTATATCTGTCTTTTCCTTTTTGTTTTGACTTGTATAATGCTTTATCGGAAGCCGCATAAAGTTCATCAAAAGTCGTTCCGTGCTGAGAAAATAAAGACACACCTATACTTGCGGATACTTTGTATTTTCCGTCTTTTCCGGTGTAGTTATTGCGGAAAGCCGTACAGAGTTTTTCACATTTTGAGGAAACAAAATCTTCATATGAAGTATTATTTTCAGGCAATGTATTTATAAGTATACAAAATTCGTCGCCTCCTATACGTCCAAGAAAATCCTCTGAAGAAAAAGATGCACGCATTATTGCACCTACTTTTGCAAGAACTTTATCGCCGTAAGCATGACCGAGTGTGTCGTTTATTCCCTTGAAATTGTCAAGGTCAATAAGAATCAGTGCATGAGGTTCGATTGACAAGGAATTTTTAAGGCGGTTGTCAGTAAATTCCTGAAATGAAATTTTGTTTAAAATTCCGGTAAGCTGGTCAATATGGGCTTTTGTGTCAAGTTGTGAAACAACATTGCGGACGGGTTCTGTCAGTTTTACAGAAAGTTGTATGCTTAAAAGTATGGAAAGCAGAGCGGCAACAAATGCAGCCATGTATATATAGTATTGCATTTCATTTTTTTCTTTGAGAATAATTTTTGTTGGTATAGAACATATGACAAACCATTCTTCTTCGCATGAATTTATTGTAATAAGATACTTGTTGTCCATAAACGTTGCTGAAGTATGCCCTGAAATACGTTTCATTATGTCAGACGGCAGAGTTTTGCCGACTTCATCGTTTACGGAAGAATAAATAATATTGAAGTCACGGTTTATAAGCCTTATGCTCATATCGCTGAGTGTTTCGGGATTGTCAAAAACATTTTCAAGTTCAGTTATATAGAACGAAATAACGAGAACGGCGTTTTCATGGATTTTCTTTACATAGTATATACGCCTGAAATCGTCGTTGTAACCTGCCGACCAGCCGTCGCTTGTTCTTTTTCGTGTAATCATAGAATTAAGGTCTGAAAAAAGATTTTCACCGAAAAGATTTATAGTACCGTTTGAAATTTTTCCTACAGTGTGGTTATTTCTGTATACAATACCATAATCAACAAAGTTTTCCATAATGCACAGGCTGTATAATTTGTCAGAAATAATTTTTTCAGTATTAAGTGCCTCATATTCGTCGTTGTTTTCATCAGTGGCATCATATGTATATGCTTCTTCGGAAGCAAAGGCAAGTGTGCCGATTGTTTCCATACGTGAAAGATAACTGTCCATATTAAGTTTCATCTGTACATTCAGCGACGAAACCATTGAATTAACTTTATCTTTAAGTACACTATCTGTTTTCTTTACGGCAATAATTGAAACAAAAATAATTGCAGCGATGACAATAAGAGTATAGCCAATAATCATGGACATTTTCAGACGTTTTATATTTGTGGTACTTGACGTGCTTTTTTCCTGATATATCATTTTTTACTCCTTTTTTAAAAAAATACATAATAATTATATCACTTATGGAACTAAAAATCAATATGAGAAAAATAGCAAAATGCACAAAAATTATATTGATAATTAGGTGAATATTTTAGTTGACAAAAACCGAAAAAAGTGATATAATAATAAAACCGTCGGACGAAAAGCGGAAAAATCTTGAAAAAATACGTTTTTGGACTTTGGGAAATAGTTTTCAGAAGTTTTTTTGAAAAGATTATAAAAAAACGCTTGACAAAATCGTTCGGAAGTGGTATAATGATTAAGTTGCCGATTGAATCGGACAACTTCACAACCATTCACAACAAAAAAATTTGAAAAAAGTTGAAAAAAACTCTTGACTGTATGTGTTAAAATGATATGAACCCAAAAAAATAGAAATTCCAACCGAGATATGGTATAATAAGTTTACCATAAC
>CANQVA010000066.1 GCA_947627175.1 uncultured Ruminococcus sp.
CCTCTCGCTCGCTGCCTGCGTAGCAGTCCCGATGTCCGCAACCGTTTTCACGGCAAGTGCGGAAGATACGACAATCACTATTACGAAAAAGGATGATGCAACTCATTCTTATGGTGCTTGGCAGATTTTCAAAGCTGGTGAAGGTGGTTCTGTAAGCAAAGATGGTGCTAATTATGTAATCTCCAATGTTGTATGGGGTGATGGCATCGATCAGAGCAAACTTACTGGTGGTGTTTTAGCAAAAATTCAGGCTATAACAGATGATGGTGGAGAAACACCTTTTGCTGACTTGACAGAAGCAAAAGATATTGCTAATGCTCTGGGTAAGTACAGCACAACGGATAATACAGTTGCAAAGGCATTTGCAGATGCAATTGCAGGTGCACTGAAAGACGAAGCTAATTTCAAAGCAGAAAGTAGCAATGTTATAACTATAACTGAGGGCGATGAAGGTTATTATCTTGTTCAGGATACCGCTGCAATTAGTGGTGAGGGTGCAAAGACAAGGTATATTCTTCAGGTTGCTGGCGGAGAAACACTTACTCCAACAGCTAAAAGCTCCTACCCTACTGTTGATAAGAAAATCCTTGAAAATGTTAAAGAAGTTAGCTGGGAAGGTAAAGATGGCAGTGTTCTTACAAATCCCTATACTGAAAAGTTCAACGATGTAGGTGACTTCTCCATAGCTGAAGACATTACATTCCGTCTTTATGGAACAATGCCTGACACGCTTGCCGATTACGACCACTACTACTACAAGTTTACTGATACATTCACTGAGGGAACTTTCAAAATTCTTGACACTAATACAGATGAGACAGTTGATGCCAATGACTTTACAGTTACCATTGATGGCAAAAAGATTGACCCATCATGCTACACATTGACACTCACTAAAAATGAGGCTGCTACTAAAGACACGGGCTTTACACTTGAATTTATGGACATTTTGGCTGCTACAAGTAGTGAAAAGAAAGTTGATGTTTCAAGTACCTCTAAGGTAATGGTTGAATATCATGCTGCACTTACTGCTGATGCTGTAATTGGTTTAAACGGTCAGGAAAATGAAGTTGACCTTGAATATTCCAACAATCCTAATAATGAGGGCGATGGAAAGAAAAAACCTGAGGATACAGGTAAGACACCGAAAGAAACAGTAATTGCGTTCACATATGAACTTGATGTTACTAAGTACCTCGGCGATGAAAGTACTACAGCTGAGGCTTCAGGTGCAAAACAGGCTAAATTCAAACTTTACAGAGGATCTGATGCTAACAAGGAATATGCTACTGTTTCAAAGGATGGTAAAATAACAGGTTGGGTGAAAGACGAAAATTCAGCCAGCGAAGTAGGAACTGGTGCAGATGGTACATTTAAGTTTGTAGGTCTTGATGATGGAACTTACTTCCTTACAGAAACTGTTGTACCTTCTGGTTATAACAAAATGGCAGATAAGAAATTTACCATTACAGCTACAACTGTAAATGACCAGAAATACAAAGAGGCTGGCGGTCATACAGCTGCAAGCGATGTTTTAACAGCACTGAAACTTGATAAAGAAAACGGTAATGTTAATGCTGGTACTGTAAGCATGAAGATTACCAATGAAAAAGGTGCAGTTCTCCCAAGCACCGGTGGTATCGGTACTACACTGTTCTATCTCGGCGGTGGTGCTCTTGTGGCTGTTGCCGGCGTGATGCTCATCACCAAGAAGAGAATGACAAAAGAATAATTCGCAGATGACTATGAATGAAGAAACGTAAGTTCTCGTTTTCGACGTTCTTTCTGACGGCGGTTTTGATGGTGGGGTTGGGCATTATGCTTTACCCCACTGTCAGCGATTGGTGGAATTCCCACACGCAGAGCCGTGCCGTCGCAAGCTATGACAAAGTTGTTGCGGAACTCGATGACGGCAAAGCGGAGGAATTACTCGCTGAAGCACACGACTACAACGCAAAGTTAGCGGAAGTCTATGCACCGCTGTCAAACCCCGACGAAGTCCCGAATTACGACAAAATCCTTGACATCACCGGCACCGGAATTATGGGATATATTACCATTCCAGTAATACAAGTAGAATTGCCGATTTATCACGGCACGAGCGAGGGCGTTCTCAACATTGCCGCCGGACACCTGAAAGGTTCGAGTTTTCCGGTCGGTGGTGAAAATACGCACGCTGTCATTTCCGCACATAGGGGATTGCCTTCTGCAAGGCTTTTCACCGATTTAGACCAGTTAGTGACAGGTGATGTATTTACAATCACAGTTCTTGACCAAATTTTCACTTATGAAGTGGAAGAAATTCTGATTGTGTTGCCGGAAGAAGTCGACAAATTGGCGATAGTTCCGCAAAAAGACTATGTCACACTAATGACCTGCACGCCCTACGGAATCAACACACACCGATTGCTAATCAGGGCGCACCGAATCGAAACGATTTACGCAAGAACGGTTTTAGTATCGGCAGATGCCATTCAGCTTGACCCGATGCTTGTTGTGCCTGTAATCGCCGCACCATTAGTAATTGGCTTAATTGCGTTCTGGTTCGCATCAGGCGGCAAAAAAACCCGCAATATTCCGTATGACAACGTTTTGTCTGTATTGAAAAAAATTTAAACAAAGAGCTACAAATACGCTAAATGACGTGTTTGTAGCTTTTTTATTTCATGATTTGTTATATTTATTATATTTTTGTTTATATGCACAAAAAATGCCGATATTTGTCTGAAAGTTCTACAGTCAAATTCTGCGTTTTCGACAAAGGTGATATAGGTCGCTATTTATTTTCAAAAAAATACATGATACAATTATTATAGATTATATGAAAGGAGTGATTTTATGAGCAATTTAGAAAAATCTGTTTCAAGTGCTTTAATGAAACTGGGAATTTCACCGAATAATAAAGGATATTATTATCTTTTGAAAGCAATTGACATTTGTCTAAAAAGTAATGACATTTCTGTTAATTTATCAAAATATATCTATCCTGAGATTTCCGTGGCATTCAACAGAAGTTCAGATTCAGTTGAACGTGCAATAAGATTTGCCATACATAGGGGATATGTTCACCGTGACACTGAATTTGCAAGCACGGTATTCGGGAACACATTGCAAAGTGAATATGACATTCCGACAAATTCCCTCTTCGTTGCCGCCTTGACTGAATGGGCAAAACAGAGACGCTAATTCTAAAAAAATAATCCCTCATCTTTTTGGGTGAGGGATTAGTAATATGACAAATTTACAAC
>CANQVA010000067.1 GCA_947627175.1 uncultured Ruminococcus sp.
ATCGCTGTCGTAGTAGTTGTATGCAAAATACCATCTTCCTTTGGACGTTTCCACATAGTTAATCTCCGGATTTTCCTTTCGTTTTCTTGCCATTTTTATAATCCTTTCATTGAAATTTTTCTTGAATTTATCACTTGTAACGGTTACATTGTAACACAAAAAAACATTACTGTCACGCTGTAAAAAAATTAACTGAATCTGTGACCATCACAATAGCCGTAACGCTTGCGTAGTTCCTTCTTGCTGACACCATTTTTAATTTCTTTTGCAATGAATGATTTGTGCAGAAGAATAAGAGTAATATTTTTTGACAAACCGCACTGACTTACCACAGAACGGAGTAACTTGGTTGCTGTATCATACCGGACGGGATTGCCGTTTCTATTCGTGAAAAAGAGTTCGTCAGGATTCTGTTCAAGCCAGCCTTTGACAAAAATTTTACGCTGTTCGGGATTGTTGTAAAGTTTTGTTACATACTCTTTCTGATTTTTCTGACCGCTGAACGCTTTTTCCGGAATCATTTGTTCAAGCCAGTTCATACACTCATCACTCATTGGCACAAGGCAGTTTTTGGACAGCACGAATTGTTCTTTAAAGTGAAAATCACTGTTTCGGATTTTCATGACTTCCGAAAATTTAATTCCTGTGTACAGAGAAAAAATAATTCCCCACATATTTTGCTTGTGAACAGTCAGACAAGTATCAAGCAGGACTTTTAATTCATACTCGGTCAGAACATCTTTCTGAATTTTTTCGTCCTGTTTATCGGGAACTTGCCAATTTTCCAAATCCGGAACGTTCACGCCTGTTCTTTCTGCAACAACAAAAATTTTTTTCAGTATCTCGTGCAGTCTTTCAATATCATCACCGTGATATTTTTCAGAGAGTGTTTCATAAAACTCCTGCAATTTTTCGTGTGTCAGATTCCGGACATCAATGTCAATCGCTGAACCGTACACAGCATTTTTCACAAGCAGAATTTCCGCTTTCAGTTCCGTGACAGAAACCGTGCCAATATTGTATTTGAAATACAACTCTGCATAATTTTTTAGTGTCGGCTTGGACGGCAGACCATTAAGCAATGACTGAAATCGGTCATTGTCTGCCTGCCGGATTTTCTGTTGCAGTTCTTCTTCTGTTTCAGCGTAGAGCCGTTTTCTGATTCCGTAAACTGCCTTGTCCAGTTCGTAACCATAGTACTCTCTGCCGTCTAATTCTACTTTCCGGATTTTCCTGTTGCTTTTACTCATTTTTGTTTCACCTCTTGAAATATTTCTTACGATAATTATAACACAGACGAACATAAAAGTCAAAGAAAAAAATCAATCAGCACAAAATTTTGTGGTGTGTTACAGTCAGATTTTTTATCAATTCTTTTTTGTGCTAATCACTTTGCTAATCAACTTGCTAATCAAAATGAAAAAGAACTTGTATTTTTTGTCGTATTGCCTATTGTAATAAGGACGCTTTTTTCCTGTATTACCGAGAATATAAGTACTACATAGTCATGGTTCTTACAACATCTCCTTGTGTTTTTTCTTCTATTATACCATAATATTCTTATTTTGTCCACTTCTCGGATTTGTGCTGTGGAGCATGAAAAATTTTAGCAGTGAAAATTTTGCTTTCTGCGGAAAAACAATTGATTCACTGAAAAGAAACGTGATTACTCCTATGCAGTTTCAATCCACGCCCCTAAGGGAGGGCGAAAGCAACTTTTTACACCTAAGATTTTACATACAATACAATTTGATTGTAAAACCGCATATCTTAACTTTTTAAGTTGCTTGGTACTTTGTTTTCGTACCAATTTTATAATACCACAAAAATCCCTTTTTGTCAAATATTTTTTAAAGTTTATTGACGGTGATTCGATGTGCAGTGCAATCACCGAGACAAACAATGTTCTTGAAGATACTCGTGAACTTGAAAAACTTGCAGACGGCTATAAAATTCAGCACATAATTATTGACCCGTCCGCTGCAAGTTTCATTGCAACGATAAAGAAACACAACAGGTTTAGCGTCCGAAAAGCTCGAAATGACATTCTTAACGGAATCAGAGCAACTATATTTCAATCCACGCCCCCTGTGAGAGGGCGAAAACAACTTTTTACGCCTAAGATTTTACATACAATACGATTCGATTGTAAAACTGCATATCTTAACTTTTTAAGTTGCTTGGTACTTTGTTTTCGTACCAATTTTATAATACCACAAAAATTCTTTTTTGTCAAATATCTTTTAAATTTTATTGACGGTGATTCGATGTGCAGTGCAATAACCGAGGCAAACAGTGTTCTTGAAGACACAGACAAGGAATTTCAACGCCGTTTGCAGATGGTAAATGCCGAAATTTTGACGAAAGAAAAATTTATTTCGTGGTATTTTCATTGTGATGAAAATCAGGCAAATGCCTATATTCCGCAGTTTGACAGACTTGTTCTTGTTGGAAATATTACTTTTACAAACGTCACAAAACCGCTGTTTTCATATTTTCGTGTACCGTCAGCGAATGATATTGACCTTGATTCACCACTTGGAATTTCAGTTTATGCCCGTGCCGTCGACCTGATAAGGCAAGCCGACGAACAGTGGGCGAGAATTGAATGGGAATATGAGTCAAAGGAAACAGCACTTGATGTCAGTATGGATATGATTAAAGAAAATGCCCTGCCTAAGCGGAAAAATCGCATTTACAGAAAGTATGATGTGGACAATCTTGACGGAAATTTCTATAATATTTTTTCGCCGGAAATCCGTGATTCCGCACAGTTTAATTATTTTAACAGAATTTTGCAGCGGATTGAATTTAACTGCGGTCTGGCTTATGGGACATTGTCAGACCCTCAGACCGTCGAGAAAACGGCAGAAGAAATAAAGACTTCAAAACAGCGTTCCTACACTCAGATTTCAGCGATTCAGCGTAACCTTGAAACTGCAATAAATGATTTGTTCTATGCAGTATCAGTGTATGCGAAAATCGGCGGTATATCGGGAAATAACGCCAAAATCATATACACGTGGGGCGACAGTGTTCTTGAAGACACAGACAAGGAATTTCAACGCCGTTTGCAGATGGTAAATTCCGGAATTTTGACGAAAGAAAAAT
>CANQVA010000068.1 GCA_947627175.1 uncultured Ruminococcus sp.
TGTAGCTTTGCACGCAAAATACAAAAAATTTGCACGCAAAATGCAAAAATAAGTCTGAAAAATTTACAGAGTGTAAAAACTAAGACATACACATAGTATTAACTTGCATAAGGTTACAATTGCCATATAACATAACAGTTCATTTTGTGCATATAAAAAATACTCCTTAAAGACCTTTTAAATAGTCATTAAGGAGCATTTTAATATTGTTTAAGGGATTATTTTTTGTAGTTTTTGTGCTGTTCTCTGATGAGAAATGCACCGGTTTTCTTTTGTTTGTCCGGAATGTATTCAATCAAGTCTGTTATGTCACATTCGAGGTATTCGCAGATTCGGTCAAGATGACTGATATTAAGGCGTTCGGCAATTTCGTTGTAGATGTCGTTTATTGTCGAAGGTCTTATACCGGTCTGACGTTCAAGTTCCGCCTGAGTTATACGTTTTTCGCCGAGTATTCGTGACAGGTGAATTTTTATCATAATATAACCGCCTTTGTGTATAATATAGTTGATATATGTTATTATACAACTAAAATTCACGTTTGTCCTGAAATTGTTATAAAAGAACGTATTAGGTTATAAAGATTTACAGCAGTTCCATTCTGATTTTTTCGGCACAGAATGATATAAACTCCGTATTGGTCGGTTTCTGAAGAGGATAGCCGAAAAATTCCTCGAATTTCCTGTAATTTCTGTCATAGGTCAGTTCAATGGAATGTCTGACCGACCGTTCTACACTTATTGGTGTTACACCATGTTTTTCAGCAACTATCGGATAAAGTTTCTGAATGAAACTGTAAATAAGTTCCGGATTTTCGATTACCACTGAAATAATTTCAATAATATATCTGTAACCTTTGAGGTTCGCCTGAAATCCCATATGCAGAAGAACGTTAGAAGCGGCTTTTTCAGCTTGTTTGCAGGGATTTCCGACGTTCAGACAGTATCTGATGAGTTCACAGATGTTTTCTGTTCCAAGACTTTTTGAAATGAACAACACACCGTTTTTATCGAAAATAAACGATTTGTCATCACTTGTCAGAACAAATATTTTTGCACTTGTTTTTCCACTTAGAATGAATGATTCAAGAGTTTCTTCCATATCATCTGTGGTAGTGTCAATGAGAACGGCATTATTTTTTTCAAATATTTCAGATGAAATATTCCGGCGTGTTATTGCACATATGTTTCCTGAAAGTTCAGATGCAATTTCTGTACCGATAGCATTCTGACTTCTGATGAATATCTTTGATTTAAAATCTATCATAATATTTCCTTTCATATATATTTGCGGACAAAAAAGATATATTACAATAAGATTATCATATTGCAGACAGATATTTAATAATAAAAATGTAATTATTTGTCGTATTTTATACCATTTCTGTCCGCAGCTCCAGTATATACTTGATTAGTCCTAAAATCAAGCTCCATAATTCAACAAACTTTTATATAAATTTTTTTCTGCTTGTGTGCAACAAGCACAAGATTGAATTTTTAATATTGAAATCATGTTAAAAAAAGCGAACGAAGTTTTTCAGCTTTGTTATACAAATTATTTCTTTCGATTCTTTGCAGAATATACTTATTTTCAAGTGCAAGTTCAATATAACTTTGAATTTCCTCATGTGTCTGATTATTCAAAATCCAGTTTTCAAGAACTTCAAAATCATGAAAAAATCCCAATATATAGGCAAGACACAAAGCTCGGTAAATGCAACGTACATTATATTTGAATGTCTTTGATTAGCACATTGGATAGCCGGAAAATATTCCTTTCCGTCAATCATCATGATTTCAAGCTTACCGAACTCGCTGTTCAAATACTTTGAGTTCATTCATAAAAAATCATTCCTTTCTGTTTACTTTTCAAGATATTTGTGATAAAATGAAATATGGGTTTTTATGCCCTCTAATATTACCACTATTTATATTATAATACATTTTAATTCAACTGTCAAGCAAATTTAATAAAAAAAAAGTTCATTATAATTAAATTTTATGAATATTAGCCAAAAAGCAGGAGGTATTTTTATGAATTATTCACTATTTGAAAAACTTTGTAAAAACAATAAGACGAATCCAACAGCATTATCAAAAAAAATTGGTTTGTCAAAAGGTAATACGAGTAACTGGAAAAATGGTGGCAATCCAAGTGTTGATATTCTTTGCAAAATAGCAGATGAGTTAAACTGTACTACAGATGCTTTATTAGGAAGAGAAGAAAATCAAACTGTCACACTGAAAAATGATGAGCAGGAACTGCTTGAGAACTACCGTCAGCTTGCCCCGAATGAAAAAGAAGAGGCATCTAAAAGAGTTCAGGAACTCGTAACTCAGAATACATCTATTAAAGAATACAAAAATAAATCCTTAATTTTACATTCAAATATAAGCAAAATTAACGGTTATGAAAATAGATTGTTGAATGCATTCAGAACACTTTCTTATGAGGAGCAAATTGAACTTACTGTAAAAATCGAAATAATGTCGGAAAAATCTAAAACCGAAGAGAACGTCGGATGAAAATTTTTACAAAAACAGATTGTAATCACACACACGAACCAAATAAATAAAAATTTACTATTTGTATAAAAATAACTGCGGAACAAGTGAAATGTTCTCCTTTTATTATACAATGTGGTATAATATAAATATACCAAAATCAAATCTAACGAAAGGGACATTTTTATGTCTAAAAGTAAACCCAATAAGAAGTACACACCGGATTTCAAGATTATGGTTGTGGAAAGAATGCAGAATGAAGGTATCAACACAAGCATTACCAGAAAATGCTCAAAGATAAAGGCATAAGACAAATTATGTCAAGAAAAGGAAATTGCTTTGACAATGCCTGTGCAGAATTTTGAAAATAGAACTTCTTTATTTACAGGAATTTGACTCTGTTGAACACTTCATCTCCGAGCTACAAGATTATATTGAATGGTACAACACAAAGCGTATTAAGCTCAAACTTGATGGTTTGTCGCCCATTGCGTACAGGCTCAATTCTGCATAACAAAAGCGACCAAGATTTTTCTTAGTCGCTTTGTATAAATTTTCTTTTAAAAGTTTGTCTAACTTTTTGGGGTCAATTCA
>CANQVA010000069.1 GCA_947627175.1 uncultured Ruminococcus sp.
TATTGATAAGGCTTTCCAACAGATTTCCAACGTCATATCCGCCGCCCCAGGAACAGTTGACCGCCGCGATGTTTACACCCAGCGACTGCGCGCGGACAATATATTCAAACGCGGCGACAATGCTCGCCGTCTCAAGTTTTTCATCATTACTGTTTACCACTTTTAAAGCCATGATCTTTGCGTCGCAGAGCCCGCTGATCCCTGCCCCGTTATTTGTCTGCGCCGCGATTATGCCCGCGCAGTGCGTCCCATGCCCATGCTCGTCCAACGGATCGTCGTCTTTATCCGCAAAATCATAACCGCAGGTCCCCTGCAGCCCCTTTCCCTTATAAGGATTCTCCCACATGGAAGACTGCAGCTCGGGATTGGTATAATCTACGCCCGTATCGACAACGGCGACAACCGCGTTGTTTCCGGTTTTCAAAGATGATTTTGAATACCGCACCCCTTCACTGTTTGCGCTGATCGCGTCCTCCCCATCCAGATACCACTGATATGCGGAAAATTCATCGTTTGTATTACTGCAGAGTGTTGCATAGCTATTCGGGCTGACTTCATCCACATAATACCGCTCGGACGCGATCTCCATCAATTCTTCTGTCGTATATTTTTCCGACTTCAGCAGCGCCACATAATCCTGTACGCCTTCTGACGGCTCTCCCTCCGCCGCGCCAAAATCCCAGCAGTCCACAACCTGAATATCTTTATCAAAGCTCACGCTGCCTTCTTTTGTAAGCGCCGCGGCTTCTGTCGTCGTCATGGACACAAGCGCCTCGCCCTTTACATACGTTCCGGCTTCCAATTCCGGAATCTCCGCCGGCTCGTTTTGCTGCGCGGCGTAAACAGACGCCGACTCCGCCGCGGGCAGCCATGCGATGGCAAACGCCAGCAGTCCGGCAAATAGTTTTCTCTTCATATTTTTTCCTCCATTATGCATATATCGCTTATTCTATCAGACATTTGTGTCTTTTTTATGAAATTTCTGCAAAAGCGCCATACAGCCGTCCAAAATCTGCCCATATACTTCGTCAAATGCGCCCGTATACCACGGATCCGCGATATCCCCCGGCGTATCCGTATAATCGCGCAGTTTACTCACTTTTCCAAGCGGATCGCTGCCGATAATGCGTTTTAGATTCCGGACATTCATGCTGTCCATCACGATCAGATAATCATAATATTCATAATCCGCACGTGTCACCTGCCTTGCGTGATGGCCTTCGCAGCTGACGCCATGCCGCCGCAGCTCGGCTTTGGCAGGCGGATAAACCGGGTTACCCAGTTCCTCTGTGCTGGTCGCCGCAGAGGCGATCTCAAAGTCGGCTGTGCGGTTTTGTTTTTTTGCTAAATCTTTCATAATGTATTCTGCCATTGGGCTGCGGCAGATGTTGCCGTGGCAAACAAATAAAATCTTGATTTTTCTCATATTTCCAGTATTTTCGGGCTTTTCAAGCCTTTTTACCTTTCTTCATTTTTCACTTATTCTGGCATATTTTGGCATATCTTTGCATATTTTTGTCATCAATTTTGGTAAAAACTTTGGTAAATTTCAAGTCTGTACCAAAGGCAAATCTGCCATTGGGAATCGACAGGTAAGAAATTGGGGATTAAGATAAATACTGGCATTCAGCCATTTTTCTCTCATTTTCATCAGGTCATTATGAATTAATTGCTTTTTGAAAATCTTCCTGTGCATCCTGAAATTTAACATGAGTATAGGTATTCATCGTAACACTGATATCCGAGTGTCCCATAATATACTGAAGCATCTTCGGATTCATTCCCGACTTAGCCATATTAGAACAAAATGTATGGCGACACACATGTGGTGTAATCGGCGGCATCTGAACCTTATATATGCTATTGTACTTTTCCCGAATATGTTGGAAATACTTTTCCCAATGTAATGCCACCATAGGCATATCATTCTTATCAAGGAATAAAAATCCTGTCATTCCATCAACCATCGGTTCAACTTTGGGATTGACCCTGTCCTTAAGTATTCTCTTGAAACAAGCCACCACCTCATCAGACATTGGAACATATCTCTCGCCACTTTCTGTCTTAGGCTTTTCAATGATATACTGCATCTGACTTGTTCTCTGTAATTGATGATTTACCCGTATTCTTTTGTTTTTAAAATCCAAATCTGATTTTGTAAGCCCACAGAACTCTGATATACGAAGTCCTGTGTTAAAGAGAATAAATATTGCATCATAGTACTTGCAAAAATGCGCATCTTCTTTTATGAATCTTAGAAATTCCCGCTCCTGCTTTCTTGTGACAGCTTCTCTTCTCACACTATCATTCACAATAACATTGACCAGTTCAAAGCCAAATGGATTTTTGCGAATCAAGTCATCTTCTTCCGCCATCTGAAATGCCGGTCTTAATACTCCCCGGATAGTATGAATTGAACTATAACCTTTTCCATCTACCCTCTGAAGCTTGATCAACCAGGCTTTCGCATCCGATAATTTCACTTTGTCGATTCTTTTTTTGCCAAAATCATCTTTTTTCAGCAGATTAATTACCGTCTTATAACCAGCATAAGTACTCTGTCTGACCCCTATTTTAAGACTTACATATTTCTCCACTAATTCAAGAACTGTAAGTCCTCCACCTCCTGGAACAAGTCCGTTAAACATATCCTGTTCCAGCTGTTTTTCCTTTTCTCTTAAAGAAAGCTCCATTTTCTTTCCTTTAGGTATAGGATCATTATGGTCCAAACGCCAACTATATAAATTCCCTTCATTTCCATGAATATCTACATATCTAAAACGATAACGTCCATCTGCTCTCTGGTACTCTCCTTCGTGAAGAATTCTATTGCGATTATCTCGTCTTTTCTCACTCATAGCTTTGTCTCCTTTCAAAAAAGAGAGCCCTAGCATGGTTATTGTACCACATTTGTGCCCCCTTTTCTACTACTTTACATATTAAATTGCAGTTGACTCTGCCAGAAATTGCTCAAATTTCTCTTTCTTAAACAAAACTT
>CANQVA010000070.1 GCA_947627175.1 uncultured Ruminococcus sp.
CTGTGATGATACTGTCATGCAGGAAGCATTTGAAGCAATACTGAGCGGTACGATATTTCCTCCAATTTTGATTTCATCTCAGCAATATCTTCATCGTAAATTTTCCCGTTTTTGTTGGCTCTGAGGGCGATTTGATTCACATTCGCTGAAAGTCCTCTGATTGCTCCGATGATGTCCTCCATATCATTCTGGTCTATCATCAGAAAATGGCTTGCTTTTGCACATTCACGGACATAGCTGGACTTCTTCACTTTGAGCAGTTCAGCCTGTCTGCAAATCTGCTCCCATTCTGTGTCGTTAAAGCGGATATTCAGCGTGTGATTTTTTCGCTGTTTTCTGTCGTTCAGATACGCCTTTTCGTCCTCTGTCAAATCATCAGGATTGACCGTTTCAAGCACGTTGTCAAGTTCTTCTTTCAGACTGTCACGGCTGTAATTCAAGGCAAGTTCTTCGCTATCCTTGTGACCGTAGTCACGCCTGTAATTTTTCTCTGCTTTCGTCATAAAATCTCCTTTCAATTTTGACTGCCTCGGCAGTCTTTTTCTTTCGGGGGTTTCAGGGGGAATTTTCCCCCTGACAAGCATCGTGGATTTGTCCGCATTTTCCAAAATGCGGCACAATCCACCGTGCTTGCAATATGAGTTTGTCCATTTTTGGGGTTTCTTACTTGTATCCGCATTTCAGCGGATTTTTTTGCTTTTTTGGCTCTTAAAAATACTCTCCTACTATACAACCGACAAATTTCGGTTTTTGTCAAAGAAATTCACAAGAATTTACAATTTGTTCATGATGATTCTACCTCTTGCGTAGTTTCAAAATTTAATTTTTGTTGATGATGACGGTGGTTATAAGGGGATTTTTTTCGGAAATGGGCTTGCTTTTTCAGACAAGGTGTGATATAATTTAAAAGTGAAAGTAAGCAATTGGATTGTTAGGAGGGATATTATTATGGAATGGGAAGAACAAAGGAAAAAACCTGTACGATATTGGAGCAGAATTGAAATAGAGGACATTGTAAAAGAATATGGAGTAGATAGAAGTCGTTTCTATGAGTACTCTAAAATTGACTATCAAAAGGTGCTTAATAAGTTTTATTACTCATTCGCTGACTACACAGAATTTCCTACTGTTCATTTTAATTATCTTTGGTTGAATTTGAGAAAAGATCTGAAAAAAGTGTTTTTTCAATATGACAATGACTGGCTTAGTTTACTTGACAATATAAAACAATACTTTATTAACCGAAATATTCAAAAATTGTTTTTGATATTATCTGACGGTTGGGTATATGAAGGTTATATTGATGAAATAATAACTGTACTTTCTGAGATAGACGGTGTAATCGAAGATTTTTATATCGTTACTCCAAAATTCGATTCATTTGCTGTATATTGTTCAGATGGTGATTGCGCAAGTATTTATGAAAAATAATACCCGTAGCATTACTAACCACATAATTATACTCAAAAGCTGTGCGAGCGTTCTCCGCTCCGCAGCTTTTTTATTTTCTCCGGTCAAAATATCGAATTGAAAAATTTTATGGCACACTCAATTCAATCCTGCTTTTCAGCAGAGCTTTTCGGACATTTTGGAACGTCTGATTAAGCGTGAAATTGAAACTAAAATCGTCGATGAAATTGATGAAAATGAATAAATAACAGCAAGCTATGTGAAAATTTTTTCAGTGTATTGACTTTTTTCGGGATATGAGTTATAATAGAAACATAGCTTGCTGTATCTGTCGGAAAGAGAGGAAATTATGCAAGACAAGATTACAGCTTTATATTGCCGTCTTTCGCAGGACGATATGCTTGACGGTGAGAGCAACAGTATCACAAATCAGAAAGCGATTTTGCAGAAATTCGCTGAGGACAACGGCTTTCCAAATCCGACTTTTTACGTCGATATGTACCCTCCGAAAATGATACAATTTAATCTTTCACCCCCTGGGGGTGAAGGTGTAGAGAAAATTTCACCCCCTTGATAAAATTTAATTTTAGGGGGTGAAAAATTGGTGTAGGGGGGTGAAAATTAAATTTTAGGCTTCACCCCCCTGCAAAATGACGAATTTACGCTTGTTTTTCAAAATAGCTGTAATTTCAATTTCACCCCCTCAATGATTTTCATGTTCAACACTGATAACCATCCCGTCCACAAACTTGAAATCTACATTTCCCTGACTGTGGATAGTTACTGATTCGAGCAGCAATATCCAGATCTCATCCTTAAATTCTGTCACAGCATCGAGTGTTTTCAGTCTTTCAAGAAAACGCTGCATATCCTTTTCTTTCTCCTGTTTCTCTGTGATTTCTGCAATAATATTATTTCTTCTCATCCGCAAAGAATCATACAATTTTGTCAGCTTTGCATATTTTTTATCATACTCAGCTTGATCCACAGCGAAGGATGCATTTTGCGTGATCAATTCAGCCATTTTCTCATCTGTCTTTTTCATTTTATTTGTAATTTCTGCAAGCTCCTGTTCAAGTGCTTCCGTTGAAAAGATCGTACCCTTAATATCTTCATACGATGCAATAATTTCCGACTTGCAAGTTATGAGCTTATTCAGCGCACGAATGAATAATT